>NZ_CP187863.1:0-91695 GCF_050555565.1 Enterococcus sp. MSG3290 | reverse complement strand
TGTAGATCCTCTACTTTCACGTTGTTTTATTTATGTAAAATTACCTACTCTTTTCGAAAATAGCAAAGATAAATAAAAAATGCAAACGCATTAAAACTGTTTTTTAATTAAATACTACCTAAAATAAGAAATAAAATGAATTATGTACTACCTTTAAAGTCATTAAGAACTACTTTAAATAAATATTATTTATAATTAAATACTACCAGAAGAACGTATGAATAAAATTTGGTTTTAAAATTAAGGATAATTAAGTACTACCAGTATCAAAACAAAAAATAAATTAAGAACTACCTTATGCATATAAAACATACTACCACTACTAGTAATATATACTACCTTATTTCAGTAGTATATATTATATTATTCTTATAAGACAAGGCTTTAGGCTAGAAAACAATAGATTATATACTACTAAAAAATACAATAAGTACTACCAATGTTAGATATATATAATAATTATGTACTACCTTTAGAATTAACTTATTTAATAAGATACTACTGTGTTAATCTGAAAAAAATTACTTTAAAGTAGTTACATACTACCTGTTAAATTAGATACTACCATTAATACTTAAATTAGATACTACCTATATTTATATTAAGTACTACCGTTCTAGGAATAAGATAATAAAAAAATACTACCAAATTGCAATTAAATACTACTTAAAATGTAAAAAATAAGAACTACCCAAATTAGGTAGTTCTTAATAAGAGAATATCAGATAAATTTGTACAAGTCATAAAAAAATTAATTTTAAATTTTTAAATATATATACTTGTTAATTATAAACTACTTTATTTAGGTAGTACATAATTAACAGATAAAACTACATGCTTGTAGTTTGTCTAGCTAATGAGTTGCATATGATTTATATAAAGATGTGCAGCATAACTTAGTTGAAGTTAAGAGAATAGAATAAATATTTTTTGTTTTGCTAATAATTAAACACTACCTAAATATGGTAGTGTTTAATTATATAATATTCATTTTGTTACAAATAATCGTATTATAAAATCATAACAATTGGGATAACTATTTTTTAGATTATTTAAGTACTACTTAAATTAGGTAGTACTTAAATTTTGGTTTAAGGTAGTAGGTAATTAAGAAATGATATATATCTTCTTTTATAATAGAAGGGGAGAGGCCTAGTTAAAAGCAGCGACAATTAATAACAATGTATTTAATGCTTCACAAAATCCATTTGGTGGACAATGCATTGTTATTAGCGATGATCTACCGTTCTAAGTAGTTTTTTCTATTGGTTGCATTCGTGACTAATTATGGTATAATTATGAGTAACAAAGAGGTATTTCATTATATCACCAAACCCCATCAGCGTGCAGGCTGATGGGGTTTTTTTTTACGTTTCTATATTATAGAATTAACGGGTAGGCTTACTGTCTTTTTTGGCAATTTTGCAATCAAGCCACTTGCAGATGTAGTGTGCAGTTACCTCTGCAAATGGCTTGATTGCAAAAACAAAATCAAAAAGGTATTTCATTATATCTCCTCCTCCCCTTGCCAGATTAGGCCGGGGTAGCAGACAGCAAAACTATTATAACATAACTAAAATACCTAAATGACATATACAGATATGATAATTTATGTATTGATTTTTCTAACAAAAGCACATATTTTAATATATACTACCTATTTTAGGTAGTATATATTTTTGGATACAATATCGATCAGTTTTGAGGAAATGAAATTCTAGATATTTTTTGCTACATAGAGTTACTTTCAATATTTTTTAACGTAATTAGGCAGAAGTCACTCATCCTCTATAGGTTTGTGATGAAATTTCTATTGATCCATTTAAGTAAGAGCAAAAAACTGGAGGTTTATCAGGTAATTGGTCTAATGGATTTAAGTATGCGGTCACCGTGTATAGAGTTGCTTCTGAGATTCAAGAAAATAAAGTTATTCCAGTATTGCTATATGGAACACATAACAATTTTTATGAATTAGCCGAGAACACTCGCAACTTTATTCGTGTAGATAAATCGGCTTCGGTTGAGTTATAACTTTAGCTATATCAATCAACCGACCGACATATGTTAAATCTATATATAATAAAAATACCTACTTAAATGGATGTTAACGGAAGTGTATGGTGAGTAGTTCACTCGTATTTTGATATCGTTTGTATATGTTTTCAGCGTTCTAAGTGGCTTATTTTGTCCAATAATAATATGGAGTGGAATCCCTTAAGAAACACCGTTGGTAATTGTTGTTATAACATGTTATAATTTATTTATCAAAAACTAAAAGGAGTGTGATAACATGGGAAAAGAACTAAAGGTTAGAAAGATCGGCAATAGCGTGGGAGTGATCCTTCCAAGCTCTCTTGGATTAAAAAGCGGAGACACTATCCAAGCCAAACAAGAAGGCAACTTATTCATATTAGATACTACTCAAATAGCAAAAGAACACGATCGCAAATTGATTGAAGAAAGTTTCCAAGACTTTGAGAAAGGTTTAACAGTTTCAGAAATTGAAATGGTAAAAGCTTTCGGAAAATACGGCTGGAGTGAATAGATGAAAGAGTACACGCTAGTTTATTCTAAAAGTTTCCAGACCAGCCTTGAAACGATAATAGAAGAATGGGAAAATGAGCTTGCTCTGTCTCCAGCCAGCATAAAAAGATTTGTAGGTGCGATCCAGAAGGCTTTAGAACTAACCAAAAATTTTCCAACTATGCATGAGGAAGTTTCCGAAATCTATGGAATGGATATCCCAACATATCGGATCGTGATCGGCAAAAGCTATGCCTTATTTTATCGGATCGACCATGAAAAAAAAGAGATACTTGTAGGACGTATTTTCCAATCTAAACAAATGAAACTAGGCTTTTAACAATAATTAGGCAAAAGTCGCTCATCCTCTACAGGTGGGTGATTAATGCCGCTCGATATGGTTGTTAACCGTCGGTTACTCGAAGATTGATATATAAGACTTAGTACCTTTTTATTTTGCTCCATGTTATGGCCGAAGGTCTAAAGATACAATCATTAGTCTAGAGAAAAATTAAGAACCGTAGGAACTACGGGGATCGCTTGGTGAATAAGAGACACTGCTATTAGTGAAAAAATAAGATATCAAGTACGCTCTATTCCCAAAAATTTCGTGACTTTACTCATGAGAGGTTCAAGTAGTATATTTTTAATCAAAATTGACGTAACTTTTAATAAATACTACCTAAATAAGGTAGTATTTATTTTTGTGTTTTAAAAGAGGAAGTCCAATATATCTATGGTAAACTTCTTAAATATTATGTTGGTACATGAAAATATAGGTTCTGTTGCAAAGTTTTAAATCTACTATCTGGATAGGCTACAATTAACTAGACAGAAAAATTAAGGTGTGTAGACTAGAAGAAAACATACCAGGAGGAATTTTTATGTCTAAGAGAACACGAAGAACTTTTTCACAAGAATTCAAGCAACAAATCGTCAATCTTTACTTAGCTGGAAAGCCACGTGTAGAAATCATTCGAGAATATGAACTAACGGCTTCAGCATTTGACAAATGGGTAAAGCAATCTAAAACGAGTAGTTCATTCAAAGAAAAAGATAATCTTACGCCTGAACAAAAAGAATTGTTAGAACTACGTAAAAGAAACCAGCAATTAGAAATGGAAAATGATATTTTAAAGCAAGCAGCGCTGATATTCGGACGAAGAGACAAGTAATCGATGCGAATAAGCATCTTTACCCTATATCAGCGATGTGCAGAATATTAGGTCTATCACGTCAGTCCTATTATTATCAATCAAAACCAAAGAAAGACGAATCAGAACTTGAAGAAGTAGTCGCTGAAGAATTTATCCGCAGCCGAAAGGCCTACGGCTCAAGAAAAATAAAAAAAGCCTTATCAAAACGAGGCATTCAGATCAGCCGACGAAAAATTAGTAGAATCATGAAAAATAGAGGATTAAAATCGAGCTATACTGTTGCTTATTTTAAAGTACATCATTCTACTTGCAATGAAGCCAAAACGACAAACGTATTGAATCGTAAATTCTTAAGAGACAACCCATTAGAAGCGATCGTAACAGACTTGACTTATGTACGAGTCGGGAAAAAATGGAATTATGTCTGTTTCATTTTGGATCTGTTCAATCGAGAAATTCTCGGCTATTCTTGTGGAGAACATAAAGATGCCGTTCTAGTAAAAAAAGCATTTAGCCGTATCAAACAACCTCTGACAGAGGTTGAGATTTTTCATACTGATCGTGGAAAAGAGTTTGATAACCAAGCTATTGATGAATTATTAACAACTTTTGACATCAATCGATCATTGAGTCATAAAGGCTGTCCTTTTGATAATGCCGTAGCTGAATCAACTTATAAGTCGTTGAAAGTAGAATTTGTCTATCAATACACATTTGAAACCTTACAACAATTGGATTTGGAGTTATTTGACTATGTCAATTGGTGGAACCACCTTCGGTTGCACGGTACACTTGGCTACGAGACACCGGTTGGTTACCGTAACCAGAGATTGGCGCAGCGAATCCTTGATAATGAGCTCGGATGTGCTAACGCTAGCGAGGCAGTCTAACTTTAACTGTTAGCTCCTGCCGAAGATCGTCACATCCGAGGAGGCTCATTGTCAAGGACAATCGGAATAGCATACGGAAAGAAGTTCTGCACCTTATAAAATTTGTCAAAAAAACTGTTGCCATTCCAAATAGGGAAATATAATTATCTAATAGGTACTTTTTCAGAATAACTATAGAATTGAGATTTATCTGTAAAATTAGCTTTATATTTACTGTTAATTCCAGCCTTTTTAGATATATCTCCCAATTCTATTAATAACTTTTCATCATTTCCTAAAAAATGAATTTTATTGTCAAATCCAACAATATAGATATAATTCACCAATTTGTTTATTAATATTTCTGGATATTTTTCGCTATCTATTTTTTTATAGACTTGCAACAAAACATCTGTAATATCTAATATAGCTTTGGTCTTATCACGCTTCATTAAACTATTATACAATTCATGAATTATTTTTTTTGTTTCCCTAATATCAATCATTTAAATCCTTCCTCCACTAAAACTACCAAACAAATTATCTCCCCAACGTTTAACCCCTTTTGACCAAGCTTGTCCCCAATTTACCCAACATTTTTGCTTATTACAATACACACCATTTCCGTAATACGTGGCAGCTTCTACATTTGTTCCTATTACTATAAAACCAATCCCAATCATGCTACAAATAACTGAGCCTTTAACTAATTTCTTTTTCATTAATATTCACCTCGAAAATAAAAATTAGAAAACGTCTTCTATGTAGAAATTATATAGCGCCGATTGTAAAATTAAGCTAGACAACTAAAAAAGTCATTTGTGCTACACTCAAAATAGTTCCGTCCAAAGAATTATAAGGAGTGAGTACAAATGACCTATACCCATCTTACAACGGATGAACTTGTAATGATAGAGTCTTATTTCAAAATAAATCAATCTGTTGCGAAAACTGCGCATTGCTTGAATCGTTCAAGACAAACGATCCATAAAGTATACCTGTTCTTCAAGCAAGGAAAATCAGCCTTAGAGTACTATCAACAGTATAAGAAAAACAAATCAAACTGTGGTGGACGCCCGCTTGTTTTACCTGAGGAACAATCAGAATATATTCAAAGAAAGGTTGTTCAAGGATGGACACCCGATGTGATTGTTGGTCGTGCAGCGTTTCCTATTCGTTGTTCTGCTCGTACCATTTATCGTATGTTCAAAAAGGGGCTATTTAATCCTTCTGACTTACCGATGAAAGGCAAGCGTAAACCAAATGGACATCAAGAAAGACGTGGAAAACAAGCTTTCCGTCGCTCTATTCATGAACGTGAAAAAGATTATAGCCAATTCTCAAATGAGTTTGGTCACCTTGAAGGTGACACTATCGTAGGTTTGAAACATAAAAGTGCTGTAATTACCTTAGTTGAGCGATTATCAAAAGTTATCATCACATTGAAACCGTGTGGTAGACAAGCGATTGATATTGAAAACAAATTAAATCATTGGTTTGAATCTGTACCGAAAAATCTATTCAAATCCATCACTTTTGATTGTGGAAAGGAATTTTCAAATTGGAAACAGATCAGTAATGCCAATGATATTGCCATTTATTTCGCTGATCCAGGAACGCCGTCTCAAAGAGGCCTAAACGAGAATTCTAACGGATTGTTACGTAGAGATGGTTTATTGAAATCTATGGATTTCAATTCAGTAGATGAATTTTTTATTCAATCTGTCGCATCTAAACGAAATAATATTCCTAGAAAATCACTGGATTATCGAACACCTTTGGAAGTATTTTTGAGTTACGTAAGTATTGATGATCTGTCTAACTTAATTTGACAATTAAGACATTTAAAAAGAAAAGTGACAGATAGGAATAAAAACTTATTAAATGTAGTTATGATCTGTTATATTTCATTTCTAATACTAGGTCTTCCACAAGCAGTGTTTCCTGAAATGTTTTCTGGAGACTGGGGTATTGTCAGCTATTCTATATTAACATTGATTGCTATGGTTTTAGGTACTTCATTTTATAATGCTTTTGTAAGTAAGCATGTTGAGGAATATGAAGTATTAATGTACTTAAAAGAGAAAAAAACAAGTAATTAATATGAGAACACCACGCATAGTTTTTATTTTGAGATATTCTAGAATGAAACACATTAAGAACGAAAGCAAAGCAAAAGACGCCAGAACTTCTACTACCTTCTAAGTTTTTTCATATTTGTTTGTTATGCTATACATAGATCTGCATAATTAGACTTGCGCTGCCCGTTATTGAAGTTTCAGGCAGCGCTCTTTTTGGGGGATCGATAATGGAAGAAGAAAAAATATTTGAGAAACGCTGGCAGCTAGCATCAAGTGAACAAAGAGCAAGATACAATAATTTGATCACCTCCTACCCCACTGTTGACTAGACATATAAGGAAAAGAAATACTTACTTTGGCTGTGCCAGTTAGATATAGATACCTTTGAAACATTTGAAGTGATCCTAGATAAAATTAAACAGAATTGATCAGAAACAAGCGAAGCCTTCTCTCGGTTCGCTTGTTTTGCTATTTATTAGTTGGCTCAGGGCAACTCTAAGCTCGTTTGAAAGAAAACCGATGGATAATCCCCTTGTTTGTACCACTTTAGAATACATGGATGTACGTATTGCCATTGACTCCTATTAGTTACTGAAAAAAAATTTAAACAAGTTGAGTATTGCAGATAAATAGCTCCAGTGAGGTGAATAACTGCTCCACTCAAGGCAATAGATAGCTCCATCCAGGGCAACAAACTGCTCCACTTTCATATTTAATAGATGAATAACCTTCTGTATAATAGAAAGGCATACCTTTCGGTATGACAACTTATACAGAATGTTATTTTATTGGTTCACTATCGAAAAATTTTGGAGCTTTATTTTTCCGGTATTTCTCAACGAACGATTAGTTTAACTGTGGGAAGTTCCAGACATACGATTCGAGAAGTTACTTCTCGAGCAGACAGGAAGGGGGTGACTGAACTAACCGCTGATATGAGCGATACTTGGCTGCAGGAATATCTTTTTCCGGAAAAACAAACAACAGCACGAGGTTACCTTCCTGTAGACTGGGAATATGTTCATAAAGAACTAATGAAAAAGAATATGACATTGAAACTCCTTCATAGAGAATATGGGGTACATGGAACATAGAAACGAAAATGCACGGTAGAAAAGCGAATGAATATAGTATAAATTCTACAAATCATTCGCTTTCTTTATTTTATATATGGTTGGTCGAGAGAGACCATTTTCTTTGGCAATTTCTGCAACTGGAACTCCTTGATTTAACATGTCCACCACAGTTTTAAAGACTAATCGTTTTTGCGGATCTGTTGAGTTCTCAGAATATTCAATTGGTCGCCCCTTATATCGACCAGCTTTTTTGGCCAATAATACTCCTTGCCGCTGACGTTCACGGATTTTCTCACGTTCGTTTTGTGCAATATAACTTAGCAATGATAAAAACATATCGAACATAGCAGTATCTAGGAGTTCATTTCCAGTATTAAAATCTAAAAACTGTGCATCTAGTATTTTTAATGCTACTTTTTTCTGTTTCATAAAGGTAACTGTATTTTTTATGTCTTCATAATCTCTGCCTAGGCGATCCAGTGATGCAACAATGACACAATCACCTTCTCGGATATAATTTAGTAATTTTTGAAACTCAGGTCGCTGGATATCTTTACCACTGGCTTTTTCTTGGAATAATTTATCAATGTTAAGGTCTTCCATCATTGCCAATTGTCGATCTAAATTTTGATCTTGTGAAGACACTCTAATATATCCAATTTTTGCCATAAAAACTCCTTTTAAAAAATGATATAATTTACATGTAAAATTTACTTGTAGTTTTACTGTTATCATAGCATTTTTAAAAATAAATTTTAAGTCTACTTATAATTTACTTTGGAGGTTTTGAATGAATGAAATTAAGCGCAATAAAAATTCTTTTGGTGTTTATTTAGGAGAGCCTAGCTCGGAACAGTTAAATAAAGGTGAAGCTCGTCATGCTCTATGTCGAAATATATTTTATGGTAGAAAAGGCAAACTTTATCAAACTTATTACGACGGTATGGAGGAACAGCTCAACGCATTAGGATTAGTAACTAATGCTATCATATATTGGAATTCACTATATTTAGAAAAAGTCTTTGAACAAATTAAAACGGAAGGGTTCGACTGTTCCGAAGAAGTGTTACGCAAGCAATTTCCATTAATTAGTGATCACATTAATTTTGTTGGCAAATATAGTTTCCGCTATGAAAAAGAATTATCGAATGGAATACTACGTCCGTTAAATATAGAGAATTATTGAGAATGTTCGTCTTTTGGTTCCTACCGTGCATTTTCGCACGGATGTTCCAGATACTATTTTTGAATGTATAAAATTGAAAACACAAGAATACTAATAAATCAACGATTCTTGTGTTTTTAATTTTTCACTACCGTGCATTTTCGTTTCTATGTTCCATGTACCCCAATCTTGAAAAATTAATTAAAGACTTAGATAAAGCCATTGACGACTTAGTCGTGGTGCTACCGGAGTATCAATGTTTAACCAGTATCCCAGGTATTGGTCCTGTTTAGGCTGCTGGAATACTCGCTGAAATTGGTCCAATTGAACGTTTTTCTGATGAAATAAAATTGACAAAGTATGCCGGCCTATATTGGCGACAGAGTCAATCCGGTAAATCTGAATACGAAAATTTTTTTACGAAAAGCTTCACGTCTAATATCTATTTTAAAATAAAAATATTCCTGCTAATTTGGAATCGTTTCCTTCTTTTGGTATAATAATACCTGAAATTCTTTTGAGAGGAGTTGTTCGTGAAGTGAAAACTACTATGAAGGATGTTGCTGCGTTAGCAGGAGTTGGTGTGGGTACGGTATCTAGAGTAATAAATGGAGTAAAGGTGAAAGAGGTTACCAAAGAAAAAGTAATGGCTGCAATTAGTGAGCTTAATTATGAGCCTGATGAATATGCCAGAGGTATGAAAACGAATAGTAGCAATACAATAGCTCTTATTTTACCTACGATTTGGCATCCCTTCTTTTCCGAGTTTGCCTACTATGTAGAGGAAGCTCTCAGCCAAAAAAATTATAAGCTTTTTTTGTGTAATGCGAACGGCAGTGCGGAAAAAGAAAAAGAATATATCCAAATGGTCAAGCAGAGTAAAGTAGACGGAATTATAGGTATTACCTATTCAGACATTGATAAATATGTATCATCAAATTTACCATTTGTCAGTATAGACCGCCATTTTTCGGAACAGGTTTCTTATGTAACGGCAGATAATTATTTAGGTGGGCAAATTGCCGCTCAAGAACTACTTACTCGTAACTGTAAAAACTTGTGCTATGTTGGGGGTGTTTCACCTTACCCTAACGAAACAAACAATCGTAAAGCTGGTTTTTACAATATTTGTGAGGAAAATAAAATAGCTGTGAAGGTATTGGATATGCCTGAACCAATTAGCAATTTAGAGGAACAATTGCTCGCTTTTTTTTCGGATAATCCTGAAATTGATAGCATTTTTACCATCAATGATTTCATGGCTTTGGATGTGATAAAAGCCCAAAAAAAACTAGGGAAGGAAGCACCTAAGGATTTTCAAATTATTGGTTTTGATGGAGTCAAGCTATCGTTGCAAAAAGACTATTTACTATCAACGATTGTACAGCCGATAGAGGAAATGGCCAAGGTTTCAGTAGAAACACTCATGGCGATGATTTTAAATGAAGAACCGCCTAAGCGTGTGGTAGTACCGGTTTTCTTTCACGCTGGAGAGACGACTAAAGAGTAAAAAACCGGTTTATAACGA
The DNA here is from genome assembly GCF_050555565.1 of Enterococcus sp. MSG3290. NCBI lineage: Bacteria > Bacillati > Bacillota > Bacilli > Lactobacillales > Enterococcaceae > Enterococcus > Enterococcus sp. MSG3290. The sequence continues at coordinate 81,296 of NZ_CP187863.1, read as the reverse complement.
TTTTTTTGAGATAGGTTGACAGAAAGTGATTTCAATGATATCTTAAAACCAATTAATTGGAAACGTTACCAATTAATTGAAAAATAAAACGGAAACGTTTCAAAAAATAGGAGGAACATCGATGAAAAAGAGAATGTTAGCAATTGCAGCAATTTTAGCATTAACAGCTGGAGGACTTGCAGGATGTGGCAGTAAGGAGAAAAGTTCAGGTAGCAGTGATCCAGGAGAAATTAAGATTTGGGTTCAGTTTTCTGATGAAACGCCTGAAGGAAAAGCTTGGGCAGAGATTGTGAACAATTTTAATGATGAATACGAGGGTGAATATAAAGCTGTTACTGAGTATATTCCTCGTAGCGGAAGCGGCGGTGGATATGAGGATAAAGTAAATGCTGCAATTACAACCAATACCCTTCCTGATGTTATTACGTTAGATGGACCGAATACTGCAGCTTATGCTCATTCAGGAGTCATTGCTCCATTAGATGATTATTTGAAAGATGCGGACATGGATGATGTATTAGACAGCATTATTCAGCAAGGAACCTACGATGGCAAAATGTATGCGTTTGGTTTCTCAGAGTCCAGTGTGGGTGTCTATTACAATAAGTCGCTGTTCAAAGATGCTGGAATTACAGAAGATCAATTGCCGACGTTAGAAGATCCTTGGACTTGGACGGAATTTCAAGCAATTTGCCAAAAGCTGACTGATAAATACAAAACGCCTGCAATTGATATGCAAATGGCGTCGGGAGACGAAATGCTGACCTACGCATATACACCATTTATATGGTCGAATGGCGGCGATGTCGTTAATGCTGATGGAACCAAAGCCGAAGACTATTTTAACGGTAAAAAATCCGTTGAAGCGTTGGAATTTATTCAAGAATTGGTTGAAAAAGGTTACACCACAATCAGTCCTATTGAAAAAGGATTTGAAACTGGCAAATATGCCATGATGCTGAGCGGTTCTTGGACAATGGCAGATTTAGAGGAAAACTATCAAGAGATTGATTATGGTATTTTGCCTTACCCCGTTTCAGATGCAACTGGGGAGTTAGTTTCACCAACCGGAAGCTGGCAGTTAGCAATGACTGAGAAAACAGAGAAAAAGGATGCTTCTGCGGCCTTTATTAAGTTTGCAACCAGTACAGAATCTAGTCGTATTATGAGTTTAGGGAACAGTGTTCTACCTATCAGAAATTCAACAGTTGATTTAATTAAAGATGAAGTGTCGGAAGGAATGCAGGTATTAATTAAGCAAAACCAACTTTCTGGACATGCCCGCCCAGTGGTTGTAGCTTATCCGCAAGTATCTAGAGCATTCCAACAAGCAGTTCAAGATATTAGCTACTTCGAGGAAAACCCAGATGTACAAAAAGTAGCAGATAGTCGCGCTGCTGAAATGCAACAGGCAATTGATACTTCACTAAAATAGAAGTTTCTAAAGGGGGCCAATCAAGTGTTAAAAAAACCGACAATGAAAGACAATTTGATAGGTTACGGCTTTCTAGCGCCAGCTTTGCTGCTGCTGACGATTTTTCTGATCATACCCGTAATCATGGTAATTTATTATGCCTTTACTGATTATTATTTGTTAACGCCAGATGCTAGACAATTTATCGGCTTAGAAAATTTTAAGCGACTGTTCGCTGATCCAATTTTTGTAAAAAGTATTTGGAACACGGCTAAATTTGTTGTTTGGATTATTCCGGTCCAAATAGGGGCAGCTTTAGGAATGGCACTTATTATCAACAAAAATCGTAAAGGAAATATCTTTTTTAAAGTAGCCTTTTTTGCGCCAGTCGTGATGTCCTTAGTCGTTATTTCGATTTTATGGTTGTACTTGTTAAATCCTAATGAAGGTCTGGTTAATACGCTATTTGCAAAGATTGGAATTGCTTCGCAGCCTTTTTTGACTAGTCCCAAACAAGCAATGTATACGCTTGTTTTCGTATCGGCATGGCAAGGTGCAGGATATCAGATGCTGCTGTTTTTAGGGGGAATGCAAAATATTCCGCAAGACGTTTATGAGGCAGCCGAAATTGATGGTTTTTCTAAGTTTCAGCAATTTCGCTATATCACCATGCCATTATTAAAGCCCACGGCGATTTTTATTTTACTTACCACATTGATTTCGGCCTTTAAACTAATCATTCAGCCAATGGTAATGACTCAAGGTGGACCAATGAATTCTACTATGACAATGGTTTATTACATTTACCAAACTGGATTTACAGACCGTATGGTAGGCTACTCCAGCTCCATTGCGTTAATCTTTACCACTATGATTGGTTTAATTACAATTGCTCAAAGAAAATTGGTAAAGGAGGATGATCCAGCATGACCAAGAAATTTGGACCGCTAATGATCGTAGAATATTGTTTGCTGTTCCTTTTAGCGGCATTATTCATTTTCCCGATGCTGTGGATGGTAGTTTCCTCTATGAAGCCTGAAGCAGATGTCTATCAAAATTTAGCTTCCTTCAAAGCTTTTTTACCTAGTTTGAATCCAGCTAATTGGTTTAAAACTTATCAAGAGGTTATTTCCCGGTTCAGTGTGGGAACTTATTTATTAAACAGTATTTTTTATGGTTTAACCTTTGCCTGTGGGTCAATCATTGTAAACTCTTTGGCGGGTTTTGCCTTTGCGAAGGTTAATTTTTCAGGCAAGAAAATTATCTTTGGAGCTTTGTTAGCTCTGCTGATTGTCCCGATGGAGACGGTTTTAATTCCGCAATTTACCATCGTTAATTCACTAGGCTTAGTGAATACTCGCTTGGCAGTGATTTTACCAGCGATGGCCAGCGCGTTTAATATCTATCTGTTTAGAAATTTCTTTATCGCGATTCCAGAAGAAATCATTGAATCAGCGAAATTAGATGGTGCAAATATTGTTAAAATTTTCTTTCACATCATGCTGCCAATGTCTAAACCAGCCATAGCCACAGTAGGTGTCTTATCCTTTATCTCCAGCTGGAATGATTATATTTGGCCGTTAATGGTCTTAACTGACAGCAGCAAATTTTCAATGCAAGTGGCAATTACTACGATCAATACTACACAGCCAGTTTATATCAATCAAGTGATGGCTGTTTTAACCATTGCAACGATTCCACTGATTATTGTTTATATCGTTGCACAAAAATATATTCTGCAGGGACTTGGCGGTTCTGGAACGGGTATAAAATAGGAGTGAATAGTGAATGTTGCAAAAACTTTTAAAGGCCAATGAGTTTATTGAGAAAAATGCTCAAACAGTCAATCAAGAATACCGGAATAAATTTCATTTGATGGCTCCGATTGGCTGGATGAATGATCCAAATGGTTTTGTTTATTATCAAGAGGAGTATCACTTGTTTTATCAATATTATCCTTACGACAGCATCTGGGGACCAATGCATTGGGGCCATGCTAAAAGCAAGGATCTAATTCACTGGGAGCATTTGCCAGTAGCACTGGCACCAGGTGAAAGCTATGACAAGGAAGGCTGTTTTTCCGGCAGTGCCATAGAAAAGGATGGCAAGCTGTATTTGATTTATACAGGACACAATGTTGTGGAAGGGCAAGTTCGACAAGTTCAGTGTTTGGCAGTTTCAGAAGATGGCATTCACTTTGAAAAATATGCCGGAAATCCAATCATCGCAGAAGATCACTTAGCTTCTGTTGCAACGACCGAAGATTTCCGCGATCCCAAAGTGTTTCAGCGAAAAGAAGACTATTTTACTGTAGTCGCTACTAAAACTGCAGATGCTCGTGGACAAATTGTGATGTTCCATTCCAAAGATTTACTAACTTGGGAGTTTTATTCCGTATTGCTGGAGGGAACTCCAGAACAAGGCATTGTATGGGAATGCCCAGACTTGTTTGAACTAGATGGCAAAGAAGTCTTGATTCTTTCTCCTATTCAAATGACTCCACAAGGCAATGCTTACCAAAATACGAACTCAACTGTTGCTTTCATCGGTACTGTCGATTGGCAAACAGGCAAATTTCTAGTAGAGAATTTTCATGAAATCGATGGCGGTTTAGATTTTTATGCACCCCAGACCTGTGAAAACGAAGCAGGCCAAAGAATAATGATTGCTTGGATGCAAATGTGGCAGCGTAAAATACCTACGAATGATCTGGGCCATGGTTGGTCAGGTTCCATGACCTTGCCTAGAGAGCTGAGGGTGGCTGATAATCAATTGTTGCAACGGCCAGTTTCATCAATTTATCAAGTAATTGATCCGCAGGAAAGGATTGAATGGGCGAAGACTGAAGAGAATCGCTTCTTACTGAAGGACTTAGTATATGACCAGCACTATTTACGCTTGGAAATCAATTTAAAACAGGCAACGAAACTAGAACTTCACTATGCGAAGGGACCCGACCATACATTACTGCTTAACTATGATGTTGAACGGGAGTGCTTTACTGCTTCCAGGGAACACATGCCGTATGATTTATCAGGAGCTGAAAAGGAAGTGTTGAAAAAGCGCAGTGTGACGATTCCTTTGGAAAATAATTGTCTAACCATCGAAATTTTCCGTGATACTTCAGCTATTGAGCTTTTTCTAAATGATCGTCTGACTATGAGTACAACTTTTTATGAGACAGAAAAAGGACAGGATTTTCTTTTGCTGGCAGACAGTGAAGTAACCTTTTCATTGGAAAGCGGCTTAATTAATCTATAGAAGGGAGAGCTCAGTGATGATTTATGGTTCAATCGAAGCAGGCGGCACAAAATTTGTGTGTGCCATTGGCGATGAAGAAATGACGATCAAGGAAAGAGTGAGCTTTCCGACAACGACACCTGAGGAAACAATACCTTTAGTCATTGACTTCTTCAAACAATACCAAGCAGATTTAGCAGGGATTGGGATTGGCTCATTTGGGCCTATCGATATCCATCGCGATTCCGCCACTTATGGGTACATTACCTCGACCCCGAAAGTGGCATGGCAAAATTTTGATTTCATCGGTACCATGAAAAAAGAATTTCCGATCCCGATTTCTTGGACAACAGATGTCAATGCGGCTGCCTATGGTGAGTATGTCTTCGGCAGTGGCAAAGGATTGAGCAGTGTCGTTTACTATACGATCGGTACGGGTGTTGGCGGCGGTGCCTTACAAGAAGGGCGCTTTATCGAAGGGTTTAGTCATCCAGAAATGGGGCATATGCTCGTCGTCCCTCATCCAAAAGATGACTTTGCTGGCAGCTGTCCATTTCATGGCAACTGTTTAGAAGGGATGGCCGCTGGACCCGCCATCGAAAAACGCTTAGGGAAAAAAGGACAAGAGGTTGCAGAAGATGATCCTTATTGGGAAATCGAAGCCTCCTATATTGCTCAATGTGCCTACAATACAACCTTGATGTTTTCTCCAGATGTGATCATTTTTGGCGGTGGTGTGATGAAACAACGCCATATGCTGCAAAACGTCCACGACGCATTTGCAAAATTGGTCAATGGGTATGTCGAAACACCTGAGTTAAGCAAATATATCGTGACCCCAGCATTAGAAGACAACGCTGGAACGCTCGGTTGTTTGGCATTGGCTCGAGAAGCGGTCTTACATTCATAAACGAAAAAAGGCTCTTCGACATTTAGTGTTGGTAGAGAAAGATACAACTGAAAATTTAGTCATAACCAGTTAGGCAGAGTGCTTAACTGGTTTTTGTTTTACTTGGAAGATCAAGCCTTGAATGAGATAAGTTCTTGCTCGAAAGTTATGGAAATTTCGATAGCCGTAGGCTACTTGTATTGTGCAATAGTTTTTTACAAAAAAAAGGGGGTGCGGATATTTTTTTTGGACCTTTTTAACAAATATATCTTTGCTTCTTCCGATATTGAAGAGGGCTTAGCCTTCCTAAAGATAACTTAATTCGTTGATTATTATACCAATGAATATAATCATCCAATTTGTTTATAAACTGATTGATTGTTGTATTCTTCCAGTCACGTTGATAAAACATCTCGTTTTTTAATCGTCCAAAGAAACCTTCGCACGCTGAATTATCTGGTGAATAACTCTTTTTAGACATAGAGTGAAGCAAGTTGGCTTTGTTCCAATAGTCCAACTAACAATAGCACCATCGTAACAATCGACAAGTGGTGATAAGTAGATTTTCCCTGCGAGAATTCTAAATTCAGTAATATCTGTTAACCATTTTTCATTTGGCTTCTTTGCTTTAAAATTCCGATTTAATAAATTGGGGTGTGCAGGAGAAATTTCCCCAGCATACGAAGAATACTTTTTTCGTCTAGAAAATTTAACAAATAGATTTTCCTCAGTCATCAATCTACGTACAACTTTTTCAGAAAGCTTTTTACCCATATTTTTTAAAGCTTGGTGAATTCTACGGTAACCATACGCACAGAAGTTATGATTGAAAATCGTGATAATTAATTTGACGTTCTTTGTAATACTTATCTGGTTTCTCAAGTGCTTGTTTTTGATAAAAATAGCTGCTTTTAGGAAACTGGAGCTGTTGAAGAAGCTCTTTCAAGGTGAACTGATTTCGTAAGGCATCAATCAATATCGTTTTTTCTTGATTTGATAGACAAAGAAGATTGACGCCTTTTTCTTTTTTTAGCAGTTCAGCCGCTCCTTCGAGTAATGCTTTTTCGAGCTGTAATTGGTGTACTTGTTTTTGTAAGTCTTCTACTTCCTTTAAAAGTAGCTCTTTTTGTTTTTCCTGATTTTTTAAAGTCATACACAATGGAAAATCCTTTCCAAGAACCGTGTTTTTCCATTGATATAGAGTAACTCTACTAATTCCTCCAGATTCGGCTAAATTTTTCCTATTAGTTTGCGGTTTATAGAATTTTTTCAACACAGCTTCTTTTTGATCTTGTGTTAACTTTACCGCACTTTTTCGGAGTTTTCTAGCTCCTGGTGCAAGTTCTTCACACCGCTGCCGCAAGGACTCTCTATTAGGATAACCAAGCATGCGAATGGTTCGTGCATAACATTGACCATATTCAAAATAATGATTCACCGCTATTCGTTTTTGTTCTTCAGAATACTTTGATTTTTTTCGGTGCTCCTGATGGAGCTCTCCGGATTCCAAATACTCTTTATACCATTTCCGTAGTGCACCAATCGACGGATACCCTAATTCTCGAATGGTTGCAGCATAAGAGCAATCGTATTTTAAAAATAACTGAATTGCCCTTACACGCTCTTTGTGGGAAAACACACGGACATTCCTCCTAAGTTTATTTTTTCGTCCAGGATTATGTCCGCACCCCCTTGCTTTCTGATGACTTATTCTGGTTCTTTGAGTGTCAATGCATAGATGTGATGTAGCTAGTTAGAAAAAAATTTTGAATACTCTTTTTTTCTTTCAGACTCCTTTTTAAGTAAGATTTTGAAGTGTGAGTTACGGGGTCAGAAACTTAAAAGTTTTTGATCCTTTATTTTCAAGTCTGATTTGGCAGCTTTTCGGCAGCTCATTTATTTATGGTCAGAAATAGATGCTGAAATTTTAATCTATTAGCAAATAGTCCAGAACGTATGAAGAGGAGTCGGATATCATTTGTCATTAACACCATAAATATTTATAAAATTCGTGTTCACCTACAATTAAATTTAATATATAATATTCGTTGTAAGGGCTTATAATTTTTTGTTAATGAACAAGATAGGAAGAAACATTTAATGGACAGTTTTCAGAGATTGTCACTAGTAAATCAATTTGAGTTATTGGCTAAATTTGAGGACCAAAACAGATCTTATTATGAAAGAAAAATCGAAATATTGAGAGAAGGTTACGAGTATCATTATGATGATGAAATTTGGAGTGATCTTTCTGAGCCATTTCCGAAAGAAGATTCTCGATTTGTATTAGATGTATTGAACATGTATCGAGATATCAATTTTAGTAAATCAAAGCTAAACTTAGATGAAAACCAAATTACTAATTCATACTATACTCATTTCGGTTCTGTTGCAAAGTTTTCCAAAAAATCTATTTTAGTGTAAAATTGAGAAAAAAGACAGAGAGGACAGAGTAATGAATCATTTTAAAGGCAAACAATTCAAAAAAGACGTCATTATTGTCGCTGTTGGTTACTACCTGCGTTACAATCTAAGCTATCGTGAAGTTCAGGAATTGTGATATGATCGTGGAATAAATGTTTGTCATACTACGATTTATCGTTGGGTACAAGAGTACAGCAAAGTCCTCTATTATCTTTGGAAGAAGAAAAATAGACAATCCTTCTATTCATGGAAAATGGACGAAACCTATATCAAAATTAAGGGACGTTGGCATTATCTTTATCGTGCAATTGATGCGGACGGCTTAACCTTAGATATCTGGTTACGAAAGAAACGGGACACACAAGCAGCCTATGCTTTTCTTAAGCGGTTAGTGAAGCAGTTTGATGAACCGAAGGTTGTAGTCACAGATAAAGCCCCCTCTATTACAAGTGCCTTTAAGAAACTAAAAGAATACGGCTTTTATCAAGGGACAGAACATCGTACCATTAAATACCTGAATAATTTGATTGAACAAGACCATCGTCCAGTAAAGAGACGCAATAAATTCTATCGAAGTTTACGCACTGCCTCTACCACGATTAAAGGCATGGAAGCCATTCGAGGATTATATAAGAAAACCCGAAAAGAAGGCACTCTCTTCGGGTTTTCGGTCTGTACTGAAATCAAGGTATTATTGGGAATCCCAGCTTAAATCATAGATACCGTAAGGGATTTTATTCTTTATTTAAAACTTTGCAACAGAACCCATTACGAGTCACAGTAATTACTTGTAAATACATTATCTCGTGGTATAATGTATTTACTAAGTAATTACATACTGTTAGAAATGAGGGATTTAAATGATTACAAAAACAAGAAAACAAGGCAATTCAATCATGTTGACAGTACCTAAAGATTTTAATGTTCCTAATGGAGTCGAAGTTGAAGCAAAGTTGGTAGAGAATGGTATTCTTTATGAATTTGTTGAACCACAAAAAGAATTTTATGATTTTAGCGAAGATATTTTGTCTGATATAATTGCAGAAGGCTACGATAAAGATGAGATTCTTGTAGAATTTAAGAATAGAAAAAACAAAATGCATTCTTCCTTTAGAGATATTGCTGAAGATACACTTACTAATTCTAAAGTAATGACTAAAGAGGAGTTGGCAACAGAAATTGGCTTATGAAATCGTTCCTTCAAAACATGTCATTAAGTATTTAAAAAAGCTAAAAGAGAAGCCATTGAAAGAAAAATTTTTGAATTTAATTTATGATGAAATTGCGATTGATCCATATAAGGGTGAACAAAAAACTGGGGATTTATCAGGTATTTGGTCTAGTGGGTTCAAATATGCGGGCACAACATATAGAGTAGCTTACGAGATTATAGAAAACAAGGTTATTCCAGTATTGTTATGTGGAACGCATGAAAACTTTTATGATCAGTTGAAAAAATTAATCTAGTGATTTGTTGTCGTTCTTAAGAAGGACGGCTTCTTTTTTATCGAAAATCTGATTCGTCTACATGACTAAAGTCGCGAGTATTCTCTGCTTCTCGATAAATTAAATAACGTCATTACTTTGAGGAAAGCTATAAATCAATATATTTCAGCTTTTCCTTATTTATGTACTACCTTTTCCTTATTAATTATAAGGTAGTACCTATATATCTTTTTTTTGGTAGTAACTAAAAATAAATATGTTATAATAGTATCAAATGAATATTGCTAAAAGAAAAGAGGTAGGAACGTGGTAGCGAAGAAATATGTAATCGGTAATTTTAAAGGTGGCGTAGGTAAAAGTACGTGCGCGCAAATGTTAGGGTTTGAATCAGCAGTTAATGAAGGAAAAAGAACCTTGATAATTGACTTGGATATGCAAGGAAATACTTCTGATGTGATGAACTTAACGCATATGAACTTCACTAACGAAGAAGGAGGCGGAGAAGGTGAACCGATTGTTTACGAAAATACTGTGACTGACGTGTTGATAAACAATCTTCCACCTAAAGAGGCTGTCTATAAAGTAATCAATAACCTCTATATACTTCCAGCAGACATGTCCTTTGAAATGTATGATGATTGGATCAAAGACCAATATAATGATTCATTATCCCAATTCAAATATATGAAAGAAAAGCTAGAACCATTATTTGATGAGTTTGACGTCATCTATTTAGATGTCCCACCTTCTATTTCTGTATATAGTAAATCCGCGATGTACATTGCGGACTGGGCAATCGTCGTCTTACAGACCCAAGTAAAATCGATGAGAAATGCGATGCAATATCTTGAGTATATGGACTTTTTTGTGAAAGAATTTGATACAAATTTATATGTTGCTGGTGTTATTCCTTTCATGTTGGAAAGCGGTGACGCAGTAGATCAGGAAATGTACAAACAAGCCCAAGAGATTTATGGGGAACATTTGATTAAAAATGTTGTACTCAAAAATGCACGCTTAAAACGATACGACGGATCAGGTATTACGATGGAGAAGACAAAGAAAGGTCTCTTAAAACAATGGGATCGCAAAAGCCACGAATTATTTATCAGTATTTTGAAAGAATTGGAAGAACACGAGAATTGGTATGCGGAGGTGGAGTAATTGGCTGACATCAAAGGACTTGATATTTTTGGGAACAACAAAGGACTCGCCAAAATAAAAAAAGAAGCAGAAGCAAAGAAAAAGCAGCAAGCAATTACACCATCTGAAAATAAGCAATTAGAAGTGCACCAAGTTCAAGAAATAAAAACTTCCTCCAATGTTGAAAGACAGAGTAGAGGAAGAACAAAAAAAGTTGGCGCACCAATCAGAAAGTTTGATAAGGTTTATTCCACCAAGCATCCTTTAAAACTGTCGACTTTGTTAAATGCGACTTCCAGAGTTTTAGTAGAAAAGTATGAGACTAATATGACAAGAGATGAATTGCTTAGAAAAGCTTTAGATGAGTATATTAAACAGAATCTTACGCAAGAAGATAAGCAAGATTTGTTTAATGACGTGGTGAAAGAACTAGACTTGTTCAGAGAAAAATATCCAATTGTTCCAGAATTAGATGATCGTGGAGAAATAATAAGAACTACCAGTCAGATAAAACAAGATACCGAAGACTCACTGCGCAAAGGGTGGGGAATGAATAATAAAGTTAGATAATAATCAAAGAAGAACTAAGTAACTACCTTTAAACGGTAGTTACTTAGTTCTTCTTTGATTTGCGTGAAATAGAGGGGATTTATTTTTCTGGTTACGTGATTAAAAAATCCAAAAAATGAGCATAGGAACGGTTATGATTTTAGGGTGTGTTTTAATGAGATATTGTGATTTCATTAACAAGTGTATAATAATCTGTTGTTGAGTTAGTAAATAAGTAATAGAGCTAACTCTAAAATAAAACTATTAGGAGGAGATGTAGGTGAAAAAGTTTAAAAAGAAAATATATTTAGGATTGGTTGTTGGGGTGAGTATGTTTGGGTTCATGGCTCATACTAAACAAGTAACTGCAGATACTAACCAAAAAGAAAGGATTATGAGCCAATTAGATGACTCTCAAATAGAGTATGTACCCAATGAGCTAATTGTCAGTTTAAAGGCTACACAAAGAATTTCAACAGAGAAAAATAAACCGCAAAATTTATTGGGTGTAAAAGTTATGGTGGAAAAAGATTTGACTCTTAGGACAAATGAAAGCGATTATAATAAGCGAGATCAAGTATTATTAGTGAAATTGAACGAAGAAATTAGTGTGGAAGAGGCAGTAAGAACATTTAATGCTTCTGATATGGTCAATTATGCAGAGCCAAACTATGTGGTTGAACTAGAGCCGTTGAATGATGTTGAGGAGCCAAATACAACTGATTCTTTAGGAAATCGATCAATTATTCTTAACGATCCTAATTGGAGTAAACAAGCTAATTTAAGAGAGATTAGCATGCCATCCGCTTGGGAAGAAACCAAGGGTTCTAAGGATGTGAAGGTAGCGGTCATTGATTCAGGAATTGATTATCAACATGAAGATCTTTCTGGAAATGTAGATGAAAGTTTGAGATACGATTTTTTTGACGATGATACAGATCCTATGGATACTATGGGACATGGACACATATTGCCGGGATTATTGGTGCTCAAACAAACAACGAATTAGGTGTTGCTGGAATAAATTGGGATGTTACGATGGTACCTATACGTGTATTTGGTAGTAGTGGAGGTACCAGTTTGGCAATCTTAACTGAAGCTATTAATTATGCATCCCAAAAAGGGTTTCCAATTATCAATTTTAGTATAGGTAGTGTTGTTTATAGCAGTACAGAAGAAGCAATTAAAAACTATCCTGGATTATTCGTAGCAGCAGCTGGAAATAATGGGATAGATATGACTGATAAACCTTTTTACCCAGCTTCTTTGGATATACCTAATATTATTACTGTAGGAAATTCTAGTGGTTATGAACGAAGTTCTGATTCAAATTATAGTAAAACAGGTGTTGATTTATTCGCTAGAGGGTTTCGTGTTTTTAGTACATTTCTAGGAAGTAAATACACGTATATGTCAGGTACCTCGATGGCAACACCTCATGTCACTGGTAGTGCTGCATTAGCGTTGTCACTAGATCCTGATCTATCTACTGATGAATTAAAAAAAATCATTTTAAATAGTGTTGATTCATTTTATGAACTATCTGATTTATGTCTTACAGGGGGAAGACTAAATACGAATAATGTCGTACGACAAGTAACGGGTAAACTTACTGCATCTAATATCACATTAAGATTAAATAGTGAATGGTCAGATGAAATTGCTAAAGAGATGTGTCACGTTCACTGGATTGACCAGTCAGGAAATGATTTGACGGATCAAGTGGTTGTTCTAAAAAACGAAGTGGATACATCTAACTTTGGCGATTACGAAGTAGTATTTGCATCACCTGATTTAACAGATCAAATCTCAGTTACAGTGACCGTACCTCGATTACGTAAACTTACGCTAGGAAAAGAAACAGCAACCATTGATATTGGTTCCGCATGGGATAGTGTCATAGCCATTGATACTTTTCAAGTGAAAGCTATAGATGATTTTGGGAATGATGTTACAAATCAAGTACAGGTTACTATTAATGCTGATATAGATACAATTAATTCAATTCAAGCAGTGATTAAGTTTGAAGTTCCAGAATTAGGCTTAGCCCAAATTGGTAGACTGAATATTACTGCAAAAAATAGTACAATCAATGGATTGAATGAAGTTAGCATCGAGCACGTAAAAAAGATTATGTCGTTTTCGAAGAAGAATTTGGACATTTAGAGGGTGATACGATTGTCGGCATCCACCATAAAAGTGTCGTCATCACACTCGTTGAGCGACTTTCGAAAGCCATTATCGCCTTGAAACCAGAAGGCCGTAAGGCAGTTGATATTGAAAATTCGATTAATGAATGGCTTCAATCCGTACCCAAAAATCTTTTCAAATCAATTACCTTTGATTGTGGAAAAGAATTCTCTAATTGGAAAAGTATTAGTAATACGAATGATATTGATATTTATTTCGCAGACCCAGGAACGCCTTCCCAACGGGGATTAAATGAACATTCAAACGGACTCCTCCGAAAAGATGGACTACCAAAAGAAATGGACTTCAACCAAGTCAATCAAGGATTCATCTCATCCGTTGCGTCCAAAAGAAACCATATCCCTAGAAAATCACTAAATTACCAAACACCATTAGAAGTTTTTTTGAGTTACGTAAATGGAAAGTTTTGTCTCGCTTAATTTGACAAATAATAACCATTTGGTTTTCGTTTTCCTTGCATCGGTAAATGTAAAACATTGAATTCTCCCGTCTTAAACCGGCGATAGAGGGTACTTACTGAACAAGAGAAGGTTCGCTCTGCACGGCCAATAATGACGTCTGGGGTCCAACCTTCAGTTGATCTTTTTGCAATGTATTCTTTTTCCTCAGCAGGAAAAATGATTTCGGTTCTCCCACAACGTCGCTTATTTTCTTTGTATTGTTCAAGGTATTCAAGTGCTGTTCCACCACATTTGAGAAAGTTATAGACATTGTAAATTGTTTGGCGTCCACGTTTAAGCTGCTTCGCAACGATAGAAACCGGAGTTTCTTGATGAAAATATGCTTCTATCATTACAAGCTCGTTTGGTGTAAGATGGGTATAAGTCATTTATGTTCACTCTCCTTGTATGCTTTAGCGGGTATTACAATTTGAGTGTAACATAAATGGCTTTTTTATTTGTCTCGCTTAATTATACAAACGGCGAGAATATCGACAAGACTAGGATATTTTTTTATATATGCATATCCTTGTGGTGCAGTAACTCCTAAATTTTTTAAATTAGACAGACTTATTGGTAAAAGTATTTCTTCTAGGTGGATAATTTCGTAAGCATATTTTCCCTTTTAAACTAATTGTTCAAACTCATCGTCTCCTAAAAAGTAGTGTTGATTTTTCTTAAGTTTAGTAATTGGATTTTTTACAATCAATTTATACTTTAAAGCTTTGGTGGGATTGTTTCGTAAATCCAAAAGATATTATAAGGATCTGAGGTAAGATAGAAATTTTAAATTCAAAGTTTTTTTGTTTGTTTATAATTTTTTCCATGTATCGTGGATAGATACTAATAAGGATATTGTTAGTCATCGAGTGTCCATAATTCTCGTGTGGATTTTTCATTAATATAAGCTAAATAACTATTTTCAGTTAACTTAGCTGCCAGTTCCTTACTAGCTTCAGTCATTTCTATTAATGCTTTCCAAAGGTAAAGCTAATTTACATTGATATTAAAACCACGCAATCGATACAAATACAAACTGCTAGAAAAGGCGATAATACGGGAGTTCTTGAGCTTGTGGCTTGAGAAACTTTTTTATTTTACGATGAATTTCATCAATGAGATACAGGCATAATTTCCAAGGGGATAAAAATATAACACCCCTAGGTTTTGAATTAACACCCTATGACACCCCTAAACACCCCCTAAAATTTACGTTCCTATAAATATTTATCAAAATCTAATCAATCGTAAAATAATTAAGTGTTCGCTATATTTTTATGTAAAATTTCATATCAATCGTGATATAATATATTTATTATCGGCATATCAGATTGTAGAGAAAATAGGTGATAAGATGATGAGCTATAAAAAATTGTGGAAGTTATTAATTGACCGAGACATGTCAAAGAAAGATTTAGCTGAACTGGCTGATCTTAGTCAATACACCATCAACAAATTAAATAATAGTGGCACAGTGACAACTGAGACACTAACTAAAATTTGCATCGCACTGAATTGTGATGTTGGGGATATTTGTGAAGTGGTAGCTGCTTAATACAGCACAGAATAAAGAATTAAAATTATAGCCTTGTGGGAGACGCTCATGGAATTAAAATTAATTGATAACAAGGGGGATAACACCCTAGAAAATTTAATCAGTGAAAAGGTGACAAAACATTCGAAAATCAGTATTCAAACTGCTGCATTTTCAATTTTTGCTTTTCACGCATTACAAAAGGAAATCAAGCGTTCAAAGGGGTTGCGTTTGGTTCTGACGAAATCTTTCTTTGAGAAGGAAGAAACTAGTTTTTTAAAGCGGTATGAAATTGCGCAAAGTGAAGAAGATATTTCTGGAAATAAGTATGAAATTAAGCTCAGAAATAAAATGAATACGGCTTTTATTGCTCGTGAAACGGCAAGGTTGATTGAGGAAAAAGTAAAGGTTCATCAGCTGGGACCAAATCAAAATGCTTTGGATGAACTACTGATTGAAAATGAAGCAGATATTGAAGGTAATGTGGTAGTTCCTTCAATGTTCAAATTTACTTCAGATGGCTTAGGACTTACAGAGTCAAATAACGTTTCTTCAATGACGGGAATTATTGGTGAACCTAATCACTTAGCTGGTTTAAAAGCTGACTTTGACGCTGTCTGGAATGACCCTAAAAAGTCAAAAGAAGTAACAGACAAGGTGCTTGAAAAAGTCAGAACCATTTATCAAGAAAATCCACCTGAATGGATTTATTTTGTATCGCTTTACCATATTTTCCATGACAAGTTGAGTGAATTGGATGAGCAAGATATTGCGCCAGAAGGTTCTGGGTTCAAGGATTCAGTAATTTGGAATAAGCTTTACCAATTTCAAAAAGATGGTGTGATGGGCTTAATTCGTAAGCTTGAAAAATACAACGGTGCGATTCTAGCAGATTCAGTTGGTTTAGGTAAAACTTTCTCAGCCTTGGCCGTTATCAAATATTTTGAGTTGCAACGTAAACGAGTACTCGTTCTTGCTCCAAAACGACTACGGGATAACTGGACACTTTATACACGACCTGATGTAAGAAATGTTTTAGTGGATGACTACTTTAACTACACTGTTTTGAACCACACTGACCTTAGCCGTTATAAAGGTGAAAGTGACGGAATCAAGCTGGATACTTTTCTGTGGTCTGATTTTGATTTGGTTGTCATTGATGAATCCCACAACTTCCGTAATAATGATACCAGCGTCAATCGTGAAACCAAAACACGTTATCAACGCTTGATGGAAGATATCATTCAAAAGGGACGTAAGACAAAAGTATTGATGCTTTCAGCTACACCAATCAACAACCGAATGAATGACTTGAAAAATCAGATTGGTTTCATCACTGAAGGCAAAACGGACGCGTTGGCGAAGTATGATGTTGATGATATTGACACGACACTGCGTTTAGCACAACAAGCTTTTAATCAATGGATGGAACTGGATGAATCTGAACGGACGACTCAAAGCTTTCTTGATAAGGTCAATCCGGATTATTTCAAGTTACTGGATATGTTGACGATTGCTCGTAGTCGGAAACACATTGAAAAATATTATGATACGACTTCATTGGGAGATTTCCCTGAACGCCTGAAGCCAATGACAGTGAAACCAAATATTGATTCATCAGGGCAGTTCCCTAACTGGTTCTGTTGCAAAGTTTTAAATAAAGAATAAAATCCCTTACGGTATCTATGATTTAAGCTGGGATTCCCAATAATACCTTGATTTCAGTACAGACCGAAAACCCGAAGAGAGTGCCTTCTTTTCGGGTTTTCTTATATAATCCTCGAATGGCTTCCATGCCTTTAATCGTGGTAGAGGCAGTGCGTAAACTTCGATAGAATTTATTGCGTCTCTTTACTGGACGATGGTCTTGTTCAATCAAATTATTCAGGTATTTAATGGTACGATGTTCTGTTCCTTGATAAAAGCCGTATTCTTTTAGTTTCTTAAAGGCACTTGTAATAGAGGGGGCTTTATCTGTGACTACAACCTTCGGTTCATCAAACTGCTTCACTAACCGCTTAAGAAAAGCATAGGCTGCTTGTGTGTCCCGTTTTTTACGTAACCAAATATCCAAGGTTAAACCATCTGCATCGATGGCTCGATACAAATAATGCCATTTTCCTTTAATTTTGATGTACGTTTCATCCATTTTCCATGAATAAAAGGATTTTTTATTTTTCTTTTTCCAAATTTGATAGAGTAGTTTGCCATATTCTTGCACCCAACGATAAATCGTCGTATGAGAAACGTTAATGCCACGATCATATAAGATTTCTTGAACTTCACGATAGCTAAGGTTATAACGAAGATAGTAGCCCACGGCTACAATAATCACATCCTGCTGAAATTGCTTTCCTTTAAAATGATTCATCGTCATTCCTCCTGCCATCTTTTTCTATTATTCTACCTTATTTGATAGTAGATTTAAAACTTTGCAACAGAACCGACAAATTGATTAAGCAAACAAAAGCAAAAAAAAATCAATCATTACAAAGGAATATTCCTTTGCGATAAAATAAAAACAAGAGGTGTATAAAATGAAAAAAAGGGAGCGTCAATAATTTTGTGTAAATAAATCGTCCTTCTGCAAAATAATTAGTTACTCAGTAAACATTGAAACTAATGTATCGGTTACTTGTTGGAAACCTTTATGGCTTCTGTTTAGAAATTTTTGATTGTATGTATCAAAAATGCTGACTAGAAAGCGTTCTAGTGATTCTTCATTTTGAAACTGCTCTTTTCTGCGGCTGTACTTTTTAATTTGCTTATTGAAAGACTCGATTAGATTGGTTGAGTAAATGGTTCTACGAATATTGGGTGGAAACTCATAAAAAGTCAATAAATCTTGGTTTTCTATGAGTGACTGCGTCACTTTAGGATAGTTTTTCTTCCATTTCTCAATCATACAGGATAAGAATGTATTCGCTTCTTCCTTTGAGTTAGCTTGATAAACAGCCTTAAAGTCATCACAGATTTCTTTTCGGTCTTTGACACGTACTTTATGAGCAATATTACGAGATACATGGATACAACAATGCTGATATTTTGCTTTAGGATAAATTTGTTGGATGGTATCTTTCATGCCTTTTAAGCCATCCGTAATAAAAAGCAAGACTTCTTGAACTCCTCTGGAGTTAATATCCTGTAGCAGCTCATTCCAAACGTATGTTGATTCAGTCGGAGCAATCGCATAACTCAGTACTTCTTTAGTGCCGTCTTCTCGTATACCAATGGCAATATAAATCGCTTCTTTGGATACGGTTTGGCGTTTTAATGGAATATAAGTAGCGTCCATAAAAATAGCGACATACTTATCATTTAAGGCTCTGGATTTAAAGGCGTTTACTTCTTCAGTCAGAACTTTAGTCATGTTGGACATGGTTTGTGGAGTATAGTGATGCCCATACATTTTTTCGATTAAATCAGCAATTTCAGACATCGTAACACCTTTTTCGAATAAATGGATAATAGTGGTTTCCAATGTATCGTTTGTTTTTTTGTAGGCTGGTAAAGTTTGTTGTTTAAACTCACCATTACGATCTCTAGGTATTTCCAATGTTAATTCACCATATTCGGTTTTGATTGATCGAAAGTAAGAACCGTTTCTCGAATTACCTGAATTAAAACCAGTGCGATCATATTTTTCGTAATCTAAAAAAGCCGTTAATTCAGTCCGTAGGAGTGTGTTTATCGCTTTTTCTAAGTGCGAACGGAATAATTCATTTAAATCGCCTTTAGTGACTAGAGTTTGCACAATTTCTGTAGTAAAATCATTCATAGGGAAGTCCTCTTTTCTGTGAATTGGTTGTCGTTAACTTTATTCTACAGAAGGGACTTCCTTTTTTGTATGGATTTTTTCATTTACACAAAATATTTTACACTCTCAATAAGATGCTGCGGTGAAATGAAAATAGATTAGATAGATATTATAAATATGTTGATTCTATTTTCATAGCAATGGAGAAAATACATTAGCAATATATAAAAGAAGGTATCAAGAGTCACAGTGAATTTATTCCGAAAAGTGAAAAGAGCAAATATAAAATTTAATAAAAATATAGAACTAAATAGGAAAACGTAGACGTAATTTTCTACGTTTTCCTTTTCATATATATTAAATATTACGGAAAATTATATAAACTAATTTAGTGTTTTGTTTGTAATTCCTAATTTTGCTCCACTTTTAGATAATTTTTAGGTCTATTTAACTCATCAGACATTCTATGCTCATTTTTCTCCAAATTTGTTTCAACTCTTTCGTACTTAATTTTGCGTATTTGAAAATTCTTCTTTTAGAGTACTTTTATTACGATACTAGTATGATATATATCTATAGCAAACAGTTAAAATCTTCCTAAAATAAGCGAATAGCATTCCTAAAACCTATAAAATTTTTAGATGAAGCGACAAGTGGACAATTAATAAACTACTTGAACATGAAATTATGGATCACCTTTCAAATTTAGAAAATGGAATTCTTATACTTATTGCGCAACATTTATTGATTGCAAAATTATGTGACAAAAAGAACTAGTAGAAGAAGGAATAATGGCTTGATAATAAAGTACTACCTATTAAAGGTAGTACTTTATTTAATTTAGTATAAATTAACATACTACTATATTTTAGGTTTCATATTATATAAATTAATAATATACTACCATTTGTTGGTAGTATAATTTAAAGGTAATAAGTTATTCTTTTATTACTATGTTTGGGTTTTATAGCAAAGAAAGTTTAATAAGAGTTTGGACCTAGCAAACAATATTAATGAGGTCATTAAATCTTATTATCTTTAGTGATATAACGAAATATCTACACAGACAAAATTATGATCTTGCGTAAAGTTATAAAATATTAATAAAAATATTTTATTAATGAAAAGCTTGGTAGCACGGTTATTCATATGCTAATTTATTTCACTTTATAGTAAGGGGAGTTCTTAGTATATTGTTCAAACTTAAATTTCATATAATTTAATTATGTAAATTAGCTATTCTAAGAACTTCTACGGATAACTGCCCGTCTAAAATTTAAATAAGAGCTTAGAATCTTCATATAAGTAAGGTTAATTTTTTTGTACAAAAAAGTCGGAATATTCTGAGTTACTGAAATGATATAAAATCATAAACTAAACCCCTTGGTTTTCTTCACTTTTAACAGAGTATATATATAAGTTCATGATTATGGTAAAATATATATATAATCATGAACTCAGAATATTTTTAAGAAGGGAAACAATAGTGAGCTATAATGTACAACCGTTAAGGACAAATGAAGAGATACAAGATTTTCAGTTTTGGCTAAGAAGAACAAGTAATCCAGAAAGAGATAGTTTTTTATTTTTGTTTGGAATCAATAATGGGTTACGTATGTCAGATATTATAGGATTAAAAGTTGGAGACATACGAGGTAAAAGTAAGCCTATTATTGTTGAACATAAAACAGGTAAGCGAAAACCGATTTTTATAGATAATTTGAGAGAAGAGATTTTATTATATACTGAAGGTAAAGAAGAAAATGATTGGTTATTTCCAAGTCGGCAACAAGGTCGACATATAACAAGGGATCGTGTCTATCAGATATATGCAGATATAGCAGAAAAATTAGGAAGAGATGATATAGGAACACATACATTAAGAAAAACTTTTGGGTATCACTACTACAAGAAAACTAGAGACATTGCTACCTTAATGTTTATTTTTAATCATAGCTCGCAAGCAATTACAAAAAGGTACATTGGTATAACTGAAGATGAAATAGGGGCATCGTTACGTGGTTTTAAATTGGGAGGCTAATTGAGATATTAGGATATATTTTTTGTGTATAATGAAAACTTAGAAGGCGAGATTAATGAAGATAACTGAATTTTCGGAAGTATTTAAAACGTTTAGTAACATTTACAATAGAATACCAGAGATAGAACAAAACGTTGTAGTTGATAATGATTATTAGGTTCTGTTGCAAAGTTTTAAATCTACTATCAAATAAGGTAGAATAATAGAAAAAGATAGCAGGAGGAATGACGATGAATCATTTTAAAGGAAAGCAATTTCAGCAGGATGTGATTATTGTAGCCGTGGGCTACTATCTTCGTTATAACCTTAGCTATCGTGAAGTTCAAGAAATCTTATATGATCGTGGCATTAACGTTTCTCATACGACGATTTATCGTTGGGTGCAAGAATATGGCAAACTACTCTATCAAATTTGGAAAAAGAAAAATAAAAAATCCTTTTATTCATGGAAAATGGATGAAACGTACATCAAAATTAAAGGGAAATGGCATTATTTGTATCGAGCCATCGATGCAGATGGTTTAACCTTGGATATTTGGTTATGTAAAAAACGGGACACACAAGCAGCCTATGCTTTTCTTAAGCGGTTAGTGAAGCAGTTTGATGAACCGAAGGTTGTAGTCACAGATAAAGCCCCCTCTATTACAAGTGCCTTTAAGAAACTAAAAGAATACGGCTTTTATCAAGGGACAGAACATCGTACCATTAAATACCTGAATAATTTGATTGAACAAGACCATCGTCCAGTAAAGAGACGCAATAAATTCTATCGAAGTTTACGCACTGCCTCTACCACGATTAAAGGCATGGAAGCCATTCGAGGATTATATAAGAAAACCCGAAAAGAAGGCACTCTCTTCGGTTTTTCGGTCTGTACTGAAATCAAGGTATTATTGGGAATCCCAGCTTAAATCATAGATACCGTAAGGGATTTTATTCTTTATTTAAAACTTTGCAACAGAACCGAAGAGAGCTCGCAACCATTTTCATGTTCACGCACCTTTTTTTGCTATCATCATTTGAAAATTATAGTTGCTCTTTTTCAGTCAAAAACTTTTCCAGTTCAGATTCAATGTCGACATCCAAACGATCAGATAACTCAATTAGCCACCAGATATTTTCGGCTAATTTATGTTCCAATGTGTACGGCGTTTCGTCATAATAACGCCCATTCTTGGTCATCACCAGCCTGTCTAAATTGCCAATATCGTTGGATAAAGCCAATAAATCCTCGTCAATTGTCCATTCAGTCCCATGATTTGCCCGCTCAAGTTCATGATAGCGGGCCCGAATTGCCTGACTACGTGTGATTAATTCTTTTAAATCCATCTTTTTTCCTTTCTTGCATCCCATTTGTGATCACCTCAGTATGACATCTCTACTCGAGATGAGCCAGCCATAACTATCCGCCCTTCATTTTTAACAACTTCGCTTCAAGAAATGTGTCTCTCAATAAAAATAGTTGTTGAATTTCATTTACTTACATAGTGGTCAGTTATGGTAAGATGTTTGTAGGTCATGTATGGTTACACTCCTTTGTTTTCTTTCGTCGGAAATACAATTTGAGTGTACCATAAATGCCTTTTTATTTTTCTAACTTAATTTTACAATTCGCGTAATATAAAAATGATAATGAAGCTTGCCTTTAAAGTTGGGCTTTTATCTAATTTTAGAGACAGGCTTCATTATTATACTATTTTTTACTACATTTACAAAGCGTTCAAAGCATCAATTGTAGCTGCATTGTCTATATGAGTATATAAAGTCGTTGTATTGGTACTTGAATGTCCCAATTGTTGGGCAGTCAATACCAAAGAATTTGTCTGTTGGTAGAGTCTAGTAGCCAATGTATGACGCAGTTTATGCGGACTGACTTGGACTCTGAATCCTTTCGAATATTTTGCTACCATCCGTTCGATTGCAATACCGGATATACGTTTGGCTTCTCCTTGGTAAATTGCTAGAAATAATGCTTTTTCGTTTTCTGTCACTTTATATCTTTCTTTCCGAATAGCTAGATAATTAGCTAAATATTCCATTGCGAACGCTGCTATATTGACCGCATCTCTCTTATTTCCTTTTCTAGTTACTACCACATTATTCTTATCCAAAGATAGATCATCTAAGTTAATATTTACAACCTCGGAGAGTCTCAATCCAGATCCTAAAATCAGTGCATTGATCGCCAGGTCTCTTTCTACATCTCGATGGTAATAGATCAGAGCTCGTTTGCTCAAAGTATTTTTATATTCATTGGCAATATAATCTAGATAATTTTGTGTATCTTCGTCTAGAAATAATTTTTTCTCAATGGCATTTGCACGAGCTGCTAAAGTTGTTTTATCTGTGATAGTTGCTACCTGGTCCATAGGATTATCGTCTAAGTATGGTTTTCCTAGAGGATTATTGGAACTTTTCGAAAGATATTTAAATAGAACTTTCAATGCTGTTATATTTCTATTGATAGTAGAAGTGGATAGGCCTAAGTTATTATTATCTTCGAGCTTAGCTTTTGTTGTATCTTTTTTTACATTTTCTTTTGCGCGACGTTTCAAATGAGATTTGTACAAGTTTAGGTCATAGGCAGTTAAATGTCTTATCGAGGTGATTGAAGTATCAGGAACGATAGACTCACTCAGAAGCCATTCATAAAAGAGCTTATAATTTTTTAGATATTCTAAAGTGGTTCGAGGTGATTGATCTTTATCTTCACGATCTTGAACAAAATCTTTTATATAATCGGGCATATGAAGTATGATTGTATCTATTTTTTGATATATTTCTGTATTTTTCATGTCATTCATCCTTTCAATAAGTAGGAGAGAGGAGTACCCCTACAATTGGACTATACCAATTATAGGGACGTTTGTCAATTGGTATGCTATATTTTTTTTGGAAAACACAAATTATATAAGGTTCTATATAATCATATAAAATAAATGGTATATATAAATAGGCGAGGGGATAGCAGTTTGTATTCTAAAAATTTTTTTGGTTTTTCTTAATTCTATAGAAAGAACAATCTTTCTATAGAGTTAGACATGAGAGGGACTACGATTGATTTAAAATCAATAAGCGTATATACTGTATATACAAACAAAAAAGGGGAGAAGACTATGGCAATCAAAGAAAGAAAATTCAGAGAAGTAGGGAATTCAGTAGTATTAACTATTTCAAAGGAGTTTCTTAAAGAAAATGGGTTAAATCCTGGAGATACGGTTTTTTTAGATGAAGAAAAACTTCGAGCAGCAATTACAAAAAAACAAACCTTATCTGATGAGATCGATGTAGCAATATCTCAAGCATTAACTGAATATGATACTACTTTTAGAGAGCTTGTCGATAAATGAGTGTTCATTACCTAGAAGCCAAAGATGTTATAAAAATGAATGTGATCCAAATAAAAAAATACTCTCCTAATGAACCCATTGGTGTAAAGGACGCGAATGCTTTAGAAATGTGTGTAGGACAACTTCGAGCCTCAGCTTTTGGTGAAGAGGTTTATCCTTCGATTTATGAAAAAGCAGCTATCCTACTTATACAATTGATAAAGAAACATCCTTTTCATAATGCAAATAAACGTACTGCTTTCTTAGCTACTTTTGTCTTTTTGAAAATCAATGGACAGCTTTTAGCTATTGATCAAAAAGATGCTGTAAATTTAGTGGTATATATTGCTACATATGATAAGGATTTTGACCAACTAAAATATGAAGTGATCAACACTATAAAGACACATACGAAACCCATTTAAGGAGTTGCTGTATGTGTCTTTATAGTGTTATTAGCTGCTATAGCGAAATAATTGAAGTAAATTACAAATAGCTATAATTCAAATCCAACTATACAGAAAACGTAAATTTTCTATATACTTGGATATGCTGGAATGTTTAATAGAATAATTACATTTCTAGAAAATACTGGAATGGCAACAGTTTTTTTGACAAATTTTATAAGATGCAGAACTTCTTTCCGTATGCTATTCCGATTGTCCTTGACAATGAGCCTCCTCGGATGTGACGATCTTCGGCAGGAGCTAACAGTTAAAGTTAGACTGCCTCGCTAGCGTTAGCACATCCGAGCTCATTATCAAGGATTCGCTGCGCCAATCTCTGGTTACGGTAACCAACCGGTGTCTCGTAGCCAAGTGTACCGTGCAACCGAAGGTGGTTCCACCAATTGACATAGTCAAATAACTCCAAATCCAATTGTTGTAAGGTTTCAAATGTGTATTGATAGACAAATTCTACTTTCAACGACTTATAAGTTGATTCAGCTACGGCATTATCAAAAGGACAGCCTTTATGACTCAATGATCGATTGATGTCAAAAGTTGTTAATAATTCATCAATAGCTTGGTTATCAAACTCTTTTCCACGATCAGTATGAAAAATCTCAACCTCTGTCAGAGGTTGTTTGATACGGCTAAATGCTTTTTTTACTAGAACGGCATCTTTATGTTCTCCACAAGAATAGCCGAGAATTTCTCGATTGAACAGATCCAAAATGAAACAGACATAATTCCATTTTTTCCCGACTCGTACATAAGTCAAGTCTGTTACGATCGCTTCTAATGGGTTGTCTCTTAAGAATTTACGATTCAATACGTTTGTCGTTTTGGCTTCATTGCAAGTAGAATGATGTACTTTAAAATAAGCAACAGTATAGCTCGATTTTAATCCTCTATTTTTCATGATTCTACTAATTTTTCGTCGGCTGATCTGAATGCCTCGTTTTGATAAGGCTTTTTTTATTTTTCTTGAGCCGTAGGCCTTTCGGCTGCGGATAAATTCTTCAGCGACTACTTCTTCAAGTTCTGATTCGTCTTTCTTTGGTTTTGATTGATAATAATAGGACTGACGTGATAGACCTAATATTCTGCACATCGCTGATATAGGGTAAAGATGCTTATTCGCATCGATTACTTGTCTCTTCGTCCGAATATCAGCGCTGCTTGCTTTAAAATATCATTTTCCATTTCTAATTGCTGGTTTCTTTTACGTAGTTCTAACAATTCTTTTTGTTCAGGCGTAAGATTATCTTTTTCTTTGAATGAACCACTCGTTTTAGATTGCTTTACCCATTTGTCAAATGCTGAAGCCGTTAGTTCATATTCTCGAATGATTTCTACACGTGGCTTTCCAGCTAAGTAAAGATTGACGATTTGTTGCTTGAATTCTTGTGAAAAAGTTCTTCGTGTTCTCTTAGACATAAAAATTCCTCCTGGTATGTTTTCTTCTAGTCTACACACCTTAATTTTTCTGTCTAGTTAATTGTAGCCTATCCAAGCATAGTGCGAGCAGGTGGGATAATAACGGCAACTCGGTGGAAACAACGGCGAAATTCCTTTTTGATAACCTTTTATACTTAATAAAATGATATTTTTCATTTATATACCCCCATGCATATTTTTTGTAAAGCATTTTTCAAAAAGAATAAAAACGACCATAATATGTCGGTATTTCCGAATCTTGTATTAAGAGCTAGTGGATAAAGTTACATGACCTTCCTCCCTATGGGCAAAAAAAACTATAGAGGACACTTTTTTTAGTGTACTCTATAGGGGTCCATTTTAGTTCATGAGAAAGTCTTTTTTATATTTATTTAGCAGCGTCCACTACTTCTTTTAATGTTGATTCAACTTCTCTAGCAATCATTGTCAAATTATCATCTTTGATAAAGTCAATTAATACTGTTGGTTTTAGTAGTCCAATATACACATCGGCTTCTTTTTCATAAACAACTACCTTACACGGTAAAAAGTAGCCAACTTCAATACGTTTTTCCAATACTTCTTTTGCTTGTTTTGGATTACATACTTCTAATACCTCAAAATTTGTAGGGAAATCTAACCCTTTAGATTTAATTTTTTCTTTAAAATTAACTTGATACAATACACCAAATTCTCTTTCTTTGAGTTTCTCAATGAGTGCTTCTGTTGCCGCTTGGAATGATTTAGTTGTTTTAACTTCATACATAAAGTTCACTTATATTCCTCCATTTTTCATTTCATGTATATTTTGTGGAATCGACTTTTTTAGAATCTGCTTTGAATATTTTATCTATTAAAGCTTCTTTGATAATAGTGTCCATGATTTGGAATTCTTATTGGATAGAAATTTCTTTCTAGAACATGATTTCGTCGAAAGTTCTCATTGGTTGAGGATAGGCATGTTCAAAACAATCAGTCCGATATCCTTTTAATCCAGTTGCTGCACTATATAAAAAATTTCATCATAGTTTCGCCCTAGTCGTTCCAAAGATTCGATGACAAAAATATCCTTCTTCCTTAAAAAATGAAGTTCTTTTTGCAATTATTCTCGTGAGGTCTTCTTTTAACTACATAAAATTGTAACCACTGGTTTTAAGAGTAGTGTATCATCCCAAATCATATAATTAATTGACTGCGATTGTTATAAAACTCACGGTAAGCCATATAACTAGCAATAAATGAAGAAATCGCAGTAACTGAAATCAACATAAACATCACAACAATTTGGTAACGAATCGCTTGAACAGGATCAATTCCCGCAAAAATCAACCCTGACATCATACCTGGTAGGCTGACAAGTCCAACCGTTTTTGTTCGGTCAATAGAAGGAGCCATGCCCGTTTTGACGCTTTCTCTTACAATACTCATGGACGCTTGTTTTTTATTGGCTCCCAATGCCAATTTTTCCAATACCTGTTGGCGTTGGTCCGTAAATTTTGAATTCAAAGACCGATAGGTCACTCCAATCGCAGTCATGGCGTTGCTGGCAATCATGCCTGTAATTGGAACGATTTGGGAAGGGGTCCAGTCAATGACTCCTGAAAAAACAAGAATGAGTAAGGACAAGGCTGTTCCTACTCCAATAGCCGTCGTTGAAATTTTAAAAGAGCGGTTGATCCCCTCACTGCGTGTATGGGCGTTATAAGAAGCGTTGAACACAATGAACAAAACCATCGCTAAAGTGAGAAAGTTGTTATCCACTCGTAATACGTAGCTCAATACATATCCAATAAGGAATAATTGAACGACAGCGCGAATTCCCGCAATAAAAATGTCGTTTCCTAATCCCAATTTCTCTTTGTAATCAATCAACAAGGCAACTATCAAGAGGACAGAAGATAAAAGCAAAGAAAGATTACTGATTTCCAAATTGTTTGTCATTTCGATTCCTCCATTTTTCCACCTTTGATAGTAATCAGACGAGAAGCTTGGTCGATTTCTTCCTGGTTGTGAGTGACGGCCAACACCGTAGTTTGTTGGTCTTTCATCATGTCTCGGACTAAATCAAGGACAATCGCTCTGTTTTCTTGGTCCAATGAACTGGTAACTTCATCCAGGAGCAACACTTTCGGTTGATACATCAAATTTCGGACCAATGCAACCCGTTGTTTTTCCCCTCCTGATAGTTCCTTGACCTCTTTCGATAAGTAAGTTTCAGGTATTTGAACTCGTTTTAACAATTTTTTTGCACGTTCTCGATCAAATCCTTCTTCTCTTATGCGGGCAGGAAAAGACAAGTTCTCTTGAACTGTCTCATCGAATAGAGAAGCGTTTTGAAAGAAATAAGAGACTTCTTTTCTATACTCCACAGGATCGATTTTTTGCAGATCCGTACCTCGATAATAAATTTTTCCGGAAGTTGGGGAAAGCAGCGTACCAATTAATTTCAAAAGGGTACTTTTTCCACTTCCAGAAGGACCAGAAAAAACAATCACTTCCCCTTTGTTTACTGTAAAAGAGATATCTTGAAGGATTTGGTTTCCGTTTGCCTGAAAACCAACCTTCTCTAATTGAAACAATGAATCACTCATACCACTTCTCTCCTTTATAAAAAAGACCTGCACCAGTGGACCATCCATACGGGTGCAGGTCTTTTGTTTCATCCTAGTGTACCTCAGTGTTCGTTTGGATCGTTTTTGGCGTCTTCATGAGTAGGGTGAACCGTTCCTTCAAGGTGATCTGGACCAGCATAAATGGTATACAGTCTGAGCGGCTTATCACCGGTGTTTTCGATGTTGTGCCACATGTCCGCCGGAACAAATACGGCGTCATCATCCATCACTTTTTGTTGAACATGTAAGTTATCTTTAGAAGGCCCCATTTTACACACGCCTTCTCCTTCTTCAATACGGATAAATTGGTCAATGCCTTCGTGCACTTCCAAACCGATGTCATCGCCCGGTTGAATGGACATTACGGTGACTTGCAGTTTACTGCCTGTCCAAATGGTCGTCCGGTAATTATCATTTCCTGTGGTGGCGTCTTCAATATTAATGATATACGGCTTCTTCCCATGATCCTTGTAGTCTATTTCCATCTTCCATTCCTCCTAGTCTTTGTACTGAAACAATGATACCTACTTATTATTTATAATAATTCTAATTAATGGTACCACATCTAAAAATTCTATGCAAAAAAATTGGCTTTTTGGAGAGCGATTCTAAACAAAGACCATATAACGCGCAATTACAATTGGTACCCCTTAATCCTCAGCACCTAAAGGAAAAAATATGGAATCAAAAAATAACCGATATGTACTCTGGTTATGACTTGAATCAGGGAGAATTTCAGAGACGACACATCATACTTTTTTAGTTTACACTTGTAAACTAACTAGCGTACACTAAGTTTATGCTCACTATCAAGCGTTGTCAATCCTTTAGACTCTTATCAATTTCGAAAGAAAGTAGCAAGGCTATTGATTGTGACTGTAAAAGTGGGGTGTTCCTATAAGCACATTAAACTATCTTCTCTAATTTATCATGCTATTTAAATTCTGTTTTTTCATGAGAATTTTTGTCCAAAACTTGTTAAAATGATTTTAAAAATACTTACATACACAATCCCCAAAAGACACTAATGTCATTTCAGTCAAAAAAGATACCGCAGAAAATTTCCACCTGAGATTCAATACGATATTACTCTCTTGACAGCCAGCTTAATTCCTTAGTTGAATAGATTATTAAAGTGCACAAAAAAACAATGCGGCGTTTGTTATATTTTCTGGTATAAGCGACGGTGCTATAAACTTTTTTGCAGATTAAAAATCATATGAATTTAACTCCAGTAATAAGAGTTTAAGTGCCAATGCATGCATGATTCTTTCAATTTCCGTTTTATGAGTAGACAGAGCGATTCCTTCATTGCATTGGAAAATGAGTTTGTTTCTCGTAATATGTATGCTCTCATTTTTGGTTGCATAGTATTCTCTCCATTCGTCTTCATACATAAGAACGCCTCCTTTGATCATCCTATATTTAAGTCCTTCGTTATTAATATACGTAAAAAGTTGGTATTTTATTTTTATTTTCTCTCTCTTTAAAAAAACTGAAAAAAGAGCGGTTTACAGGCATTTTCATGGATAAGTTACCCATAGATCAATCTGAAATGAGCGTAGAACTTCCCTCTCAAACACTGGTTTTTTAGAGAAATACGAAATATTAGGGTTATTTGCAGAATAGCTACTTATTCTTACAAAGCAACAAGCGAGCAAAAGAAAAATTCCTTTCAAGCGTTTTTTGGCGGTACACTATTTTAGCGACAGGCAAGATAGCAAATATTTTTTACAACTGGTTTGACTGTCGGCGACGACAGCCCACAGCCAAAAATAAAGAAGTCAAGGACTGTGAGGGTGGAGATTTTTTGGTGGTCTGCCAAAAAATACTTACCCGTTCCTTGACTTATTTAAGTGTTATTCAGTTTTAGGCTATTACAACTGGGTGACTGAGACGATTTTGGGGGCTTGCCCCTTTTTTCCAAAAGGGGCAAGGTCTAGATCTTGTGTTTTTATTTTTTTGGAAATTCAAAAGCTAATTTCATTTCGTCATTCAGTGTTAACTTTGCCGAGAAATTGCTTCCTTTTTTACTTTTGAACCCTTTGATTAAACTCGTTTCTCTTTTGCTTAATAAATCTTGGACATTTTTCTTTGTGAGTGCTTTTTGGCTCCATCTTTTAGGAAGCGTAAATTTGCAACCGTCTTTGTAGCCCGAACAGCCATAAAATTTTCCTTTGTTTACTACGCTGTTTTGACATTTCGGACACGTACCCATCACATTTTCTTGTTCCATATGACCGGCTACATCTGCAATGTTTTCTTTTTTGTCTTGGAAGTTTTGTGGCACTTTTCAATGAGGTGCTGCACAAACCGCTCGATACTGCCTAAAAAAGCTTCTTGTGTGCCTTGTTGGCTTCGGATCTTTTTCAAATAGCGTTCCCATTGGGCAGTCATGCCGGCATTGGCGATTTCGTCCTCTGCAATTATGCGGCACAACAATTCGCCTTTTTCTGTCACATAGATTTTACTCTTACTGATCGTGATGTAGTCCTGTTTCTTCAATGTTTCAATGATACTGGCTCTAGTGGCCTCGGTTCCAATCCCTTCGGTTTCTTTAAGAATGTCTTTGCTGTCTTTATCGTCCATTGCCCGTCCGACATGTTTCATGGCGGTTAGCAGTGTGCCCTCTGTATAGTAATTGGGTGGTTGGGTTTTCCCTTCCTTTGTTTCAAGGGCGAAAGCCACTGAATCATTGACGGTTACTTCTGGTAAAAGTGGGTCGTCCTTGTCTTTTTCTTCCTGTTTATATAGTCGTTTCCATCCACGCTCTTTTTCTGTCTTCCCTTTTGATTGGAACAGAACCTGATTGATCGCTGTATCAATGGTGGTTTCGTCATAGATATACGGCTTTTCAAAAATTGCGAGGGTACGATACAAGACCAGAAGATAAATGTTTTTTTCGTCTTTCGTTATATCACTGAGCTTCGGCAATGTCTTCGTTGGAATAATCGCATAGTGTTCTTGTACTTTGCTTCCATCTACATACCGTTTATTTTCGTTTAGCTGCGGTTCGGAAATGCCCACTCCTGCTAGTTCGAGATACCGACTGAGGTTGCTTTTCAGGTAGTCAAATTCGGGGCGACCAATATAATTGGTATCGCTTCTTGGATAAGAAAGCACCTTTTTTTCATAGAGTTTTTGAGCGATCGAAAGCGTTTTGTCGGCACTGTACTTAAAGCGTTTGTTCGCGAAAGATTGTAAATCAGACAAGCTAAAGAGTTTCGGCGCATACTGCCGTTTTTCTTCCACTTTGACATTTGTTACTTCGGCATTCTCCGCTTGCTCTAGCTGATTGGTTTCTTTGAACCCGTCAAGGTTTTCGAGTGTATCAAACCGCTCTTTGTATTTCCCTTTGTACTTACCATTCGAGTGTGTGAAAGTGGCATACAACTCATAAAATAGCTTGCTGACGAAATGTTTGATTTCTTCGTTGCGTTGGTAAATCAAGAACAAAGTCGGGGTTTGGACGCGTCCAACGCTAAACATGCCTCTCATGCCGTTTTTCTGCATATAAAGCGTGTAAAGACGGGTGAGATTGATTCCTACCAGCCAATCAGCGATTTGTCGGGTTTCTGCTTCTTTGTAAGTGGAATAAAACGACTGTCCGTCCTTCAGATTTTGAAATCCTTTTTTGATTTCGCTAGTTTCAAGCGAGTTGATCCATAAACGTTTAATGGTTTTCCGGCTATTTCCCGAAAGGTTGATAATCAAGCGGGCGATTGCTTCACCTTCTCGGTCGCTGTCGGTCGCAATCACGATTGTTTCCGCTTCATCTAAATGCTTTTTGACGATCTTGTATACCTGTCAATACGGATTGAACTGTTGTTAATGCTCCGGAAATTCTTCCTTGAATATCTCCTGCAGCTGCACCTAAATATAAAGTTTGGAAATTATTTTGTAGAAAATTCATAGCTCATTCTCCTTTATTTTTCTTCTTCTCTTTGTAAAGCTATTGTTTGTTCTTGCTTTTGTTCTCTATGTTGGTCTTGCTGTTTTTTAAGCTGTTGAGCCAATTCCTCTTTATCATCTTTATATGGAGTGAGTCGTTTCAACTTATCGCTTTGAAATGTACCGATATAATATTTTTTATCTCCGTTTTCGTCTTCTCTTTCAAACACGTATCATAGATATAAATGTAATGGCATAGTGCGGGTTTTATTTTCAGCCTGTATCGTAGCTAAACAAATCGAGTTGTGTGTCCGTTTTGGGGCGTTCTGCTAGCTTGTTTAAAGTCTCTTGAATGAATGTATGCTCTAAGTCAAAAGAATTTGTCAGCGCCTTTATATAGCTTTCTTTTTCTTCTTTTTTTACTTTAATGATCGATAGCAACAATGATTTAACACTAGCAAGTTGAATACCACCATTTCTTCCTGATTTAATCTTAAAGAAAATTTCCTGGTTCGCTTTCAGTACCTTCAGCAATTTATCTAATGTCCGCTCAGGAATGCCTAGCGCTTCTCTAATCTCTTTTTTGGTCGTCGCTAAATAAGGCTTGTATACATCGCTTTTTTCGCTAATATAAGCCATTAAATCTTCTTTCCATTCTGACAAATGAACACGTTGACGTTCGCTTCTTTTTTTCTTGAATTTAAACCACCCTTGACGGACAAATAAATCTTTACTGGTTAAATCACTTGATACCCAAGCTTTGCAAAGAATGGTAATGTATTCCCTATTAGCCCCTTGATAGTTTTCTGAATAGGCACTTCTAACAATTTTGATTACTTCTTTTTCTTCTAAAGGTTGATCTAATCGATTATTAAACTCAAACATATTATATTCGCACGTTTCGATCGAATAGCCTGAACTAAAGTAGGCTAAAGAGAGGGTAAACATAACGCTATTGCGCCCTACTAAACCCTTTTCTCCTAAAAATTTCGTTTCGTGCAATAAGAGATTAAACCAGGGTTCATCTACTTGTTTTTTGCCTTTTGTACCGCTTAAAAACGTTAGACTTGAACGAGTAAAGCCCTTATTATCTGTTTGTTTGAAAGACCAATCTTGCCATTCTTTGAAAGAATAACGGTAATTGGGATCAAAAAATTCTACATTGTCCGTTCTTGGTATGCGAGCAGTCCCAAAATGATTGCACGTTAGATCAACTGGCAAAGACTTTTATGATTTGTCAAATTAAGCTAGAATAAAATGCTTCTTGTACATAGCTCAAAAATATTTCGATTGGTGTTCTGTAATTCAATGATTTTCTTGGAATATGATTACGTTGATTGCTGACACTGGAAATAAATGTCTGATTCACTTCTCTAAAATCCATTGATTTCGGCAGTCCATTACGACGCAGAATCCCGTTAGAATTCTCGTTTAATGGGCGTTGAGAAGGTGTTCCAGGGTCCGCAAAATATATATCAATATCATGTTGGTTACTAATGGCTTTCCAGTTAGAAAATTCTTTTCCACAGTCAAACGTAATAGATTTAAAGAAGTTTTTAGGGAAGCGAGAAAACCATTGATTAAGGGCAGTTTCAATATCTAATGCCTTACGGCCGTTGGGTTTAATCGTGATAATGACTTTAGATAATCTTTCAACTAAAGTAATGACGGCACTTTTATGATGAATGCCAACGATCGTATCACCTTCAAGGTGACCAAACTCAGAATTGAAATCAGGATAATTATCAGGTCGATCATGGATTGAGCGCTGATACTGTTGTTTTCCCCGTTTTTCCTGATGGCCATTGGGTTTTCTTTTAACTTTCATCGGTAGTGTGTCAATATCAAATATTCCTTTAGAAAATAAACGATAAAGTGTTCTCATACCGCATGAAACAGGCCTTTCTTTTCGCCCGATAATGACGTCAGGCGTCCAACCAAGAGTGACTTTCTCTTTAATGTAATCTACTTCATGAGCAGGTAATTGAATGACTTTTCTACCACATTTTTTCTTATTTTCTTTATACTGGTGCCAATAATCAAGAGCAGTCTTGCCTTGCTTGAACTTATTGACTATATTATAAATAGTTTGTATAGCACGTCCCATTCGGTTAGCGATTTCAACCGGCTTATTATGTTGAAGATAATATGATTCTATCATTGTCAGTTCGTCTATGGTAAGATGTTTGTAGGTCATTTATGGTTACACTCCTTTGTTTTCTTTCGTCGGAAATACAATTTGAGTGTACCATAAATGCCTTTTTATTTTTCTAACTTAATTTTACAATTCGCGTTATTAAGACTATTATTATTAGTGAGATAAAATTTGATTGATCTTACAGAATATTGGTGACGATTATGACACTAAAGATACTATTTATGAAAATTTTGCAAAAATGTTCTGAAAATTACATATAATTGTTTTATAAAAAAGAGAGGCAATTATATGAAGAAAAATTTGTTAGTATTTTTTGATTTTAGGAATTGTTTTATTGAGTGTATCTACTTTAGGAATTACAGTAGATGCTGCAACTTATTATGGAAATGGTGTTTATTGTAATACTCAAAAATGTTGGGTAGATTGGAGTAGAGCTCGCTCTGAGATTGTTGATAGAGGAGTAAAAGCTTACGTTAATGGTTTTACGAAAGTGCTAGGTGGAGTCGGTGGAAGATAAAAAAGAAAAACTTTTTGACTTAATTGCGAATGCATATAATTCAAAGTCATATAATAATGTAGAAGTAAAAGAAGGATTTCTTCAAGATGCTAAGAAAATACGAGAGGATAAACCATATCCTGAAATTATTATATCAGTGTACAAACATTTATCTAAATTAAAAGCTGAGGAACGCATAAATATCAATGAAATTAAGTGCTTAATGGAATTTATCAAAGAAGATTACACAAAATTGAGTGCTAAAGAGTTGAGAAAATATGATATTGGTTATGGTGCCATGTCTATGCCTTATATTTTTTAATTAAAAATGAATAGTATTATCTGAGTTAACGCAAAAGAAGCTAATTTAACCCGTGGTGCTAGTTAATTTTTTCCTAGAGGAAAATGTCTAAACATGTTGGTAAATCAACAAAAAAACGCATATAGTAGTCTCAAAACTCCCAAGAAATGAGGACTACATATGCGTTCATCAAAATATACTGAACATTATACAGATACTTTTATAACATTCAAGGAAATTATGAGAACTGTTTCTAACATATACCACAATTGTGTACCAGATAAGATTAAAAACCGAAGAAATACTGATCAACTGAAGCAACGCGATACAGTGATTATTGCTTGTGTTATATGGGGCATAATTAATGGCTATACTAGCCAAAGAGCCACGTATAGAGCGGTTTGTTCCGTCTTATTTCCTAATGGTGACTTTCCTAGTAGGAGTCGATTCACTCGCTTAAGTTTAAACTTAGCTTACACTATCAAGATTATTCGATACTTTTTCATCAAGAAGCTCACCAAAGGTGAACTAGTCGGAATTATAGATAGTTTTCCTAGTCCATTATGTAAACCAGTTAGAAATAGACAAGCAAAACTATTGAATCAAATAGCCAAAGTTGGCTATAACTCAACAAAAAAATCTTATTTTTATGGTCTTAAAATTCATATAATCGTTACTAAAACTGGCTTTCCGATTACTTACTCAATCACGAATCCAGGTGTCCATGACGTGAAAGTGTTAGAGACTTTATCGGAAGAAGCGAATCTTCCCAATATCCTAGGGGACAAAGGATATATTAGCCATAAAATCCATGAAAAGCTTGCCCTTAAGGGCATTACTATATCCGTTCCGCCACGTAAAAACATGGATAAATCAGAAAAACTAGACCACAGCTTACTTGGAAAACAAAGAAAAACAGTTGAGACTGTTTTTTCTTCCTTAGAAAAATTAGGTTGTCAAAATTTCAACTCACGTTCTGTTAAAGTGCTAGAGAGTAGATTTGAAAGCATATTACTGGCTTACAGTGTTCTATTAAGTCGAGCACAACGACGTTTTGAAGGAACTTTGAGATATTCTTTAGGATATTAAAATTAACTAGCCCCACGGGTGATTTATAGTATACTATGTCAAAAGGAGGAGTTAGATGAACAATCAAATCACACTAGCGTATTTAGATTATGATGATCTAGATGCTTTACAAGTTGTAAGTGTTGTCAGTTTTTATGAATCGTTTATCGATGGCGCAGATCCACTTGATATGCAAGGATATTTACAGACACAATTGACAACTGAAATATTGGCAGTAGAATTGGCACAGTCAACCAGTAAATTTATTGGTATTAAGGATCATCAAATACTCATTGGTTATATGAAAGTCAATGATGAAAAAGATGCTATAGAGATTCAACGGCTCTATCTGCTCAAAGATTATCAAAACAAAGGGTTAGGGCAACGGTTACTCGATGAAGCGAATCGTTATGCTAAAACGAAACATAAACGTTATTTACGTTTGACTGTTTATGAAAAAAATCATGCAGGTATTCGTTTTTATGAACGTCATGGATTTAAAAAAATCGGGATCAAACATTTTCCTTTAGGAAAACAAGATCGTATTTGTCCGATTTTAGAAAAAGAAATCTAAAAAAACGTCCTCACTTTTGATGCTGAGGACGTTTTTTAGACTGGTAATGGAACCATAATTCGCTTTCCTTTTTGATAAATCGCTAATTCCGTCACATCTTTTGCTTTTAACAGAGCAAAAAGATCATCGAAATGGAAACGGAAATGTTCAAGGTAATGCCCATCTGATCCAACACTAAACAAGGTACCACCACGTGAAAGATATAAATCGATGACATATTCATATAACGCTAAATTGTCATACAAGTAAGCGCTCTTAGCATTTAATTCGAATGCCAATTTATTTTTGATTACTTGATCTAGAATCGGTAAAAACTGCGCTTCATATTGTTTAAATTCAGCAACGGATAGACCAAATACCCGAAAACCATAGTCAAAATGAGCAAAGACATCTGCTTCTATAACAACTAGTGCTTCTGAAAGTTGTGCAAAATACTGAGGAATCACAATAGCAGGATCCATATCTTTGACTTCGTCATCTAAATAATCAAATTGACCATTATGATGCACACTGAGTAATTTTAAATCGTAATCTTTATCGGCTAAATAGTCGATGATCCGATCCTTTTCAGAAGCGATGTAACCGATTTCTATGCCTCGCCGTTTGTATAATTAAGCGAGACAAATAAAAAAGCCATTTATGTTACACTCAAATTGTAATACCCGCTAAAGCATACAAGGAGAGTGAACATAAATGACTTATACCCATCTTACACCAAACGAGCTTGTAATGATAGAAGCATATTTTCATCAAGAAACTCCGGTTGTTATCGTTGCGAAGCAGCTTAAACGTGGACGCCAAACAATTTACAATGTCTATAACTTTCTCAAATGTGGTGGAACAGCACTTGAATACTTTGAACAATACAAAGAAAATAAGCGACGTTGTGGGAGAACCGAAATCATTTTTCCTGCTGAGGAAAAAGAATACATTGCAAAAAGATCAACTGAAGGTTGGACCCCAGACGTCATTATTGGCCGTGCAGAGCGAACCTTCTCTTGTTCAGTAAGTACCCTCTATCGCCGGTTTAAGACGGGAGAATTCAATGTTTTACATTTACCGATGCAAGGAAAACGAAAACCAAATGGTTATAAGGAAAAACGTGTAAAACAGGCATTCAAAAGAAATATTTCTGAACGTAAAAAAGATTATGTCGTTTTCGAAGAAGAATTTGGACATTTAGAGGGTGATACGATTGTCGGCATCCACCATAAAAGTGCCGTCATCACACTCGTTGAGCGACTTTCAAAAGCCATTATCGCCTTGAAACCAGAAGGCCGTAAGGCAGTTGATATTGAAAATTCGATTAATGAATGGCTTCAATCCGTACCCAAAAATCTTTTCAAATCAATTACCTTTGATTGTGGAAAAGAATTCTCTAATTGGAAAAGTATTAGGAATACGAATGATATTGATATTTATTTCGCAGACCCAGGAACGCCTTCCCAACGGGGATTAAATGAACATTCAAACGGACTCCTCCGAAAAGATGGACTACCAAAAGAAATGGACTTCAACCAAGTCAATCAAGGATTCATCTCATCCGTTGCGTCCAAAAGAAACCATATCCCTAGAAAATCACTAAATTACCAAACACCATTAGAAGTTTTTTTGAGTTACGTAAATGGAAAGTTTTGTCTCGCTTAATTTGACAAATAATATAAATAAAAAATGGTCTTCACTTTTCGGAATATTTATTATAAAAGGAGCTTGCTATAAAAAAGAGAAAAATTAAAACACAATAAAACATGTACAAACATATCAAAAAAGGCCAGTCAACAAACCTGTTAACTAGCCTTTTTTATCTTAATTTCTAAATAAACGATACAGCCATTTTTGCGGACGTCCACGATAGATCACGTGCGTTTCTACTGCTTCTATCCGTTGCTGCTCATGATAATTGAAAATCTCATCTTCAGTAAGATCATAGTCCATCATCAATTGCTGGGCTTTGGCTAATGCGCTCATTGATTCCTCATCATTTACATCCGCCGCAAGCGCCAGTAATTTTTGAATCTTTTCTTTTCTCTTGTCTGCCATTTTCTACTCCTAAAGGTAAGTGTGTGTTAAGTCTACTTCTTTTTTCTGAACGCTACTTTCCAGTGTTGCTAGTTCTTTTTGTGCTTTTTTCGTTCGTTTTAGTCCTTCTTTATACACCGTTGAAGTCTTATTATGACCTAACAATTCCAACTGTTCTAAGTCTTCCTCTAATTTCTCTACCCACATTCGCTTATGGTCTAATAAATTGTATTTCATGGTGATCTTCCTTTCTTCCTTTACTTGCACTAGCACTCTGTCTATAAAGCCAGTTCCCATGCCAGGTTTTTATCCTCATAGAATTTTGGATCGATATATCGGGTTAACTTATCGCATTCAAGCGTAAAGCTTTCTTTCTCGAATACAATAGAGATATTGTCCAATACAGTTCCTTCAAAGGCTAGCGCACCTAATTCTGTATGATTGTTTACCCAAACGACTTTTTCTTCAGTAATTCTAATTCCAAAGTAATCACGTACCCCATCGTAGCCACAAAGGCAAATGACCTTTGCTTGGTCAAAAAAGTAAGGCATTTTAAAGTAACGATCATCTACTACCGAAATTTCAGATCGTTCAAATTCTACAACACCATCTTCAGTTGCGGTTAACTGTGTTAAAATATCTGCTAACGATAGTTTAGTTTGTTTTTTCTTCATCTTATTTCCACCTTTTCCATTGTCTAAAAGTGATATCACTTTTAGGTTTTAGTATAAAAAGTGACGTCACTTTCTTAGTGCTGGTACCTCAAATCCTGCTTTTTCTTGGCAATCAATAAATCTAACGCAATACACATAATCCTGGATTCACTTTTGCCGTACTTCTGCTTTAGTTGCTGCAATTCTTTTTGTCTCTTTTCATCTAATGTCACGGGTAACCGTTTATTTCCTATTGCAATTGGCATTGGTACTCTCTCCTTTCATCGAAATAACCCCATGAAAAATATGGCTGCAATCATCTTGAATAGTAGACTCACGAGGACTAATACAAACCGCCAAAAGATCAAACAAAACACCAGTATTACCAAAAATACAGCGAGGTTTAACTGTACAGCTGCACTATCTCGCATAAGTATTTCGCCAACAAACAGTACTAACAATAAGGGAATAATCTTGTTCAAATGGATCACCTTCTTTCTCTTAAGTTATCGGGCTTTGCCCGTTTATTTCGCACCACCTAAGCGGCGGGGGCGGTTGGTGCGAAATAAGAACCATTCCCTTAGTTACTAGGCTTTTTTTGTCCTTATTTCACACATTCTCACTTTTCGGTATAAATGATTATTGACCTTTTTTTCTTTCAAATCGTTGATATGGAATCCGTTGTTAGTTGATAAATCACCTTATTCATTTTCGTTGTCTTCCTTTTTCATGGTGTAATATGCGCCATACTTATTGATATTTTCAAAATAATCTAACCATTCACTTGAAACAGTCTTGGCTTTTTTCGTTTCGATAAATTTCCATACGTTAGTTCTAAAGCTTGGTATTCAGAAGGTTTAATAGTGCTTGGTTTGACACCTACTTCCAAGCATAGTAAGGCTTGGAAAAACCATTTTGCATTTTGCTTTTTCAGTTCTTCCAGTGTTCGATAGTACGTCGCAATAAGATTCATTTCGACACCTGATTCAATCATTTCTTCCACAGCTACCGACAATTTTTCTTTATAATGTTTTTTTGGAACACGTGTTTCGTTGTATAGGAACGTCATATCCTCCATTTTTTGTGCCATTTTATCCAAAGGTAATTTGACAAATTCGTCATAGTAATTTTGAGCCATATTTTTTTCTCCTTTTTAGTTCTCTAATTTGGTTAACCAATATTCGTTTTCATAAGTTTCCAAGTTTTCTTGATAATGCAGTTCACATCCTGCAATCTTCACTAGGTCTTCAAATAGCATAGTCGGTGCATCCTCTACTAAAGGGGTTTCTATCGTCCAGTACCGCGGAATAAGTAAAGCTTCTGCTACTTTTTCAGAAATGACTTCTTTGTCCACCAAAATTTGAACGACTTCTTTCTACAGTCAATAATTTGTGTTGTGTTTTCATCAGCGTTTCTTTCCTTTCTCCTCAATCAAAATATAATCGCCATAAGACAAGGTATATTTTTTCCCGCATGTTGGACATTGATACAAACAATAGCTTTTGATACATTTCGCTCTTTCTCCGCAATCGCATTCGACAGTATGTGGTGCATGATAGTTTGGGAATAATTCGCTGAAGGGAACACCCAAATAATCAAATTTCTTTCGCATGATTGATTCTGCCTCCTCTTAGGAAAGGTTTTACTTCCTTTCGTTAGTTCTTTCTTTATTGATTTGTTGGCCAGAATGAATCAACGAAAAGCGACAAGGACAAGGGCGCGCAGCGTGCCATTTACCCTTGTCCTTGTCGCTTTTTGGTGATAAAAGGCAACTTGTTGCCGGTCTGGCAAATCAATAAAGAGATAGCGAACAGGAACGAACCTTTTGGTGAGAGGAAGCTTTTCCTATTTTGTCTTACAAAGCAAGACCCCTTATCTTAGTGAACGTGCAACGTTCACTTCCTTTCTTCTCGAACGGCGGTGGCGGTTGGAGTGAGAGAAAGGTTTTTCAATTGAGAAGGCACTTGTGCCTTCCTAAACAGGCCTTTCCCTTTCTTCCTGTTTCTATGTAAAACAAAAAGAGCTGCAGTCCTACATTAGGATTGCAGCTCTTCTTTTATTTATATGCCCATTGATCGCGTAAAATGATCAGGGTTTCTAATTTGCATCGATTCAATGACTAATTGATTCCGTTTATTGAAATGACCTGTGACGGCAATATTGTATTTTCCATCATCCATAATTAACAATTTATCGATAATTTCAATATCTGCAACTACACAATTAATCGATTCATGAATTGTTTGTAAAGTAAAGCG
This sequence comes from Enterococcus sp. MSG3290, assembly GCF_050555565.1. Taxonomy (NCBI): domain Bacteria; kingdom Bacillati; phylum Bacillota; class Bacilli; order Lactobacillales; family Enterococcaceae; genus Enterococcus; species Enterococcus sp. MSG3290. The sequence goes on along the minus strand of NZ_CP187863.1, from coordinate 38,966 downwards.
AACCAATAATGGTTGTGTTTTTATTACTCGGATTTTATCAAGCAAACCAACATATTTGTTCATCACGATCACCTCGCTAAAATTATAGCAAAAACAGTTAAAATTGAGAATTTTTATTCGATTTTAGATATGCTATAATAGTCAAGACAGTAAAGTTTGAAGACGGTGGCGACTTCTGGAAAGGTGGTGGTGCTTATGAATGTAAGTGCTAAAATCTATGAAAGGAGTAAGCCTTTTGTCCGCATATGAGACAATTCAAACCATTCTTGGTTTTGGTATGTTTACCATTGCTTTGATTAGTTTGATTGTAAATATGCTTAAAAATGACAAAAAGAAATAACCGTCTACTTTAGCAGGTCAGCGGTTATTTCCAAATAACTAATATTCTGCCACCGTTCTTTAATCGGTGCTGTTAATGAGGGGTTGTTAGCGCAACTCCTCTTTTTCATGTTCATTATAGCAATATTTCGCAAGAAGTTCAACGATTTCCCGTTAACTCTACATATAAAGCGGTAGAATAGCCGTAAGTATAACAGCTGTCGCTGCTACTGTGACTTTAGTCAATCGCCAAAAGGAATTATCCTTTCCTGCTCTTTTTAAAAGATAAGAACAGACAAGATACACGAATACAAGAAATAGTGATCCTTTCGCAATTCTATTTACCAAAGGATTTTCAGTGACGCCCAAAGAAATCCCGTCTATAAATGCAATTACGGGTATCAATAGATCCATCGTCAGACTAATTTTTTTTGCCATGCTTACTCCTTCTTTCTCAAACTAAAACGGTAGATCATCATCGCTAATATCGATTGATTGTCCACCAAATGGATTCTGTGAAGCGTTCAATCCATTGTTGTTAGGCGTCGCTGTATCCCGTTGTTCGAAGGTGGCGGTGCTTGGACTGGTGGACGATTGATCAGCGTGCGCACGGCTCTCTGTCGCTGCTTTACTTTCTAATAGTTGAAAGTTATCTGCTACAACTTCAGTCACATATACACGTTGTCCTTGCTGGTTGTCGTAAGTCCGCGTTTGAATCCGCCCAACTACACCAATCAAGCTACCTTTTTTAGCTAATGTCGCCATTGTTTCTGCTGGTTTGCGCCAAATCACGCAGTTAATAAAATCGGCTTCTCGATTGCCGTTTTGATTCGTGAAATTTCGGTTGACGGCTAGGGTAAAAGTCGCTACTGCAGTACCACTTGCGGTATAACGTAAATCAGGATCTTTGGTTAAGCGTCCTACTAATGTCACATTATTAATCATCTTTATCTCTCCATTTCTCTATTCATCTGTTGGTGTCTTTGATAAGCTAGTTTTTGCTCTTTTTCTTCGACGTGAATCACTTTTTCCATCAAATTACTAATCGAATCCATTGTCTCATCGTACGTGATCGATGCAGCATAAGGATTGCTTTTTTGATATTTCTTCCAGGTATCTTTTAGCTCGTGACTATTTTTCAGTACATCCATATCCTTTTCATAGTATATCTTTAACGGATCAGTTTTTCCTCGACGTGTAAATGTATTTCTCACACTATCTTTCAAGGTCTTCTCATCGATCTTCTCCATTTTAGGAATAGTATAGAGATCATAAAAATCTTTTCCTCTCGAATTATCTGTTAAAAAATCAAAGGTTGCACTTAATTTTTCAGCAATAATTTGTTCTGTAGGATAGGATTCCAAAGGAATCGTTCGATCCTCAAACATCAATTTATGACTGTGAGTGATCGTTGCAGGATAGATCGAGTCACCTGTAGTCACATCTACCTTAAAATCTGGCCGCATGTTTTCCAAATGTGCCAGCACACGTAAGCTAAATCCTGGATAGTAATCGGTTTCTCTCGTTTCTTTCATTCCTTGAATCTCAAATTGAATGCCTTCTTTCGTCGGCGTTGAAAAAATTTCGTTTAGAACCGTTGTTAATGTTTCTTTGGTTACTTTCATTTCCCGTAAAGTCGTATCAATATCTTTGGTTGTGCGATTTTCAATGCCATACTTTGAGCCAATCAAGAAGCCGCCTTTTAACACAAAATTTTCACGATAAGGAGACTCTGAGATTTTTTCCAAGAATTTTTCCATCATAAAATGTCTTAAAACAAGCTGCGGATCAACTTCTTTTTCTCTAGAAATATTCTTCACTTTTGCTTTTAACTGCGTAGGTGTCATGTATCTTCTCCTTTAATTTAAAGCCATAATATAAGAACGCATCGTTTTGTCTGTTGGTAAAATTCGTCGATACTCATTCAATTTTCTAAGATTTTTTCTGTCCGACTCCATATAGTTTTTGATTGCTTTTACTTTGATTTCATCCTCAACGGTATACCAGGGATTCCAAATGTCACATAAAGTTCTTTCTGTATCATAAGCTATAATAGGATTCCCATAGCGACTTTTTATTTCAATCTTACCTAATTCATACCATTCCGCTTTTGTATAGTGTAGCTCAACTGCGAATTCCTTCAATCCTTTTTCAGAAACGTGATAACCGTAAGGTACAGTCAGATCGATCTGTCTAGGGATCATATCTGTTAAATCATACAAATCTAACGCGGTAATATGTGAAATAATGCCGCGTTCATATTTTTTTTGCGCCATAAACAATTCATCAGGAAATTGACCAGGTAAGGTGAAAAAACCTGGATACTCTCGATCCAGCTCCCCTCGATCTACCATACGTTTGATCGTTACAGGAGAAATGCCCGCTTTTTTGGCATCCTTCAAAGCCAAAGTTCCATTAAATTCTTCTAGCAGCTTGTATACCATTGCTTTTGTCATTTTCTCCCTCCTTTGTATACGTATAAACTTATAAAAACAGTATAACATAAGTTTATACGTATACAATAGTTAGGAAGATTTTATCGATCTAATTCGATTTCTTTTTGAATCCTCTGCTGGTTCTTCAATTGCTGCAGTCTTCGTTTGCTGGCACGCATTTTTTCCTGTTCTGAACGAATTTTGGCTTTTTGATTTTCGATTTCTTGTTGTTTGTGTGTGGTATTACGCATAAGATTAACCCTCCATTATTTTGCAGTGCGGCGTGTTCTTTTCTTGAAGTTCGTTTTTTTCTTTTCAGAAAATTCAAAGCCTGTAGTGAAGTCTTCTTTTAAAACAATCGTTGCTTCAAATGAACCCTTCTGACCTTTTAACCCTTTCACTGGTTGGCTTGTTCGGCTATTTTGAATGATCTCCTTCAGCTGTGTCGCTGTGAGTTTCTTTTTGGCAATCGTTGTCCATAATTTAAAATCACAGGCTTCAGACGTACAAGCTGCCACCTTTTGATAGAGCAAGACTTCTTGTTCCTGGCATTTTGGACAAATTCCTAAATGACGCGCGGCTTCTTGCTTTTCACTGGCTGCTTTCACTTCTTGTAACGTCGATCCAAAATCAGTGGATTGGATTTGCCCTGGTACGACTTCCAATAAGTGAGAGACAAATTTTTGGATATTGGCTAGAAAAGTGGTTTGTGTTCCTTTTCGTTCACCGATCTTTAACAAGTAGCTTTCCCATTTGGCGGTCATTTCGGCGCTCGTAAGCAGCGGCTCTTTTTCCACGGCTTGGCAAAGCAAAATCCCTTTATTCGTCACCACGAGCTTATTTTTCTCTACCTTGATATATTCCTTTTGTTTCAAGGTTTCAATAATATTCGCCCGTGTCGCTTCTGTACCGATTCCTTCCACTTCTTTCAATATGGATTGCGCTTCTTCACTATCCACGGTTTTCCCAGCTGTTTTCATTGCAGTGATCAACGTACCTTCGGTATAAGGTTGTGGTGGCTTGGTTTCTTTTTCAAGAACTTGTAGATCCACCGTCACCATTTCTCCTTTTGTCACTTTAGGAAGTAGCGGCTCTTCTTCCTTCTCTTTTCCGTCGCTCTCTTTTCCAAATAACTTCTTCCAACCTAGATCTAGCGGCACCTTTCCGATTGCCTTTAACTGAAGCTGCTGAACTTGCGTCAAGATCGTTGTTTCTTCATAGGTATACTTTTCCGCAAACATGGCCACCGTTGTTTTTAACACTTGTTCATAAATAGCCTGCTGCAGTGGACTTAGTTGTTCAAAAGCCGCTGCTGTCATAACCGTTTTTGTAGGAATGATCGCGTAATGTTCCTGGACTTTCTTATTATTCACATACCGACTATTCGGTGTATGAATAGGAGTCGGAATCGCTTCGGCTTTTAAAAAATGCTTGTATTCGTCTAAGTGATCCAACAGATACGCATATTCCCCTTCCGTAATATAAGGGGTATCCGTTCGCGGATAGCTTAGATATTTTCCTTCATACAACCCTTGCATGGCTTCCAAAGTATCTTTGGCACTAGCTTTCATGAGTTGATTCATTTTAGACTGAAGGCTCGATAAAGAAAAAAGACGTGGGCTAGCCGCACTTTTTTTCTCTGTTTCGACTTGAAGGATCGTACCTGGCTGTTTTCCTAATTGAACACCTTTTTCTTTTAAATAGGCTTCAAATGCTTCTTGTGTCGCTTGGGTTTCATTTGGATCAAGCTTCGCATCAAATGCGCCATTTTGAGCGATTACTTGGGCTTTTCCTTCAAAATATGGTTCTTTTTGGAAGTTTCTAATCTTTTCCTGCAATTGATAAATCATATAGAGTGTTGGGGTTTGGACTCTACCTAAAGAAAAACTTCCTGGTATGCCTTTTTGCTGCAAGAGTAAACTATACAGTGGGCTACCGTTCATCCCAATTAACCAATCGGCGATCTGACGTGCTTGTGCTTCTTCAAATTTTGGATAGGTCTCTTCTGCGTCTCGTAACTGTTGGAATCCCTGATAAATGGCTTCTTTTTCTAAGGAGTTGATCCAAAGTCTTTTAAAGGTTTTTCCTTGATTGGCGCCTGCTTGTTGAATGATTGACCAGGCAATCAGCTCCCCTTCACGATCGCTATCAGTCGCGATCACAATCGTATCAGCTGACTGCAGCTGTCGTTTGACGACACTAAACTGCTTTTTCTTATCTTTAGGAACATGATAGTGGTATTGATTGGGGAAAATAGGCAAATGTTCTAATGCCCATTGTTTCCATTTTTCATCGTACATATCGGGCGAATCTAACTCGACTAAATGACCAAAACCATACGTGATCACAGTTTCTCCTGTAAACAATCGATCTTGGATCTCAAAATACCCATCTTTTCGGGTAGCTTTAGAAAAGCTATCGGCATAAGCCTTCGCTTGTGACGGTTTTTCTGCTAAAATGACGGTTTTCATAGTGACGACTTCACTCCCTTTCTTGTTGTCTGCCTTGTTGAAACAACATCGCACGTTTTTGCTTTCTGATTTCTTGTTGCTGGATCTCATGCTTCAATTGATCATTCCAATCCTTTTTCACTTCAGGTACAAATTCATGTTCATGCTTTTTATAGCCTTTGTAGTATTGTTCTGCTTTATAGGAAAGAAGGATTCCTGCATTAACGTCTTTTATGTTGGCTTTTCTACTATAAAAACGATCAAAGTTGTATGTTCCATCTGCGCGTTCACATACTTTCAGTTCCTTCGCGACCGTGGTACATGCTTCTTTCAAATCAATTGTTTCTACTGGTTCGCCCTTCGCCAACATCTTTCCAAACGTAGATTGAACATCATGAGCAGACACCAATTGATTTGTCAGCTGTAAATTAGTTTCAGTTTTGTGTATGGCCATAATTGCTTCAGGTTCAACACTCATTTCTTTTGCGACTGCTTCATAAGTAGCTTTGTATTCTTTAGGTACTTGCCAATCATTTGGAATTCCTCGCTCACAACGGATTTTCTTATTGGTAAAAGGATCAACGATTCCCTTCATCTGTTCTTTTTCATAAAAAATATGTCCTGCACGATCATTGTCCACACATACTTCAATCGATTGAGGAAATGTTTGTTTTCGACTTAATTCAGAAATCGACTCTTCAACGTAATGACTGATTACATGATGTTTTAACCCGTCCATCGAAACTAACCAGGCATCTTGTAGTTTCTCCCGATTCAATGCAGCGTAACTTAACAGATCAATACTACTTTCAAAGAATTTTAAATGCTTCGGATCGCCTATTTTTAAATTAAATCCGTGATTTGGCGTAGGATTCTTGTCAATGTGTTTATACGTTCCCCGTTTACCGAAACGATTAAAATCGACGATCGTTCCTTGATAACTTGCCCCTACTGTCTCTCCTGTCTGTGGATCTTTCCATAAAAAAGCAACCGCATGATCTAAACGGTCGTCTCCAACTAAAAAATTTTGCCGTTCATGTTTCGGCTTTAGTTCAGCAATCAACCCTTCTTTTTCTGCATAATCAATCAGCCACTCTGGTAGTTTTCGTTCTTCCTTCAGATAATTCCTTCCTTTTTCTGTGAGTGGTTGATAATCAACGGGGTGATCTTTGTACTTTTCTGTCTCAAAATGAAGATTTTCCACTCGTTCTGTTTTGTCTTCATTCTTTAGAATAAAATCAGTGGCTGCTTTAAATTGTTGCTTAGGGTCTTGGATCTCTTTGTCTATGAAAAAAAGTTTAGCTAATTCAATAATGTCGCCACTAATATTTTGACTGTTCCAATAAAAACGTTGTTTTCTTCGATCAAAAACAAATGAATCATGGTCTTCTAAGCGATAGTCTCGTCCTTTATTGACTACAGCCATTCCATTGTTTCGAGCAAAATCCACTATATCGATCTGTTTACATCGATCAATAAGACTCATTTTTTTCTCGGTCATTTTAAAACCTCCCAAAAGAAAAAAGACTATCCGTTTTTCAGATAGTCTTTTTTACTTGTTTTATACACGTTCTTTTTGTGACAATTGTTGTTCATAATAGATTTCATTTTTTCGTTTTGCCACTTCTGACACTGTCTCAAGTGAAAATCGGAATGGATTTCCTAGCGCAAATTCTTCTGAAGGTAACGCCGTTTGGATCTCTTTTCCATAACTTTTTCCTTTTAAAATTACTTGATTATGCTGCGGATCTTCAATAAACGCCGCATCCTTCAAATGTAACGTTCGACCCGTATCTTCTTCCATTACTTTCCCGTCTTTCTTGTCGATCCAAAGTGAACCAACAGGAACAATATTCTTTTGTTCTGCCGTTTCTACAGTATTTTTATGCTCCTGCTTCACTTCTGCTGGTTGGATCTCTGGTTCTCTTTCTCTGTATTGATTGATTTCATTAGAAATGGTTTGAATGAATTCATTTGCGACACGGCTGACATCATTCATGATTTTCCCACGTTCCGCAGCTTCCTTATCATCCAACGTCTGACCATTCTTCGTCCATGCTGCAATATAAGGAATAGCTTTCTCCGACGTGTCCATTCCAAAATGTTTGCACACAATATAAGAAGTCATTTCTGCCTGCAATTCTTTAGTTGCGGTATCTAATTCTGAAAATTTGTGCATTCTTGCATGGGCTAATTCATGAATACTTGTAGCTAAATGCTGCGTAGGAGTATTTCGAGTATTCATGACGATTTCTTCTTCGCCAGTAAATTCGTTACGAACATACGCCCCACGTGCTTGTCCTAATTCTCTTTGATAGACTTCACTTTCTGTCATATCTCGAATTTGTATTCCAATATTGTTGGCTACCGCTTGAATCCCAGCTTGAAGTTCTGACTGTCCTTTTTTATCCAATTGAAAATCAAAGACACGGTTCGGAAAGATTTTCGGATAGTCTTCAGGTTTTAACTGTGTTTGTGTGATATCAAACACTTTTTCAATCGTGTAGTAAGTTTTTTTGATCACTTCGATTTGACCACTTTCGATTCGTTTTTTATCTTCTGGTGTAGCTTCTATTTCTCGAACAAAGCCACGTCCTTTCTCATAAAATCCTTTGACCGTTTTTCTGACAAAGATCTTGTTCCCTTGTTCCCCTTTTTTGATATAGATTCCTTCTTTTTTCAACGCGGCACGACCTAAACAAGCCGTTGCACCTGGAAATTGTTCCTCAATCAATAATTGATTTCTAAAGGATCGTTCTGGAAAACGAGACATAAAGTTCAAAAGTTCTTTGACGTCTTCAGGAGAATGAGTATGCTTTTTCACCGCATCCAGTGCCTGTTGCGAAAGGGATTTAACTTCTTGTTTAATCTCTTCTGCCGTTCGTTTTTGATAGCCCTTTTGTTTTGTTTTTGTTTCTTTCGACTGCATTTGTTCTTTCGAAACAGGTTCATTTTTGACCGATTGTTTTTGTTCCTTCTCAGGTACTTGTTCGCACAATTTTGCTAACTCTAAATAGATGGGTTGATTACTGTTGACGCCATCCCCTAGATCCATTCGGATCTGATCGACTACTTCTCCGTTCTTCACTTCTTCAAAATAGAATTTATAATAACCTGCTTCTGCGGCGTATTGGTTATCCAACGTTTTGAGTTGATCGATCAATTCGAATGTTACGATCTCCCCACCATAACTTTTCAATCCTTTTTCTGGATCATTTTCGTTGAATTCTACTCGATAAAAATGATCGTTTTCTTTCTCCTTCAAAGAATCAGTTGGTACAGCCTCTTCAAGTAATTCACGAACAGCTGCTTTTTCCTCTTCCGACGTGGCTTGGTATTTTTTAGATTCCTCAAATTCCCCGTTTTCATTCAGTTCTAAAGTGACTTTTCGATAGCCTTTCAGAAAATAAATGGTCGGATTTTTTTTCCATTGCGTCACTCGTCCGCTGTCAATGATTGCTTGTACTTCAGGAAGAAGGTTTTCTTTTCCTTTTTCCGATCTTTCTTTCAGCTGTTCTAATGTTTCCAATTTCCGTTGGTATTTTCGGATCGTAGCGGCTGAAAAAGTCGATTCACCTTTTTCAAAGCGTTCGATTTCTTCTTTGATTCTTGGAATATTCTCGATCGTCATATCCAGTCCGCCGTACTTGTTATAGCCCATTTCCTTTATCTCTTCTTGTCTTTCAAGTTTTTCTACTTGTTTTTCTTGTTGCTTGATCTCTTCTCTCAGACTATGCACTTTATTTTCGATTCGCTCTTGTTGCCTAAACCAAGAATGCCCATTTCTCTTATCGTTCATTGGTTGACCGTTGGTCTTTCTCTGGTGTTCAAACATCTTTTCAATTTGTTCGTTTAATTCATTTTGCAATCGTACTAATTTTCTTTTGGATTTTCCCAAACGACTATTGTCTAGTGGTTCTTTTTCTTCTGCCATGTCCGTTTCCTCCTAAACAAATGGATAATCTTCTGTCGCATCGACGAACGTCTTCGTAGTCAGATTTAACGTTAAAATATCGCCACTTTGATAAGCTTTTGCCGCTTTGTCTGTGACGACAAAAGATCTGCCTGTTTGAATTTCTGTCACAAAAACGAGATTGTCTCTGCTTTTTTCAACAACAACTCCAATAGTTGAATAAACCATTTCTTCTTCCTCCTTTCTTTTGATATAATGTAGTCGGAAATCGCACCACTCAATAAATTGGCGGAAAACAATTCATTGAAAAAAAGAGTCCTGGACAATCACGTTCAGGACTCTTTTACTTCTTTTATTCACTTAACAACTAACACTCTGTGAGTGAAATGGACTCTTCAATGCTTTTACATGGAAAGTTATTGATTCCCTCTTCATTCATTTCCCAAGTAGTATAATAAGGTGCTAACTTGCCCTCATATTCTTGAATGATAAAATATTTTTCACCATTCACATGATTACAACAATACACACCAGTAGCTGGGTACTCAACGACTAAAAATTGATTTGGATCAAACTGTTCGTTTCTCAACATTTCTCTTATCTGGAACAAATGCTCTTTTTCCAAACAATCGGGAAGTTGTTCGATTCGTTCTTTTTTTAGTGATCCTTCTATGACTTTCCATTGATTCAAATATCGTTTCATTTCTCTTCCTCCTACTGTCTTTCTTGTTCCATTTGAATTCTTCGTTGTTGCTCTTCGTATGCTTTACTTGCGTGGTATTTTTCTTCATGGGCATTAATCGTTCGATTTAATTGACGTAAACTCCGCTGCGTGACAACTCTTTGTTGGAATTGTTTCCTGCGCTTCATGAATTCTTCGTAACTATATTTGTATTCATTCGTTGGCAATTGTTTAAGCGTTCGAAAGGATCGTTCATTGTAAATAGATTGCATCTGATCAACACTTTCTATTAATGGTTTTATTTGACTATCCTGTTTCTTCAGCTCTGTTAGGATGGCATTTCCTGTGCGCTTTTTTAAATCAAAGAGAGCGTTTTTCTCTGTATCCTTTGATTCTCTCTTGCTTTCCCCATAAAGACTTTCTGCTTCTTCTTTCAATGCTTTTGAAATCTGTATATATTCTTGATATTCAGGTTCTTTTGTTAACACATATTGGGTTAACTCGTCGAGTTTCTCTCTTGTGTATGGTGAAAGTTTAGTTCGATTTTCATCCCCATAATTCCATTCCGAACGTTTTTCAGGTAAGGTTCTATATACTTCATTTAATAAGTTCATTGCGTGTCGATCATAACGTACTGGCTCTTTTACCACTTTTGTTAAGCTGTTACGCAAATCACTTTTTCGTGTCAATAAATTTCGTTTCTCCATACCAATCATTCGATCCTTTTCATAAGAAAAACGTTCTAACTCATGTACATAATTGGTCTTCATTGCGTCTAATGTTGCTTGTCTTCTCTTACCTTTCGGTACGATATAACTCACACCATTTTCAACCTCAGTGTAAGGTTTACGCGTATTTTCTTTTTCAACAACTGCAAAATGAATATGGATATGTTTAGTATTGCGGTGAATCGTTGCCATCCAGTAGCCTGTTTCATTCAGTTGCTCTTTCTCGAATAATGTCTCCATCATTTTTCTTCCAGCTGCTTTTAACCCTTCTTCATCTAAAGTATCTGTTTTGGTATCGTACAATCCTATTTTTTCAAGATAAGAATTATCATGAGAGACAACATCTTGATAAATGATTGAGCCTTTTTGTTGTCCTCTTTGGAAGATTTGCTTAATCTCCTTCAGATCACTTCCTTTCACTTCGTCTGAAGCCATAGAAAAAACTCCAGGAAGATTTCCTAAAGCTTTTTTGTGTGGCTCTGTTTGATATTTTTTTATTGCTTGGTTCAAGCGTTGGTATTCTTTTTGTTCACTTTGCGTAAGTTCTTTCTTTTGTTCTAACGCATAGTGACGGGTCATATAAGAAAGATATTTGGTAAAATCTTGTTCCTCTAACTTGTCAAAATTGATCCCATTTCCCATCAAAGATTGAGCTTCATTCGACGTTTCACTGAATTCTTTATCCGTCTTACTCTCCGAAAAAGTTTCTCCTTCAGGAATATAAAAATCCTCTAAAGCATTCTTGATTCGTTGCAGTTCCTGTTCTTCTTCAGGCGTACGTCGTTCCATTTCTTCCAGCGCTTTTTCTCTTGTCATATAATCAATGTATGTTGAAAAAGATTTTTTATTGGGCAAGGTAAATTGACAAGTAAGAATGACTGCAGGCGATTTATTCATCACGTTCCCCTTCTACTTTTTATCTTTTTAGAATCTTCGTTGGATCAAATGGATCTACTCTGGCATGAACAGATTCATTCACAGGTTTCTTCAACTGAGGGGAATATTTTTTGGTTTGATTAGATTTAATTTTTCCTTCCACACGTTCTTTTGCTTCTTGGTAAACCGTTGAATTTGTACCAATTAGTATTCCTGTATCTTTCAAATGAAGATCTGCAAACTCTGAAACCATTTCGGTTAAAATAGAAATTTCTTTACTCATTCCATTCAACTTTGCTTGATTGGAATTTACTTTTTTCTCCATTTCTGGATCATAATTCATACATAGAAACCGAACGGCTTCACTATAGTTTTTAACTTCTGCATGAGTAGAAATAATCTCATCCAACACATCGATATGTGTTTGGTGAAAGTAAATGTGTTTGTCTATAACCTTTGCCATATCAAAGTTCACTTCCTCTATTTTGCTCGATCAAGATTTCTAAAATACGATTGTTTTGGCTAACATATTCTTCTAATATCTTTGTGTTATAGCTTTGAATTTCTGAAAACTTTTCTAATAACTGATCAAACTTTTCTTTTTTATATTCCATCAAAGGACGATCAAAATCATTTTCTATTAGTAATTTTAAATAATCGTTACGACTCCATTTATGACCCGTACGGTTACTTAGTTCGTCACATCTTCGATCAATTTCTCTTACGATTTTCTCATCCACATTTCTTATTCTTACTTCCATATTAATTCCTCCAATTTAAAAAGGATAGCGAAAAGGAGCCTACCCTTTTTGCTATCCTACTACCCTCCTTTTACTATCCTTCACTATCCTTTCACTATCCTATTTTTAAATATTTTGTTCCCACATTTATTTTTGAGAAACGTAATAGGCACAGCCTATTGGAACGCTTTTTTTAAAAAGTGTTCCCACGTTTCCTTATGCTCTTTAAAAAATAAGGTGTTTAAATGGAATTTTATATTTTAGATTCCTTGAACTGTTCCCACTCATCAATCAATTGGCTATAAGTAGCCATTAATTTTTCTTGCTCTTGTTGCTCTCGAATCGACAAAAAATCAGTTTGATCCATTAATTCTAAATATTCTGTTCGGTATTCAATGTTCACCATACCCGCTTTACTACATAGTAATTGATCCTGATTTTCTTTCACTTTGAATAACTGCTCCTTCTTTAAGATTTTTAATTCCGTGCCAACTATAAGCACAATTCTGTAAAGAAGAATCATTTTCAAAGGATTCTCCTTATTTATTCATCTTTCATAGGAAGTTCTAAATCACCACTTTTCCTAAAACATATGGTTGGTTTTGTTGAATATTACTCCCATCTAACCACAATTTCCCAATGCCATATCGTAGACTTGCTTCAACTTTATAAAAATTGTAGACCTCTTTTCTTCGGTCGATTGTTTTCGTCTCCTGTCCATCTTTTAAAATAGATCTGATGCCCTTAACGGTCGCTTCTTGAATACTCGTATGAACAACATCCGTATGGATCAGCTCCTCATACTTTCCAAAATCAACGTAATACTCATAGCCACTCAGCTTCGGAATTAGATCAATAACCATTTCTTTTTCGATTGATCTTTTAATAAGTTTCATGAATACATAACCAAACAAAGCGAGAATAAATCCTACTTCAAACAAATACATATATCGATTTATAAATTGATCGATCGTCGTTAAGAAGTTCTTTATCCCCTCTACCGTTCTTCCAGATTGCTCGGACCAATCTGCTAGAGTCGTTAACATACTGCCTAAGATAAGTAAGTCCAATAAACTTTTGAAAAGATTACTCATTGTTAAATTTTTCCTGACAAATTGAACGAGTAAGTAACTAAAAATAGAAAAGCACATGACACACATTAATGTTATTACTACCGTGAATATAATTGACGCCGCAATCTGTTTTGGCTCACTTAACAAGTAATAGGCCACCACCAAATAACCGATTAAAGTAACCATAAGTGAAGCCATGTAACTAAAAAGTTTTCCTATTGGCCATAATTGCAGCACCCAAAATTCCTTTCGTTTGCTGTTTCTTTTCAGAGGAAACCAGGTGTGTTCAATCCAGTCGTCCGATTTCATTTCGATTTCTTCCCTAAACTCTTTCCTCTTATCTTGCCAATGAGAAGGCATGAATTCGCGTATTTCTAAACATAAAAAGATCAACATAATAAACGATAGTAGACTCATGAACCAATTAAATGATAAATCTTCATTGGTAAACCAAAGAAAAATTGTACCGACGATAACAGCTAAACTAAATAAAAAAGCAGCTATACCTAAGGTGATATAGCTGATCCATAAACATTTTTGATATACTTTTTTCACATAAAATCCTCCTGTGTTTTTATTTGCTATCAGCTGTAAAGTATTTTTTAGCAGCTAAATACAAAGCTTCAAATGATCTGAATTTTAAGGTATCTAAATTCTTTCTACCATTCTTCAACTCAGATATTGTCGTGTTAGATAGCTTCACTTCTTGACTTATTTCTTTGGCTTTTACAACTTTAAGATAGGCTTTAATCAATACTTTCTGCTCAGCGAAAGTATCTTTGCCGACCAAATTCGCTCGCTTCATTTCTTACACTCCACCTGTTCTTCTAAATATTTTCTTGTCTAATACGATCAATTTTTTCTTGAAGTTTTTGAATGATCTCTTCTTGATCTTTCATTTGCGCTTTTGATGTTTCAATTTCTTGCTGGTAACCATTAATCTTATTTTCAGTATTTTCCTGATCATCTGCGACTTGATAAGGCAATTGGTCTTTTAGTTTATTCACTAATTCTTCATTCAAATCAATGGTTGCTTGCAAGGATTCAATCTGTTTTTGTGCTGCTTTTTGTTCTTTCTTGTATCCTTTCACTTTGTAATTGATCGCATGTTGTTCATAATTATCATCTTTCACTTGATCCTTAACCTTATCTTCGTGAACGTAATAAATCAGATCTTGTGGTTCTTGCATATCCACTTTTGGATCAATTTTTTCAGGAACAATGGTTAAACGCATGGCGATATATTCTTCTGGTACATGTGCTAATTTCACTACAAAATAATCATCAGACACCTTGATCAATTTGGCTTTTATTGCTTGATAATCACCTTTAGCTGTCTTTACTTCTACGCGATAATCAAGATTAGCCAGTTCTTTTAATAAGCCTTGATCCTCATCGTCAATCGCAAATTCAAAAACTAATTGCTGATTCGCTCCTTTTTCTTTTGATACCATTGTCAGTTCTTTCGTGTTTAAAAAAGCGTTCGTGCTTACCTCATCTGGTATGTTTACCTTCTTATGCGTATAAATCGGACTAGCAAGAATCAAAAAGCCGAGAATCGTAAAGATTCCCAGCCATCTAAGATAACTTTTCCGTTTTTTAAAACGTTGTCTTGCTCCTTTTTTCTTACTCATTTTCTTCCTCCTAACGAGTGAAATAACTAAAGTCTGTGACTTTCCATTGACCATCTACTTGTTTTTCAGTGACAGTTAATCCACCTTTTATTTTTTGCGGTTTGACATCTTTGAATTGAGGATTGCCGATTGTATAATCAACAAATACGACAAAATTTTGTTCCTCTTTTACACTGCTTGTTTCAGCGTAAGTTTGCACGTCACCTAATGTAAAGGAGTAACTTCCATAATCATCATGTTGGTGATCATCATCTGCAGGACTTAATTTGTCGATCACTTCTTGGGTTGCGACATCTTTTAGTTTTTCCGTTAATTCATTTCTGCTTAGTGATTTATCAATGGCCAATTGACCGAACTCTTCTGCCGTCTTTCTTTGGGCATCTGTGACTTCTTCTTTTGCTTTTGTACCGTCTTGTTGCTTCAGCTGATCGATTTCTTGGTTTTTCTCATTGATGGTTTGATTTAACTTGTCGATCTTCGCCTGTGCCTCAGAGGAATTTTTTTTGAGCTTCTCAGACGCGTTTTTAGCCACTTCTTCAATTTTATAGGTATTTGTCGCTTGTTCCTCTTTCAGCTGCCAAAAGAGCGCGATATTGCCAATTAAGCTAATGCTGAGTGCAGCTGTTAAGACGATTTTTAACGTTTTATTTTCCATATTTTTTCTCCTGATCTATTTTTTGCTGCTATTCAAAAATGGTAATGGATCGATCCATGTACCATCATCTGTGAATGCGTGTCCTTGTGCTTGACGCCAATCCATTCGAGTGAAACCTAAATGCAAGTGTGCTGTATCTCGTATCCCGATTACTTGACCAACTTTCACTTGATCTCCCACTTTCACACGAGAATTTCCTGTACTATTTGCAAATTCTTGATATACCATATTCAAGCCGTCGTAATTAATCACGATCACACACGCGCCCAAACCTGAAATACCAGGATTTCCAACGTACACGACTTTTCCTCCATGAACCGCATGAATCTCACTTCCTGGATGATCAACTGAACCAAAGTCTAATCCATCATGGAAACCATTCGGACGGAATTCACCGCCTGGATTCGTTCCAAATAATTGACCACCGCTGAAGGAACTTTTATCTAAACTGCTGCCAGGGAAAGGATTCGTCCATTCACCAGTAATCGTACCGTTGTCATTTCCGCCTTCTCCCCAATGTTTGATCGCAAATTCATCATATTCTGTTAATTTATTTGAGGTAATAATCGACATACAACCTGTATAATAAGGACTATCTTCAGTGATTCCTGCAGCGGCATAACCCCCTCGTCCTAAGATCAATAAGCTTGCGCCAGGGCTTTTATTTCCTACACATGCATTAAAATTTGATTGTGTGGCTACCATAAAGCCGTAATAGGAGAAGGCTGCTTTTGAGTTGGGAAACTTCATGTACCAGCCCCCTTCAATGCCACCGATTCCTCGCGCAGTTCCTTTAGGAAACAGACACCCATCAAACCACGTAATCCCAAAATAGTTGAGATCATTTCTTGCGGACGCCGACGTACCAAACGCTGATTCATAACCGTATTGCGAAAGAATCACACTTGGTAATAATTTATATTTCACTGCTGCACCTACAGCATATTGCGCAATCTCATCAGAAAAAGGGCCTCTTCCTTTGATTTCTTTATAAATGGGTAATCCTTCCGAATATTCTCCTGTAAAATCTTCGCCACCACTACTTGAATCTGAATCAGAATTATCAATCGAACCCGCCGCAAGTATTAGAAAAAGGGTCACGAACACAGTAATCAAAATAGTAATCAAACCTGCAGAAGTCCCAAACAACCACAAAAATAAGCGTCGCTTTGCACGACGCTTAACATACTGCTTGATTAAACTTTCATTTTGGTTTTCCATTATTTTCCTCCATCAAACAATTTTAATTGACGTTTGTTCGGACTAAAATGAACACGAATGGTTTCTTTTGAGCCAAAATTGATCACAGCGTCTCCTTGATTTTGTTGAGGAATGGATTCTAATTCTGAGTTCGTCATTGATTTACCAACTAATCCTTCTATATGACGTAAAATAGATTCATCCATACGCATAAAGATCTTCGTAGAAGAAAATTCAAAGACTTTCTTCAGTTTCGAGAAGTTATCAGAAGACATATTTTCTGGCACCATTTCTTGTGGGGATTGTGTAGCTAAAACAGTCATTGCTTCTACTTTACGCATTTCTCGTTGAAAGTTTGTGACATAATTTACCGTTTCAATAAAATCTGGATTAATCGCATTATGGCACTCATCAATCATCGCCAAGAAGCGTTTGAAGTCTTGTTCTTCCATTTGTTTTTCTTTAATTAAACGTCGTTGTCTTCTTCCTTGAATCAATGCCTGATTCCAAATCAACGTCATAGCCATGTACATTTGACATTGTTGTACCCCTCGATCTAAGCCTGTAATAGAGTCAATGTCAAAAAAGACCAACTGTTGTTGGTCAAGGTGTCGAATCGTACTATGACCATCAAAAATCATGCCATACGTCTCACATAAGGATTCTACGATGGATTCCATTTCTTCTTTTCGATTCTTTTTCTCTTGGGAAGCACCTGGTAATTCCAGTTGTCCTAAAAAGTCTAAAAATTCTTTGAACGTCGGATAAGCTTCTGGATCTTTCCCTGTGACTTGCGTCTCCGTATTTGAACGCGAATTTGAGGAAGTAAAGCCGCGTGGTACTGTTCCGTACTCTTCATAAAAACGATTTAAATAGGTCTTAAATTCTGCTTTCATCGTTCCTTTTAGCTGAGGACTCACTAACTGTACCTGATAGACCACTTTGTCTAAGTGCGTTTGATAGGACGCTGCTTCATTGATCTTCAAATCTTTGACTGATCCATCGTCATATAAACTGGATGCTTCATCATACGTCCGTGTGGCAAATATCTCTAAAGGATTGATCATTCCGTCAGATCCGTCTAAACGCACCATAATACCGTTATATTCCTTTAAGAAAGGAATAAAGTCTTTTCCCTTTTCAAAGCCCCAAATAAAGTCTCCTGCAGCTAAATGGGCTTCCGCAATCATTTTAAGAACGGTCGATTTACCAGCTCCCATCATTCCTAGAAGCAAGGTATTAGTAGACAACCGTACACTATTTTTATACGTCGCATTCCAGACAAATGGGCCGCCTGTCATGGTTTCCCCATATTGTGTCCCTCCTGGATCTTTTAGCGTTTGGTGGTGGAACGGGAAACCTCCGCCAATGTTTAACGATGGTAGTGATTGCCCTTTGATATTTCCGAACCATTCAGCTTGTTCATCGAACATGGTAAACATCGATTGCCAATCTCGTTTGGTTTTATGCAGATAAGTCACCGCACGATAATCCATTCCTTTGAGGTTTTCGATCAGTTCCTGCGCTCGTTCATCTACTTCTTGAATCGTGTTCCCGTAAACATGTATTCTCACTTTGACTTGTTTAGAAATTTCCCCATTAGAAGTCAATTTTCTTGCATATTCCGCTAGTTCTAGGTATTCTTCTGCGCTTTTATTTCGGTCAGTCGCTTTTCGTTCATTATCTGATCGATCATTTAATTCATCTAAGGCGCGGTTTATTTGATCAATCACTTTTTGCTTTTCATCTGTGCTAACATCGAGTGTGGCCACTGTATGAGGATTGTTCATAAGATTAGCCAACCAAAAAAGAGTAGGATTTTTTGTGTAGTGATAAACTGTCACACACCGTGAATAACCATTTCCATAGGTCACATACTCTTCATCGAAATTTAATCCACCTTGTGGCATCACTTGTTTTAAAAAATCTAAATCATACCCTTTGGATTTTAAAATTTCTATTTCCCGATTTCCTAGTTGCTTTAATGGATCAAGTACTTTTTGATCATTTTGTGGTGAAAAAGCTGTTTTAATCGCTTCTAACATGTACAATCACCTCTTCTTGTTTGATTCTTTACTTGGTTAAAAGATTGCCCTTTTCCCAACTTACCCAAGCTTAACGTGTGAGGAAATTTTCTAGTGATTTCTTCCTTCGGAACATCTTTTTCTAACCATATCAACGGATATTTCATTCTCTCTTCTCCATTCCTACTCATCATTCATATTGTTCATTCGATAAAGAATCTTGATCAATTCTTTTTTGTAGAGCGGTTTTAACCCTAAAATGCCACTGGATCGCATTAATTGACGGTTTCTGGTTTGTAAATCCTTGATTGTCTTTCCCTCAATGATGAAAAAGAAGCTTAAGTCAGGACGTTCTTGTTCTGCTCGTTTCAATTCCTGGATTTCCTCTACTAATTTCTTTTCATATTTTCTTAATCGCTGTAGATTTCTTCCTAAGGATTGTTCCATACGATTCTTTTCTAATAACTGCCGCTTTTGCACGATTTGCTCCGTTAGATCCGTTTCTGTGGTCAAACTAACTAACTTAATTGTTGGCACATACGTACGCATGACGGTGGTCAACTGATTCATTCGTTCCAGTTTCTCTTGTTCATTTAATCCCTCCACGTCAGTGGAAACTACACGATAATAACGTTGAAAATGATCTTCTTTAGTAACTAAGACCCCCTCTTCTGTACAGGATTTATAAGGAAATAAATCCAAGATCGATCGTTCTTCTGGTTTTCCAAACTGAAAAATGGATTTCTTATCAACAGAGTTTTGTCCTTTGACTCGCATTTATTCATCCTCCTTATACGTACCATGATAATTTCGGTTAGGATCTAGGGCATGGTAATGGTTCTTGTCCGTAAAAAAAATAGATTCGATAATCGCAAAAATCTGGCGTTGACCTGGGTTATTATAGGGTCGCCAAACAATCACTAGAGATATCGCAATCCATAAGCCATAATTCAAGAGTGCAAAAAAGAGTGGTAAGTGGACAAGATTATTGACTATTTTCGCCCAAAAAAAGCAACCACCAAGCGTTAATAGATCTAAAAAGAAAAAGGCGAAAAACTTCCATTCCCCACTAAATCTTGGAGGATTTTTCATGTTAATATATTTATCCATAAATGATTTCTCCTTTTCATACATAGAAAAAAGGCCTAACTTGTAGGCCTTTTATGGTTTGATATCCTGTTTGATATCCCGCAATAGTTGTTCTTTCAATTCATTGTTCCTGTTTTTAGTTTCTCGTGTCACATTTATTTTTGTTGGTGCAGTAAATGCCACATTTGCTGGCTTGTAACCTGTGTGAACTTTTTGAATAGGTTCTGGTGCAGCTTCTCTTGTCACAACATTTTGAACGGACGCATTCCCTGTCTCCCCACTTTCAGATAAATTGTAAGAAACAGTTGTCAGATTTCCATTTTCAGGCAAACGACTTGGTTTCATTTGAACATTACCTGCAGTTGATTGGTGAACAAAGCTTTGATCATTCTCCTTGAATTGATTCAAACGACTATCTTTCATTGGTAAATTTTGTGTCTTAGGCAAACCAATTTTAGTTGATTTTTCAGTTCCAACTTCGATGCCATTATCATTTGGCAGATCGATGGAATCCTCATCCGTTTGTACTTCTTGATTTCGTTTTGGTAAATCTGAAATGCGTTTTTCGTTTTCAGAATTAATGTTAGATTTATAACGATATTGTTCTGGATCGGTTTTTGGTAACTGACCATGTTGTCCTTCTTCTGAATCTTTTTCTCCGATCGAATTTTCGTTAGAATGTAACTCATCTTGGTGATCTTTGGCTGAAGGAATCGCTGCACCTTCTTGATTTTCTTTTTCACTTGTTGTATTTGCCTTCACTGCTGCATTGACTTGTCCTTCACCATACGCATCTTTTAGTCCTTCTTTGACTTCTGAAGCTTTTTCTTTTTGTTTTTCTAGTGCTTCGGACGGATTCTTCACAGCTTCAGCCAATTCTTTGGCTCTCGTGCCGTCTAATTTTTCTTCTAAGGTGTCTTTGGCTTTTTCTGTAAGATCTTCAGCTGTTCCTTTTAACCCACGTTCATTGACGTAACCAAGACCTTCTGCGGCTTTAGAAACACCATTCTTCGCTTTCCCGAACATTTCGGAAACTGTCTTTTTACTATTAGGTACTGTTGTAGCTTTATCGTCTGGTTGTTCTTCCCCGTTATCAGGAGTACCATCTTTTCGATTGCCAAATCCATTTTTACGAATATCATTTAAATTGCTTAAACCACTCTTACCAGCACTTGCAAGGTTTTTAGCCCCACTACCCACATTTTTCGCAATATTTCCTAAGGCAAACATGCTAAGAAGAGAATTGCTGCCGTTTTTCAGACTCGTATCAACGCCGAAAATTTTCGTAACTGATTGAGAGCCTTTGAATAGCGCAATGGTTAGTACAATCAAAGCGACAACATACAAGAATCCATTGATCTTTCCTGCCGCATGCAAATCACCAATACCTGAAAGCATTAATGTATAGATTCGTAATTCTAAAATTGTAAATGCCAATAACAAGAAGGATTGAGAAATATCTTCTATAGCACTTTTCATCCGTTGTCCTGTCTCAAAGTCCGTTGACGCGGCAATCACTAAATAGAATTTTTTAAATACCAGCTCAATAATACAAGTAACAATCGTAAACAAGATAAATAAATAGGCCACCGCCAAAGAAGATTCACCAGCTAAAATAATCCCTGGACTACTAATGTATCGACGATACCCTGAAGTATAAACATATTTGGCTAAGCCTTCATCACTGATTTGCACAGGAATTTCTTTCCCATTATCGTCTAACTCTAGTCGATACTGTAATGCCTTTAACCGATCTTTTTGTACTGTACTAATATCACTTGATTCAGACATTTTCTTAGCTTGATCAGGTGTAATAATCCCATTGATATTCGCTGTTTTAAAATTTTTCGCCGTGAGAGCATTTCTTTTGTCTGTTGGTATGTGTTCTACTTTGTTCGGATCATTTTCTAGTAACGTACTCACATCAATCACATTATTTTGAATAATTTGAAAAGCAGGTGAACCAGTTTTATCTGCTTTATTTGCTGCAGTCACGTCTCCGTAAAAGTTTTTACTAATATTTAGCCCTTCATCGATTAAAGAACTACCACCAAAAATCAAAATCATGGCCATAAATAGATTAACCAAGATATTTTTGATTTTTGGTGGATGTTTACTCATAAAAAATTTTAAGCCTAAATAAATTAATGTGACGACACAAAAAAGAGCCAATACCTTACTAATCAAACTTTGAAACAGTTCATTAACACCAGCGGCGTTCAATAAGTCTTTTAAATCAAAGCTTTGATAAATTGTTTTTTCTAGTAAAGTATTGAGATTATATAACCCTTTAATCAAACCCCATAAAAAAGTATTACAAATCCAACTGAATACATCTTGATACTGCAGATAATTACCATAATCTTGTAAGACTTTCGTTACGGTTTTGGGATCTGCATCCCCATCTCCAAATAAGCCTGACCACCAGTCGGCAATGCCGGAAAATATTCCTCCAATGATCATTCTTTCACCGCCTTTTCAGCTTCTAGCAAAAGTCGTTTCCTTATAACCTCTGTAATTTCTTCATTTTGACGCAATTTTTCAAGGTATTCTTGCAAACGATCTATTTGCTTCTCTTCATAAAATTGAATAAGTAACTTTTGTGCCGTTGAGTTGTCTAAAGATTGAACGATTTTAATAAAAATGTTTTCTTTAGCTTCCTCTTCTATTTGATCGTGCATATTGTGATAAAGTCGACGTGCATAGATATCAGGTAGAAAATAATCGTAATCAATTTGTAAAGCCTTAAGATCCAAGTCCGCATGTGTACAATGTATGTCTATATCATTGATATCCCACGATGGATTGAAATCTTCAATATATTGATAAGCATAAGGAAGATTCGTTTCCCCATGATTAAAAATAGGATACGGCCGTATTTTATGACCTTTCAAATCTTGTCGTTTTAAAGGAGCGAGTACAATCGTTTCACCTTCTAAAAAAGTAGAAATTCTTTCAGGAGTTAAGATACGATCTGAATCAACATTGCGATTGATATGAGTATTCATACCTAATGAATTGATGGTACTGTTCTCTTGTTCAACCGTCTTATTCCCCACTTTTTTAGAAAATTCTTCGATGGTATTATCATCTGTCGACATAATATAAATATGTGTCTGACAATTTTCTTTGATAATCGCTGCGTTTTGTTCCCCATACTTCGCATAAAGTTGCTGATAGGATTGGATAAACAAATCCCACAACATGTTTCTACCAGCTGTGACTGTCATGATTCCTTCCATATTATCCATTGGTGGCATATTCCCAAATTCATCTAAAATAAAATGAATCCTACGGTGACATTTATCTCCTTTAGTCTTAACACATTGCGTAGATAATTCTTTATACAACTGACTAAGAAAAATACTAACAATGATATGGTTAGATGGATCATAATCAGGTGTGAGCATAAAAATAGCCATTGGTTTATCGGTATAGTGCATCCGAATAGACTCTACTAATAAGTTACTTTTATCCTCATCTAATGTTAGAACAGCTTCTTTTTCTAATTCTGGTAAATGGGTTTCTCCTCGTTTTTTTCGATAAACGATATTTCCCTCTTCGTCTTTCAATACTCTTTGAGAAAACTCATACCAAGCAACATATTCTTTTCCTTGATGATCGTATTTTAAGCAAACATGATCTCCCTGCTCTAAATGACAATCAAAGTTGATTTCACAAAAACCTCTATAACCTACTTTGACACGTTCCTCATGAAATTTTTTCCCTTGATGATAAAACTCTACAACAATTCGCTGGTTTAACAGACTCTCGTGTAGTTTGAGATCCAAATACTTCGGAAAACCAATGGACTTATAATCAATGGTTGATTGAGAAGTCATTTTCGCAATTTTCGTCAGTGTAAATGGATTTAGTCCTGTGATCGCTGTCGATAGAATGTTGCCTTTCGCTTTATCAGAACCAATTTTTGTTGCCCCATATTGTTTTTTTGCTATGTTTCCAGGTGGTAACTGATTCATAAATTCATCTAAAGCATTGAGCTGCTTGAATTCATTATCAGGATCTTGGTAATTAAAACCACCAATCTCAGAAAGAAGTTCGACGAGATTATTCGGTGTTAATTTGGAGTAATCCCCTGTCTGATCCGCTTGTTCCAATAACGCAAAAATAAGCGCATTGACAGCTTTTTGCGCATTTTCGTTAAAGTATTTATTGTCTGAAGCGTTGGCATCATAATAAATCGTATTCGTGAAAGTATTGGTTAACTGTGTCGCTGTGTCTATGTCTCCTCGCTTCCAGTATTTCACGATGAGTGCCAATGGATTATCACTCATTGATTGCAGTGGATCGGTGATATTAAATGCATACACATCATACCCTCTAGCTTCTAGTTCATCTTTACTAGCAACATATAATTCTGTTTTTGGATCATTAACAACCATTGAACTTTGTCTTTCTGCACGAGACAAATTGTCAATGGTTGCTAAAACTTCTATCTGTCCTTTCCCTGAACGGGAAGTACCAACAATACAAGTATTTACTGTATCCGTCTGAATATACCAGTACTTTTTATAATGAGTAATTGGTATTCCGCCATAACCAGGAAAACCTCCCTTTGATTCTGGTATTTGCGGATAAATTTGTTGGATTTCCTTTAACGTTTTTAATCGGTTATCTCCTTTTTGCCCATCTGCTAGAGGACGAAACCACATGTCCATTTTCAATCCCATAAGTACAGCTGGAACAACACAAATCGTAGAAACAACTAAACGTGTGCCTAAACTTGTTGTTGGGGTCAAAGGATTCCAAAAACCAGTTGAATCAAAATGGAATAACTGCGGCATTTCTTGTAACTGAAAAATATTCACTCCTTGTAAACTTCCTGGAATAATCTCAAATCGATGAAATGCTTCTGGTATTCTTGTAACAACATAGTTTAAAGGAAGATAAGCTAAGCCACTATAAAAAATCTTTTGAGAAATACGTTTGTCATGTTTTTCTGGTAGCTCTTCTCCTGAAGGAGTATAGCGATAGAAATGAGAAAGATACCTATTCTTTTCTAAATTGAATCGTTTGTCTTTTCGTCTCGTTGTTTCTCTAACACGCATTATTTCACCTCATTTGATTCTGAACTTTCGGAAGTGTTTGATTGTACAGTTGAATCGCTTGATCCTTCTTTAGCCTTACTAGGATCACTCTCTTTGCTATTTTCCATACTTGACTCTGTTGTTGACTGATTGGTACGATTCAATAATTCTTCTAATTGTTGTTCATACTCTTTTCTTGCTTGTTCTTGGGCTTCTTCCTTGATTGACGTCGTTGTGGCCACAGAATCAGCCTGTGAAGATTGATTGATATGATTAAAAGCAAATACTGTTCCTCCACCTAGAAGCAAGCTTAAACTTGCAATACATCCCACCATCCATCCGCTAAAGGAACGCTGTGGTGAAGGAGTTAAATTTGCTTGGTTGTTCACTGGCGTTTGAACAGCAGCTACTGGTTGAGGTTGTGCTAGATAATTTAACTGTGCTTGTCGCAATGTATCCATTTGTTCTTGACGTTCCTTACGAGCAGCTGCTTCTTTTTCCTTTTCTTGCTCTAACCGTTGTTTTTCTATCGCCATTTTTTGTTCCGCAAGATCCTGTTCACGTTTTTTTAATTCTAATTGTTCACGCTCTTTTTCTTTTTGCCGTTGTTTTTCTTCTTGTTCTTTCAATTCTTGTTGGTAAATTTTATACTCTTTTTTCCATTTTGGAATTTGTACTTGTAATTCTTGCTGGATCTGCTCGTGTTTTTCCATAAGAGCTTCACTTGTTATTTGATAGAGCTTATTCAGTTGCTCATTTAATTCTTTGCTAATCTTTAGCTTATCTGTACGCAAACCTTGATAAAATTCTTCTTTTCGTTCTCTTATACGTTCTTTTAACAAGTTTTCTTTTTCTTTCGATAACGCTTCTTGATTCGTCTGAGTAAAATTATTGATCTTTTCTACACACAAGGAATACGCATTGTCGCGTTTCTTTTCGTATCGCTCTTTAATTTTTTGTACTTCTTCTTCAATCACTCGCTGTTCTTCTTTATTTAGTTCCTCTTTTGCTTTCTCCCAATTAGACGACTGTTCCGTCGCATACTCATTAATTTCTTGATCTGTTTCTTGTTGACGTTCTTCAAAGGTGGCTAATAAATCTTCTTGTGCAAGCTCATGCCAATTTGTTGATTGGACAGACTCTAACTGTTCTAAAAGTGTGCCTTTACCCTGTGAGATTAATTCTTCTTTACTCTCTAAAAATGCTTGATAGGTTTGGGGTAATTGATATTTCGAATAAAGCTCATTTAAAAATAATTTGTTTTTTTCTTTCATCCATTCATGCTCTGGCGGATATTGATCCAAAATATAATCAAATACAGTTGCCTTTTGTATCTCTATTTCGTTTTTTTCTACTTCTTCACTGATAAGTGGTTCAATATATTCCTGAGAATCCCCTTCAGTCCATGTTGACTCTTCATTAGCTTCAACTGGATCAACTTCTACTTCGGCCGTCTCTTCATCCTCCATTGTTTCTTCAAAGGGATCTACCTCCAATTGACCCATCACATCGTTCTCTTCCTCAAATATCGATTTCTGAGTCGGAATATCAGCTTGTTCGTCAACATAGACTGTCTCTTTTTCTTTTGACTCCTTCTTTGGAAATATTGGTCGTTCCCATGGTACTTCTTCATTTACTTCGACTTCACTCCCTTGATTCACTTTTCTTTGGTCGCTCTCTAACTCTTCTTCTAAAACTTGTAAAAGTTTTTCGTTTCGATAAGACTCTTCCACACTCATAGTTTCATCCGTTTCTTTAAACACATCAAGGCGGATTAAATCCATCAATGTAGAATAGAAACCTTCTGAAATTTGATAATCCAGTGGGCCAAAAACGTATTCTGTACCAGCTTTCTCTATTTTTCCTTCTGTGTCATGTAACGTGAGAGTCAACTTAACAGAAGATCGACCTTCGTGTTCCAGTACTTTCCCTAACACATGTAGCTGTTCTTCCGTTTCAATGACAGAATATTTAATTGTTTTCGGTAAAAAAGAAGTACGCTTTCCTACTTCCTTCGTTGCTTTTTTTATTAACTCTTTATCTGTTTTGGTATTGCCTGCAATCGTAAAGTACATGAGTATTCTCCTTTCATAAAAAAGGAGTAAAAAGTATCGACTACTTCTTACTCCTACTTTTTTACTTTCTTATAATCCTTGAGGTGTTTGTCCAAACAATCCAAATAACGAAACCACAATAGAAGCTGCTGCTAAAATAACTCCTACCCCCATCAATACATAGCCTACGTGCATCTTCCCATTTTCAGCTCCTCTTCGTCCAAATAGGAAGAAAAGACCCCCAATAACAATGGAAGCAACGGCCGCAGCAGCAGCAAAAATCATCAGATTGTTTTTTAAACTAGTTGCGGCAGTTTGTAATGCTCTAAAAATATCAACCGCAGCTACTACTTTCGGTTGTGTTAAAAAATTCATTGTAATTGATTCAAACATAAAATTGTTCGCTCCTTTTAGTGTTTAATAATTTCATCGAAAACAAGCTTTTCACGTTCACGTTGATAGATATATCCTTCTAAGTCCTTGTCTTTTCCCCGTAATAGGTCAAATTGTGCTTTTTCAAGGACTTCTTGTTTCCACTGTGTTTCAGATACACCGCGGCGTTCTAAGATTTTAGACGCGGCTTTTTCAAATGGCGTTTTAGCTTTTGCCACTGTGATTCCTCCTTCAGGACAAATAAAAAGACTAGCAATCACTCGCTAGTCTTTTGTAACTTATATTTATTGGATTGTGATCCATCGTGAATCAATTTCTCTTTCGTTCGCTTTTCATCCTTGCTAGATCCAAGAAAAATTATTTTTTTTACGCCATTCTTCTCATAGGGAACAACAATAAATAAAGAATCAGATTTGTTTATAAATTCCCTAACACTAGCTGAATCTACTATTTTGTATCTTTCTAAACCTTTATAGTCTTTTTGCCTCTTGACTGTTATTTGTACAGGATCTGGATGCCATACACTCTCAGAGTATTCCCAGGTAGTCTCGTCTATAATTTTCAAATTATAAACAAGACCACCTACTTCTTCTTTCCACATAGTTCCTGATTTCAATACGCCATTATCTTGATTAGTTTGTTTATTTTTTTCATTACTACATCCGACTAAAATAACAATCATGGCAATCAAGGAAGTAACTACTATTATTAACTTTTTCATTTTATTCATTCTTTCGTTTTTTTATTTTAAATGTATCTCAGAACCGCATAACTAAAAGTTGCTAACACAAGTAATAGTAAGCTGACCGCTGAAATCGTTACTAAATGTGTAGAACCTGTTTTAGGAACAATGACCTGTGGCAAGTTAGGATCAACCCCAATTGTCACAACATTTGTTTTATTAGAAACATTATCTACTGCTACTACGGCTTGGTTATCAATATTTTTTTCTGATTGTAATGGAGTTTTAGCTGTAAATATCAGCTGAATTTCTCGTCCATCTAAAAGATTGTTACTTAAGAAGTCAGCGGAAGCTTCCCACTTCAGCGTTCTTGAATTGCTATCATAAGTTAGTGTGCCTTCAGAAGTAATATCTTTTCCTTTACTCTTATCTATTACTTGCGCAGAAACTTCTTTATATGTCAAACGAGCTTCAATTGGATCTTGAATACTAAATTGTTTGTAGTGATCTGACGCAGCGTCTACGCCTTTTGTGTGCCATTTTTGTGTGACTAGATATTGTACTTCAGATCCTGCGTTTAAAGGAGCTGTCGGCGTACCCTTCTTACCGTCATTTCGTCCGTTTACATCTTTTCCATTTTGTTGTACCTCTTTCACTGGAATTTTAGGGAAATAAACGGTAATGATATTTGTATCCTTTTCTACTTTATTAATGATCGACGTTCCCTGATTTTTGGCTACACTATTTTGATTGGCCAATTCATTGACTTTTACATTGATCACTAATTCGTAAGTTTCGCCGTTATACTTCATTCGATTTTTTAATGTATCAGCTTTCGCTGCATATTTTACCTGGTGTTTTGTTTTGTCATAGGTCACTTCACCAGATACATCGAATTTTTTATTTGTACCACTTTCAACGTGTGCATCGACGTAATTTACTTCTTTTGGTAAATTATCGATTAACTCAAATCGATCGTAAACCGCTAGTAAATCCACTCCTAATCGATTCACCTTCTGTTTGATTCGATATTGAATCGTGTCTCCTACTTGCAACATTTTATCGTTCACGTTATTTCCATTTTTATCAACCCCTGTTTTTTCAGGTTGATCAGGAACAACACTAAAGATTGTCGCAGAAGATAAAGTAAACCAGGTTTGAACATTAGAAGAACCAATCACAAACGTCGGATTTGCTTCAGATATTTTAAAGGACACAGTACCTTGACCAAACTTCGGATCTCCTAATTTATCATGCAAATTATTGAAATCATTATCCGCTTGTGTCAGCTTAGAGCTTCCTCCTGAGTGGCCACCTACCACGTTCAGATTGTTGTAGAAAGATTTAAATTCTGAAAGAACCGTATCTTTTCTGACATACCAATCTGTCGTATTCATTTTGTCATAGTGGGCATATTCTCCTTTAAGATCCGTGCTTTTTCCTCCTGCAGGGTTCAAAGAGTTAAAACTGATAAATGTATCTCCTGAAAATTGAACGGGGCTACCGTCCTCATATGTGGCTACTAGCTGCACATTCATTTGTGTTGAATGGTAAACAATTCCTGAGAAAAGATTGTCTGAGATCCAAAGTACTGTTCTTTTTTTAGATTTACTCATTGCACCATTCGTATTTTTATAGCCATCGTCTCGAAAATGAGTTTTTGTATAGTTGTTATCTAGTAGATTCCACGGCAACGTATCCGAGTATAAGTGAATATTAGATAGAACTAGCTTGATATTGACTTTTTTCCCGTTATACGTACCGATTTTTCCATAGCCAATATTGACTTTGGTGTTGGTTGTTACGCCTTCTAAAACAAGGTTTGTTTCACCGTATTCTTTTTGGAAAGAAGGATAGCGTATATTTTTGTTTCCCTCCACTAATCCTACGTAGTCGTCTGTAAAACCACCTTTGTTGGCATCAACATGATATTTGTAAACTTTTGACGCTCCGTTTACAGTAATATTTGTTTTTGCATTAGGAACATCTTTTGGAATAATAAAATTATTCTTTACGTTCTGGATTGGATTTGACGGATCGACAATAACTTTTTCAGCAAAGACATTGGCTGTTTTTAACCCAAACAATGTACCTAACATCATCATTATGGGAAAAACATATTTTAACCGTCTTGTCCACGAGTGTTTAAAATTCATCCCTTCATCCCCTCTTTTTTATAAATGACTAGTGAAATTCCGACAATAACGATCAAATTGATCGTAGTAAATAATGGATTCCTAATGAGCTTTTCCATAATATCTAGCGGCATGGAAGCAGCTGGTATGTTTAAAATCCTCATTAGGTATAGTTGGTAGCTTGGTAAAATAGATAATTGAGAAAATAATAAACCGCAGTACAAAAAGACTGCGGTTAAACAAGAAAGATTGAATAATAATAATTTGATCAGTTTCATCTTATTTCTTCCTTAATCTCTAGAAAACAAGTGAGTAACAAAATCCCAACAATTCTCAAAGAAGTTTTTCTTTACACCAGTAGAAACGATTTTTTTTACTTCTTCTTTAGGTTGCGAAGCTTCTGATTTAGGATAAATCCACACATCCTTTAAGAATTCATCGTTTTTATCAGAAACAGGTGTTAATAGCAAAATATCCTCGCTATTAGAAATGTTTTCAGGACTTGATTCATTGACAATATAATAAGCTTGTTTCTGATTTGCCTGTACTTCTATCGAGAATTCAAAGACACCTGTTTGTTGATCAATTGTCTTTGTTTCTCCATTAGAAACTAGCTTCAATTGATCACTGAATAGTTTTTTCACTCGATCTTTTAATTGGGATTCAATTTGGTCAGTAGTGAGATCCTTAACATCCATCTTTTGTAAAATGTCCGATACATCATAAACAGAAAACTTCGCGCCATTTACTCCTTCTTGTTTTTCAAGTTTTTGCCCCTGGTTGTCTAATTGTTCGGAAGAAATAATTTTTTGAACGTGAATGGTCTGTTTGACTATTTGATCGTCTTCAGCAATTTTCAGTTCTTCTGAAGAATCAACTGTTGACGAATCGACGGTTTCATCGCTGCTTTGAATCGTGCTGCTATCTGACGTTTGGATTGTTTGTTCTGTGCTATCCGTGCTTTCTTGTCTGTCTGCAAACGTCAACTGTGTGTAGGCAGTGAAAGAAAAAAGAGCGGCTGCACAAACAAATAGCCATTTTCTATTTCTCATGTTGGTTACCCTCCTTTATTTTTTCTTTTTATAAACAAATAGCGAACCAATGATCATGACTGAAAGAAAAACAGTACTTCCTAAAAGCCATTTCCAAGATAATTTTTGTTGCTTATTTTCTTCATCTTTTAATTCTGATTTTGTAAAGGTTACTCGCTTCCCATACACTAGAAAACGGTGTGTGTTGATCCCCTTAGGCGTACATGTCATTAGCGTTACTCGATCTTCATTGGGATTTGGTTCTAAGTAAGTGACAAAGTTTCTTTGTAGTTCGTCTTTTTGCACTTCCTCAATCCGATCGATTTGATAAGCGTGCTGCTCACCATCAACTTTGATATAAAACTTTTCTCCCTTTTTTACTGAAGGTAAATCATCAAAAAGATTATCTTTATAAAGTCCACTATGACCTGCGATTAAAGGATTTTTACCGTTTCCTCCTGTAATATCACCAGTTCCTTCCGTAATACCTACACCATTTTCTAAAATTTTGTCGGACGTTCCGTCATAAATTGGTAGTTTTAAAGAAATACTTGGAATTGTAAGAATACCAACAGGATCGCCTAACTCAATCTTAGCAACATCCAAAGAAGAATCCGTTTCTGCTGCCGTTCCTGTTCGATCGATTGCGGCAATCTGCTGATTTTGTTGGTATTTCGCCACGCTCGCTTCAGCAGGCATCAAAAGTAAGACACCTACAGCTGAAAGTAACCAGAAAGCAATGATCCATTTACCCATGATTCGCTTTTTCTTAGGCTTCCTGATAATCATTGGTTTTGATCCTTCTAGGCTTTCTTCTTAAAGTAAACAACTGCAGAAAGTGCCCCTGCTCCTAGCAACAAGCAAGAGATTAATACATACGTTTGAAAACCGTTGCTACCGGTCATTGGTACGGAAGCTTTTTGATTGTTTTTGATCGTAATTCGGTTTTCTTCTTTGTATGAATCTTTGTCTACTTTGAAAGAGATCTCTTTCGTTAATTTTTGATAGTTTTCAGGCGCTTTTGTTTCTTCCAGTGAATATTCACCTTCAGTTAAACCAGTGATTTCAAAGTGACCTTCTTTATCTGATTTTAGGATCGCTGCATTTGCTACATCGTCTACCCATACTGCTTCTTTGACACCGTTTTTATCCGTATCAACTAATCCACCATAATATTTTCCTTCTGCGTTTTTAGCAGCAAATTCTGCGCTTTCAAGCGGTGTTGCTTTGATTCCTGTTCCAAATAGTCCGCTATCGACTTTTAAGAATTTTGCACCATAAGTCACAACGTCAGCTTTCGTTTTTTCGTGGTGTTCTTCCTGATTAAATGGATTGTTGTTATAAACGAAATCCACGCTATTTGTTAATGGATTGGCAACAGCTGCGCTGTCATTTACATACATGTTATAAGTCATTTGAAGATCTTGTCCGTGTAAACTTGCTACAGTATCACTTACTTGGCCATTATTCACGATAAAATCGATCACAAAGCCATTTTCTGAATTTTGGATTTTATAATCTGTATTTTCTTTTAATACCACAGATCCATCTTTATTTGTTACTTTGATATTTGCTTTAGCAGCGACATAAGAAAGTCCTTGTCCTGCTGTATCCCCCCATTTAAATACACTGTAAGGAGAAGTTTCGCTTTTCACTCCGTTTACTGTGATACCGTCTGCTCCGCCTGCAATGTCTGTTGGGATATGAATCGTTCCTTGATAATTTACTGCGTCACCAATTTGGAAAGAATGTTCTTGTCCTGTTCCATTTGTTACTGTTTTATCGATCACTGGTGCTTTATAGTTTACGTATGAAGCTTTTAAGTCACTTGTCACGCCATCATTCGTAATTTCAAAGGTTAATTTATTGTGCGCATCGTTGCGAGCGTCTGCGCCTAATAAATATTGATCGGCTGTTGGTTCTTTATCTGATCCCACTACAACTTCTGAAGGAACTTCCACAAAATAGTATTTTCCTAACGTCAAATCAGTAGCAGTCAGCTTTCCTTGATCATCCGATACAAGATCTCCTAATTTTGTTCCTTTTCCAGGTTCGCCCTTGTATAACTCAAATTTTGCCCCTTTTAAAGGTGTTTGTTTGCTTTGAGCTGTGCCATCGTCACCAAATTTCGTTAATTCAAAACTCAACTTAGAAACAATATTTTTAGGATATAAGTGAATGTCTTTTAAAAAACCTGAACCTGTATTATCAGTCATTGGCGCAATCACAACCATTGGTTTTGCTTTTTGTGTGACTAATCCAGCAGCGGATTTACTTTCATAAACCACATATACATTCCCTTTGGAATTGTTGACATAGGCTGGTTGATCAGCAAAAGTAATCTCACCATTTTCATCTACAGCTGAAGTAATTTTGTTGGTTGCATTCTTGACGTACTCACTGTTAGATCCCTTGTCTTCTACATCTTTAACGATTTCGTCCACTTTCGCGTTGGTTAGATCAGAATCTTCCCTCGGTAATACTTGATCCGTAATATTTCCTAACGTAAACTCAACATCACCATAATCTGCCTTGTTGTATTTCGTTACACCCGTAGGATATTGATCGTGCGTATAACCATCGTTTTTGATCCCGTCAACATCAACATTCAATTGCGTTCCTTGATCATACATTAATTTATGAACCGTGATATTGACCTTCTCTGGTGGCGTTTTTTGCGTGACATCTTCTGCATATGCTCGATATCCCTGAAAGCAGCCTGCAATGATTCCTAACATTCCAACAAGCATTCCAGCTTTTTTTACATACCGATTTATTGCCATTTTTTACTCTCCTCGTTTCATATTTCAACGACTCACGTTGATTAAAACCTTGTTATTGTAGCTCTCCCTGTACCACGTATCTTTCTTTTCCTTGTGACGTATAAACACAAGTAAACAACGTTAATAAGGGTTTCTCTCCTTTCTTTGGTAAAGACAAGAAAGAGTTCTCTTCAGGAACGCCATCGATTAATTTAAAGTACTCAGGTACGATAAATTTACGCGTTACCTTGTAACGATAGACGCCATCGTTACTAACTAAGTCCATCACCTCCCCTAGTGACAACTTTTGAATATCAGAAAATAAAACACCTGGAATTTCCATGTTATGACCTGCTAGAACATAGTTTCCTTTGCGCATTTCGGCATCCTCATAAAAATAAGTAGCCGCACCAAGACTCAATGTGTATTGATTTGCACCTTTAAAAATCGGCAATGTTAAACCAAGCGCAGGAATCTGAATTTGTGCAAAGGCTTGTTTATTGACGCCCATTTCGATTGCTTCTTTTTGTATGGACAACATTTGTCCCAAAGACATATCATTATTAACGTTCGTTGCATCCTCCTTATAACTCTTTGCATGTTCATTGATTTGATCTATGGGCATCTTTTTTTCTATATTTTGCTTAAACACCTCTCCTTCATGTTTTTGGTAGCTAACATAGCCAAACACACTGCAAAAGACGATTAAAGCGACTCCTAAAAAACCAAATAACCATTTTTTCATCCATCTGCCTCCTTTCAGACAAAACAAAAAAACTTTTTCTCATTTCCATAGAAAAAGTTTTAAAAATGAATTCTATTAATGAATGTCATGAGACTTCTAACAATAGTTGACAATTAGAACTTTTTTTCACATAAGTTCGTCTCAACTGTTCAAAGTTTTTCATTGAACCTAACAAACAAGCTTTCTCTTTTCCTGTTAACTGCATATCATTGATATATTGCGCGACAGATAATCTTTTAAGGTGTTTTTGTTTCATTGTTTTTAGTAACTTTTCTTCCATTTCTTTCGACACTTTTTTTCTATTTTCGATTTCTTTACAATTCATGAGTTTTCCTTCCTTTCATTATTTTTATCAAAATAAAAAAGCCTATGTACGCCATACGCTTTGGTCTTACTTCTTCAATTTTTTTCGTCTAATAACTGGACGTGCTGGTTTTAAATCTTTTATTCCGTTATGCTCTCTCCAATAGTCGAATTCTTTTCGTAATCTTTCTTTTTCCATATCTGTTCCTTTAGATAGGGCTTTGAATACATCTTTAGGTGAATAACCACGAGCTAACAGCTGTACATACCTTCCTTTTGTCAAAGTATCCATATCCATCGCATCTAAAACTGGTCGCGCCATCTAATTTTCCTCCTAAATAAATTCCTTACTCAATGCCTAAGGTAATACTACCTTTTTATTAATCGCCGTGATTCCTTCTAATCCTTTATCTGTAAAATCTAATTTGTATGGTTATTTTCCTAAGTAATTGGTCTGAGAATCATTACCTAATTTCTTTTTACTTTGAAAAAAATTATAGAATCTTGGATCTATTAAACCAATGTAGAATCAATGCTTAATACACAAGATTTTTGTTCATCAATAATTGTAAAAATGTCTTTTGTAGCTTCCTCCATACCGATTGGTTGTAACGTTTCTTCACTAATTTTTTTCGCATCCTCTTGAATTGCTTCATTTCGATTTAACTCATGCAAACATCGAATAAATTCTTCACGATTTTCGATATCTGTTACTACTTGTTCATACAATTCTGCACATTCTTCTTCATTCTTTGCTGCGATTAACGCATAATAGTATGGTGATTTTACTTCGAAAAATTTCATAATTTATTCCTCCAGTTTTTATTCTTCTTTATCCGCTACAAATTCAATGATTTCAACGCTGACAATATAATCACTCAAATATGACCAAGTATCTTCAACAGATAATTCGTCTCCATTATCATTCATAAGCGTCATTTTAAACCATTCATTACCTTCATCATCTTCAGGTAGCAAGCCGAATCCAATTGGATTATCAGTCAATGTTTGATCGTATAAATCATCCTCGTTTAATGCTAAAACATCTAATCCTTTACAATTTCCGCCTCTTCTAAACGTCACAAAACCTTTGTAATCCCAACGTTGGAAAGAAACCTTAATAGTATGTGTGCCCAATCGTATATTCGGATCATAATTTTTCATTTGTCATTCCTCCATTACGTAAATTTCATTTTCTCTATGTTTTATATCAATTTTTTCACTTTATTCAGGACTCGTTCATATTTTATCGTTTTTCGTTTACTTAAAAATACATAAAAAATATCGACTCGTTTATGGCGTCCGAAACGAGAAACCCTAGTAGACAGCGGTAAATGCTCGATTGACCCAATGACCAACGTCCTCGCAAGTATCTACATGTACTGCAGCACACGACACAATTTCTTGTGCGTCCTCCCCATTACGAGAAGACCTACTCCTTATTCCATGAGTTTGCGTCAAAGCCTAGATCCCTTAGTAGCTGCTCATGATTAATCTAGGCGCTATTCTAACTTGTCTAACCTCTAAATTCCCTCTTGTTTACTCTGTGTATATTATTTACACAAATTCATTTCACCACTATCCAAACAAGCGCATTTACTCGATTGACCAATTTTTTACGTTACCAATCGTAAAAATCTACCCCGTCACTCCCCGAAGGAAATTGTTGATAGATCAAGTCTACTCCTTATTTTTCTAATGATTCTAAGTTCTTTTAGAAGTCTCGACAATATTTTCAAGCAAGCGAAAAACGATAAAATACAAGTTATGAGAATGATCAATTCAGCTGATTAAACGCCCCATCCCTTTTGCGGTACAACGCAAGACTCCATTTTTTCTTCGACCAATCAGTACACCGTTTTGGTCATAAACATGTTTGATTGTTGGATATAGCTCTTTTAAGGGGATAGGATCTTTTAAAATTATTTGCTTTTGTTTCCCAATGTAATAAATCATTTCCTCTGAGACTTTGTCTTTCTGGATTATATATTTCTTACACTGCACAACGGTTTTACTTTGGCCAGTTGATAGTTTCTTCGTGATTTTCTCTGTAGCGGTACACCGTTTACCGTAGTGACAAATATCTTTGAGACTCAAAATTCCTGTATATGACATAAAATAAACCACCCAATTTCTTTAAATATTTTTAACAAGTTTTTCTTGTTATTTTTCAAAAATAGAGAATTGATTTTCGTTCATGACAAACAAAAAAGAGGGAACGCATCCAAACATGCGTTCCCTCTAATTTCAGCGTTCGTCATACGGCAAAGAGCCACACGGACATTTTTATAACATTATGCTTAGGCATAGATTCATCGTAATATCACGTATTTTTAACCTTAACACAGCCAAAAAAAGTGGTATCACTTTTGAATATCTGTTATACTAAATCCATTGCGGGTAATACCGTAACACTGAAAGGTTAACGCATTAAGGGCCAAATCTTAATGCCGTGTATGAACGCTGACGAAGGTTACCAGCCTTCCGAGTTCATACCGCCTTTCTTTTTTTTTGTATTTTCAATTGTCCAAATTTATCGTCCAAAAGTGCAGAACGAAAATCAATTCATCACAGGCATAGCAGACAATTAAATTTAAAACAACTAAATTTATACAAAAAAATGTAAGCGAATAATATTCGTATTGCCTGAAAAGAAGTAATATCAAGATTTTTAGTTTGTTTAAATAATGAAATTATCTCTCTTCGCGTATTATTATAACTCAAAAAAAAGGAGTATGCAAACATACGTTCCCTTTTTTATATTTGAAATTAATTATTTCTTTTAACACTTATGACGTAAAAGGCTACGTTTGTGATTTTTATCATAATATTTTAACTTATAAATTCTATTAAAATAGCTATTATTTTGTAATATTCGTAATATAATTAGAATAATAAAAAATTTTTAACTTTAATGTTACTCCATGAAGCAACAATCACTTTGTCAGTAAAGTTTCACTCTAACCAGTCTTTCGTAATAGTGCTTGGGGAGCTTTCAGAATTCAAACGTTTTTCACTTGATACTTTAGCAGCTATTGGTTTTTCGATAAACCAATTTTTTACATAGACAAAAATCAGGTTCTGGATATTTTCGACTTTTTCGGTTTTTAATTTTTGATAGGCTTTTAACAGTGTCGTGTATAATTCTTGTTCTGCATTGACATAATAACTATCGAGTTCTTCAAAAACTATCGAAATACCACTTTCTATTTCAGCTTTTTTCTTTGCATTATGAATAGTCTGGACGGTTTTTTGAGCTTCACTGTAACTTGAAGAAAATGTTTTTATCAAATTTAATACTCGTTCAGGGACAAACGTAGCAATGCTGTCGTTTGTCATAATTGTCTCAAAATTGTCTAACAACAATTGATCTTGTAGGCGGTCTTTTTCAGTGTCTATATTGTGTCTATTAGTGTCTAATATATTATTATTAAGTTCTGGTATGATTTTCATACCCTCTGATTTATCAACGTTTTGGCACGGTATGATTTTCATACCCTCTTGAGCCCCAAGGGATTCAGCGTCTGATTTTTCGTCGAGGGTGGGTATGATTTTCATACCCTCTGATTTATCAACATTTTCCCTATTCTCTCTATCAAATTTTTCGAGTAAGTAGATATCATTTTCTGAGACTTTTAATTCTGCTAGATATAGTCTATTAGGATTATTTTTCCCTAACTGTTTGTTAAATCCCATCTGCTTTTGTAATAATAAACCAAAGGATTCCAACTCTTTTTTGATTGCTATCGCTTTTTGTTTTTGGCAGTTTAATACGCTACATAGTTCATTTGTCGTATAAGTAAAATAAACATTACCTTCTTCATCGATTTGCCGTTTGCTGATTGCGATCTCTAATCTTGCTTTTAAAAGCATATAGGCAATCTTAGTTGAATCTTTCATTTTTTTGTATTCGTCAGAAACAATAAAGACTTTTGGAAATTGATAAAATAATTCGTTGTAAACTCTATCCGCCTTAAAAAAATTAAAATCAGTCAT
>NZ_CP187862.1:2697500-2717571 GCF_050555565.1 Enterococcus sp. MSG3290 | reverse complement strand
ATAAGGCCTCCTCCTTCATTAAAAAGTGAATAACTAGTACTAATTTAGCATTTTTTTCAATAGTTTTCCACAGAAACCGAAGAAAAAAATTTTTTAATTACAATTATCCACACAATCGACAAAAAGAAAAAAGAGAAAAACACAGTTGTCAAAAAAAGTTTTCCACACCACTAATGCACAGGTGGAAAACTCGTAAAAACCAATAGATTTCCTCTTGCGTCTGTGGATAAAAAATATAGATATACCAATAGTTAGGAGACGAAATACACAGGAAATCGCCTGATTGTGGATTACTTTTTTTACACGTGTGTTTTCTGTGTAAAACCAGCCATTTATTATCTGTGGATAATCCCTGTGCATAACTTTTTCCACATAGGATTCCCATAGAAAAAAATAATCTTGTGGATAAGTTTTAACAATCGATCTTCTATTTTATATTGACAAAATCACTACTTTGTCGTTATACTATCAAAGTATGTCTGTGTTTATAAAATAGATAAGAACATTTTGGAGGTGGAATATATGAAAAGAACATACCAACCAAATAAACGTAAACGTCAAAAAGTTCACGGATTCCGTAAACGTATGAGTACTAAAAATGGACGTCGTGTGTTAGCTAGCCGTCGTCGCAAAGGAAGAAAAGTTCTTTCAGCTTAGGCCACTGGGGTTTCAGTGGTTTTTTTTATACTCTTTTTTAGGGAAATGATGAAAGGACAATCGTAATTATGGTATGATTATGAGCGTAAGTGAGAGATAGAAAAGGAAAGAAAACTAATGAGAAAAGCGTATCGAGTAAAAAAAGAACGAGAGTTTCAAGCCGTGTTCCATACGGGAGATTCTTTTGCTAACCGCAAATTCGTCGTTTACCGTTTGGAAAAACCGGGACAGCCTCATTTTCGAGTTGGTTTATCTGTAGGAAAAAAGGTCGGCAACGCGGTAAACCGCAATGAAGTCAAACGAAAAATCCGAGCAGCAGTTTATTCTATAAAAGAAGAGATTGATCCGGAGTTGGATTTTATTGTGATTGCTAGACCAAGTGTGAAGGGGTTGACTTATGATGAGGTTCGCTCCAATTTAGTCCACGTCTTAAAACTTGCAAAAATAATCGACAGAGAGGAAAAGAGTAAGTGAAGAAATACAAACGTTTACTTTTGATGGCCGGTATCGTTAGTTTGGTCATCGTCTTATCCGGTTGCGGAACTGGGGAAGTCAGCGCACAGAGTACAGGAATTTGGGATCGTTATATTGTTTATTACTTTGCTGAGGCGATCAAGGCGTTGTCATTTGGTAATGCAGGGATAGGGATCATTTTATTTACACTGATCATCCGCGTGATCCTATTGCCGTTGATGCATTTCCAAACAAAGAGCATGCGTAAAACGCAAGAATTACAACCGAAATTAAAAGCACTGCAGCAACAATATAGTTCAAGAGATCCGGAAACACAAAGTAAGTTAAGAGAAGAGCAGCAGCGTTTATATGCAGAAAATGGCGTCAATCCATATGCTGGTTGTCTTCCTTTATTAGTACAAATGCCAATCTTGATGGCGTTATGGCAATCTATTTCACGTGTACCAGAGTTGAAACAAGGGCATTTCTTATGGTTGAACTTAGGGAACGCGGATCCAACATTTATTTTGCCGATTTTAGCAGCAATCTTTACTTTTGCAAGTACGTATTTATCTAGCATGAGTCAAATTGAATCGAATGCATCAATGAAGATCATGAATTTCGTGATGCCTGTAATGATTTTAGTGATGGGTGTCAATTTAGCCAGCGGTCTTTCATTATACTGGGTAGTTTCCAATGCCTTCCAAGTTGTACAAACGCTGCTGATCAACAACCCTTTCAAAATTCGAAAAGAGCGTGAAGAAGAAGCACGGAGAATCCGCGAAAGAGAACGTGCTCTTAAGAAAGCAATGAATCCTAAGAAAAAACGGAAATAATAGGGGAGGTAATGCTAATGCCGATTTATGAAGCTGCAACAATAGACGAAGCTGTCCAACTAGGTCTGGCTGATTTGGGTTTGGCCAAAGACCAAGTCGAAATCGAAATACTGGAAGAAGGAAAAAAAGGTTTCCTAGGAATGGGTCGAAAGAATGCACGGCTTTCGATCCAGCCAAGTATCAGCGAAAAAGTTTCTGAAACAGTAGAACAGACTGTAGAAGAAATTTTGGAAGAAGAACCAACAGCTGAGATCGAGGTAGTCAACGAAACGATTCTTGAAGAAAAAACAGAAGAAGTAAGTGAGCTAGGTGATGAAGCAGCTTTAACGGAATTGGCAGTTTATCTTACTGAAATTTCAAAACAGCTTGATGCTTTAGCTCTTGTCAAAATGGAAAGAGAATCAAATAATATGGTTGTTTTCCATTTAGAAACACAAAAGCAAGGCATACTGATTGGGAAACATGGAAAAACACTCAATGCATTGCAATATCTGGCACAAGTCTTCATCCATCGTTTAGCAAGAAATAAGCTGTCTGTAGTAGTCAATGTAGGCAATTACCGTGAAAAGCGTCAAGAGATCATTCAGCGTTTAGCTGATCGCACGGCTGAAAAAGTAAAACGGACAGGGCAGCCTGTTTTCTTAGAACCAATGCCTGCATTTGAACGTAAACAAATCCATGCTGCATTAAGCAAAGATGAACATGTAAAAACACATTCGGAAGGTGAGGAACCTTATCGTTATTTAGTAGTAGAACCTGCTAAAAAATATTATTGATTCCATTACTTTTTGAATAAATCACGTTGACAAAGTTTTTCAAACCAAGTATATTTTACTAGAAATCATTCTTATCAGAGTATACGATGAAGTAGTCACTAACTTTGATAGAAAAAAGCGGATCGAAACTGTCTTCAGTTTTGATCCGCTTTTTTTGTCTGTTTCATTTAACCAATCGTTGTTTGGATAAATTGGATCACTGTTCCATAAGCAAAAAGTTCCAGAAAATACTTTCCGTCGCGTTTTTTTTGCTGATACTCAAAATGACAGTTGATTACTGCATTCGCACCATATTCAAGTACCTTCGTCTTTAATTTCCTCTTCGTTGTTAAGAAAAGGTCATCTTTGGGAAAAGATGGGTCAAACAAATCAGCTTCTAAGCATTCCACAACAAAAACGATATCGCGGACGATATATTTCTGGTTGATATTCCCTGTAGATAAAACGACATCGTTGATCCGAGGGTCACTTTCTTCTTCCAATGCAGCAGATCTGAACGGGCTCACATATTTTCTCCTTTCAAAAGTGTATAGTTTAGATAGCGCTACCATTTAGTGTACCGTTTTTTTTAAGAAAGATAAAGCCTTGTTTATACAGTATCTTCTCTTCGAATAAACCAAAGAACGCAAAGAGACATCCAAGGACAATCAAATATAAGGTAATGGAAGCAGAACAGGCTCAACTTCATCTAACTTGTTTTAAACACTTGATTCCTTATAGCAAGTGTGATAATCTATGACCAGAATTTAATCAAGAACAAGCAGTCAAAGTGCGAAGTTCACCGTTTATTGTGCATAAAGGGTGGAGTGGGCACTTTTTTTGTGCGCAAAATGAAAAAGGAAGTGAAAAAATGGCTGAAATTACTTTAGAATTTGATACGATTGCGGCAATTTCTACCCCACCTGGAGAAGGTGCAATCAGTATCGTTCGTTTAAGTGGCGATCAAGCTGTGCAACTAGCAGATAAAGTTTATCAATCTGGAAACAAACGATTATCAGAAGTACCAAGTCATACGATCCATTATGGACATATCGTTGATCCCAAGAGCAATCAGCTTGTCGATGAAGTCATGGTCTCCGTGATGAGAGCACCAAAGACATTTACGCGGGAAGATGTAGTAGAAATCAATTGTCACGGTGGGATCGTTGTAGTCAATCAAATTTTGCAGCTATTGTTAAGAGAAGGTGCAAGATTAGCTGAGCCAGGCGAATTCACAAAACGAGCATTCTTGAATGGTCGTGTTGACCTTTCACAGGCAGAAGCTGTGATGGATTTGATTCGGGCAAAAACAGACAAAGCAATGGGACTAGCTCTTAATCAGTTAGACGGCAATCTGTCTGCTTTGATCCGCTCATTGAGACAAGAGATTTTAGAGACATTAGCACAAGTAGAAGTAAATATTGATTATCCAGAATATGATGATGTCGAAGAATTGACTACGAAGTTATTGCTTGAAAAAGCGCAGATGATCCAACAAAGAATCCAAGCGCTACTTGCTACATCCAAGCAAGGGAAGGTTCTGCGGGAAGGGTTAAGTACGGCAATCATCGGCCGGCCAAATGTCGGCAAATCAAGTTTGTTAAACCATTTGTTAAGAGAAGAAAAAGCAATCGTTACGGATATTGCAGGAACGACTCGAGATGTAATCGAAGAGTATGTCAATGTTCGGGGGGTACCGCTCAAGCTAATCGATACAGCTGGAATTCGGGAAACAGAAGATGTGGTGGAACGGATCGGGGTCGAAAGAAGCCGAAAAGCATTAGCAGAAGCAGACTTGATCTTACTTGTTCTAAACCAAAGCGAACCACTGACAGCAGAAGATGAACAATTATTGGAAGCGACAAGTGGATTGAAACGGATCATTCTTCTAAATAAAACAGATTTGCCAGCACAGCTGGAACAAGAAAAATTGAAGAAATTGATCGAAAATGAACCAG
The DNA here is from genome assembly GCF_050555565.1 of Enterococcus sp. MSG3290. Taxonomy (NCBI): domain Bacteria; kingdom Bacillati; phylum Bacillota; class Bacilli; order Lactobacillales; family Enterococcaceae; genus Enterococcus; species Enterococcus sp. MSG3290. The sequence continues at coordinate 2,712,912 of NZ_CP187862.1, read as the reverse complement.
TTTTTTCAATTTCCGTAGCTAAAAACGACGGACTAGATCGTTTGGAATCAGCTATTTCTGATTTATTCTTCAGCGGAGAAACAGGAGAAAGAGACGCTACTTATGTTTCTAATACCCGCCATATAGCGTTGTTAGAAAAAGCTTCCCTCTCACTTGAAGAAGTCATTGCAGGTATTGATGCAGGAATGCCTGTGGATCTCGTTCAAATAGATATGACGCGTTGCTGGGACTATCTAGGAGAAGTTGTCGGCGACAGTGTACAAGATGAGCTAATCACTCAATTATTCAGTCAATTTTGTTTAGGAAAATAAAAGGAGGAACAAACGATTGGAACATTATGAAGCAGATGCGTATGACGTGATCGTTGTTGGCGCAGGACACGCCGGTTCAGAAGCTGCACTTGCTGCTGCACGTATGGGATCAAAAACACTATTACTGACAATAAATTTGGACATGGTAGCATTCATGCCATGTAATCCTTCTGTAGGCGGACCAGCTAAAGGCGTTGTCGTTCGAGAAATCGATGCGTTAGGCGGAGAAATGGGTAAGAATATCGATAAAACCTATATCCAAATGCGTATGTTGAACACAGGAAAAGGCCCAGCTGTCCGAGCATTGCGAGCACAAGCAGACAAACATGCTTATTCCACAGAAATGAAACATACGATCGAAAAAGAACCAAATTTGACGCTAAGACAAGGAATCGTCGAAGAACTGATCGTCGAAGATGGTGTTTGTCATGGAGTAGTGACGTCCACAGGAGCGAGCTACCGGGCCCAAGCAGTTGTTATTACAGCCGGAACAGCACTTCGCGGAGAAATCATTATCGGTGAATTGAAATATTCATCAGGTCCGAATAACTCTCAACCTTCTATTGGACTAGCGAATCATCTAAAAGAACTTGGCTTTGCTATCGAACGGTTCAAAACAGGAACACCGCCTCGAGTAAAATCAAGTACGATCGACTATTCTGTTACAGAAGAGCAACCTGGTGACAAAGAGCCGAATCATTTTAGCTTCAGCACACCAGATAGTGCCTATAAACTAGATCAGGAATCTTGCTGGCTGACCTATACAGGTGAGACGACTCACCAAATTATTCGAGACAACTTACATCGTGCCCCAATGTTTACAGGGATCGTTGAAGGGGTAGGCGCTCGCTATTGCCCATCCATCGAAGATAAGATCGTGCGTTTTGCAGACAAACCACGTCATCAATTATTTTTGGAACCAGAAGGCTTAAATACGGAAGAAGTCTATGTTCAAGGTTTATCTACTTCTTTACCAGAGGATGTTCAAGTCAACATGCTTCATTCTATTGCTGGATTAGAAAAAGTAGAAATGATGCGTACAGGATATGCTATCGAATATGACATAGTAGAGCCACACCAGCTCCGTCCGACATTAGAAACTAAAGTCGTTGAAAATCTTTATACAGCTGGACAAACAAATGGTACAAGCGGTTATGAAGAAGCGGCTGGACAAGGGCTGATTGCCGGTATCAATGCAGCTTTGAAAGTTCAGGGAAAAGAACCTTTAGTGATCAAACGAAGTGACGGTTACATCGGTGTCATGATCGATGATTTGGTAACAAAAGGAACGAACGAACCTTATCGTTTGCTGACTTCACGTGCTGAATACCGTCTGCTTTTACGTCATGATAATGCAGATTTGCGATTAACAGAAATGGGTCACCGTGTAGGCTTAGTAAAGGAAGATCAATACAATAATTATTTGAAGAAAAAAGAAGCAGTTGAACAAGAAATCAAACGTTTGATGAATGTACGAATCAAACCAACAGAAGAAGTCCAAGACTTTTTAGCAACGATTAATGCGGCACCATTAAAAGATGGTGTACTAGCAAGCGACTTTTTAAGACGTCCTGAGATTACTTATGCAGATCTTCTACGGTTTATTCCAGAAAATGAAGAATTGACACGAAAAGAAATCGAACAAGTAGAAATCCAAATCAAATATGAAGGCTACATCAAAAAAGCCATGGAAAAAGTAGAAAAATTAAAACGCATGGAAGCGAAAAAGATTCCAGAAAACATCGACTACGCAGCAATCAACGGATTAGCAACAGAAGCAAAACAAAAATTGCAGAAAATCCAACCAGAAACAATTGCCCAAGCTAGCCGAATCAGTGGCGTAAACCCTGCAGACCTAAGTATCCTAATGGTCTATATCGAACAAGGGAAGATTGCGAAAGTCAGTGAACCAGCGTAATACGTAATAATAAATAGAAGAGAGAACTAGTTTTTGCAGAAATTGCTCAAAGCTAGTTCTCTCTTCTGTGTATATTTTATGAGTCATACTAGAAAGAAAAAGTCTATCGGCTTTTCTTACTTTTCAAATTTTTAAGAATCCATATGGAAGGATTGCATGTCTAGAGATTTTGCGTTAAAGTAGGGAGAGAATCTGTGAAACAATTGCTGTTTCACAATGAAAGGAATATTTATGATACCAGAAGAATTTCGCCAATCCTTGGCAGAAAAAGGGATAGAGCTTACCGATCATCAAATGAATCAATTCGCTATTTATTATCGGACATTAGTCGAATGGAACGAAAAGATGAACCTTACAGCTATTACGGATGAAAAAGACGTATATCTGAAGCATTTTTACGATTCACTTACATTAGCATTTGAAGTAGACTTTACGCAGCCTTTATCTTTATGCGATGTCGGTTCGGGGGCAGGGTTTCCTAGCATACCTTTAAAAATTGCCTTTCCAGAACTGCAGATAACGATCGTTGATTCTCTGAATAAACGAATAACCTTCTTATCTGAGTTAACCCGATTATTAGGAATCGATGCTTCCTTATATCATGACCGGGCAGAAACATTTGGGCAAAATCCTCACTTTCGTGCATCATTTGACCTTGTCACTGCTCGTGCGGTTGCTCGTTTGAATGTGTTAGCGGAATTGTGTTTGCCCTTGGCTAAACAAGAAGGCTATTTTTATGCATTGAAAGCAGCAAAAAGTGAAGAGGAATTGACAGAAGCAAAACAAGCGATTGCTTTATTAGGTGGTAAATTCCTCAAAGAAGAGGCGGTTACCTTGCCGAATGTCTCTGACCAACGGCATATCATCGTTATTCAAAAAAAGAAACCAACCCCAAAGAAATACCCAAGAAAGCCCGGACTGCCTAATAAGCAGCCAATCAAATAGGAGGAGAAGAGATGGCACAAATAATATCTGTTGCGAACCAAAAAGGTGGCGTCGGCAAAACAACGACGACGGTGAATCTAGGTGCTTGTCTTGCTAGCCTTGGCAAAAAAGTATTGCTAGTGGATATGGATGCACAAGGAAATGCTACCAGTGGTGTCGGGATCAGAAAACCTGATGTGACAAGAGACATCTATGATGTTCTAGTCAATGAATTGCCAATTGATGAGGCAACTTTGATCACTGAACACGAAAATTTGAGTATTGTGCCTGCGACTCTCCAATTAGCAGGAGCAGAGATCGAATTGACGTCAATGATGGCAAGAGAATCAAGATTAAAAGGATCTTTAGCAGAAGTAAGCAGTCAGTATGATTATATTTTGATCGATTGCCCGCCTTCTCTTGGCCATCTGACAATCAATTCATTTACAGCAAGTGATTCGATTTTGATACCTGTTCAGTGTGAGTATTACGCATTGGAAGGATTAAGCCAATTACTGAATACGGTTCGTTTAGTTCAAAAACACTTTAATCCAGAATTAGAGATCGAGGGAGTCTTACTGACAATGTATGATGCACGAACAAATCTGGGAAATGAAGTCGTAGAAGAAGTACGTAAATACTTCCGCGAAAAAGTTTACGAAACGATCATTCCAAGAAATATTCGTTTGTCAGAAGCACCTAGTCATGGAAAACCGATCATCGACTACGATCCACGTTCTCGAGGAGCTGAAGTCTACCAAGCATTGGCAAAGGAAGTGGTAAGTCGTGAAGAAAAGTAAAGGATTAGGCCGAGGAATCGATGCACTGTTTCAAGATTTAGAAAACTTAGAGACGGTGGATGTAAAAGATGATACCGTTGTCCAGCTACCATTGAATGAGCTGCGACCAAATCCGTATCAGCCCCGTAAAACATTTGAAGAAGTATCTTTGCAGGAACTAGCTAATTCTATTGAACAATCAGGCGTCTTTCAACCCATCATCGTACGCCGTTCCGCAGTAAAAGGATATGAGATTATTGCAGGGGAGCGACGTTTTCGAGCGTCCAAACTAGCTGAAAAAGAAACGATCCCTGCTATCGTTAGAGACTTTGACGAAGAAGCGATGATGCAAGTAGCAGTGCTGGAAAACTTGCAGCGAGAAGATCTGAATCCGTTAGAAGAAGCAGAAGCATATGAGATGCTGATGAAAAACCTGAAACTAACACAAGCAGAAGTAGCTAGTCGTTTAGGAAAGAGCAGACCTTATATCGCCAATTATTTGCGCTTGCTTTCTTTACCGGATCTTGTCAAGGAAATGGTACAAGATCAGCGTTTATCTATGGGACAAGCCCGTACGCTGTTAGGTTTAAAAAATAAAACATTGATCTTGAAATTAGCCAATCGTGCAGTAACTGAAAATTTAACTGTCCGCCAACTGGAACAGCTTGTTTCTGAGTTAAATCAAAATGATGGAAAAGAAAAGAAAAAAATCCCAAGGCTAGCAAAGGAAAAACCATATTATATCCGAGAAAGCGAAGATCGTTTGATGGATAAATTTGGTACAAGTGTAGCTATCCAAGAAAAAAATGGGAAAGGTAAGATCGAGATTGAATATCTTTCTCAAAAAGATTTGACTCGAATTCTTGATATCTTGAATATTCAATTTGATGAAGAATAAACAAAAAGGAGGCTATTTTTATGTACGACTTGCACGATATCGTTGAAATGAAAAAACCTCACGCTTGCCAGACGAATCGCTGGGAAGTCATTCGAATGGGCGCAGATATCAAAATCAGATGTATGAATTGCGGACATATCGTCATGATGACCCGTCGAGATTTTGAAAAGAAATTAAAAAAAGTAATTGAAAAAAATGCAGAGAAAGAGTGAATAAATTTATGGCATTGACTGCTGGAATTGTTGGGTTGCCCAACGTAGGAAAATCAACTTTGTTTAATGCGATCACAAAAGCAGGAGCAGAAGCAGCAAACTATCCCTTTGCGACGATCGACCCCAACGTAGGGATGGTAGAAGTACCTGACTGGCGTTTGCAACGCTTAACAGAACTTGTACATCCGAAAAAAACTGTTCCAACGACTTTTGAATTTACAGATATTGCTGGAATCGTAAAAGGCGCAAGTAAAGGAGAAGGTTTGGGAAATCAATTCTTAAGCCATATCCGCCAAGTAGACGCTATTTGTCACGTTGTTCGCTGTTTTGATGATGATAATATTACTCACGTAGAAGGACGTGTTGATCCACTAGAAGATATTGATACGATCAACTTGGAACTAGTGTTAGCAGACTTAGAATCTATCAACAAACGCTATACTCGTGTAGCAAAAGTTGCTAAAACCAAAGATAAAGATGCAGTGGCAGAACTAGCTGTACTGGATAAAATCAAACCTGTACTGGAAGAAGGAAAATCTGCCCGAACGATCGAATTTACTGAAGAAGAACAAAAAATCGTTAAATCACTATTTTTATTGACGACAAAACCAATTCTTTATGTAGCCAATGTCTCAGAAGATGACGTAGCAGATGCAGACGCGAATCATTATGTACAAGAAGTGCGCAACTTTGCTGCAGAAGAAAATGCAGAAGTGATCGTGGTCAGTGCTCGTGCAGAAGAAGAAATCGCAGAATTAGATGAAGAAGACAAAGCGGAATTTTTAGAAGCTTTAGGAATCGAAGAATCAGGTTTGGATCAGTTGATCCGTGCTGCTTATGATTTGTTAGGCTTAGCTACTTACTTTACTGCTGGGGAACAAGAAGTACGTGCTTGGACATTCAAAAAAGGAATCAAAGCACCACAAGCAGCAGGAATCATCCATTCAGATTTCGAACGCGGATTTATCCGTGCAGAAACTGTCTCTTTTGAAGACTTGGATCATTACGGAAACATGCATGCAGCAAAAGAAGCTGGACGTGTTCGATTAGAAGGAAAAGATTATGTCGTACAAGACGGCGACGTAATGTTATTCCGCTTTAATGTGTAAAAGGGCTATCAAACTAGCTGTAGAATATGGTAGAATGTCTTTTGTGACGACCGTTGAGAAAAGGAACGGCTAAGGAGGACTATTAGATAATGGAACCAGAACAATTACGAGCAATCGTAAAAGAAAACAATAGTTTAGAAACAAAATTAACCAAAAGAAATCAACAGTACATTTTTGATTTGAAAAAATCTTTAGAAGCAGCGAATTTGTCTGAAGAAGAAAAAGTAAAAGCCCTTCATGACATTCTGCCTACTTTAGTTGCAGAACAAAAAGGCGGAAGAACAGCCCGTCAATTGTTTGGGACAGTCTCTGAAAGAACGGAAGCAATCATCAATAAGCCAGCAGAAGTAAAAAATTCATCCACCCCTTTATTGATGTGGTTAGATAATACGTTGCTGTTGCTTGGTCTATTAAGTATCATGATTGCGATTACCGGATTGTTTTCACGTGGAACAACGCCAGCTTATGGCTTTTCTACACTCGTTCTAGGTTCTGCAATCGGTGGCTGGGTCTTTTATATGATGTACAAATACATCTATCAATATGAATATCCCGGAGCAGATCGAAGCAAGAAACCAGGAATGGGTAAGACATTGCTTATCCTAGGTGGAACGACACTTCTTTGGGTCGTACTGTTTTCTGCGACAACACTATTGCCGCCAGTTATCAATCCAGTATTAGATCCAGTAGTAGTTATCATTATCGGGGCAGCTGCTTTAGCAATCCGTTACTACTTGAAGAAAAAATACGGGATTATTGGAAGTTTATCCGTCCCAAGAAGATAAACTAGCAAAAAGATCAGCTATTTTGCTAGATATCTAGGGGTAGTAAAGAACCTCATTTTGTTTATCCATAGTTAAATAATAGTAAGGGGCTGTGACAAAAGTCTTGTCACAGTCCTTTTTTACGATAAACGGTGTTCAATCAGCTGACCCTCGGTATTAGCTCAACAAACGGCAAAATATGAGGAACTATTTTTCCGTTTTTTTCTCTAATACTCAGGTCAGGACGCTGATTTCACAACCTCTCGATAAACGGTGTTCAAAAGCCAGTTTCTCGGTATTAAGTCCAATTTATGCAAAAATGTGGAAAGCCATTTTCACAAAATTTTTCTTACTACTCGAAACTAAGCAGCTTTTTCACAGCCTCTCCACTAAACGGTGTTCAATCAGCTGACCCTCGGCATTAGCTCAACAAACGGCAAAACATGAGGAACTATTTTTCCGTTTTTTTCTCTAATACTCAGGTCAAAACGCTGATTTCACAACCTCTTCCTTAAACGGTGTTCAAAAGCTTGCATCTGCGGTAATAAGCCCAACCAATTCAAAAATATGAAAAACTATTTTTGATTGGCTGTTCTTATTACTTGATGCAGGGCAGCTTTTTCACAACCTCTCCACTAAACGGTGTTCAATCAGCTGACCCTCGGCATTAGCTCAACAAACGGCAAAATATGAGGAACTATTTTTCCGTTTTTTTCTCTAATACTCAGGCCAGGACGCTGATTTCACAACCTCTTCCTTAAACGGTGTTCAAAAGCTTGCATCTGCGGTAATAAACCCAACCAATTCAAAAATATGAAAAACTATTTTTGATTGGCTGTTCTTATTACTTGATGCAGGACAGCTTTTTTACAATCTCTTTTAATACACACAGATGTAAACGCTTTATATTGGTATTCTATGAGAAAGCTAACTTGATTCCAAGTAGATCATTGACTTAAATGAAAAAATCAATTATTTTAATAGATAAACTAAATTAGAGGAGTGGTACTAAAAATGTCCAACTGGGAAACAAAGTTCACGAAAAAAGGATTTACTTTTGATGATGTCTTATTGATACCAGCAGAAAGTCACGTGTTACCAAACGAAGTGGATATGAGCGTACAATTAGCTAAAAATATTAAGTTGAATATTCCAATCATCAGTGCAAGTATGGATACCGTTACCGACAGCAAGATGGCCATTGCTATGGCAAGACAAGGCGGACTAGGTGTGATCCATAAAAACATGACGATCAGCCAGCAAGCGGATGAAGTAAGAAAAGTCAAACGTTCTGAAAGTGGCGTAATCATTGATCCGTTCTTCTTAACGCCACAGCATCTTGTAGCAGACGCAGAAGAATTGATGAGCAAATATCGTATCAGTGGTGTGCCAATCGTTGAAACACTTGAAAACAGAAAATTGGTAGGGATAATTACAAACCGCGACATGCGTTTTGTAACAGATTATCACATGCCGATTGCTGATGTGATGACAAAAGACAACTTAGTGACTGCCCCAGTAGGTACCTCTCTAAAAGATGCAGAAAAGATTTTGCAAAAACATAAAATCGAAAAATTACCAATCGTAGATAACGAAGGTCGTTTAAGCGGATTGATCACGATCAAAGACATCGAGAAAGTGATCGAATTTCCAAATGCAGCAAAAGATGAACATGGTCGATTGCTTGTAGCAGCAGCCGTTGGTGTAACAAGCGATACATTTGAGCGTGCGAATGCTTTATTAGAAGCAGGGGCAGATGCAATCATCATCGATACAGCTCATGGACATAGTGCAGGTGTGATCCGAAAAATTCAAGAAATCCGTTCAACTTTTGCAGATGCAACATTGATTGCAGGAAACGTTGCGACGGCTGAAGCGACAAAAGCTTTATATGATGCAGGTGTAGATGTCGTAAAAGTTGGTATCGGACCAGGATCGATTTGTACGACACGTGTGGTAGCCGGTGTAGGTGTACCTCAGCTCACAGCTATTTATGATGCAGCATCAGTTGCTCGTCAATATGGCAAAGCGATTATTGCAGACGGAGGGATCAAGTATTCTGGTGACATCGTCAAAGCATTAGCTGCCGGCGGACATGCAGTGATGCTAGGAAGTATGTTGGCAGGGACAGATGAATCACCAGGTGAATTCGAAATCTTCCAAGGACGTCGATTCAAAACATACCGAGGTATGGGCTCATTAGGCGCGATGGAAAAAGGTTCAAAAGACCGTTACTTCCAAGGTAGTGTCAATGAAGCAAATAAATTAGTACCAGAAGGAATCGAAGGTCGGGTTGCTTATAAAGGAAGTGTTGCAGATATTATTTTCCAAATGATCGGCGGTTTGCGTTCAGGAATGGGTTATGTTGGGGCAGCGAATCTACAGCAATTACGTGATGAAGCGCAATTTATCCAAATGAGCGGCAGTGGATTAAAAGAATCACACCCTCATGATGTACAAATCACAAAAGAAGCACCAAACTATTCAGTTGAATCTTAAAAACATTAAAGAGCGTGGGACAAAAGTAAAGAACACTTTTGTCTCACGCTCTAAACACGTATAAACGGCGGAAGTAGAAGCAACTCCTTCGGAAATAAGAAGAAATTCACAAAAATTTGAAAAGCAATTTTCGTGAATTTCTTCTTATTTCTTGGAGTTAAACGCTTCTGTCCCAGCCTCTTTTTGAATAAACAGTGTTCCCTTGCCACCTCCGAATCACAAGTACAACATTCATAAAATATGAAGAGCTGTTTTTTGAATTTGTTCCTTGTAACTCGGAGCTGGGGGGTAGGCTTACGACCTTTCCACTAAACGGTGTTCAATCAGCTGACCCTCGGTATTAGTTCAACAAACGGTAAAATATGAGGGACTATTTTTCCATTTTTTTCTCTAATACTCAGGCCAGGACGCTGATTTCACAACCTCTCGATAAATGGTGTTCAAAAGCCAGTTTCTCGGTATTAAGTCCAATTTATGCAAAAATGTGGAAAGCCATTTTCACAAAATTTTTCTTAATACTCGAAACTGAGCGGCTTTTTCACAGCCTCTTTATTTAATAACTTTCAGATTCCCCATATAAGGAACGAGCGCTTCTGGAACTGTGACAGAACCATCTTCATTTTGGTAATTTTCCAAAATGGCAGCTACTGTACGGCCAACTGCAAGTCCTGAACCATTCAGAGTATGAGCATAGTGGATTTTTCCATCATTATCGCGATAACGGATCATTGCGCGGCGTGCTTGGAAATCTTCACAGTTAGAACAAGAACTGATTTCACGATAAGTATCTTGTGCAGGTATCCATACTTCTAAGTCATAAGTTTTAGCTGCAGAAAAGCCCATGTCTCCAGTTGATAAGGCCATCACACGATAAGGCAAATGCAATTTTTTCAAGATATCTTCTGCATCAGCTGTCATTTTTTCCAATTCTTCGTAAGAATGCTCTGCATCCGAAAATTTGACCATTTCTACTTTATTGAATTGGTGAAGACGAATCAGTCCTCGTGTATCCCGACCAGCACTTCCGGCTTCAGAACGAAAAGCAGGGCTTAGTGCAGTGAAATAAATAGGTAAATCTGCACCATCTAAAATTTCATCATTATAATAGTTAGTTAATGGTACTTCAGCTGTTGGGATTAACGTTAGATCAGTATTCTCCAATTGGAAAACATCTTCTTTGAATTTTGGAAATTGTCCCGTACCAAACATCGCTTTACTGTTGACGATATAAGGAGTGATCATTTCAGTATAGCCGTGTTCGTAAATATGCTGATCAAGCATGAAGTTGTAGACTGCACGTTCTAATCGAGCACCTAATCCTTTGTAATAGACAAAACGGCTACCGGCTACTTTTGCGCCACGTTCAAAATCTAAAATATCAAGATTTTCTGCAATTTCCCAGTGTGGTTTTGGTTCAAAAGCAAATGTACGTGGTTCGCTCCAACGACGGATTTCTACATTGTCCTCTTCATCTGTTCCAACTGGCACAGAATCATGGGGAAGGTTTGGCAAAGTAGTTGCAATTTGTTTCAATTTTTCATCCACTTCAGCAATTTCAGTATCCAATGCTTTGATGTTGCCACCGACTTCTTTCATTTCAGCGATTTTAGCAGAAGCATCTTCTTTTGCACGCTTCAATTGGGCGATCTCAGCAGAAACATCATTTCGATATTTTTTTAATTCTTCACTTTTGACTAGTAGCTTACGACGATTTTCATCTAGTTCCATGAATTCAGCTAATGTTTCTTTTTTTACGCCCCGAGTCATCAATTTTTCTTGTACTTCTTCAATATTTTGTCGCATCATTTTTACATCTAACATATGATTTCCTCCTTTTTGAAAATAAAAAAAGACTGATCCATCCCATTATTCTTGGGACGAATCAGTCTGAAATTCGCGGTACCACCCAAGTTCAGCGTCAGCTGCACTTGTTGAACACATAACGGCTGTTGAACCGACCTTTCTTATTTCGAAAGGGCACGTAAACGAACTGGAACTTCCAAATTATCCTTTGCTGATTTACACCTGCCATCAGCTCTCTGAAAAAGAATAAAGTGTACTGGGTTCTGTGTTTTTCATTTATTCTAATAATTGTAATAAGAATAGCGAATATTTCAGCTTTCGTCAATAACTTCCTGTGTATCAATAGGTAATTTTTCATTTTTCTTGATTGGAAGGTGCATGATGAAAGAAGTCCATTGCTTATCTGATTTTGCATAAATGTATCCGCCGTGCAAAGCCACAATGCTTTGAGCGATTGCTAAACCAAGTCCAGTTCCTCCAGTTGCTTGTGAACGAGATTCTTCTACACGATAAAAACGGTCGAATAGATTATCGATTGCCTGTTGTGGGATCATTGCTCCATTATTTTTGACTGTTGCAACAACTTCTGAACCGATACGTTCTACTTCGATTACGATCTTCGTTGCTCCTTTTCCGTATTTCAACGCATTCGTCAAAAGATTATTGAAGACACGTACAAGTTTTTCGGTATCGCCATCCATGATAAGGGAGTCTACTTTTGATTGAACAAGTATTTGGATATTTTTTTTAGAAGCTTCCAACTCAAAATCAGCTGCTAACTGTTCGATCAACTGGATCATGTCAAAGGCAGAAAAATTCACCGGGACAGCAGGCTGGCGTACCTTAGTGTATTCAAATAAGTCGTCCACTAAAGATTTCATCTGCTTTGCTTTGATATAAGCAGTATGCGTATACTTTAAAAGATCTTCTTCTGAGTGATACTGGCCATCTTCTATCAGTCCTAGGTATCCAATGATGGACGTGAGTGGGGTACGGATATCATGACTGACATTCGTGATCAATTCATCTTTTGATTTTTCGATTTTACGTTCGTCTTCAATCGCTGCTACGGTACTATCCACCAATCCATTGATACTTGTTACCACTCGGCTTAAGTCACCACTCAGTTCAAAAGGGATACGATGATCATAATTTCCGTTTGCGATGTAGTGAAGTTCGCTGATGATATGCCGCAATTGCATTTGGCGATATCTTCGAATCAAGCGCCAATACAAAACACCAATATCTAATAGAAAGAAAAAGGGAATAATAAAATTCCGGCCGTTCCAGAACAAATCAGTATTCAATCGTTCTGCAAAAATATTCTTTGAATCCCAAATCGCATTCGTCAAAGAAGGTGAACTGTTGATCACCGAACTGATAACAACCAGAATAGAAACATTTAATAGAAGCAAAAGGATAATCGTGATGATTCCTTCCGCTAACAATTCGCTGATTTCTTTTGAAGTCAAATTGATCCGACGGCGTTTTTCAGTTGCTCGTTTACTATCTTGCGTCAATTTTATAGCCCACTCCCCAAACGGTTTGAATGACTTTTTCACCACCAGTTGCTTCTTCAATCTTATCTCTTAAATGACTAACGTGAACCATGACAGTTTTAGCAGAGACAATACTTTCTTGTTTCCAAACACGCTCAAAAATTTCATCCGCGCTAAATACTCGATTAGGATGACTAGCAAGCAAGTAGAGGATACCGAATTCCAAAGCTGTTAACTGGATTTCTTTCCCATCGATTGTTTTAACTTCATGAGAGTCTTTATTGATGATTAATGCATTTACTTCTAATACATCAGGCTGATCTGGGGCAATCTGCATTTTTGTACGCCGTAATAAAGACTTTACTCTAGCCATTACTTCTAACGGATTAAATGGCTTGGTCACATAATCATCTGCACCAGCGACCAGTCCTTTGATCTTATCCATATCAGTAGTTTTTGCTGTCAGCATAATGATTGGTATTTGGGATTCTTTTCGTAGCTCTTTCACTACTTGCATCCCATCCATCTCAGGCATCATGATATCTAAAATAAGTAATTCAATATCAGGGATTGTTCTGATTTTAGATAATGCTTCTTTCCCATCATAAGCCTTTACTGCTTCATACCCCTCATTGTGAACATAGATACTTAATAATTCAACGATTTCTTTATCATCGTCAGCAATCAAAATTTTCATAAATAAATCCTCCAGAGTCATATTGTTACTATTATTCTAGCAAAAAAAAGCAGAAATAGATAAAAGCAGCACTTTGTTAAGGAAAATTTTAGAAGGTGAGACATCTAGTTGGTGTGAATAAGACAAGAACATGAACATTAAACTGAAAACAAAAGGATTTTACGTCTCTCGGAGTTATAAAGACGAACGAAAAAGGACCAGAACTAACCAATGATCATGTAAGCTAGAAATGTTGATAAATAAGCATTTTCTTATTGACTTTCACATGTGATGTTGATATATTATTATTTGTTCAAAAGAACACCAATAACTTATTAAATAATAAAAAATAAGTTGTTGACATGTTGGAAATGACATGATAAGATAACTGAGTCGTTAAAAAAGAACCACTTGTGAAGCTTGATTCTATCGAAAAAAAACTTCAAAAAAGTTCTTGACAAATAACAAACGATAAGTTATGATAAATGAGTTGCTGAAAGATTTCGAAAAACGAAATCGAAAAAAACTTTTAAAAAAGAGTTGACAATTACTTGTCTCTCTGATATGATATAAAAGTTGCTACGGCAGCCAAAAATGAATCGGGAAACACTCCTGATGAAGTAGACCTTTGAAAACTGAACAAAGTAAGACAAACCAAATGTGTAGGGCGTCTTGATTCAATTCAAGACAACAAACATTTTTAACAAGCAAGCAATATGCTAGCAAACAAATTGAGCTTAACAATCGCAAGATTGTTCGAACTTTTTATGAGAGTTTGATCCTGGCTCAGGACGAACGCTGGCGGCGTGCCTAATACATGCAAGTCGAACGCTTCTTTTTCCACCGGAGCTTGCTCCACCGGAAAAAGAGGAGTGGCGAACGGGTGAGTAACACGTGGGTAACCTGCCCATCAGAAGGGGATAACACTTGGAAACAGGTGCTAATACCGTATAACAATCGAAACCGCATGGTTTTGATTTGAAAGGCGCTTTCGGGTGTCGCTGATGGATGGACCCGCGGTGCATTAGCTAGTTGGTGAGGTAACGGCTCACCAAGGCCACGATGCATAGCCGACCTGAGAGGGTGATCGGCCACATTGGGACTGAGACACGGCCCAAACTCCTACGGGAGGCAGCAGTAGGGAATCTTCGGCAATGGACGAAAGTCTGACCGAGCAACGCCGCGTGAGTGAAGAAGGTTTTCGGATCGTAAAACTCTGTTGTTAGAGAAGAACAAGGATGAGAGTAACTGTTCATCCCTTGACGGTATCTAACCAGAAAGCCACGGCTAACTACGTGCCAGCAGCCGCGGTAATACGTAGGTGGCAAGCGTTGTCCGGATTTATTGGGCGTAAAGCGAGCGCAGGCGGTTTCTTAAGTCTGATGTGAAAGCCCCCGGCTCAACCGGGGAGGGTCATTGGAAACTGGGAGACTTGAGTGCAGAAGAGGAGAGTGGAATTCCATGTGTAGCGGTGAAATGCGTAGATATATGGAGGAACACCAGTGGCGAAGGCGGCTCTCTGGTCTGTAACTGACGCTGAGGCTCGAAAGCGTGGGGAGCAAACAGGATTAGATACCCTGGTAGTCCACGCCGTAAACGATGAGTGCTAAGTGTTGGAGGGTTTCCGCCCTTCAGTGCTGCAGCTAACGCATTAAGCACTCCGCCTGGGGAGTACGACCGCAAGGTTGAAACTCAAAGGAATTGACGGGGGCCCGCACAAGCGGTGGAGCATGTGGTTTAATTCGAAGCAACGCGAAGAACCTTACCAGGTCTTGACATCCTTTGACCACTCTAGAGATAGAGCTTCCCCTTCGGGGGCAAAGTGACAGGTGGTGCATGGTTGTCGTCAGCTCGTGTCGTGAGATGTTGGGTTAAGTCCCGCAACGAGCGCAACCCTTATTGTTAGTTGCCATCATTCAGTTGGGCACTCTAGCAAGACTGCCGGTGACAAACCGGAGGAAGGTGGGGATGACGTCAAATCATCATGCCCCTTATGACCTGGGCTACACACGTGCTACAA
>NZ_CP187862.1:2527500-2692500 GCF_050555565.1 Enterococcus sp. MSG3290 | reverse complement strand
AAAAACAATTACTTGAGCAGATAAATCAGTTATTTGATGATACAATCAGTGAGAAAAATGCTTTTGCTATTATTCAAAAACTTTATGAAGACCAAATAATTACAAAAAAAGAAGGAAACTTGATGTTGAGTGCAATTGCAAAAAACACATTGAATTTCAATGAATATGAAGATCATACACGTGCTCGGATTCTCCGAGCATTTCTGGAACGTTTAAGTTATGAAGATGGGAAGTGAGATTAGATGGAAGAACTTTTTACTGAAAGAGCCCAAGCAGTATTAGAAATTGCACAAGAAGAAGCAAAACGATTGAAACATCAATCAGTTAGTTCAGAACATGTTTTACTAGCCTTAGTGGTCGAGCAAAATGGAATTGCTGGAAAAGTATTACGTGAAATGGATTTGAATGAAACGGAAATTTATGAAGAAATTGAACATCTGATTGGTTATGGTGGTATCCGTTCTTACCCTAAAGGAGTCTTTCTTCCATATTCACCAAGAATGAAACAAGTTTTTGCTTTAGCTAGCAGCGAAGTGAAGAAAACTGGTTCTCAAAAAGTTGGAACAGAACATATTTTGATGAGCTTATTAAAAGATGAAAGTATCATGGCTACTCGAATCATGATCAACTTAGGTATCAGCCTTTCAAAAGCCCGTCAAGTTCTGAAACAAAAAATGGGGCTAGCTGGTGATTCTGCTGGAAAAGGAATGAATCGTCGTAGAAATGTAAATGTACAAGATAAACGGCAAACACCGCAAGGAACACCTACGCTAGATTCATTAGCACGTGATTTGACGAAATTAGCAAAAGAAAACAAGCTGGACCCAGTTGTTGGTCGTTCGAGAGAAGTGAAACGGCTTATCCAGATTCTTAGCCGACGGACAAAGAATAACCCTGTACTGGTGGGTGAACCTGGTGTAGGCAAAACAGCCATTGCTGAAGGATTAGCTCAAAAAATCATTTTAGGTGAAGTGCCAGAAGACATGCAAGAAAAGCGCCTGATGATGCTTGATATGGGATCTTTGGTTGCTGGTACGAAATATCGCGGTGAATTTGAAGATCGAATGAAAAAGGTCATCGACGAAATCTATAATGATGGTCAAGTAATCTTATTCATTGATGAATTGCATACCTTAATTGGTGCAGGTGGAGCAGAAGGAGCAATTGATGCTTCGAATATCTTGAAACCGGCGTTAGCTCGAGGAGAATTACAAACGATCGGAGCAACGACCCTAGATGAATATCAAAAATATATCGAAAAAGATTCTGCATTAGAGCGACGTTTTGCTCGCATTCAAGTAGATGAGCCAACTCCTGAAGAAGCAGAAGTGATTCTTCAAGGATTGCGTACAAGATATGAAGAGCACCATGGAGTGGAGATCACAGATGAAGCTGTACGAGCAGCAGTCAATCTTTCTGTTCGTTATATCACTTCTCGTCAACTACCCGATAAAGCAATTGATTTGATCGATGAATCAGCAGCGAAAGTCCGTTTGGATCAAACCGATCACTTAACAAAATCAACTGTGATCAAACTAGAAATCGATGAACTAGTACAAGAAAAGGAAGCAGCGATCCAAAAACAAGACTTTGAAAATGCTGCTCAATTACGCAGACAAGAAAAAGCACTACGTAAAAAGCTGCAAAAAGTTTCTGCAATTGAAGCAAAACAGGAGCAAGGTTATTCTGATCGTGTAACAGAAGAAGATGTTGCTATAGTTGTATCGGAGTGGACTGGTGTCCCTCTACAGCAGTTGGAGAAAAAAGAAAGCGAACGCTTGTTAGAACTGGAAGGACTTCTGCATGAACGTGTCGTTGGTCAAGATGAGGCTGTCAAAGCAGTTTCACGTGCGATCCGCCGTGCACGAAGCGGATTGAAAGATCCTGATCGTCCAATTGGTTCATTCATGTTCCTTGGACCAACTGGTGTCGGAAAAACAGAATTGGCCAAAGCACTTTCAGAAGTCATGTTTGGGAGCGAAGATGCCCTGATCCGTGTTGATATGTCAGAATTTATGGAAAAATACAGTACAAGCCGATTAATCGGGTCTCCTCCAGGATACGTAGGGTATGATGAAGGTGGACAGTTGACAGAAAAAATTCGTCAAAAACCATATTCAGTGATTCTCTTAGATGAAGTGGAGAAAGCACATCCAGACGTTTTCAATTTACTTTTGCAAGTATTGGATGATGGTCATTTAACAGATTCTAAAGGTAGAAAAGTGGACTTTAGAAATACAATCATGATTATGACTTCAAATATCGGAGCGACACAAATTCGAGAAGAAAAAAATGTCGGATTCAATGTCCAAGATGTTACTAAAGATCACAAAGCCATGCAAAAACGTATCTTAGAAGAGTTAAAGAAAGCTTTCCGACCTGAATTCTTGAATCGAATCGATGAGACTGTCGTCTTCCATTCATTGAGTAAAGATGAAATCCATACAATCGTCCAAATCATGAGCAAAGCGATTATCAAACGATTGAAAGAACAAGATATTCAAGTGAAAATCACACCATCTGCAATCGATGTGATCGGGAAAGCTGGATTTGATCCTGAATATGGTGCACGTCCAATCCGTCGCGCACTTCAAAAAGAAATTGAAGATCGATTGAGCGAGGCTTTGCTTGGCGGAGAAATTCGTTTAGGTGACCACGTAACAGTAGGTGCTTCAAAAGGTAAGATCACATTGAATGTTCGCGGACCTAAAAAGGAAACAGTAGGTTCCCTATAGTTACTTGGCCTGTGTAGCTGAATTTTTATAATAGTAAGACTTGATTAAGAGGTTGTGACAAGATTTTTGTCACAATCTCTTTTTATATTTGGACAGAATATATCGAACTTTATTTTGATTTTTTGTGAAATAATTTTCAAAAATCCGACTTTAAATAGAAGAAGTATTGGAAAGTTTTTAGAGCTATGCTACTATTATGAAGTTGTAGGAGGAGAAAATTATGATCGAACTCATAACCACAGTAGAAACTATTGAACAAGCAGAACAGTTGCTTGCTGCAGGTGCAGATACACTATATTTCGGTGAAGAGCAATTTGGATTGCGTCTGCCTGCTTCATTTACACGAGAAGAACAGCGACAATTGGTAGAATTAGCACACAAGTATGGTAAAAAAGCGAATATTGCTGTAAATGGGATCATTCATCCTGAAAAAATGAAAAATGTACCTGAATATTTGGCTTTTTTAAAAGAAATAAACGTAGATGTGATCACAGTTGGTGATACAGGTATTATTTATACGATGAAAAAAAATCCTGAATTGCGTATACCGTATATTTATGATGCTGAAACATTAGTAACGAGCGCACGTCAAATCAATTTCTGGGCGAAAAAAGGCGCAGTTGGAGCAGTACTTGCTCGTGAAGTTCCTTTTGAAGAGATGAAGGCGATGGAAGAAAAACTCGATATTCCTGTAGAAACCCTTGTGTATGGTGCTACATGCATCCATCAATCCAAACGTCCACTGCTACAGAATTACTATAACTATACGAAACAAGACGAACAAAAAGATCGTGAAAGAGGTCTTTTTATCTCGGAACCTAAAAAAGAAGAGACACATTATTCTATTTATGAAGATAGTCATGGCACACATATTTTTGCCAGCAATGATCTGAATCTCTCGAATGAATTGAATGAACTTTATCAGCATCATTACTGTACATGGAAATTGGACGGATTATTTACTCCAGGCGAAAAATTCGTAAACATCACTCAACTATTCGCCGAAGCAAAAAAACAAATTTTAGAAGGTAGCTGGGATCAAGAAAAAGCGGAAAAAATGACTAGCGAAATCAGTAAATTGCATCCTGAAAACCGTGAATTAGATACAGGATTCTTTTATATTGATCCTTCTGCTATCAAATAAGGAGTATGATGAAAGAAATGACAGTAAAAAGAAAATTGAAACGACCAGAAATCCTAGCGCCAGCAGGAACACTGGAAAAGTTAAAAACCGCGATCCATTATGGAGCAGATGCAGTATATATTGGCGGGAATGCATATGGTTTAAGAAGCCGTGCAGGTAATTTTACTTATGAAGAAATGGCTGAAGGAGTTGCTTTTGCAAAAGAACATGATGCGAAGGTATACGTTGCTGCTAATATGGTCACCCATGAAGGAAATGAAGATGGAGCAGGGGAATTTTTCCGCAGTTTGCGTGATGTCGGTATTTCTGCAGTAATTGTTTCTGATCCAGCTTTGATCGAAATTTGTGCGACAGAAGCACCAGGTCTGCCGATCCATTTATCCACTCAAGCTTCAGCAACTAATTTTGAGACATTGGAATTCTGGAAAGAAGAAGGGTTGGAACGTGTCGTTTTAGCTCGTGAAGTTTCAATGGAGGAAGTGGCAGAGATTCGTAAAAATACGGATATCGAAATCGAAGCATTTATCCATGGTGCCATGTGTATCTCTTATTCTGGTCGATGCACATTGTCCAACCATATGTCGATGCGGGATGCAAACCGTGGCGGATGTTCTCAATCTTGTCGCTGGAAGTATGGATTGTTCGATATGCCTTTTGGTCAAGAACGAAACAGTTTAACTGATACAGGCGAAGTGGAAGAAGAATTCTCGATGAGTGCAGTGGATATGTCAATGATCGAACATATTCCAGAATTGATTGAAAACGGCGTAGACAGCTTCAAGATCGAAGGAAGAATGAAATCGATCCATTATGTATCTACGGTGTCAAATGTCTATAAAGCGGCTGTAGACAGTTATATGGAAGATCCTGAAAACTATGTCTGCAAGCAAGAATGGATCGACGAGTTATGGAAAGTAGCACAACGAGAATTAGCTACAGGTTTTTACTACAATACACCAACTGAAAACGAACAATTATTCGGTGAACGGCGTAAAATCCCAGTATATAAATTTGTCGGTGAAGTATTATCTTATGATGAGGCAACACAGATTGCTACGATACGTCAGAGAAACTTGTTTTCTGTAGGAGATGAAATCGAATTTTATGGTCCAGGATTCAGTCATTTCAGTCAAACCGTTGAAGTTATGCATAATGAAGAAGGCGAATCCATTGACCGAGCACCAAATCCAATGATGATTTTAACTATGCCAGTCGCACAGCCGGTGAAACCTGGAGATATGATCCGAAAACGTAAATAAGGAAAAAGCTGATATATCCCTGTTTTAAGCATCTTCGCATACAAAATCCAAGAAAAGTGTTACACTTGTTTTCTGTAGAAAAAGGATCGTTAAATAAAGGTTTTGATTGATCTCTTCAATAAGGAGGAACAAAATGCAAATATATGATTACATCGTAATTGGTGGCGGCTCTGGCGGTATTGCTTCAGCAAACAGAGCAGGGATGCATGGCGCAAAAGTTTTGCTGATTGAAGCGAATGAATTGGGCGGAACATGTGTCAACGTCGGTTGTGTACCTAAAAAAGTTATGTGGCAAGCAAGTACGATTTTGGAAACAATTGAACGAGATGCCTCAAGTTACGGTATCCAAGCAGATTTAAAAAATGTTGATTTCGCCGGTCTAGTAGAAAGACGAGAAAAATATATTGATTTTCTACACGGTGCTTATCAAAGAGGATTAGATAGCAATCATGTCGAGGCTATAAAAGGTTACGCTACTTTTATCGATAGTCAAACGATCGAAGTAAACGGTGAAACCTATCGTGCTCCTAAAATCTTGATCGCTACTGGAGGCCGTGCAAGTAAAATGACCATTCCTGGTGGAGAATACGCAATTGATTCAAATGGATTTTTTGAATTAACAGAGTTACCTAAGAGAGCAATCGTTTTAGGTGCTGGATACATTGCGGCTGAACTTTCAGGTGTGTTTCGTGGTTTAGGTAGTGAAGTCATGTGGGCATATCGAAAAGAAAGACCACTTAGAACGTTTGATAAAATGCTTTCGGACAATTTGATCCAAATGTACCAAGAAGCTGGAATAAAAACTTACGCACATCATATTGCTAAAGAAATTACTAAAAACAATGACGAATATACGGTGCTATTTGAAAATGGTGAAACCTTAACTGGTGATTGTGTACTTTTTGCCGGTGGACGTGTACCGAATACCGAAAAATTAGGTCTGGAAAATACAAATGTGGAATTGGACAAAAAAGGGTTTATCAAAGTAGATAAATACCAAAATACAACGGATGAACATATTTTTGCTGTTGGTGATGTGATCGGTAAATTAGATCTGACTCCTGTTGCAATCGCAGCTGGTAGACGTTTATCAGAACGTTTATTTAATGGAAAGAAAGATTCTTATCTTGACTATAAACTTGTTCCGACAGTCGTCTTTACGCATCCACCAATTGCAACAATTGGTTTGACAGAAGAAGAAGCATTGGAAAAATATGGCGAAAATGAATTGAAAGTTTATCGTTCACGCTTTACCCCAATGTACTTTGCATTAAATGATTATCGCCAAAAATGCGAAATGAAATTGATCTGTGTCGGAAAAGAAGAAAGAATCGTCGGCTTACATGCTATTGGTGTTGGTGTCGATGAGATGCTGCAAGGTTTTGCTGTGGCTATCAAGATGGGTGCAACTAAAGAAGACTTTGACAATACAGTAGCCATCCATCCAACAGGAGCGGAAGAATTCGTAACGATGCGATAATTTAATATTAACAGTTCCAACAGCTTTTTATTGAACAAACCATGTAAAACCAGAAAATCAGTATACTGATTTTCTGGTTTTTTGTTTTTTAGTTATTTATGTAAGATTGCTTCGATAATTCTCAAAACGAAATAAGTAGGGAAGTTGGAGATTTTGATTATCTTCGTAACTGACGAAGAGTAAATGAATCCATTTGGTATGCACTCTTAAGTTCAAAATTTTAAAAGAAATAGAAATGTATCGAAGAACAGATGATTAAAAAAGTGTGACTTTGTATAAATAAATTAGAAGAAGCAAACGAGGATGTTAAAAGAATACCATATAGTTACCAAACCAAGAAAGTTCTCGTCAAGTTCGCTGGTACGAATCAAATCAAGTGAAAAAAGGGACTGTGAAAAAAGTTGTGTCATAGTTAGTCACTTTTTCCGAACAAATGGTGTTCTCCTGCCAACTCCCAATCACAAGACACAATATTCATAAAACATGAGAAACTGTTTTTTGAACTTGTTCCTTGCGACTCGGAGCTAAACGGCAGACTCACGACCTCTTTCTTAAATGGTGTTCAATCAGCTGTCCTTCGGTATTAGCTCAAAAAACGGCAAAATATGAGGAACTATTTTTCCGTTTGTTTCTCTAATACTCAGGACAAAACGCTGATTTTACAACCTCCTGATAAACGGTGTTCAATCAGCTGTCCTTCGGTATTAGCTTAAAAAACGGCAAAATATGAGGGACTATTTTTCCGTTTGTTTCTCTAATACTCAGGACAAAACGCTGATTTTACAACCTCCTGATAAACGGTGTTCAAAAGCCAGTTTCTCGGTATTAAGCCAAATTTATGCAAAAATGTGGAAAGCCATTTTCACAAAATTTTTCTTAATACTCGAAACTAAGCGACTTTTTCACAACCTCTGATAAACGGTGTTCAAAAGCCAGTTTCTCGGTATTAAGCCAAATTTATGCAAAAATGTGGAAAGCCATTTTCACAAAATTTTTCTTAATACTCGAAACTAAGCGACTTTTTCACAACCTCCTGATAAACGGTGTTCAAAAGCTTGCATCTGCGGTAATAAGCCCAACCAAACGAAAAATATAAGGAGCTATTTTTATTTGGCTGTTCTTATTACTTGATGCAGGGCAGCTTTTTCACAACCTCTTCATGCTGTTAAATGGCTTGCATAATGATTGTTAGTAATAGCCCCAATACATAACTGGCATTGAATAAGACCATATTTTTGATGGAATAGCTGAAACTGATAGGCTGGGGTAACGTTTGCTTGAATTGATCCAAATGCTTCTTCACAATTGGCAAAGTCAAGAAGGTGACTAAGATCGGCCATTCATAGATACCACTCAACAGTCCCATCAAAATCACAAAATAACAAGCATACATCAATAGTTGGAATAACACTGTCCCTGCAGGGCGTCCGATATAAAAAACTAGTGTATAGCGATGATTTTCAATATCACGGTCAAGATCCCGCAAATTATTAGCCAACATGATATTGGCAATCGTAAACACCAAGGGTAAGGAAGCTAATACGATTGCTGCTATAGCCCAAAGATTTCCTACCAAAGCAAATTGTCCAGATGAAAAGTTGACTGTCAGATCATAGACATCTGAACCGAATGTATTGACATAAACGACCATGGCAAAAATTCCAAGGCCCATAGTCACCCCACTGAAAATTTCCCCTAAAGGCATTCGAGATAAAGGAATCGGTCCGAATGTATAGAATACTCCAATAAAACAACAGATAAATCCCATCAAAAGTAAAAGCCAACCCGTATTGAACGTTAAAATAACGCCGATAACAAAAACAAATGCAATCATAGCTAAAATCATGTTTCGAATCAATACAGGAGATAGATTTCTGCGGCCAATGACATTTTCTTCATACTTATATATTTCAGAATGAGCCTTTTCATAATCCATGTAATTATTGATAGCGGTAGTCGCTAAATCAAAAACTAGCATTCCAATAAAAAATAAAAAAGTGTTTAGCCAATGTATCTCATGAAAAAAAGCGATAGAGAATAATACCCCTACCGCAAAAGGAAATACACTAGCCACCTTTGTTCGTATTTCAACTACTTCTAAAAAGATTTTTAGTGTCATGGTTCGTACTCCTTATTTTAGTTCAGAACGGTCACCCATCGTGTAATGGGAGTCCTCCGATAATTTGAAGGTGTCTTTGATTGGATCGGTCACATATACTTTATCGTCTTTTGTCACGAAGATCGCTTCCGTCCCGTTATTCAATTCGCTTTCGACGTATTCCAGTCCTTTTTTCACACCCATTGAAAAGACTGCTGTAGACAACCCGTCACCATCAATTGATTTATCTGTTATGATCGTGACACTTGCGATATCATTGTCGAACGGATAACCCGTTTTTGGATCAAACAAATGATGGTATTTTTTGCCATCTACTTCTAAATAACGCTCGTAAATTCCAGAGGTAACTAATGTTTTGTTCCGTTCTTTAATAGAACCTAAAACAGATCCGCGAGCCATGTTCGGATCTTGGATGCCGACTGTCCAGTCTTGGTTTTCGCCTCTTGGGCTGTGGCCTAAGACATAGACATTACCGCCCAAGTCAACGATGGCAGTGGTCACTCCTTGTTTTTTCAAGACTTTCACTACTTCGTCCGTAATGTAACCTTTGGCGATTGCACCTAAATCGATGATCATTCCTTTTTCTTTTAGATAAACAGTTTTTTCTTTGTCATTTAGTTCGATCTTATGATAATCCACTAATTTCAATGCCTGATCGATTTCTTCTTGGGAAGGTTTTCTGGCGTCATCAAAACCGATTCGCCATAATTGTGTGATTGCACCAATCGCCATATCGAATCCGCCTTGAGAATCTTGACTATATTCGTAGGCCCGCTTGACTAACGTGTAGACATCATCAGAAACTTTTACTGGTTTGATTCCAGCTTGCTCATTCACTTCATCGATCTCAGAACCTTTTTGATTGATCGTGATTTTATCACCAAGTTCTTTTACTCGATCGAAGGCAGGTTTCAATGCTGATTCTTTGCCTTCATCATACACACGGATACGAACGTAAGTCCCTAACAAGAACTGTTCATCAGAATATGGATCTTTCAATATCTTGGTAGCTGCTGAACTTTCAGTGGTTGTATTTTTTGCTGAATCAGTGCAGCCAGTTAGCACCATAAAAGAGATGCCCAGTGTGATTAAGGAAAATAGTAGTTTTTTCCGCATTTTTTTCCTCTCTTCATTTTGAAAGGTGAGACGACTGCCTAATCTGGCTATCGTCCCACCCTCCAACTTTTATTAGTATGATTATGTGATTATTTTTCTGTTACGATATTATCTACTTCGATTGTTTGAGTGTCGCCTTTTTCAGCTGCATTCACTAATTGTTGTGCGTACATGATGAATGAATGTGAGCTGTGTGTAGCACCTGTAACAACTTCTACATTAGCAGGTGAGCCATCTTCTTCGCCCATTGCTTTGACGAATTCGTCGTTCAGAGTAGGGATGTAAGTTTTTGGTTCTGTACCGCTTTTTGCTTTCATATTTTCATTATATTCTGTATCATCTTGTTTTGATTTACCGTCTTTGTCGATATAATCAAAGTTTGATTCAGTTACTTTGCCGCCAGCAACTGTCATTTCGAATTGCACACGGTAGCCGTTAGAGTAGTTCTTTTCTTCAAGCTTGTAAGTGCCGTCTTTCAAATCAGCACCATTGTCGATTTCGATTGTATCTGTGTTACCAGCTTGAGCAGCTTGGATCAATTGTTGTGCGTAGTTTTGGAAGCTTTCAGATGAGTGAGTAGCTCCAGTTACGACTTCCACACCGCTTGCGCTTTGTGCTTTTAAGAATTGGTCATTCAACTCAGGAATGTATTTTTCTGGGTTTGTGCCAGATTTTGCTTCCATGTTTTTGTTGTATTCTGCATCTTTTGTTTTTGATTCGCCGTTTTCATTGACGTTATCATATTTTGATTCAGTGATTTTGCCGTCTTTTACAACCATTTCAAAGACTGCACGGTAACCATTTGAATAATTTTTTTCTTCTAATTTATATGTGCCGTCTTGCAAATCTCCGCCAGCTACAACTTTTGCAGATGATTCTGTTGTGCTTTTTGCAGTCGAAGATTGTGCTGTAGATGATTCAGAAGAAGAGTTTGAGCTTCCGTTGTCATCTGCGCCGCAAGCGCCTAACACTAGAGCTGAAAATGCTAATACGGCAAATCCAGTTACAAAACGTTTTTTCTTCATTTTAATACCCCACCATTCCATTTTTAGTCCACAATTTTTCTTTGTGATTCATTATACATTCTAATCTTTTTAGCCTATAAGTCAACTATTTTTGATAAATAACCCATGTAATATTTCAAACGTTTTCTTTCAGCAAATTTCGTGAAAAAACGCTTTATTTTAAAATTTGAAAAAAATCCAAAAGGAGTTAGACAAAAGAACAGAACATCTATATAATATATGGAGATTGTGTAATAAGTATCAAACTAAAAGAATTATCATATATTCATTATATAGATAGTCTATAAGGAGCGGATGATCAATGGCAAAGCAAAATATTGTCGTTGTAGGAGCAGGATATGCCGGTGTTTCAGCTACAAAATACTTGGCAAAGAAACTGAAAAAAGAAGATGTAGCAATTACTCTGATCGATCGTCATTCGTACCATACTATGATGACCGAGTTGCATGAAGTAGCTGGCGGACGTGTAGAACCAGAAGCAATCCAATACGATCTGCAGCATTTGTTTGCTCGTCAAAAGAATGTACAACTTGTCACAGACACTGTAATCGGTATCGATAAAGAACGAAAAATCGTCAAGACCAAATTAGGTTCCTATCCTTTTGATCAGCTGATCCTTGGAATGGGCGGAGAGCCGAATGACTTTGGTACACCTGGTGTCAAAGCACACGGATTCACCCTTTGGTCATTTGAAGATTCTGTAAGGATTCGGGAACATATTGAGAAGACAGTAGCAAAAGCTGCATTGGAACCAGATGATGAACTGCGTAAAGCCATGCTGACTTTCGTTGTCTGTGGTTCTGGATTTACCGGTATTGAAATGATTGGGGAACTGATCGACTGGAAAAATCGCCTAGCCAAAGATTATAAATTAGATCCAAACGAAATCACACTGATGGTCGTAGAGGCAATGCCGACGATCTTGAATATGTTGGATCGAAATGATGCTGCAAAAGCTGAACGCTATTTGCGTAAGCACAACGTGGAATTATTATTGAATGCACCAATCGTAGAAGTGGCTGCTGATCATATCAAATTGAAAGACGGACGCAACATTCCGACTCACACACTGATTTGGACAGCTGGTGTCAAAGGAACTTCTGACGCTGCTGACTTTGGATTAGAATCAGCACGCGGACAGCGGTTGATCGCCAATGAATATATGCAGGCAAAAGGCTACGAAGATAAAAACATCTATATCATTGGTGATTTAGTCTTTTATGAAGAATTCCCAGGAACACCGACACCGCAGATCGTTCAAGCTGCTGAACAAACAGGACACACAGCCGCAGCGAATATCGTGGCTTCGATCAAAGGCGGAGAAAAGCATAAATTTAAAGGAAACTATCAAGGATTTATGGTTTCTATTGGTGCCAAATGGGGGGTAGCTAACCTATTTGATAAGATCCATTTAAGCGGATTTTTAGCTATCGTAATGAAACATATCGTGAATTTGAAATACTTCTTTGATATTCGTTCTGGTTATTATATGTTCCAATATTTAATGCATGAGTTTTTCCATATCAAAGATGATCGCAACGTGACTCGAGGACATTCTTCTCGTTACGGCAACGTCTTATGGAGTGTGCCACTTCGTATTTTCTATGGTTTAGTTTGGTTCGTTGAAGCCTCCAAAAAAATCATTGGGAATGGTGAAGTGTTCAAACCAAGTACTTGGTTTGGTGAAGGATCATGGTTCACTGGAAACAGTGTGTTCCCTTGGACATGGGAATACAATGTAACAGATGTTGCCAGTGGTGCTTCTGCTGCTGGTGATGCAACCACAGCTGCCAGCGGAGCAGGGGCAAGTGCCGGAGAAGCAGCGACTCAAGCTGCACATTTTGGTTTGAGTTATGCATACGGTGAAGAACCAATGGCTGTGATTGAGAAGTCACCAGACTGGTTCACAAAGATCATGCAAGTGATCATGCCAAACAATGATGTAGCAATGTTCTTCCAAAAATTCATGGTATTCTTTGAAATTGCCTTGGCATTAGCATTGATTGCTGGATTATTCACATGGCTATGCAGTGCGACAACGATTGTATTGGTGATCACGTTCTGCTTATCAGGCATGTTTTACTGGGTAAACATTTGGTTCATTTTTGTTGCTTTCGCATTGATGAACGGTTCCGGACGTGCGATTGGGTTGGATCGCTGGGTAATTCCATGGCTACAACGTACACTAGGTAATTGGTGGTACGGTAGACCAAGTTCCCAGTACGGCAAGAAATAAATAGATAAAGAACGTTATTTGAATGCAAGATTTCAATAGAAAGGGGCTGAGACAAACCGTCACAGCCTCCTTTTTATGTAAAATTAAAGGAATAAGATGCCCGAGATAAGCCTCCATGAGCAAGACACAGGTGTCACAACCTCTGTTACAACCTCTTGTTATAAACGGTGTTCCAGAAGTAGCTTCTTCGAAAAATAAGCCGAAATTTCACAAAAACTTGAAAAGTAATTTTCGTAAATTCCTTCTTATTTCTTGAAGTTGCCCACTTCTGTCACAACCTCTTGTTATAAACGGTGTTCCACCTGCTGCTTCTCGGTAATAAGCCCAAAGAATTAGAAAACATGGAAAGCTGTTTTCTATTCTTCGTTCTTATTACTCAAAGCAAGACACAGGTGTCACAACCTCTTGTTTTTATGCTAAAATTGGGTGAGTTAATCTGGAAAAAGGAGAACAAAAATGAGCCTTAAAGAATTTGCTGAAAAAAGTCTGCTCAAACCTTGGGATGTTTTTATTATTTTGCTTTTGACTGTTCTTTCTTTTTTACCAGTCATGATTTTTGGTCTTCAGCAAAACACCGCAACAGCAGAAAAAGAAGCGGTACTGCGTGTGGATGGCACAGAAATCAAAACATTCCCTTTGATGGCTGGAGAAGAGAGCTACACATATACTTACAAAGATGAACACGGAGATTATAACTTGATCGAGATAGATGGCGATCGAGTACGGATAAAAGAAGCAGATTGCGATGACCAGATCTGCGTACGTCGAGGCTGGGCAACGAAAAATGGCGAAACCATCGTCTGTTTGCCACATAAATTAGTGATCGAAGTCCGTTCAACAGATGGAGGTGACGAAGACAGTCTGATTTATTAGACCTTCACACACCATGAGTAAATTACAAAAAATGATTTATATTTCGCTACTTGTTGCACAAGGAGTGATCATTGGTTTATTGGAAAATATGATCCCTTATCCTTTTTCTTTTGCGCCTGGTGCAAAACTAGGCTTAGCCAATCTAATCACGATCGTTGCCATTTTTACCATGAAAAAACGAGACAGCTTCTTACTACTTTGGCTACGACTATTCCTGACTACTTTGCTAGGCGGAACGATTTCCACATTCCTTTATAGTATGAGTGGTGCTTTGCTTAGTTATTTTGGAATGTTATTGGTCAAGCAATTAGGACCAAAACGTGTCAGTATCATCGGAATTAGTGCGGCCGGCGGTTTCATGCATAATGTCGGACAGCTTTTGATGGCTTCTTTCATTGCACAATCATGGACAGTCATGTTGTACTTGCCAGTCCTTTCAGTTTTAGGGATTTTATCAGGGATTGCAATCGGGATCGCAGCGAATTATCTTTTACGACATGTGCAGACACTTCAACGATTCCAAAAAGATTATGAGCAGGGAACCAAACAAAAATGGAGCCCAATGTTTACCAAAAAATAATCGTCACACAAGGAGTTTTTTTATGAAGCTACATCCAATGTGGGAAAACTATCCTGCTTTAAGTAAAGAATTGACAGAAACACTAAAACGGATGGAAGAAACTGTCCGCCTGAAAAACAAACCTGTCGAACAAGCAATCAAAGAAACGATCCATGCCGGCGGAAAGCTGTTGCGTCCTGCCTATCAGCTATTGTTCTCACAATTTGGACCAGAGCAAGATCGAGACAAAGCCATCGCTTTGGCAGCTTCTATCGAAATGCTCCATACGGCCACACTGATCCATGATGATATCGTTGATGAAGCGGATCTGCGACGTGGTCAGCCTAATATCCGTAGTCAGTTTGGTAATGTCGTTTCTGTCTATGCAGGAGACTATTTATTTGTCTGCTGTTTTAAACTATTGTCTGATTACTCCACTTCCTTGAAAAGTCTCCAATTGAATTCTCGCAGTATGGAAAAAGTATTGAATGGCGAATTAGGGCAGATGGATGATCGCTATAATTATGAACTTTCTGTAAAAGAATATTTGGAAAATATTTCAGGTAAGACAGCTGAACTGTTCCAATTAAGTTGTTCTGTTGGCGCTTTTGAAAGTGGAACAAGCGAGCGCTTCGCAAAAAAAGCAGGAGATATCGGACTTTCTATCGGGATGGCCTTTCAGATTATCGATGATATTTTAGATTATACAAAAGAGAGCCAGGAAATCGGCAAACCTGTACTAGAAGACATGCGTCAAGGGGTCTATTCTTTACCGTTGATCTACTCTTTGCAAAAAAACAAACCAAAGCTACTACCTTATTTAGAGAAGAAAGCGGCAATGACAGAAGAAGATGTCGACGCCGTACGCAAAATCGTTGAACATACAGGAGGCGTGGAAGAAGCTAGGAAGTTAGCGGCCTCTTACACAGAAAAGGCTTTGAAGGAAATAAAGAAATTACCTGCCACCTCTCTTCGAACAAAAGAGAATCTCTTTTCCCTTACCCAACTGATTTTGGATCGCAAAGACTGAATAGGGAAAGGTTCGATACGTAAATAAATTTCTCAGAAGGAAATCTACGTGTTTTTTGACAAATTGAATTGTAGTTCTTGTATTTATGATAAAAAGCAAAAATAAAGAGCAACGTCCGTTAGCGACGTTGCTCTTTTTTATCTTGAATATTTTTTTACCTTTTCGATTTCTTATAACTCATAAAAGTGATTCTTAAACCGATTACAAGTAATATAACGCCTGCGAGTGTTATCCAATTATTCGATTGACTTCCAGTTTTAGGAAGTGCTCTTTTTGATTTGTTTCCATTGTCATTGCTTGTTTTATTAGTTAAGTTAAAGTTCGTCCTGTTATCCGAACTTGTTTTTGAGAAGGAGACACTTGCATGACGTGTATCGCTTGTGGTAGACGACGTGTCTGTACTATCGCTTGAAGTTGATGAATCTGAGCTATCACTTGTGGTAGAGATTGTATCTGTACTGTCGCTTGAAGCTGACGTGTCCGTGCTATCACTTGTAGTGGTAGATGAATCTGAGCTGTCGCTTGTGGTTTTAGTACCTGTACTGTCACTTGAAGCTGATGAATCTGAGCTATCACTTGTGGTAGAGGATGTATCTGTACTGTCACTTGAAGCTGACGTGTCCGTGCTATCACTTGTAGTGGTAGATGAATCTGAGCTGTCGCTTGTGGTTTTAGTACCTGTACTGTCACTTGAAGCTGATGTGTCCGTGCTATCACTTGTAGTGGTAGATGAATCTGTACTGTCACTTGAAGCTGATGTGTCCGTGCTATCACTTGTGGTAGAGGTAGTATCTGTACTATCGCTTGAAGTTGATGAATCTGAGCTATCACTTGTGGTAGAGGTAGTATCTGTACTGTCGCTTGAAGCTGACGTGTCCGTGCTATCACTTGTGGTAGAGGATGTATCTGTACTGTCGCTTGAAGTTGATGAATCTGAGCTATCACTTGTGGTAGAGGTAGTATCTGTACTGTCGCTTGAAGCTGACGTGTCCGTGCTATCACTTGTAGTAGTAGTTGAATCTGAGCTGTCGCTTGAAGCTGACGTGTCCGTGCTATCACTTGTAGTGGTAGTTGAATCTGAGCTGTCGCTTGAAGCTGACGTGTCCGTGCTATCACTTGTAGTGGTAGTTGAATCTGAGCTGTCGCTTGAAGTTGATGAATCTGAGCTATCACTTGTGGTAGAGGTAGTATCTGTACTGTCGCTTGAAGCTGACGTGTCCGTGCTATCACTTGTGGTAGAGGTAGTATCTGTACTATCGCTTGAAGCTGATGAATCTGAGCTATCACTTGTGGTAGATGTATCTGTACTGTCGCTTGTGTCTGTCGTATCTGTACCATTGTCGCTGATAAATATTTCGTTAGGATCCCAACGATTGGTAGCTGCATCTAAAATCACATTTGTCCCTATAATCGTTCCGTCTTGGTTTTGAGTAATGCGGATAGTAGCATTAGGCGCAAGGATTGTTCCTTGAAAAGGAGCACTGATTGTCAAATCAGTCATCTCATTTCCAAAATTCCAAGAGATATTCGCATCCGAAAAATCTTCTGTTTCATGATTTGAACGATCATTGTATTTGATTGGTGACTGTACGTTCAATGCAGAAGAACTGTTGATGACATTAAATACAACTACTTGATCATTTGGATTGATGATTTGAAGTGGCGTATTCATCGTTAACACTTCTGCATCGATATTTACCAATAAAAACCCGGTATCTGATAAACCAGTTAAATCGATTGTCCGATTGTTCATGTCTGGAAAATCTGCAACAGTATATGTTTTAGCTGGAGTGATGGTTGCAAGATCATTTGCTGCTACATTCAATTTAGCAAATTCCTGCTCGAAATCAATATATTCATGCCCAGCACGATCTTTATAAAAATCATCTGGAGTTAAGTGATCAAGCCTGGATCCATTGACTGTAGGATGACCATCTTGAAGTGCTACATCCACGTTACTGCCAACGACAAATTTATTCATTCTTGTGCCACCTGTAGGTATGCCTGAAGAATTAGCGAAAGAATCAGTTTTTTGTATATAATTTATTTCTTGGTTCAATAAACCTTCATGAAGCTCTGTACCAAAATTATTTTTTGCATCAAGTTCATGTGTTGCTATATTTCCGTCTGTATGTGCATTCACAGTTGTCTTATTTTTAGCAAATACGTGGAATTGACTAGCAATTCCTAACAAGCCATAGTTACCAGTTAGATCATTATAAATATTCCCAGGGTCTTTAGGAATGTATGTTTCCGCTGAAACGGCCACACCATACGAAAAGATATTGAACAACAAAGCAACTAGGACTAGTAAACTTGCCCTTTTTTTCATTTTTCCCCTTCCTTTCCTTTCAAACATTTTCCTATTATACTCTTTTTCTCCTAGTCTTAAACTGTTCGTTTGAAAAATCATTGTTTATTTAAAGAATATTAATGAAACGTTCATATTGTTGCTTCTTGTTCAATTGATAGTTCGACACTATCTTTTTCTTTCAATCTCCAAACTATTGATGATGGTGACTGTTAAAGTGTAAAAAATAAGGGTGTGTAGTAACATATAAGTAGGTATCCTAGAATTAGGAAAAAGTAAGTAGGATAAATAAAAAGGAGGAAAATAAATGGATTATTTAGATATGCTATGCGAGAGTGTGGATCGGGCATACGATCGGTTTGAACGTTTGTTTGAAGGCGTCTCTATTGAGGAGGCCAATCGTTTTCCAGTGGAAGATAGAGCCCCGCAGATCAAATCAATGACTTGGCTGGCTTGGCATACCGCTCGAGAATTAGATTTCCAGATTGCTGATTTAGCAGGAACTTCTCCAATTTGGCATAGTCAAGACTGGGAAAGCCGGTTTCCGATGACGATAGCAGATAACGAACAAGATTGGAAGCATAGTCTGGAACAAGCAAAGCAGATCCAAGCTAATCAAATAGAAGATCTGCTAGGATACTTGCGAGGAGCTGCTGATTTTGCTATTTCTTACTTAAGAAGGCTGGAACCTTCCGAGCTAGATGAAGTAATTGACGAGAACTGGACACCACCAGTCACACGAGGAATGCGTCTCGTTTCTATTATTGATGATGCTGCTATGCACTCTGGTCAGGTGATCTATGCGAGACGTTTGTTGGGATTAAGAGATTAAGGCACTAGCTAAAAAAGAACTTACGGCAAAATAAGTCGCAAGTTCTTTTTTGTTTTTATCGTTACCCATGGTCTATCTATAAGATTGAAAAAGGAAGCGGCCTGCTATCTCTTTTGATCGTGTAAACTGATGACTCTCTTGTTTTTTGCATTGATTCATTTAAAGAAAGTGTACCATGCTTTATAGATATTTTTAGAATACCTTTTTCTAGAGGATAGAGAAACTGTCAGCTGATAGAATAAGGAGAGTCTTTTGAAGAGAATTCAGAAAAAAGGACACTGTATGAGATCAGGTGTCCTTTTGTGAAATCTGATAATTATTGCGTACGGATAGATGTGAGACTGATTTCGCCAGAAGACAAACTCATCTTCTGTTCATTTGTTTGGACGATCAGTTCGCCATGATCACCGATTTCTTTTGCAAGACCGACATAAGTCGTTCCTTTTTGATTGAACGACACGGTTTTTCCCAATACGAATGATTTTTCTTTATAGAAGTCCAACGCTTTTTCTGGGTGAGAAAGATAAGTGAACAATTCTTGCCAGATTTTGCTGATTAGCTGATTCCTTGTGACACTAGCTTGTCCGTCGGGAAATACAGAGATGGCTTTTTCTTGGAGATCAGCTGGAAAATGATTTTGAGGAACAGAAAAATTAAGCCCGATCCCAATGATGATATGACTGATCCTGCCGCTTTCCATATCACTGACTGCTTCAGATAAAATCCCACAGACTTTTTTTCCATCCATGTAGATATCATTGACCCATTTGATCGAAGCAGAACGACCGGTTACAGATTCAATGGCTTTCACACAGGCACTGGCTGCGATGATCGTATATTGAGGCAATTCATCAAACCGTTTGTCTGGATGGAGCAAGAGACTCATGTAGATTCCTCGTCCAGGTTCAGCGAAAAAAGGCCGTCCAAAACGTCCACGAGCTTGTTCTTGTGTATCAGCAACAAATAACTTCGAAACAGAATCTCCTTGAGCTGCTGCCAGTTTGGCATCTTTCATCGTAGATTCAGAAGTCAACATCGTTTGTACTTTCAAATCAGGAATAAACGACCGTAGCTCTTGCTGGATTTCTTTTGCATCTAGTACGTCAGAGGGCAGGTAATGATACCCTGTAGGCCCGTGCTCAAAACGATAGCCTGCCTTTTCCAATTCTTTGATGGCTTTCCAAATACTTGTCCGGGAAACTTCCAGTTGCTGTGCCAACTTTTCTCCGGAAAGAAAATCTGGTGTCTTTTTCAATAATTGAAGTACCTTGTCTTTCGTTGTCATGGCATCAAGCTCCTTTCTCATCCATTCTATCAGGAAGAAGGAGAGAACAAAATAGTTTTCGAAGAAACAACGGTTGATACATAAAGCAAAAACGAAAGAAGGAAAGAGAAAAAAGAAGAGGGTGGGCGTTCATTTTTTTGTCCCAGCCTCTTTCTGATTATGAAGATAAAAGTACTTGATCGTCTTTTAATGCCGTGCCGCTGTTTTGTTTGAACAACGCTAATAATTGGGGCACTGTGAGCTGCTGTTTTTCCTCTTGCTGGATATCTACGACGATCCTTCCTTGGTGCAGCATGATCAGTCGATTCCCATAGCGGATCGCGTCTTCCATGTCATGAGTGACCATAAAAGCAGTGAGATTCTGCTCAGTGATCAGCTTTTCTGTCAATTCCATCACCGTTTTGGAAGTAGCAGGGTCAAGCGCTGCAGTGTGTTCATCTAATAAGATCAGTTCTGGACGCTGTAATGTGGCCATCAATAACGTAATAGCTTGACGTTGTCCTCCAGACAGCAAACCGATTTCTGAGGATAAACGATTTTCCAACCCCAAATTTAGCCGAGCCAGCTGGTCTTTGAAAAATGTTCGGTCTTGTGGTTTGACACCACGGAAGAAGCCGCGTTTTTTTCCTCGTTTCATAGCAAGAGCAAGATTTTCTTCTACCGTTAAACGAACGGCTGTCCCTAGTTTAGGATCTTGGAATACGCGACTGATGGATTTCGAACGTTCGACAACAGATTTTTTCGTGATATTTTTTCCATTCAATAAAATTTGTCCCTGATCGACAGAAAATGTACCGGCGATGCTGTTCAGCAAAGTAGATTTACCAGCCCCATTTCCACCGATGATCGTCACGAAGTCGCCGGGATCTAAGGAAAGATTAATGCCTTTCAGGACATGATTTTCGTTGATCGTTCCTTTTTCAAAGGTATGATGGAGATTTTCCAATGTTAAGACGTCATTCATTTGACACTACCGCCTTTCTTTTTTTGAGGTAAATGGAATTTTTGCTGGATCTGCGGGAAAGAAAGACAGATCACTAGCACGAAAGCAGAAGCAAGTTTCGAATCACTTGGTTCAACATTCAGTTCGAAGACTAACGCTAAAATAAAACGATAAATGACCGCACCTAAAACGACAGTCAAGAGACGGAGAAATAGTGGCTGGTTACGTAACAAAACTTCTGCGATGATAATAGAAGCAAGTCCAATTACGATCGTTCCAATACCAGAATTCAAATCAGCAAAGCCGTTGTTTTGCGCAAGCAAGGAGCCAGAAAGAGCAATGCATCCATTAGAGATCATATAACCGATGATCTTCATATTATCTGTGTTGATCCCGTTCGCTTCGCTCATTGCCAGATTATCGCCAGTTGCACGAATAGCAAGTCCTGTTTCTGTACGTAAGAACAAAACAAGTAAACATACAACGATCAAAGCAAAAAGCAGGCCAACAATCAGTACAGCGTTGTCTTTTGCTATGCCGAATGACTCGACCCAATGAAAGATCGTTGGCTGACCCAATAAAGAGATGTTCGGCGCACCCATCACACGGGACGTGACAGAATATAAACCAGTCATGGTGATGATCCCTGCAAGAAGGGCGGGAATTTTCAATTTTGTGTGAAGCAGTCCGGAAACAAGCCCTGCTGCCGCACCCCCTAAAAAGCCTAGAAGACAAGCTGTCAATGGATGATAGCCATTTGTAATACTTACTGCCGCGATCCCTGCACCTAAAGGGAAGCTTCCTTCAGCAGTCAAGTCGGCAATGTCCAAGATACGGAAAGTGACGTATACACCAATCGCAAGTAGGGCCCATAAGACCCCTTGCGATGCAGATGATAAGAAAAGAGAGAGCAAATTTGTCATGAGAATCCTCCTGTGTTTTATTCAGCTTCTTTGATGCTTTCTGGATTGATGCCTAATGCTTTGGCCATGTCTTTATTGACATACAGTTCCAAATCATTCGCTGTTTCGACAGGAAGTTCACTTGGCTTCTTGCCGTCTAAGATTTTTGCTGCCATGATCCCTGTTTGTTTGCCCAAGCTTTCGTAGTCGATTCCTACTGTTGCTAGACCGCCGTCTTTGACTTGATCAACTGCGCCAGCAACGACAGGTGTTTTTGTTTCTTTTGCGACTTCACCGACAACACTTGCCGCACTTGCGAACGTGTTATCAGTAGGAATATAGATTCCATCTACATCTTTAGCTAGACTTTTCGTCACTTGTTGGACATCATTTGTGGAATTTGCTGTCAGTACTTTGACTTTGACTCCCGCTTTTTTCAATTCTTTTTCTGCCAAATCAGCTTGGATCTTAGAGTTTGCTTCACCGTTGTTATACATGATGCCGATTTTTTTGGCGTCTGGCACGATATTTAACAGTAAGCCGATTTGTTTTTCGATTGGCACCATATCTGTCGTGCCAGTCACATTGCCGCCAGGTTTTTCATTGGATGTGACTAAATGGGCTTGTTCCAAGTCTGTGACCGCTGTGACAGTCATCGGGATAGTGGTTGTTTCATTTAATAAAGATTGTGCTGCTGGAGTGGCGATCCCGAGTAGCAAATCAGGATCTTCTTTGACGAGTTTCTCACTCATACTTTTCAGGTTGTCTTGATTGTTTTGGGCATTTTGATAATCGATTGTTAGATTATCGCCTTCTTTATACCCTTCTTCTGCTAATCCTTCTTTGAATCCTTTATAGGCAGCGTCTAACGAGTTATGTTGTACAAGTTGCAATACGCCAATTGTTTTTTGTCCATCTGATGCCTCTGCGGAATTGTCTTTTTGTGCGCAACCTCCTAAAGCTAGTAGCAGGGCAGCGCCTAATCCGATGATTATATTTTTTTTCATTTCTTTTTCCTCCTTAATTTTGGGAAACAAAAAATCCATTCAGACAAAATGTCCAAATGGATTGAAAAGTCGGAAAATAAATTGAAAAAGTAGAATGCTTGATACTTTTACTTTGTATTTTCACTGCTCAGCCACTTAGCATTTTGTCTACGTGGCTTTTTGCTGCAATACAAAGTTCTTTAGCCATCATAGATACAAACTGTCGTTTAACGTTTGTATCCATCATGATGAATACAAACCTATCTAAAGTAGCTAAAGTAAAAGTTATTCAGTTGTGTTGGTGCGATTTGGTTGATGTTGGTTCGCATAGAAGTTCCTCCACAAGATGAATTTTCTAAAGTATAACCGAGATAAAAAGGTCTGTCAATTAAGAATTGTCAGATAATTGAAAACATAAAATTGAAAACATTAAGAAAATATTGCGAAAAAGCAGAAGAAACGCCAGGAAGTGTTGACTTTTATAGAAAATAAGTGTAGTATATGAAGTTGCAAAAACTATCTGATGAAGAAAAGGCAGAAACGAAATATTGTCCGTTTCGGCTTTAATATAAGGAAACAAAAGTAGAAGCTCACGAAGTAAGGTTTCAAGAGAATGTTCTATTTTTGGTTTTTTTTTGCCTAAAAGCCGCAAAAAATGTCTGTTGTTACCTAAAAATAATATTTGAAATATTATTGTAACAATTGATCGGGTAGTCTTTTTGAATGACATTTTAGAGGGGTGAAGAGCTTGGCTGGACACGTAGTAAAATACGGAAAACATCGCGAACGTAGAAGTTTCGCAAGAATCAGTGAAGTGTTGGAATTACCAAATTTGATCGAAATTCAAACAGACTCTTACCAATGGTTCTTAGATGAGGGACTTAGAGAAATGTTTGAAGACATTTTGCCAATCGATGACTTCAATGGCAATCTATCTTTGGAATTTGTAGATTATGAATTGAAAGAACCAAAGTATACAGTAGCAGAAGCTCGTGCGCATGATGCAAACTACTCTGCACCATTACATGTAACATTGCGTTTGACAAACCGCGAGACTGGCGAAATCAAAGCACAAGAAGTATTCTTCGGTGATTTCCCATTAATGACAGAACAAGGAACATTCATCATCAACGGGGCAGAGCGAGTAATCGTTTCTCAGTTAGTCCGTTCACCAGGTGTCTATTTCCATGGAAAAGTCGACAAAAACGGAAAAGAAGGATTCGGTTCTACTGTTATCCCTAACCGTGGCGCTTGGCTAGAAATGGAAACTGATGCAAAAGACATCTCTTATGTACGTATCGACCGTACACGTAAGATTCCTTTAACCGTATTAGTTCGTGCGTTAGGATTTGGTTCCGATGATACGATCTTTGAAATCTTCGGTGACAGCGAAACATTACGCAATACAGTCGAAAAAGACTTGCATAAAAACGCAAGCGACTCAAGAACAGAAGAAGGTTTGAAAGACGTTTACGAACGTTTGCGTCCAGGCGAACCTAAAACAGCAGATAGCTCACGTAACTTGCTGAATGCTCGTTTCTTCGATCCAAAACGTTACGACTTAGCAAACGTTGGTCGTTACAAAGTAAACAAAAAATTAGATTTGAAAACACGTCTATTGAATCTGACATTAGCTGAAACATTAGTTGATCCAGAAACAGGCGAGATCATCGTTGAAAAAGGAACAGTTCTGACTCACCAAGTCATGGAAACACTAGCTCCTTTCATTGATAATGGCCTAAATTCAGTGACTTACTATCCATCAGAAGACGGTGTGGTCACAGATCCAATGACTGTCCAAGTCATCAAAGTATTTTCACCAAGAGACCCTGAACGTGAAGTAAACGTGATCGGAAACGGCTATCCAGAAGCAGCTGTAAAAACGGTTCGTCCAGCCGACATCATTGCTTCAATGAGCTATTTCTTGAACTTGATGGAAGGTATCGGCAATGTCGATGATATCGACCACTTAGGAAACCGTCGTATCCGTTCAGTCGGTGAACTTTTACAAAACCAATTCCGTATCGGTCTAGCACGTATGGAACGTGTGGTTCGTGAAAGAATGTCGATCCAAGATACTGAAACATTGACACCTCAACAATTGATCAATATCCGTCCAGTTGTGGCAAGTATCAAAGAATTCTTTGGTTCTTCTCAGTTGTCTCAGTTCATGGACCAAACAAATCCTCTTGGCGAATTGACACACAAACGTCGTCTTTCAGCCTTAGGACCTGGCGGATTGACTCGTGACCGTGCCGGTTATGAAGTTCGTGACGTTCACTACTCCCACTATGGCCGTATGTGTCCGATCGAAACTCCTGAAGGCCCAAACATCGGGTTGATCAATAGTTTGTCCAGTTATGCGAAAGTAAATAAATTCGGATTTATCGAAACACCTTATCGTCGTGTAGACCGCGAAACAGGTCGTGTAACCGACCAAATCGACTACTTGACAGCAGACATCGAAGACCATTACATCGTAGCCCAAGCAAACAGCCCATTGAATGAAGATGGAACATTTGCTCAAGACGTTGTTATGGCTCGTGCTCAAAGTGAAAACTTAGAAGTATCTATTGATAAAGTAGACTACATGGACGTATCACCTAAACAAGTAGTTGCCGTTGCGACAGCATGTATTCCTTTCTTGGAAAACGATGACTCCAACCGTGCCTTGATGGGTGCCAACATGCAGCGTCAAGCAGTGCCGTTGATCAATCCTCAAGCACCATGGGTTGGTACTGGTATGGAATACAAATCAGCGCATGACTCAGGAGCTGCTTTGTTATGTAAACATGATGGTGTCGTTGAATACGTTGATGCTTCTGAAATCCGCGTACGCCGCGACAACGGTGCATTAGATAAATACGATGTAACGAAATTCCGTCGTTCAAACTCCGGAACAAGCTACAACCAACGTCCAATCGTTCATTTAGGTGAAAAAGTCGAAAAAGGGGATACTCTGGCAGACGGACCATCTATGGAACAAGGCGAAATGGCTCTAGGCCAAAACGTTTTAGTTGGTTTCATGACTTGGGAAGGGTACAACTATGAAGATGCGATCATCATGAGCCGTCGTTTGGTAAAAGATGACGTATACACTTCTATCCATATTGAAGAATATGAATCAGAAGCCCGCGATACAAAATTAGGACCTGAAGAAATCACACGCGAAATCCCTAATGTCGGGGAAGACGCATTGAAAGATTTAGACGAAATGGGCATCATCCGTATTGGTGCAGAAGTCCAAGATGGCGATTTGCTTGTAGGGAAAGTCACGCCAAAAGGGGTAACAGAATTATCTGCAGAAGAACGTCTATTGCATGCGATCTTTGGCGAAAAAGCTCGTGAAGTCCGCGATACATCATTACGTGTACCACATGGCGGCGGCGGGATCGTTCACGATGTGAAAATCTTTACTCGTGAAGCTGGAGATGAATTGTCACCAGGCGTAAACATGTTAGTTCGTGTTTATATCGTTCAAAAACGTAAAATCCATGAAGGGGATAAAATGGCCGGTCGTCACGGAAATAAAGGGGTTGTATCCCGTATTATGCCGGAAGAAGATATGCCATTCCTACCTGATGGAACACCAATCGATATCATGCTGAATCCTTTAGGGGTGCCTTCACGTATGAACATCGGGCAAGTATTGGAATTACACTTGGGTATGGCTGCACGTCAGTTAGGTATCCACGTAGCAACGCCAGTATTTGATGGTGCAAGTGATGAAGACGTATGGGAAACAGTTCGTGAAGCCGGTATGGCCAGCGATGCGAAAACTGTTCTGTACGACGGACGTACAGGTGAACCATTTGATGGACGTGTGTCTGTCGGTGTGATGTACATGATCAAACTTGCTCACATGGTCGATGACAAATTGCATGCACGTTCAATCGGACCTTA
Source organism: Enterococcus sp. MSG3290 (assembly GCF_050555565.1). Lineage (NCBI taxonomy): Bacteria > Bacillati > Bacillota > Bacilli > Lactobacillales > Enterococcaceae > Enterococcus > Enterococcus sp. MSG3290. The sequence continues at coordinate 2,665,762 of NZ_CP187862.1, read as the reverse complement.
CTCATTGGTTACACAACAACCATTGGGAGGTAAAGCTCAATTTGGTGGACAACGTTTTGGTGAAATGGAAGTATGGGCACTGGAAGCTTACGGTGCGGCTTATACTTTACAAGAAATCTTGACATACAAATCAGATGACGTAGTCGGACGTGTGAAAACATACGAAGCAATCGTCAAGGGTGAACCAATTCCAAAACCAGGTGTACCGGAATCATTCCGCGTATTGGTGAAAGAATTGCAATCACTAGGTCTGGACATGCGTGTCTTGGATATCGAAGAAACAGAGATCGAACTTCGCGACATGGACGATGAAGACGACGATTTGATCACTGTTGATGCTTTGACAAAATTTGCCGAACAGCAAACTGCCAAAGAATTAGAAAAGAAAGCTGCTGAACAAGTGGAAGATGAAAAAGACGATGTCATCCAAAACTTTGAAACCGCAGAAGATAATTTAGACTAATCCGGTCTATGAGCTGCAAGGCGGTCGAAGATCAGCCGTCTTGCGGTTTGCCATTAAATGAAATGGAGGGAACCCCTTTTGATCGATGTAAATAAATTCGAAAGTATGCAAATAGGTTTGGCTTCTCCCGAAAAAATCAGAAGCTGGTCTTACGGTGAAGTAAAAAAACCTGAGACGATTAACTATCGTACCTTAAAACCTGAACGCGAAGGGTTGTTCTGTGAGCGGATTTTTGGTCCTACAAAAGACTGGGAATGTGCCTGCGGAAAATACAAACGTATCCGTTATAAAGGAATCGTTTGTGATCGATGCGGAGTGGAAGTTACTCGTTCGAAAGTTCGCCGTGAACGCATGGGACATATTGAATTAGCAGCTCCTGTTTCACATATCTGGTACTTTAAAGGGATTCCTTCACGTATGGGTCTTGTATTAGACATGAGCCCACGCGCTTTGGAAGAAATCATTTATTTTGCTTCATATGTAGTCATCGAACCAGGAAATACGAATTTAGAGAAAAAACAATTGTTGACAGAACGCGAATATCGCGAAAAACGTGAACAATATGGACAAGAATTCCAAGCTGCTATGGGTGCAGAAGCGATCAAACAATTACTTGATAATGTTGATCTAGATGCAGAAGCAGCCGAATTGAAAGAAGAATTGAAATCTGCACAAGGACAAAAACGTACACGTGCAATCCGCCGTTTGGATATTTTAGAAGCATTCCGCGCTTCAGGAAATCAACCAAGCTGGATGGTTATGGACGTTATCCCTGTTATTCCACCAGATTTACGCCCAATGGTTCAATTAGAAGGTGGACGTTTTGCAACAAGTGACTTGAATGATCTTTACCGTCGTGTAATCAACCGTAATAACCGTTTGAAACGTTTGTTAGACTTGAATGCACCTGGAATCATCGTTCAAAATGAAAAACGTATGCTGCAAGAAGCAGTAGATGCATTGATCGATAACGGTCGTCGCGGACGTCCAGTTACTGGACCAGGTAACCGCCCATTGAAATCTCTTTCTCATATGTTGAAAGGGAAACAAGGTCGTTTCCGTCAAAACTTGCTAGGTAAACGTGTCGACTACTCCGGTCGTTCCGTTATCGTTGTTGGACCTTTCTTGAAGATGTACCAATGTGGACTTCCAAAAGAAATGGCTATCGAATTATTCAAACCATTCGTGATGCGTGAGCTTGTTCAACGCGAACTAGCTTCAAACATCAAAAACGCTAAACGTAAAATCGAACGTCAAGAAGACGAAGTATGGGATGTCTTAGAAGACGTAATCAAGGAACACCCAGTATTGCTGAACCGGGCACCTACGCTTCACCGACTTGGTATCCAAGCATTCGAACCAGTTTTAGTACAAGGACGCGCAATCCGTTTGCATCCACTTGTATGTGAAGCTTATAATGCCGATTTCGATGGAGACCAAATGGCTGTCCACGTGCCATTGAATGAAGAAGCACAAGCAGAAGCACGTATGTTGATGTTAGCTGCTCAAAACATCTTGAACCCTAAAGATGGTAAACCAGTTGTTACTCCTTCTCAAGATATGGTTCTAGGTAACTACTACTTGACAATGGAAGAAGAAGGACGCGAAGGCGAAGGAATGGTCTTCAGAGATCAAAACGAAGCCGTTATCGCATGGCGCAACGGATATGTTCATTTACATTCACGTATCGGTGTGAACCCTAACTCATTAGGTGAAAAACCATTTACTGAATGGCAAAAAGAACGTACGATGATCACAACAGTTGGTAAGATCATCTTCAACGAGATCATGCCTCCTGAATTCCCTTATCTGAATGAACCAACAGACTTCAACTTGACCGTCCAAACACCGGACAAATACTTTGTTGAAGCTGGTACTGATATTCCTGCACATATCAAAGAGCAAGAATTAGTATTACCGTTCAAGAAGAAAAACTTAGGAAACATCATCGCAGAAGTCTTCAAACGATTCAAAGTAACAGAAACTTCTAAGATGCTTGACCGTATGAAAGACTTAGGGTATAAACATTCGACACATGCCGGTATCACAGTAGGGATCGCTGACATCAGTGTACTGAATGAAAAACAAGAAATCATTGAAAATGCCCATAAACAAGTTGAAACTATTACAAAACAATTCCGTCGTGGTCTGATCACAGATGATGAACGTTATGAACGTGTCATTGCTGTTTGGAATGCTGCAAAAGACAGCATCCAACAAAAACTGATGGAAGGTTTGGAAGCGAAAAATCCAATCTTCATGATGTCTGATTCTGGAGCTCGTGGGAACATTTCCAACTTTACACAGCTTGCCGGAATGCGTGGTTTGATGGCCGCTCCTAATGGTCGAATCATGGAATTGCCAATCATTTCGAACTTCCGTGAAGGACTATCCGTCTTGGAAATGTTTATCTCAACTCACGGGGCTCGTAAAGGGATGACCGATACAGCCTTGAAGACTGCCGATTCAGGTTACTTGACTCGTCGTCTGGTTGATGTGGCCCAAGATGTAATCATCCGTGAAGAAGATTGCGGTACTGACCGAGGTCTTGAAATCCAAGCCATCCGCGAAGGAAATGAAATCATCGAATCATTAGAAGATCGTTTAGTGGGACGTTACACTCGTAAAGAAGTACGTCATCCTGAAACAAATGAATTGATTATCGCAGGAAACCAATTGATTTCCGAAGACATCGCAAAACAAATCGTTGATGCAGGTGTCGAAACAGTGACAATTCGTTCTGTCTTCACATGTAATACAAAACATGGTGTCTGCAAACATTGTTACGGACGCAACCTTGCAACTGGCTCTGACGTTGAAGTCGGAGAAGCAGTTGGTACGATCGCCGCTCAATCAATCGGTGAACCTGGTACTCAGTTGACGATGCGTACATTCCATACGGGTGGGGTTGCCGGAGACGATATCACTCAAGGTCTTCCTCGTGTCCAAGAAATCTTTGAAGCACGTAATCCGAAAGGGCAAGCAGTGATCACAGAAGTAACAGGGGATGTCATCGATATCTCAGAAGATCCTGCAACACGTACCAAAGAAGTAACAATCAAAGGAAAAACAGATACACGTACGTATACTGTTCCTTATACAGCACGTATGAAAGTAGCAGAAGGCGATATGATCCACCGTGGTGCACCATTGACAGAAGGATCAATCGATCCAAAACAATTGTTGCAAGTTCGCGATGTATTATCTGTTGAAAACTACTTGCTTCGTGAAGTACAACGTGTTTACCGTATGCAAGGGGTAGAAATCGGCGACAAGCATATCGAAGTAATGGTTCGTCAAATGCTGCGTAAAGTTCGTGTAATGGATCCAGGTGATACAGATATCTTACCAGGTACATTATTAGACATCGCAGACTTTAAAGATCAAAACTACAATACGCTAGTCTCAGGAGGCGTTCCTGCAACTTCTCGACCAGTCTTGCTAGGTATTACAAAAGCATCATTAGAAACAAATAGTTTCTTATCTGCTGCATCATTCCAAGAAACAACTCGTGTCTTGACGGATGCTGCGATCCGCGGTAAGAAAGATCCTCTTCTTGGTTTGAAAGAAAATGTTATTATCGGTAAGATCATCCCAGCTGGTACTGGTATGCAACGTTACCGTGACATGGAACCAAAAGAAGTCGGTGTAGCAAGCGAAAATGTCTACAGTATTTCAGATATTGAAGCGCAAATGGCTGCAGAAGACGCAATGAACAATCAAACAAAATAGATATTTTACAAAAGAGGTTGTGACAAATTATTGTCACAACCTCTTTTTTGGTTTTTCTAAAATAATTTGTCTAACTAGAAGAAAAGTGGGAAAGGATCTTAACAACATCGATTCGTATCCCATTAAGGTATCGGAACGATCATCTTCCAAGAGAAGTCAATCAACAAAAGTAAAGATAGATCATTTTTTGAATGCAAAATAAATTGATGGGAAGATAGAGCGGTTATTTTTAATATTTTGCTAGCTATTAGTGAATAGTTCCTCGAATACAACAAAACCAGTAGACATGTCTAGTTATTCTATTTATGTTTTAGAGATAAGTATCCCCAAATAACATGGATTGAAATAAGGGTAAATAAGTTTGAAAAAATGAACTTTAAAAACTTATACACAACGTGGCTGAAAAGACAACTTTTTCTTGCCTGTGGAAAAAATAGTTTAACACAAACATTATAGTTATCCACAGCTATCTAAAACAGATGGAAAATAAAGAAAAATCCGCTAAAATACCGGGAGGGGGTAATGGAGGATGAGTGATTGAAAAAAGAACAGAGTAACTGACTTATCCTCAGTGTTTCTGTTCTTTTATAAATCTGCCCTATATTTCTTGTTGTTGGATCGAATCTGTGAGAGTAATTTCGGTTGAAAGAATGATTCTTTTTTCTTCTGGGTATTGGTGATGGATCAATTGGAATAAAAGTTCTGTGGCTTTGATTCCTAACTGATTTGTTGGAATGTCTATCCGAGTCAGCTGTGGCGAAAATAGGGAGGACAATAAGGGATCACTGAATCCTGCGATCGAAAGATCATCAGGTATCTGCTTTCCAGTTTGTTCTGCCACTTTGTAAATACTCAATGATTTTAATGCATCGGTAGAAAAAATCGCAGTTGGTCTTTCTCGCAGCTTCATTAAATCATTCATTGCTGCCATGCTGTCTTCTAAGCGAAAGCCGCCGTCTATGATCCATTCATTACGGATATCTAGGTGATGATCAAATAAGCATTGACGGTAACCATTGAGACGATCATTGGATACATAAACTTCTGTCGGAGCATGGAGACAGCCGATATGACGGTGTCCATTCTTGATCAGTGTTTCCACCAAATCGTAACTATCCTGGAAATTATCCGTGTCCACTGAGTAGATGTTCGTGTAGTCGTTTCCGACTTTTCCGATTACCACAATAGGAATATTGTATTGATCCAATTCAAAAAGAAGTGTTTCATCCATCGTAGAGCTTAAAATAATAATTCCTCGAATCATTTTTTCTTGGATCTTTTTCGCGCATTTTTCTAGCTCTTCTTCTGGTGTTTTTGCCGTTTGTAGAATCAAGTCGAAGTTATTTTGTTCAGAAACGGCAGAAATGGATTGAATAACATCTGAAAAAAAAGGATTGCCATAGGTCGTATGAGAAGTACGATGAGATAATGCTAGAATCGCGTCAAAACCATTTCCTGACAGTCCTCTTGCAATTTTGCTCGGTTCATAATTCAATTCTTTGATTGCTTGAAGTACACTTGCTTTTGCTTTATCAGAGATATTTGGCTGGTTATTTAATACTCTGGAGACAGTTGATTTGGAGACATTGGCTTTGTTCGCAATGTCATAAATAGTAGGTTTCAATTTTATATGCACCTCCTTTTTGGGAGCGTTTTAGAATAATTCCATAGTACAATAGACATTCTTTTTTGTCTATGATTTTGAAAATTTAGGAATAGCTTGCATGATCATGAGAGATCATATTTTTTTAAGAATCCACTAACTATTGATACATAAGCTTTCTTATTTGTATTTTTGCGTATATCAAAATTATTTAAAAAAAACGCTATTGACAGTAAGCGTTTTCCATAATATGATCGAGTTGCTGGGAACGCTCCCATAAAAAGAAAGGGGAATTCGATGTATACAAAACTTTTACAAGCAATTTATCGCGACTCAGATTTAGCTGAAAAAATCGCCTCTATGATTGAACAAAAAGTCAGTGATTATCAGCAGAAGAAAGGCCAGGCAGGCAAACTGCATTGGGACGAAGAAGATATTTTCTTGATTACTTATGGAGATCAATTTTTTGAAGAGCAGCAACCAACTTTGCGTACATTTAAGAAATTTTATCAAAAGTATTTGGCAGATACATTTAGTGTTGTTCATTTCTTGCCATTTTTTCCATATACATCTGATGATGGTTTCTCCGTTTTAGATTATCAGGCAATCAACGACCATTTGGGCACATGGGACGATGTAGAAGAAATGAGAAGCGAAACAAGGTTGATGTTCGACTTTGTCTGCAATCATATGTCTGCCGAAAGTACTTGGTTTCAGGAATATTTAAACTTGAATGATACGTACAAAGATTTTTTTATTGATTTGCCACTGGATACAGATACAAGCAGCGTGACTAGACCAAGGACTAGTCCACTACTTACAACTTTCATCGACAAAAACGGGAAAGAAAAACATGTATGGACGACTTTTAGCGAAGATCAAGTAGATTTGAATTTTAAAAACCCAGAAGTTTTATTGAAAATGATCGATATTCTTTTGTTTTACCTAGAAAAAGGCGCTTCATTTATTCGTTTGGATGCTGTGGGGTTTTTATGGAAAGAACTAGGAACTTCTTGTATACACCTGCCAGAAACGCATAAGATTATTCAGTTATTCCGTGCAATCGTTGATGAAGCAGCTCCAGGAACGGTATTGATCACCGAGACAAATGTGCCACATAAAGATAATATTAGTTATTTTGGCGATGGCAGGAATGAAGCACAGATGGTCTATCAGTTTTCACTGCCACCTTTGACTCTTCACGCGATACGCTCGGGAAATACAAGTAAGTTGAAAGAATGGTTAGAAACAATCAATTTTACATCGAAAAAAACGACCTTTTTTAATTTTTTAGCTTCCCATGACGGAATCGGATTAAACCCGATAAGAGGTATTCTGCCGGAAAAAACGATCCTTGAATTAGTGGAACAGCTGAAGAAAGAGGGTGCCCGAGTAAACTACAAGAAAAACCCAGATGGAACGACCAGTCCATATGAGATAAACGCTACGTATCTAGATGCGTTAAGTTCTCCAACAGATACGACGGAATGGAGAAGCAAACGCTTTTTAGCAGCACATTCATTTTTGGTAACGTTACCAGGCGTGCCGGCAATTTATATTCAAAGTGTGCTGGGAAGTCGAAATGATTACAAAGGCGTAGAAAAAACAGGAGAGAATCGAAAAATCAATCGGCAAAAATTTTTGTTAGCTGATATTGAGAAAGAGTTGCAGACAGATCCATTAAGAACAGCAGTATATGGTGAATTGACCCAGATGCTATCTATTCGAAAAAAAGAAAAAGCTTTCCATCCGAATAGTTTGATTTACTTACTGGACTCAGCAGATTCTTTTATCAGTTTTATTCGCGAAGCGAAGGAAGAGAAAGTCTTAGTTATCCATAATTTTTCCAATCAATCAGCAGGTTATCTTTTACCAAAAGGAGATTACCTAGACCTGTTTTCTGGACAAATTATCCATTGCAGTCAAGAACGAAAGTTGATATTCCAGCCGTATGAATATATGTGGCTGAAAATAATAAAATAAGAGGTGGAAAAAATGAAAAAAATTATTGTTACTACCTGTCTGCTAGCTACTGGATTTCTTCTTACTGCTTGTGGTGAAAGTCAAAGCTCTAACGAATCACAACAGACAACGATTCAATTCATGCACTCTTCTGTCGAACAGGAACGATTAAGTGTGATCAATGAACTGGTTGCTGATTTTGAAAAAGAAAATCCAGACATCAAAATCAAGCAAGTGCCGGTAGAAGAATCAGCGTTCAATACGAAAATCGTTACGTTAGCTCGTTCCGGTAAATTACCAGAAGTAATGGAAGTCAGTCAGGATTTTGCTAAAGTGATGGATAAAGATGAACTGATTGATCAGACGGCAGTCCAAAACGTTATCGAGGAAGCTGGAGAAGATAATTATTATGACGGAGCCAAAAACCTTGTTCGTTCAGAAGATGGAAAAAGCTATATTGCTGCACCAATTAGCGGCTGGGTTCAAGGTATTTGGTATGACAAAGAAAAATTATCAGAAGCTGGTTTTTCAGAACCAGAAAATTGGGATGATATTTTAAAAATTGCTCAACATTTCACAGATAAAGAGAATAAACAATATGGAATTGCTATGCCTACTGCTGAAGGAACAATGAGTGAGCAAGCGTTTTCTCAATTTGCTTTGTCAAATGGAGCAAATGTTTTGGATGATGAAGGCGAGGTAACGATCGATACGGAAAAGATGAGAGAAGCATTGTCGTTTTATCAAAACTTATCCCAATACACGATGCCAGGCTCTAATGATGTGACAGAAATCAAAGATGCTTTCATGAATGGAACAGCACCAATGGCAATCTATTCAACTTACATTTTGCCTTCTGTTTATGAAGCGGGGAACTCAGAAAATATCGGTTTTGCTATCCCAACACAAAAAGATCAAGCTGTCTATGGCACAGTATCTGGATTGACGATTTCTTCTGGTCTAGACGAGAAACAAAAAGAGGCTGCTGAAGCATTCACAGCTTTCTTATCTCAACCGAAAAACATGGAAAAGTGGGTCTTGATGTCTCCTGGTGGTGCTCAACCAGTGAATAAACAAGTAGTCGAACTGGATGGTTACAAAGAAAATGAAGTCATCAAGTCTTTTGGCGAGCTGCCATCTGAGATTGCTAGTGCTTTTGATGAAGTACAAGTCTTTGGACTAGTCGGGGAAAAGAATTTCACGAAAATGGGAGATATCACAAGCTCAGGTGTGATCGGAAAAGCAGTGAACCAAGTAACTGTCGGAAACGAAGATGTCGATCAAGCTTTAGCTGACGCACAAAAAAATACGAAATAACAAGAAGTTCTGCCAATGGTGTTCGAAAAAAGTAGATAGCTATTGGCAGATTATCAGGGGGAGGTTTCAATGAATCGTCCAAGGAAACATTCTGACTTAAAATTAGCCATGGGACTTTTAGCACCAAGCATGCTTTTATTAGCTGTTTTAGTGCTGATTCCAATGCTTTCCAATATTCAGATCAGTTTTTTCGATATGCCGCTGAATCCTAACTTAGACGCCGTTTTTATCGGATTAAGCAATTATCTTGAAATTTTAAGTGATAGTGAATTTTATCGTTCTTTAGGTTTAACAGTTGCTTACACATTCTTAGTTGTAGCAGGCAGTACAGCTTTAGGATTAGCCGTAGCTATTTTGCTTAACCGCAAGTTCAGATTTAGGAAAACGGTGCGTTCACTGATTTTATTAAGTTATGTTACGCCATCTATTTCTTTGATTTTTGCTTGGAAATATATGTTCAATAATAGTTATGGAATCGTCAATGATCTGTTAGTAGATAGGTTGCAGCTTTTCAACGAAGCACCGCTGTGGTTCGACCAGCCAGTTGCTAGCTTCTTTATGGTCGTTTTGTTTGCTATCTGGAGATACTATCCGTATGCGTTTATTTCATTTTTGGCTATTTTGCAAACAGTCGACAAAACGCTTTATGAAGCAGCTGAAATGGACGGTGCAAATGCTTGGCAGAAGTTCAAGATCGTGACACTGCCGGCAATCAAACCAGTACTAGCAACTGTGATTGTTTTACGATCTATCTGGATGTTCTATATGTTTACAGATGTCTATCTACTGACGAATAAAGTCAATATCTTAGGCGTTTATTTGTATCAGACAGCCTTTGCGTTCAATGATCTTGGAAAAGCAGCAGCTATATCGATTCTATTGTTCATCATTATTGCAGCGGTCGTCTTGCTCTCACGAAAGAAGGTGGACTTGAAATGAAAAATAAAAAGAGCAGGAAAATCTTATTTTACGCGACGATTTTGTTGCTATTAGCTGTCAATTTGTTTCCATTTTTGATCATGCTGATGACATCATTCAAGGATTCACAAGAAGCAATTGCAACGACACAAACTATTTTTCCGAAAGAATGGACTTTTGAACATTATCAGGATATTTTCAATGCTGAGATTTTTCCATTCATCATGTATTTCAAAAATAGTTTAGTGATCTCCTTGATAGCCTCCGTAACTGCAGTAGTGATTGGGATCAGCGGGGCATACGCTTTGTCAAAACTACGCTTCAAAGCTCGCTCGAAAATCAATGCTAGCTTTTACACCGTTTATATGTTTTCCGGTATTTTGATCGTTGTTCCATTATTTAAAATCATTTCCGGTCTAGGTTTGTATGATACCAATGCAGCACTGATTATCACGATGGTCGTTCAAACACTTCCTACTGCGATATTCATGCTAAAAAGTTATTTTGACACGATTCCGACTGATATTGAAGAAGCAGCAATGATCGATGGTCTTAGCCGGATCCAGATCATTATTCGGATCATTATACCATTGGCTATTTCTGGAATCATTTCTGTCTTCGTTTATTGCTTTATGGTTTCGTGGAATGATTATTTATTTGCTTCGATTTTCCTGTCGACCTCCGAAAAATTTACTTTACCAATCGGTTTGAACACATTATTCAGTACACCAGACTACATTTGGGGACGAATGATGGCCGCTTCATTGGTGACCGCTTTACCAGTCATCATTATGTATGCGTTATCTGAACGATTCATTAAAGGTGATTTAGTCGAAGGCGGCGTAAAAGGATAAAAAGAAAAGAAAGAGGAAAGAAAAGATGAAAAAATTAGTTGCATTAGAACCAAGAATAGCCGGATTCAAAGATTACGAAGACCGTGAGATCGAAAAGAACGAAGTACGTATCCGAGTAATTTTCGCTACTCCAAAACCAGGAACAGAAATTGTCGACTTTAGAGGATTAAGTCCATTTATCGATGAAGAATTTTCAGAAGAATGGCGCCTATTCTTGCCAAGAGAAGAAGGAAGCCAACGCGGTGTGGTATTTGGCGAATTTCAATTAGGAAATATGATTGTCGGTACGATCGAAGAAACGGGCAGTTTGGTGACAGAGTATCAAAAAGGAGAGTTAGTCTGCACTTATGGACCCATTCGTGAAACACTGATTACAAACGGTGTTGATAATTATAAACTACGTAAACTTGATCGGTTGAATCAATGGAAAAATGCAGTATGTTACGATCCTGCTCAATTCGCTTTAGGTGGTATCCGAGAAGCACATGTTCGAGCAGGTGATGCTGTAGCAATTTTCGGTTTAGGCGCTATCGGACAAATTGCGATTCAATTAGCTAAAAAAGCAGGTGCTACTACCATCGTTGGGATCGATCCCATAGCGCAGCGTAGAGAATTAGCAGAAAAATACGGTGCTGATTACACGCTAGATCCTATGAAAGCAGATGTCGGTTTTCGTCTAAAGGAATTGACAGATAAACGTGGAGTAGATTCAGTTATTGAAACGAGTGGCAGTGCTGCCGCATTACAAGCTTCTTTAAGAGGGATCGGCTATGGCGGGATCATTTCTTATGTTGCCTTTGCTAAACCTTTTCCAGCTGGGTTTAATCTTGGTCGCGAAGCACATTTCAATAATGCAAAAATCGTCTTTGCTCGAGCATCTAGTGAACCAAACCCAGATTACCCAAGATGGAACCGTAAACGAATCGAGGACACATGTTGGGAATTATTGATGAACGGTTACTTGGATTGTGAAGAAATCATTGATCCAGTTGTGCCATTTGCAGAAAGCGCAGAAGCTTACATGCGTTATGTAGACCAGCACCCAGAAGAAAGTATCAAAATGGGCGTTCAAGTCCGAGGAGGAGAACAATGAAATTCGGTACGCAAGATCAAGCATTTTTCCCAAGAGACATTTTAGAAAAATTTAGATTTATCAAAGACTGTGGATTTGAAGAATACGAAATCGACGGTAAGTTGTTAATAGAAAATATCGATACAGTCAAACAGGCAATCAAAGAAACAGGGATCCCAGTAGTGACAGCTTGTAACGGATACGATGGGTGGATCGGTGACTTCATCGAAGAACGGCGTCTTAATGGTGTACGTCAAATTGCTGAGATTTTGCGTGCACTAAGCGAGGTTGGCGGCAAAGGAATCGTTATCCCAGCAGCTTGGGGAATGTTCACTTATCGATTACCGCCGATGGTTTCACCCCGAAGCAAAGAAGGAGACTATAAAGCAGTCAGCGAATCACTTCGTTATTTAGATAAAGTAGCCGAAGAAACAGGTACGGTTATTTATTTGGAGCCTTTGAACCGATACCAAGACCATATGATCAATTTGTTAGCGGATGCGCGTCATTATATTGACTCTAATCAATTGAAACATGTGCAGATCATCGCTGATTTTTATCATATGAATATTGAAGAAGATGATATTTCAAAAGCATTGACTACGCAAAAAGAGTATGTGGGTCATATCCATTTAGCAGATAATCATCGCTACCAACCAGGATCTGGCGCAATTGATTTTACTCGCCATTTTCAAACGCTACTTCAAAATGAGTATGAAGGTTATATGGTATATGAATGTCGTTTGCGAGGAGAAAATGAAGTGAAAATTTATCAGGAATCATTGCAATACTTGAAAAACTGTCTGGAAACAGCGCGTCATTTAAATGATTTAGAGAAAGAATAGAGAAAGAAAAACAATAAGTAAATAAGCAAAGGAGGGAGAAATAAATGAAGAAAGTAGCAATCATAGGCGCTGGACAAGTAGCAGAAAAAGTACATGCTGCTTATTATCAAAAAAGATCAGATGTCTTAGAATTGGCCGCTGTGGTTGATCCAGTCAGCCAGCGGGCAGAAGACTTTTGCCGACGTACAGGATTTTCTCATGTGTATACATCAGTTACACAAATGCTGAATGAGATTTCTCCCGATATCGTGAGTGTCTGTACACCCAATCGCTTTCACTTCGAACATGTATTGGCTGCCCTCGAAGCTAATGCTTCAGTGATGTGCGAGAAACCACCAGCTATGACAGCTGATCAAGCAAGAAAGATGGCAGAGACAGCCGATAAAAACGGGCAGATTTTGGCTTATGGATTCCAGCATCGTTTTTCTGACGAAGCAACAATGATCAAGAATCATCTTGATGTTCTCGGGGATATTTATTACGTAGAAGCGAATGCGCTTCGTCGGTCTGGTGTTCCAGGCTGGGGAACGTTTATCGACAAAGAACTTCAAGGAGGCGGGCCTTTGATCGATTATGGCATTCACATGCTTGATACAGCGATGTATATTACTGGATTTCCTAAAGTAAAAAGCGTTCGGGCGTACAGCTTCCAAAAAATTGGTACGAAAAAAAATTCAGGGAAATTCGGGAAATGGGATCCAAGCAAATTCACAGTAGAAGATGCAATTTTTGGCACACTGGAATTAGAAAACGGCAAGATCATCCAACTGAATACTTCGTTTGCTTTGAATATCAGAGAAGACAAACTGAATGTGGCTTTTTGTGGCGATCAGGCAGGTGCTAATCTGTATCCAGGCGAACTATTCGAAGATGTAGATGGAAAGCTGGTTTCCTTACAAAAGACCACGCCAGTTAATGACCCACATGAACAAAGTATGGCTCATTTTGTGAATAGGGCGCTCGGTGACCAGGCTCAGATGATTGCAGATGGCTGGCAAGGATATGTCATCCAGAATCTGGTGGAAAATTTATATCGTTCGGCAGAAACAGGAGAAGTTATTACCTTATGAAAGTAGAAGAAAAACAATTTGATTTAGAGTATATCAATAAGTATGCGAGTCAGATGACCATTGGAAATGGATTTTTTGGTATCAGAGGAAGCCAGGAGGAAGACTATCGGAATCAAGTAAGGGGAATGTTTGCAGCTGGTGTATATAACCGACCTTTAGGAGCAGAATCAGCCGAGTTAGTGAATCTTCCAGATGTCATCAGATGGGAAATAAAAATCGACGGTGAACATTTTTCTCTTGAAACGATGAAAGTTCTTGCATATGAACGGGCACTAGATTTAGAAACGGGAGAGCTTAAACGCTATGCGCTTATTGAAACTGCTCAAGGAAAAAAAGTGGAAGTCATCACTTGCCGTGTGGCTGATCAAAATAATCTCCATCAGGCAGCCCTGAAAGTCGTCATCAAGCCGTTGACCGAAGACTGCCGAGTAGATGTGAAAACGGGTATCGATGGACAGCAAACTAATTTTGGTACACAGCAGTTGGTTGAAAAAGAACTGCGAGTATTTGGTGACGATTTGATCAGTGCTTCCTACCAGACAACAGAAAGTAAAATTGATATCGGGATTGCAGCTAAGTTCAATAAAGCAGGTGTGTTCCAAGCAAAAAATCGCCGGATCACCGCTTCCTTTTCAGAAAAGGTCAGAAAAAATACGTTCTTTACGCTAGAGAAGACCATCGTGCTCTCTACCTCTCTTCAGCAAACAGACCCATTTGAGAAAAGCATTGTCCAAGCACAGAAAAGCGTTAGTTATACAGAAATTTTAGAGCAGTCGATGGCTTATTGGGCAGATTTTTGGCATCAGCATCGGATAACGATCCAAGGCGATTCTTCTTTCGATCAGTTAGCGATGGACTTCTCTGCTTACCATTTACAGATTATGACTCCCCGCAATGATCCAAGTGTTAGTGTAGGGGCGAAGGGACTAACTGGCGAAGGTTATAAAGGGCATGTTTTCTGGGATACGGAAATTTTTATCCTGCCTTTCTTTTTATATCAGTTTCCTGAAGTAGCAAAGAATTTGCTGCTGTACCGTTATGATCGATTAGAAGGCGCACGGCAAAAAGCAAGAGATTATCACTATCAAGGTGCACTTTTCCCATGGGAGAGCGCACACACTGGTCAGGAAGAGACACCCAAATTTGCTGCATTGAATATCAAAACCGGAACAAGACAAGAAGTTACTTCAGCTGCCGCAGAACACCATATCAGTGCAGACCTTGCTTATGCCGTTCAAGAGTATGTCCAAGCAACAGAGGATCAATCGTTTTTAGAAACAAAGGGAAAAACTCTCATTCATGAAACAGCAGCTTTTTGGCTGAGCAGAGCTGTAAAAGTCGATGATCATTTAGAGATACACAGAGTCATTGGTCCAGATGAATACACAGAATATATCGACAATAATGCATATACGAACTATCTGGCGCATTATAATGTGGCCTTAGCTGTTAAATATCAAGCTGGCGATCCGCTTTTTTTGAAAGAATGTCAAAATTTTTTAGATAAGTTATATTTGCCAGTGCCTAACAAAGAACAGCTGATTCCGCAAGATGACACGTATCTCAGTAAGCCAGTTATTGATTTGACCACTTACAAAGAACGTCCTGGCAGCCAGTCTATTTTACTTGATTATGCCCGTAGCGAAGTAAATGAACTCCAAGTCAGCAAGCAAGCAGATCTTGTCATGCTGTTATACTTATTACCTGAGTATTTTTCTCAACCAATCGTTTCTAAGAATTTGCATTACTATGAAAACAAAACAATCCACGACTCATCGTTGAGTAAAGCGATTCACGCCATAGAGGCTTGCCGTATCCAAGAAATGGAATGGGCGTATCATTTATTCCAAGAAGCGTGCCTGATTGATTTAGGACCAGATCCGCATTCATCAGATGACGGAATTCATGCTGCTTCATTAGGAGCACTATGGCTAGCAGTTATATTTGGTTTTTCAGGTATTACAGTAACGAATGGAACTCTTTCTATTTCTCCAAGACTTCCTTCAGCATGGGAAAAAATTTCTTTTCCTTTTATTTGGAAAAATCACAGGTTGCTATTTGTTTTGACAAAAAAACAAATAGTAATAAAAAAAGAGACGAAAGAAACATTACCTATTTTTGTCAATGAAGACCAATACCAGCTGGAAAAAGAACTGATCTTGGAACGGAGGGAAAAATAATGCGTATTCTGATTGCGCCAGATTCTTTCAAAGAAAGTCTGACAGCCATAGAGGCAGCACAAGCCATTCAATCAGGTTTTCAAGAAGTTTTTGTTCAGGCTGAATATGATCTGCTACCTATAGGCGATGGAGGAGAAGGAACGGTTTCATCATTAGCAGACAGTTTAAGGTTGAAGCGGCAAACAGCAGTCGTTACTAATTCATTTGGCAAAAACAAAGAAATCCAGTACGCTTCAGACGGTCAAACTGCGATTTTTGAAATGGCAGAAATCGTCGGATTGAAAGATGTCCCACTAAACCAACGACAGCCACTTAGGTTATCCACGCGAGGAGTAGGAGAACTGATACGACAATTGTTGCAACAAGGTGTTCGACACATCATCATCGGCGTTGGCGGAAGTAGTACCAACGATGGCGGCATCGGCATGGCAGAAGGTCTAGGTTATGCTTTTTACGATCAAGATAATCAAAAAGTAGAAGCACTGGGAGAAAATCTAGGTAAAATTGCTACAGTTGATAAAACGAACGTGCCTATTGAGCTGATTAAAGCCAAAATCACTGTCATTACTGATGTTACTAATCTTTTATGCGGAAAAGAAGGCGCTTCTTTTGTTTTCGGACCACAAAAAGGCTTGAAAGAAAATGAATTAGCAGTGGCTGACCAAGCCATGCATGATTTTTATATGAGATTTGCCCCTCAAGTAATCGAGGCATCGGGCAGTGGTGCTGGTGGTGGAATGGGTGCAGGACTGTTAGCATTTGCTTCAGGGAAAATAGTCTCTGGCATCGACTACGTATTGGATTTACTGGAGTTCGATAAACGGGTACAGCAAGCAGACCTCGTAATCGTAGGCGAAGGACGTCTAGATGGACAAAGTCTAAAAGGAAAAGCGCCAGTTGGGATTGCTAGAAGAGTACCAGAGGGCGTTCCTGTGATAGCTATTTGCGGAAGTGTTGGTAAAGGAAGCGAAAAAGCAGCAGATGTTGGCATTTCGGCCGTTTTTCCGATCCTTCCTGCAGCTGTGCCTTTACAAGAAGCTTTACAGCAAGCCACTGATAATCTTCATCGCACAGCTAAAAACATCGCATCTTTACTTCAAGTCGTTCATTTTCAAGGAGGTAATCGATGAAAATCAAAGCAGCACTATTCGATTTAGATGGCGTTCTTGTAGACACAGCTCGTTATCATTACGAAGCGTGGCTGGTTTTAGCTAACCAGCTGTCCATTCCATTCACTGAGAAAGAAAACGAGCAACTGAAAGGAATATCCAGAACCGAGTCACTAGAGCGATTGCTGTCATTTGGAAAAATGGAACAGAAATTCTCAGAAAAAGAGAAATCAGCCTTTGCTGAGCAAAAAAACAATCTATATCTTCAAGCGATTCAAAAAATGGATGAAACATCCGTTTTGCCTGGTGCAATAGCTGTTCTTGAGTACTTGAAAAAAACAAACATCAAGATCGGATTGGGATCAGCAAGCAAAAATGCACGCCTCATTTTAGAAAAAACGAATTTGACAAGTTATTTTGATGTCCTTATTGACGGCACGCAAGTATCAAAAGCAAAACCTGATCCAGAAGTTTTTCTCAAAGGAGCACAGCAATTGAATGTACCGCCAAATGCATGCTTGGTCATTGAAGATTCAGAAGCTGGTTGTCAAGCAGCTTTGGCTGGTAACATGCATGTATTGGGAATAGGTGAAAACATAAATCTTCCTTCTGCTGAATATGTGATTCCTGATTTAACCGTTTTTGATCAAGTACGTTCGTTTTGGCAGTTATCAGAAGCCGTATCACGTATATAATAGTTTCCGTTTTTTTTGTCACAAGCAAAACGTTATCCTCCTTTTGGAAATCAAGGTATGATGAGAAAAAAGGGGGATTTTATATGACAAAAAAAGCAGTTTTCGCAGGCGGATGCTTTTGGTGTATGGTCAAACCATTTGAAGAGCAGCCAGGGATCATTTCTGTGACATCCGGTTATACTGGCGGGCATGTACCAAATCCAACTTATGAACAAGTAACAACAGGCACAACAGGGCATACAGAAGCAGTAGAGATCGAATATGATCCAGAAGTTATTTCTTATGATCAGTTGGTGGAAATCTATTGGCAGCAAACCGATCCGACTGACGCATTAGGACAGTTCGCTGATCGCGGTGATTCTTATCGTCCAGTGATCTACTATAATGATGAAGAAGAACGAAATATTGCAGAGCGTTCAAAACAAGCATTGCAAGACAGCGGACGATTTGATAAGCCAATCGTGACAAAAATCGAACCGAGAAGCGAGTTCTATCCTGCAGAAGATTACCATCAGGATTATTACAAGAAAAACAAGCTCCATTACAATCTTTATCGAGAAGGTTCTGGACGTGCCGGTTTCCTTCGTCGACATTGGGGCGGCAAGAAATAAGAAGCCGAAAAAGCTACTTTTGGAACACCGTATATCAGAGGTTGTGACAAGTCGTTTGTCACAACCTTTTTTCAATACCTAAGATGAAGGACAATCAGCAACGCACTGCTCAAAAAAGGAATGAAAGGCAGTTTTTCCATCTTTTTTTATGACAGATAAAGTAAACAGAAAAAACGGATATTCCAAACAGACTAGCAAGAAACAAGATCTGAAGCAACTCTTCCAGAGACAAGCCACCACTCCAAGAAAGCATCAACAGAGTATCACCAGCTCCGAGATAGGATTGACCATAGCGAAGGCACACACCGCCTACGATAAACGTTAACAGCACACTTTGCCATTGGAAGACGCCGGCCTGCAACCAAAAAATCCATAAAATTGCCCAAGAACAGAATAGCGTGTGAGAATGGACCATGAAGTAAAATAAATCCATCAACGAAAATAGCAAAGCCGAAAGCATCCATATGAACGTCGAATAATTTCTTGCAGAAGAAAAAGTAAAGAACCAGACAAAAAGACCACCACATAAGGCTTCTGCCAACAAATAGTAGAAGGGCAACCGACACCGGCAATAGCGGCAGCGAAATCGTTGGACGATGATCGAGAGAATCGGAATCAATTCATACCAAGAAAGCGAACGACAGCATTTGACACAATGAGATCTAGGATAAATAATAGAGTGACCTAACGGAATCCGCTGGGCGGTTAAACATAAAAATGATCCGATACAGCAACCAATGATAAAATAAAGTAACACGCCATCTCCCCCTTTTCAAAACCAAGATACGCAAGCTTAAACTAAATTTTTGTACATACATAAAATTTGAGGTGAAAAAATGAACGTTTCAATCGGATTAGATATCGGAACCACACAAACCAAAGCAGTTGCTTTCACAGATGAAGCCCAAGAAGTAGCATCCGCTTATTTTCGCTACCCTTTGATCCAAGAAACACAAGGGATGGCAGAACAAGATCAGGAATTGATCTTTCAAGGTGTCTGCACCGTTATAAAAGAAGTAATTAAACAGTTGCCTTCAGACACAATCATTCAATTTGTCTCCTTCTCCTCTGCGATGCATGGCCTGATATTGTTGGATGAAGAGAAAACACCGTTATCTCGAATGATCACTTGGGCAGATAACCGAGCAGCGGACGAAGCAGAAAAACTGAAATATACCGTGCTTGGCAAAGAATTTTATCGGCAGACTGGGACGCCGATTCATCCAATGACACCATTGAACAAAATCAAGTGGCTGCAAAACAGCCAACCTGAATTATTCAAAAAAACTGCTTATTTTGTCGGTATCAAAGACTATATCTTTTATAGATTGTTTGGCGAACTGATCAGCGACTACGGAACAGCTTCAGGAACTGGATATTTTGATATCCATGAATTCCAATGGGCAGAAGAAGTGCTTGACTACTTGAACATTCGAATAGAGCAATTGCCGCAAGTCTTTCCTTCCACCTATCAAGTAACAGGTCTACCATCAAAAACAGCAGCAGAACTAGGTTTGCCAAATGATATATCATTTGTTTTGGGAGGGGCAGACGGGCCGCTTTCTAATCTAGGGTTAGGTGCTTTTGGTGATACGATCGCCGCTTTGACCGTAGGAACGAGCGGAGCACTTCGTTTTATTACTACTCAGCCTCAGTTCCATCCAGAAATGGAGACGTTTTGTTATGTTCTGGATCAGAAACATTGGGTAGTGGGAGGAGCGACTAGCAATGGTGCTGGCATCTTTGATTGGGCAGGGCATACATTTTTACAGGAAGTCGTTCAATCTGCTAAAGAAAAAGGAGAAAATCCATATGATGCACTGCTTTCGGCTATCGCTTTTGTGCCAGCGGGTGCCAATGGTCTGATTTTTCATCCCTATTTGCTTGGTGAGCGAGCACCGCTTTGGGACGCAGATGCGTTTGGCAGTTTTATCGGCTTACAGCGGCAACATACAGAAAAAGAAATGATGAAGGCGATTCTAGAAGGGATCTGTCTCAATCTTTATCGGATTTTAAAAGGAGTTTGCCAGGAAAATCAGCTCACAGAGATCCGTGCTACAGGCGGGTTTGCTCAATCTCCGATTTTTCGTCAGATGATGGCTGATGTACTGGGTTACCCACTTGTTTTCCCTACTGTCACAGAAGCATCCGCATTAGGAGCTGTGATTTTAGGCTGGAGAAGCATCGGAAAGATCCAAAGTATTAGTGAAGCACAGGAATTGATAGAATTGAAAGAGCAAGTTGGAGTACAAGAAACTGATCATAAAAAATATCAGAAAATCTATCCATTATTTGTTTCGACACAAAAGCATTTAGCACAGACTTATCAGCAATTTGCTCAACTGCGAGAAGAATTAGCTGATTCTGAAAAATGATTGGCTTTACGGATAAAAAAGCGAACTGAAAATCGTTCTCAGGTAAATGATTTTGTTGTACTTTTCATTGAAAGTCTACTATTATTTTAAGTGTAAGAAAATGTTAGGAGGCAAGAAAGATGAAATTCCAACAAACCAAAGAAGTATTAAATCAATTAGTTGCAGATCTAAGCCAAATGTCTGTTGTTGTTCACCAAACACATTGGTACATGAGAGGACCAGGTTTCCTTACATTGCACCCAATGATGGATGAGTTCATGGATGATTTGAACGCTCAGTTAGATGAAGTATCCGAACGCTTGATCACATTAGACGGTTCACCTTATTCTACATTGCGTGAATTTGCAGATAACACAAAAATCCCTGATGAAATTGGCCGCTGGGATCGTACTATTCCAGAACGTTTGGAAACACTTGTTGCAGGCTATCGTTATCTAGCAGATCTTTACCAAAAAGGAATCGAAGTTTCTGGAGAAGAAGGCGACGATCCAACACAAGATATCTTTATCGAATTCAAAACAGCCACAGAAAAACGTATCTGGATGATCCAAGCTCATTTGGGCAAAGCGCCAGAGATCGACGCGTAAGAACTGTTGTTGAACTTGACCGAAAAAGAGGTTGTGAAATCAGCGTTTTGACCTGAGTATTAGAGAAACAAACGTCAAAATAGTTCCTCATATTTTGCCGTTTTTTGAGCTAATACCGAGGGTCAGCTGATTGAACACCGTTTACCAAGAGGTCGTAAGCCTGCCGTTCAGCTCCGAGTCACAAGAAACAATTTCAAAAAACAGCTTCTTATGTTTTATGGATATTGTGACTTGTGACCGAGGAGTTGGCAGGAGAACACCGTTTATTCAAAATAAGGGGTTGTGACAAGACTTTTGTCACAGCCTCTTTTTGTTTTTCATTTTGACAGGAAACGACCCTTTTATATAAAAGAAAGAAAAGAAGTAAAGTTTCATATAAATTTTTCAATCAAGCAGAAAAACGTTGACATTGACTAGATTAGCGGGTAATATGTTAAATGGTATTGTTTGCCCCACAAAGAGCCCCGGAAACTCGAAGTGTATGTCAAACATCAGAACTTAAATTGGAGGAAAATAACGTGCGTACAACATATATGGCCAAACCAGGCGAAGTAGAACGTAAATGGTATGTAGTAGACGCAACTGATGTTCCATTGGGACGTCTTTCAACAGTTGTTGCATCTGTACTACGTGGTAAAAATAAACCAACTTTCACACCTCATTTGGATACTGGCGATTTCGTCATCGTCATCAATGCAGACAAAGTGAAATTAACAGGTAAAAAAGCGACTGACAAAATTTATTACCGTCACAGCAACTACCCAGGAGGATTGAAATCAATCACTGCTGGCGAATTGCGTGCTAAAAATTCTCGTCGTTTGATCGAAACTTCTGTAAAAGGTATGCTTCCTAAAAACACTTTAGGCCGCAAACAATTTACAAAATTGAACGTATACGGTGGAGCAGAACATCCACATGCAGCACAACAACCAGAAGTTTTAGACATCACAAACTTAATCTAATAGGAGGGAATTTCATTGGCACAAGTTCAATATATCGGCACAGGCCGTCGTAAAAACGCAGTTGCTCGCGTACGTCTAGTACCAGGAACTGGCAAAATTACTGTAAATAAAAAAGATGTTGAAGAATACATTCCACATGCTGACTTGCGTGAAGTAATCAATCAACCTTTCGCTGTTACTGAAACAAAAGGCGCATATGACGTATTTGTTAACGTAAACGGCGGAGGATACGCTGGACAATCAGGAGCTATCCGTCATGGTATCGCTCGTGCATTGCTAGAAGTTGATCCTGACTTCCGTTTAGCGCTTAAACGTGCTGGCTTGCTTACACGTGACGCACGTATGGTCGAACGTAAAAAACCAGGTCTTAAGAAAGCTCGTAAAGCTTCACAGTTCTCAAAACGTTAATTGCGATTATCGTTCGAGTTCACGAGTTACGAGAATCGTACTGGGCGAAGCAATGCTGAGCGCAGTTACCTTAATCCTAACTTTTCTGGCACTTTCCACAATTTGGAAAGTGCCTTTTTTGTGTTTTTAGCTATGTTAATAGGTAGGATTCTTGGTCTATAATATCATTCGATCTATAAACAAACGGGAAAAAGATAAAGTATCATCAAACAATATTATTTATCCGCTTCTGAGGTTGTGACAGAAGTGGTCAGCTTCAAGAAATAAGAAGGAATTTACAAAAATTGCTTCTCATGTTTGATAAATATTGTGACTTGTGACCGAGGAGTTGGCAGGAGAACACCGTTTATTCGGAAGAAGGGATTGTGAAAAGTCTTTTGTCATAACCTCTTATTTGGTAGCTAATTGTAAATCCCAAACGGCATGTATTATTTTTCATAAGTCCGTTTTTAAGGATTAATGTTTTCTTTTGCTTTTTATATGGTCTGGCTTCAGCGAGAAGTTCCAACGCATATACAAGGACGTCTGATGTCAACGATAACAACGATTACCATGGTGGCCAGTCCACTTGGGTTAGCACTGTTTGGTGCGCTCTTTGTTTGGCAGACAACTCAACCACGTCTGCGAGACAGTCTGATTTTTCTTGAAATTCAATTGGAAAATTTACACTTTCTTTATACATTTCTGGCTGCTTTCTTTATACCCGTCAACTATACTTCACTTATCAATAAGAAAGAAGGATAAGTATGGATTTTGGAAATGAAACGGTCTTGAAAGCAACTGGTATAACCAAAAAATACGGTGCTGCCAAAGCATTAGATAAAGTATCGATCGAAATCAAACGTGGGATGATCTATGGTTTGATTGGGGAGAATGGAGCGGGTAAGTCTACCTTTATGAGAACTATTATGGGTTTGATCTCGATTGATGAAGGTTCGATCGAATTATTTGGAACGACGGATTTGCAGGCAGCAAGACGACGTATGGGTCAATCGATTGAAACCCCTGCTCTTTATCCAGAATTAACTGCAAGAGATAACCTACGTATCCAAGCAGCGAACGGTGGTGTATCGGATAGAGAAATCGAAGACCTGCTGAAAATGATGCGATTGGAAAATACAGGGAAAAAGAAAGCAAAGAATTTCTCTTTAGGTATGCGCCAGCGTTTAGCTATTGCAAATGCACTGATCACGAATCCAGAATTTTTGATTTTGGATGAACCGACGAATGGGATGGATCCAGCAGGGATGGCAGAAATGCGAGAAATCATCCAACGTTTGGTAAAAGAACGGGGAATCACCGTCTTGCTTTCTAGCCACTTGCTAGATGAATTGTCACAGATCGCCACCCACTATGGTATTTTGCATGAAGGACACTTGATCAAAGAATTATCGAAAGAAGAATTGGCACAAGAATCTCGTCAATTTATAAAAATTGACACTTCGGCGACGGAACAAGCAGTAACGGTTCTCGACTCTCTTGGTTATAGGGATTATTTTGTCCAATCTAGCCGTGTTATCCAGCTTTTTGAAGGAATTGACCAAGTAGCAGCCATCAATCAAGCATTGGTAGAGGCAAAAGTTCCTGTGGATGGCATCCACCTAGTTGGGCAAAAACTGGAAGATTATTTCTTACAATTAACTGGAGGCAAGACACATGTTTAATCTATTAACTGCTGAAAAAATAAAAGTATGGAAGAGCCGTAAAATGTGGATCTCACTAGGACTGATGGTCGTACTTCCGCTTTTTTATTCTTGGAACGAATGGTATATGCATACAAAATACGGCAATGAATTAAACCAAGCAACGGATACAGTCATCAACGGTGCAACAGGGATTTTAATGGTGGAAAAAATGGCTGCATGGATTCTTCTGGCTTTCGCAGCATTTGCGTGCTTTTATATTGGGGAAGAATTTCAAAACGGTACGATTCGCAATACGTTATCTTTAGGACGGAATCGAATGACTTATTATGTGTCGAAACTTCTCGTTACGCTTTTGATCACAACACTTGGCGTGGTTTTGATTACGGGGCTAGCCATGATTGCTTACACACTTGCTTTCGGATTTGGTGAAGTTGAGGGAATCAAAAACTATGGAAATTATGTTCTAAAAGTATTTCCTGTATTGCTTCTGCTGATATTAGCGACATTATCTGTTCCAGTGGCTTTGACATTCATCACTAGAAGTACCAGTGTCAGTTTGCTTCTTTCTTTTCTTTATATCATGGGAACGGCCTTCGTTCCCGGTGTTTTCGCAAAAATCAAAGGCTTGGAATTTCTAACGGAGTGGTTTACGGAAACGTGGCTCATGTATACGGACTTTGCGCAACAAGCAACTTATTCGCAAGCACCGAAAATGATTCTGGTCAGTCTAGTAACAATCGTGGTATCATCAGCTCTAGGAATGTTTATTTTCCAAAAATCTGACATTAAGTAGGTGGTCCTGCTGGAAACTATTTTGATTATCGAAGACGATGAAGCTGTTCATTCTTTACTGGAGGAGGTTCTTGAACAGAGATACAAACTTCTTGATGCTTATTCAGGTACGGAAGGAAAATTATTGTTAAGCACATATCCTGTCGATTTGATCCTTCTAGATCTCATGCTTCCAGGGCTTTCAGGTGAAGCATTGTTAGCAGAAATCCGACAGACATCGAATGTTCCGATCATCGTTCTTTCAGCAAAAAGCGATCAAAGAGATAAAGTTTCCTTGTTGGCAGCAGGAGCGGATGACTATGTGACGAAACCATTTGATATCGAAGAACTTTTGTTACGAATCGGCATCCAACTTCGTCATCAGACTTCTGTCCAAGTAAAAGATCTGTCGCAACGCATCTATTACAAGGAAATCTTACTGGACAAAGAGTCGAGGGATGTAAATGTGAATGGTGTGGCTGTCCATTTGACAGGAAGAGAATTCGATCTGCTGAAGCTTTTTTTAGAACATCCGAAAAAAGTATTTTCGCGAGCAAATCTTTATGAAACAGTTTGGCAAGAACCATATTTTGATAGTGAGAAAACAGTGAATATGCATATTTCCAATCTTCGAGGGAAACTAGCAAAGGCACATGCTGTGTATATTCATACGGTGTGGGGAGTGGGGTTTAGATTTGATTAAGTGGCTGTTGCTTCTCGTTGTTATCTTTATGGGAAGTTTTATTTTCTTCCTGCAAAGGGAAATCAAGCGATTAACTAAGAAAATCGCCACTCTTTCTGAACGACAAGAATATGGTGGTCGTCTTTCAGTCGAATTTCGAGAAAAGAATCTAATGGACCTAGTAGATGCACTGAATAGATGGGTGGATGAAAATGAACAAAAAGGACAAGTATTTCAAGAAATGGAAGAAAACATCAGACTATCGATCGTCGGCCTTTCTCATGATCTCAGAACTCCTTTGACTGCTATTAACGGTTATGTACAATTACTGGAACAGGTAGAGGATACGGAGAAACGGGAGAAGTATTTAACGATCATCAAACAATCTGTTGCAAGATTACTCAGTATGACGGATCAGTTTTATGATCTTGCTCGAATAGAGACGAAGCAAAAAGAAATGGATCTCCATACGCTTTCTTTTTCTAAAGAGGTGGAAGAAGTATTTTTCTCTTTTTATGAACAATTTTCTGAGAAAAATATCGAGGTAGCGTTCGCTGAACACTCGATAAATACAACTGTATTAGCAGATCCGCTCATGTTGCTGCGAGTGCTGCAAAATATCATACAGAATTTATTGCGTTATGCAGATGGACAAGCAAAGGTGACATTTTCAAAAGAGGATCCATTCATTCGATTAACAGTGGCCAATCCTATCAAACCAGGAGCGCAAACCTCTGTTGAAAAAGTCTTCCAGCGTTTTTATACCGAAAATACCAGCCGCACAAATACGGAATCTAGCGGAATCGGGCTTTACCTGTCAAAAAAATTGGTGGAAGGAATGGGAGGAGAGATGACCGCTAGATTAGACGGGGGCATCTTCTCCATCTCCGTCAAGTTACGGAGGGTTTAATTGGCTCTAATTTACCTGAAGTGAATGACAAAAAATTGTATCTCGTTTTAAAGACATCTTCTTTTTTGGAAGGTGTTTTTATTTTGGTGTGATTGATACGAATTAGGTAACGAAGATAGTTATTTTTGTACCCCCTTTTCAAATAGCGCAACAGTGCTATACTAAAACTAACAAATCAAGGAACGGAGAGGGATATGGGCCAAAGAGAATTTATCGTTTTAATTATTATTGCAGTTGTTATTTTATTAGTTGTTTTAGACATTTTTTCACGTTTGAAAGTAAAGGAAACAGTTCGTAGTAATTGGGGAAAAATTCCTTATCAACCGAGATTTGATAAAGAAGAAAGTTTGAAGGATGCGTGGCTCACGGAGAAAAAATTCCGTTCATGGGATAGTGAAATCGACGATCTTACTTGGTATGACTTGGATATGTTCGAAGTATTTGAAGGGATCAACAGTACCTATTCTAGTGTAGGTTCAGAAGCGTTGTATCAGCGTTTACGTAGCTTTGATTTTGGAGAAGATTATCAGTTAGAAAAACTAATTGCTTTTTATCAGGAAAATCCTCAACTGAGAGAAAGAATCCAATATCAATTCGCTCGTTTAGGAAAAAAAGATCATAATTTTGCAAAACAATATCTAGCGGATGGAAAAAGTAAAAAGATTGGACGCGTAGGTTTATTTATTTTTCTTGGCTTGCTTCCGCTGGTGGGTGTAGGTTTGCTTCTTTTAGGGCAAGTACTAGGAATCTATCTAGCAATCGGTGGGTTAGTATTCAATACGGTCTATTATCTAGTGAAGAAACAAACACTAGAAACAGAGCTGAATAGCATGAGTTATTTGGTTTCAACGATTTCAGCCGCCAATCAGTTAGCAAAAATGACGACACCACTTCAAGAAGAGCTGAAACAGCAGACTAAACCATTAAGAGACATCCCTAAATTAGGTTTTTCATTTCGCATGAAGAGCGGGAGTGAAGCAGAGTTGATTTTTGAATATGTCAACATCATGTTCATGCTGCCATTTATCTCCTATCATTTCGTTCTCACTAAATTAGAAAAGCATTCAACTGAAGCCATTAAGCTGTGGGAATTGCTGGGAGAATTAGAAGTAGCCGCTGCAATATTGAATTACCGTACTTATATGCCGATCACTTGCCGACCAGAGTTTACTGAGGGCGGTGTGACAGCGAAAGATATCTATCATCCATTGTTAAAAGAAGCGGTAGTGAATCCAGTCAACTGGCAGAAGAATACATTAGTCACGGGTTCCAATGCATCAGGAAAATCTACGTATGTCAAAAGTATAGCCATCAGCTGTATTCTAGCACAGACGATCCAAACAGCGATTGCAGAACAGTTTACCCTGCAACCTGGACATGTGTTGACTTCCATGGCAATCGAAGATGATTTATTTGAAGGCGACAGTTATTTTGTTTCAGAAATCAAATCGATCAAACGTTTGCTGGACCAAGTGGCTTCCAAAGAACGCTGCTACTGCTTCGTAGATGAGATTTTAAAAGGAACAAATACGATCGAACGGATTGCTTCTTCCGCTTCAGTCGTTCGGTGGCTTGCGGAGTATCCATCTTTAGCATTTGTCGCCACACATGATATCGAATTGACAGAGATTTTAAAGAATTATTGTGAGAATGTCCACTTTGAAGAACAAGTAACAGAAGGAAAAGGAATCAGTTTTGATTTCAAATTAAAAGAAGGACCTTCAAGGACCCGAAATGCGATTGCCTTGCTGAAAGTTTTGAATTATCCTGAATCCATAGTTGAACAGGCCCAAAAAGAAAGTTTGTTGTTCGATGAACAGCGGCAGTGGTATCCGTTTGATTAACTTTATCAAACGAAGCATGATGCGTGGGTCCAAAAAGACGATTATCAAAAGAAGTACATTGATGCCAAAAAAAGTGGCAGAATTCAATGGGAACGAGTCTGCTGTCCAGATGATCTTGGAAGATTTAGCAAAAGACGATACAAAATAAACCACGCTGTCTTCCTTCTAGCAGCTTTTATCGAAAAAACTTAGCATCAGCGACGAGACGCACGTTCCATGGCAAAGTTCTCCGTAAAACAAACAGCGAAAACAGAAATTGAAAATAACTATTTCCATTTTATTTATTTCGGTTAAAATAAAAGAAAAAAGCTTTCGATAAAAGGACGGAGGAAAGCTTAACATGAATAAAAAAGACAAGAACCTCAGTTATAAGGATCTTCTATATGTCATCGTAGTAGTTGCTGTCGGTACTTTTATGATTTTAAAAGTTCCAGAGTTGTTTAGATAGTTATTCTATCGAAGATGATCATGAACTAGAAAACACATCTCCTCTTTGTGAGCAGGTGTGTTTTTGTGTGGAAGCCAAGTTGTTTTTTCATCTGCTGTATTCCATGATACAATTAAGAATCATGTCTATAAGGAGATAGGAAATAAATGGCAAATGCGCTTGAAATAAATAATTTGAAAAAGATCTATGGAAGTGGGGTCGAAGCATTGCGGGGAATCGATCTTTCGGTGAAAGAAGGAGATTTCTATGCGCTATTAGGGCCAAATGGAGCTGGGAAGTCTACAACGATCGGGATCATTACTTCTTTAGTCAATAAAACATCTGGAAAAGTGAATGTCTTCGGTTATGATCTGGACAAGGATCTAGTTCGAGCAAAGCAACAGATTGGATTGGTTCCACAAGAGTTCAATTTTAACCCTTTTGAAACGGTCCAGCAAATCGTCGTGAATCAAGCCGGTTACTACGGTGTCTCTCGCAAAGAAGCGATGAAACGCAGTGAAAAATATTTGAAGCAGTCCAATCTTTGGGAAAAGAGAAATGTCCGTGCACGTATGCTTTCCGGGGGAATGAAGCGAAGACTGATGATTGCTAGAGCACTGATGCATGAACCACGTTTGCTGATCTTAGATGAACCAACAGCAGGAGTTGACATCGAGTTGAGACGCGAGATGTGGGAGTTTCTACGAGAATTGAACGAAAATGGTACAACGATCATTTTGACGACGCATTATCTAGAAGAAGCTGAAATGCTTTGTCGCAACATCGGAATCATCCAATCGGGTGAACTGATCGAGAATACAAGTATGAAAGAGCTTCTGTCAAAACTGCAATTTGAAACATTTATCTTTGATTTAGCGCCATATGATACCAAACCTGTGATTGAAGGATATGCTTGTACATTTGAAGATGAGCAGACAATCGCTGTCGAAGTTGAACGAAATCAAGGGGTGAACGGAATCTTCGATCAGCTTACAAGACAAGGAATCAAAGTTCTTTCTATGAGGAATAAGTCGAATCGTTTAGAAGAACTGTTCTTGAAAATCACAGAAGAAAATAATCATACGGAGGAGAAAAATGTTTAATCTTTATTTTACTGCATTAAAAAGTTTAGCTATCAAGGAAACGAACCGCTATTTGCGTATATGGGTCCAAACACTGGTTCCGCCAGTGATCACGACATCCTTGTATTTTGTTATTTTCGGAAAAATGATCGGTGGGCGGATCGGTGACATGGGTGGTTTTTCATATATGGAATTCATCGTTCCTGGTTTGATTATGATGTCTGCTATCACTAGTTCGTATGCCAATGTTTCTTCGTCCTTCTTCTCTCAAAAATTTCAGAAAAATATCGAAGAAATCTTGGTAGCACCTGTTCCTACGCATGTGATTATTTGGGGCTTTGTGATTGGTGGTGTGGGTCGCAGTATTCTCGTCGGCTCTCTCGTAACGATCATTTCCTTGTTCTTTGTACCACTTCATGTGTATTCATGGTTCATGGTCATCATTACATTATTGATGACGGCAATCTTGTTTTCGTTAGCAGGACTGCTCAACGGGATTTTTGCTCAGTCTTATGATGATGTATCGATCGTGCCTACATTTGTCTTGCAGCCGTTAACTTATCTAGGTGGCGTTTTCTATGCCATCTCTATGTTACCGCCCTTTTGGCAAGCTGTTTCGAAAGTCAATCCGATCGTTTATATGATCTCCGGTTTCCGTTACGGATTCCTTGGAACGATCGATGTGCCAGTAGCAACATCGATGATCGTACTTGTGTTATTCATCGTTGTTTTGTACGCCGTTACTTGGTATTTGATCAATAAAGGAAGAGGATTGAGAAGTTAGAAAAGAGGTTGTGAAATCAGCGTTTTGACCTGAGTATTAGAGAAACAAACGGAAAAATAGTTCCTCATATTTTGTTGTTTTTTGAGCGAATATCGAGGGTCAGCTGATTGAACACCGTTTAGTGGAGAGGTTGTGAAAAAGCTGTTCTGCATCAAGTAATAAGAACAGCCAAACAAAAATAGCTTCTCATGTTTGATGAATATTTTGACTTGTGACCGAGGAGTTGGCAGGAGAACACCATTTATTCCGGAAAAGGGACTGTGAAGATTTTTGTCACAGTCCTCTTTTTGTTCAATCAGACAAACCTTCTGAGCTGTTCACTTTGCTTCTTTTTTTGTTTCCTAGTATAATGACAATGTTTTTGAGAAAGATTGCGACTTCACTGCTTGATAGAATGGAGAGTAACAAATAAATGACTACTAATTTTTGGAAAGAGCTGCCAAAGCCTTTTTTTGTTTTAGCACCAATGGAAGATGTAACAGATGTTGTATTTCGCCATGTCGTAAAGCATGCAGCAGCACCGGATGTCTTCTTTACTGAGTTTACAAACTCAGACAGTTTCTGTCATCCAGATGGAAAAGACAGTGTACGAGGAAGATTAACATTTACAGAAGATGAACAGCCGATGGTTGCCCATATTTGGGGAGACAAGCCAGAATTTTTTAGAGAAATGAGCAGTGCTATGGCAGAAATGGGCTTCCAAGGAATCGATATCAACATGGGCTGCCCAGTCCCTAATGTAGCAGAACGTGGAAAAGGCAGTGGCTTGATCCTTCGTCCAGAAGTAGCGGCACAATTGATTGAAGCAGCTAAAGCTGGCGGTTTGCCTGTCAGCGTCAAGACGCGTATCGGCTATACGGAAATGTCTGAGATGGAAGAATGGATCAGTCACCTACTTCATCAAGATATAGCCAATCTTTCTGTCCATTTGCGTACGCGTAAAGAGATGAGTAAAGTAGATGCACATTGGGAAGTCATCCCTAAAATCATTGCTTTACGTGACCAAATCGCTCCACAAACACTAATCACGATCAATGGAGATATCCCCGATCGCCAGACAGGAGAAGAATTGGCCGAGAAATATGGCGTTGATGGCATCATGATTGGCCGAGGGATTTTCAAGAATCCTTATGCATTTGAAAAAGATCCGAGGGAACATACAGAAAAAGAACTGATCGGACTACTTCGTCTGCAACTAGATCTGCAAGATCATTATTCAGAAATCATCCCGCGTTCCATCACAGGACTACATCGTTTCTTTAAAATCTATATCAAAGGATTTCCAGGAGCAAATGACTTGCGAGTTCAGTTGATGAATACGAAATCTACTGATGAAGTACGAGAGATCTTAGAGACCTTTGAAAAAGAACATCCAACGCTTTTCAGTGAACAATGATTTCTTGCTTGAACACCGTGAATTAGAGGTCGTGAAAAAGCTGTCCTGCATCAAGTAATAAGAACAGCCAAACAAAAATAACTCCTAATGTTTTTGAATTGGTTGGACTTATTACCGCAGATGCAAGCTTTTGAACACCGTTTAAGGAAGAGGTTGTGAAATCAGCGTTTTGACTTGAGTATTAGAGAAACAAACGGGAAAATAGCTCTTCATATTTTGTCGTTTTTTGAGCTAATACCGAGGGTCAGTTGATTGAACACCGTTTATATCAGAGGTTGTGAGCTTGCCGTTTAACTCTGAGTCACAAGGAGCAATTTCAAAAAACAGCTTCTCATGTTTGATGAATATTTTGACTTGTGACCGAAGAGTTGGTAGGAGAACACCGTTTATAAGAGGTTGTGACAAAAGTCTTGTCGCAACCTCTTTTTTAACCAAAAAAGTGCAAATAGTTTACTTTAAGTAAGAGAATAATTATGATGAATAAAAAAGGTGGAACAAATAGCATACTATATATATTGAAATGAAAACTGTATGGATGCTCCAACTTGATGAAGCTAAGGAGGAATTCGTATGTCAGAAAAGGAATTAATGAAGGTAGTCGGTTTTTATGAAGGGTTGCCGATCGATGATCCAAAAAGCTTTATTGATGAAAAAGAACAGATACCTGTACCCAGTTCACGGGATCTTCTGGTAAAAGTCAACGCAGTATCTGTTAATCCTGTCGATACGAAACTTCGCCAAGATAACGGGATAAGAAATGCTTTACGTATCTTAGGTTTTGATGGAGTCGGGAAAGTTGTTGCTGTAGGTGACGAAGTGCAAAAATTTTCTGTCGGCGATCGCGTTTTTTACGCAGGTACAACAACAAGAGCAGGAAGCAATCAAGAATACCAACTAGTTGACGAACGTATTGTCGCTCTTGCACCAAAAAATCTTTCAGATGAAGAAGCTGCAGCCTTGCCGTTGACCTCATTGACCGCTTATGAATTGTTATTTGAAAAATTTGGTCTAACTCCAGAAGAAAA
The DNA here is from genome assembly GCF_050555565.1 of Enterococcus sp. MSG3290. Lineage (NCBI taxonomy): Bacteria > Bacillati > Bacillota > Bacilli > Lactobacillales > Enterococcaceae > Enterococcus > Enterococcus sp. MSG3290. The sequence continues at coordinate 2,632,432 of NZ_CP187862.1, read as the reverse complement.
TGCCAATCGCGGGAAAAAAATCTTAGTGATCAACGGAGCCGGGGGCGTCGGTTCGATTTTGAATCAACTAGCGCATTGGGCTGGCCTAGAAGTCTACGCGACTGCAAGTCCGAAGAATTTTGAATGGCTGAAAAAAACAGGTGTAGACTATCCAATCGATTATCATCAAGACTTAAGTAAAAGTTTTCGTGAATTAGGAATCGATCAAGTAGAGTATGTCGCTGTATTATTCGATATTACCCGCTACTTTGATCAAATCAAGCACCTTGTCCGACCCTTTGGACATGTGGGAACGATCGTAGGGATCAAAGAGCCGTTAGATATAGGTGTTTGGAAAAACCAATCTATCAGCTTCGACTGGGAGTATATGTTCGCTAAAACAGACTATAACTATGAAATCGAAACGCAAGGAGAAGCTTTAGCGCACATTGCTGCTTTAGCAAACGAAGGGATTATCCGCAGTACATTGAGCAAGGTCTATTCAGATGGGATCAATGCGAAGAACTTGAAACAAGCAACCAAAGACGTAGAAACAGGACATATGTTAGGAAAAGTCGTTGTTAGTGGTCCGTTCAACGGATAAGCAGGAATACGCCGATTTTCTTCTTACTTATAAATAAAAAACAAGAGCGCAGGACAGTAATTTGCCATAAGCTCTTGTTTTTTTATTTATAATAAGCGAATCAATGAAAGGGAAAGAATTCCTGCCAAGACGATCACCAATAAGCTTTTTGAAAGAATAGCAGCTAAAAGTGTAGGAACTGAAGCCAAAGCATTTTCGAGATTGATCTGCGGCAGATGTCCGATGTTTTGGGTAAATAGACTGCTGAACCATAAAGCAGACATAATGACGATTGGGACAAAACTTAAATACTCAAGCAACGGTTGCGGTAAATCGAATTTTTTCAGTAAGACAAACGGTAGGACCCTAGAAAGCCAAGTCGCTAGAGTACAACCTAAAATAGTCAGCAATGTAAACTCAAAAGAAGGCATGTTTGATCCACACCCCCAATCCGCATCCGATCAGTGTCACAACTACGATCACTAAGTTGCTTGGGATAAAAATCAGTCCGACATATACCAGAATCAAAGTGAGACCAATCAGGATCAACTGTAATCGTTTAGAGGTGTTTCTATCAGAAATGACTTGAAGATAAAGTAAACCGATAAACATAGCGACGATGGCGAAATCCAAACCAAACTTTTTCGGATCAGTAATAAAATTACCTAAAAGTGCGCCAACAAGAGAAGAACCCACCCACGTCAAATAAGAAATCCAATTAGCTGTATTCATCCAACGAAAGTTTAACTTTTGTCCAGTATAGTTCAATTTATTCATTCCCAGTGCGAAACTTTCATCTGTCAGCAATGTGCCAATCAGCAGATTTTGAAGCAGCCGATTTTTCTTGAAATAAGGGGCGATCGTCATACTCATCAAAATCATTCGGGAATTGACTAGAAAGGTCGAGAAAACGATGGAAAGCAATGGGCTGTGACTAGCAAGCATGCTGACTGTGATAAATTGGGCAGAACCAGCATAGACCAGCAGGGACATCAACGTGACGACTAGTGGATGAAATCCGGCAGCTTTTCCAACGATACCAAATGCAAGTCCAATACCGATATAACCGAAAACGGTAGGTAACGTGTCTTTGATCGCAGTTTTTATATCTAACTTTTCATCCAATAACAAAACTCCTTTAGCACGACATAAATTTTCATAATTGTCGTCAAACTTGTGAATATTCTAAATTTTTAATGAAGACTTGTCAACTTCAATTTTAAACAAATAAAAAAGACTGGACGTAGTTTAAAAAAATCTTCTCAAGTTAGATTTCCAGACCTAACTTCTGAGGATCACTACATTTGTCACAGTCTCTTATACTGACAAGTATAAATGAAGTATGAAGAAAAAGTATTTGTTATTGGTATTTCTCATTATTCTTGTTTTCTAATGTGTTCACTTCAAGTGGAATTTTAGAATATTATTCAACTAACAAGTCTACATCGTATCTAAATCCATTTGTATCACTTAATTGCTTGTAAAATTCGCCACTTTTTTTAATTGTTCTTTTTTGAGTAGTAAGGTCGAGTGAAACCAGCCCATATCGGTTTTTATAGGCGTTGATCCATGACCAGCAATCAATAAATGTCCAAAGATGATACCCCTTAATGTTACATCCTTCATTTATTGCCTTCCATAAGTAAGCAAGATGATCTTTGATATACTCAATCCGATAATCATCAATTATTTGCCCTGTATCATCCATGAAACGTTCTTCATCCGCAACGCCCATTCCGTTCTCGGAGATAAATGCTTCGATGTTTCCATAATGGTTCTTGATATCCATGCACAAATCATAAATTCCTTTTTCGTAAATTTCCCATCCCCGGTATTCGTTCATTCGTCGTCCAGGCATGATATGTGGTTCGAAAAACCACTCTGGTAAAAATGGACTAGATGTATCCACCATAGAAGAACGAGATTTGACGCGACGTGGCTCGTAATAGTTTAGTCCAAGAATTTGAGCGGTATTTTCGTAGATACATACAAGATCTTCTTTCGTATAATCTTCAGGAAGCTGATTATATTCTTGTAATAACAGGATAAGCTTTTTAGAAAAATTCCCTTTAACCATAGGATCTAAAAAGCTCCGCGTATAAAATAAATCAGCGATTTCTGCTGCTTTCACATCAGCAGGATTTTGACTACGAGGAAAAGTAGGACTCAAATTTAGAATAACGCCTATTTTACTAGGAAGAGCTAGTTCTTTAAATACTTGTATTGCTTTTGCGTGTGCAAGTATAGTGAAGAATGCTGCTTGCGCTCCGCGTTTAAAGTCAATGAGGTTTGGATAATGAAAATCTTCAAGATAAGTACCTAAAATAGGCCCAAGTGGTTCATTGAAGGTAAACCAATGACAAACTAAGTCACCAAATTCTTTAAAACAAGTTTCAGCGTAATGAACATAAGCATCAACTACTTCACGTGATTCCCATCCTCCTTTATCTTGAAGAGTAGCAGGCATGTCAAAATGATATAAGTTGGCAAATACTTTGATTCCGTTATTATTCATTTCGGAAAATAATTTTCGATAGAAAGAAATGGCTTTGGGATTTACTTTTCCGGTACCGCCATTTGGAAACATTCGTGCCCAAGAAATAGAAACGCGAAAGGAGTTATGCCCAGTTTTTTTCATTAGTTCTATATCTTCTTTATATTGATGGATGTGATCGGTTGTAATAGAGGAATCGATTCGTTGATAAAACCGGTAAGGTTGTTCTTTGAACCAGCGATCCCAGATAGTCTCTGCTTTTCCTGTTTCCCCTTTTCCTTCTGCTTGCTCAGCTGACCAAGCGGAACCCCACCAAAAATCATCTGGAAAAGTTAGCTTTTTCATAGTTGTCATAATTTTTTTACCTCCTGTTTTCACTTAATGATAACACCGCTTACAACTTAAAGTAAATAGTTTTGTTTAAATATATATATCTTTTTTATTGTGTGTATAATTTTGATGTGGATTTTATCGGTTTATTTATGTTAAAGTATAGATGAAGATATGTTTTTGATTGGAGGGTCACCATTGAAAAAAATTGCGAAGTATATGGAAATTTACTTAGATATAAAGAAAAAAATTGTAAATGGAGAGTATAAAATTGGTGAGAAACTTCCTACAGGAGATGAATTGGCAGTTATTTATCATACAAGCAAGTTAACAGTAAAGAAAGGCGTAGACTTACTTGTTTCCGAAGGAGTTTTGCGAAGTAGAAGTGGGTATGGGACTGAAGTCGTCAGAACACCAATTGATAACTCACGAGTTCTTGGTCCAAACGAAGGTTTGTTTAGCGTGGTTGGTGAAGAACACGTAGATTCAGAAATCCATACTTTCTCAATTGAACTTCCATCGAAAAAAGTAGCTGATAAATTAAGTATCAGTGTAAAAGACTATGTATATAATATTGTACGAAGCCGTTTTATTGATTGTCAACCATACTCGATTGAGCAAACATTCATGCCATTAGCAGTCATACCAGGCTTGGAACCAAAACATTTAAAGAAATCTGTATATGCTTATATCACAAATGAACTGGGTCTGGAAATAAAGACTTCGCACATACGTATCAAAGGAGATACTGCGAATGAATTTGACGCAAAAATATTAAAAATAGATCCAGGTGAATTTATGATTGAGATAGACAAAGTTGTTGCTCTATCGTCTGGTAAACCTTTCGAGTATTCGGTATCGAGACATTTATATCAAGACTTTGTTTTTGAAGCTGTTTTTGTTGAAAAATAAGCTCGGGAAAATTATTTTTTTCAGAGCTTATTTTTTTATACTAAAAAAAGATATATATATTTAATTAAAAGTATTTACTTTTTTTGATAAGTGATGTATTATTTGGGTGGAAAAAGTAATCGATTACAATAAGCATAAAGGAGAAAAAATATGGGCAAAAGTAGCAGGAAGGACATTGTATTTGAAAAATTTGGTATAGTTGCGACTAAGTTGGGGAATCAGATCCATTTAAGAACTTTGCGAGATGCGTTTGCTACATTTATGCCATTTATGATGTTAGCAGGATTTGTGACACTTATTAATTCAGTGATCTTAGAACCAACAGGATTCATGGGTGAAATTGTCGATACTAGTACATTGACCACGTTACAACAAATTGGTACTTCAATTGCCAATGGTACATTAAGCATAACTACATTATTAGTTGTAGCAGCAGTATCTTATCATATGTGTGCAAGCAGAAATTATACAAATCATATTGCAGCGGTATTAGTTGCTATTTCGACATTTGTTGTATTAACACCTATGCAGATGATGTTTACTCCTGAAAATGCGGATAAAGCTGTTGAAGTGACGGGTGTGATACCTATATCCTATACAGGAGCTTCAGGAATGTTTGTAGGTATATTTGTTGGATTAGCGGCTACAGAATTATTTATTAAACTTTCTAATAATAAGAAACTACAGATTCAGCTATCCGGAAATATTCCTCCCGCTGTTTTAAAGTCTTTTAATGTATTAATCCCAATCATTATTACGATTACCTCGTTTGCTTTATTGTCATTTATAATCATTCAATTGTTTAATATGGATATAAATAAGCTAATTACCACGATAGTTACAGAGCCATTAAGTAAAATTACAACTGGTTTACCAGGATTTTTGTTAATTACATCTATTGCTAATCTATTTTTTGGATTTGGTATCCATCAAGCAGTAATATCAGGTTCATTGTTAGATCCGTTTTTGATTCAGAATATGCAAGAAAATATGGCAGCTTATGCAAACAAAGAGCAAATTCCACATATTATCAATATGGCCTTTAAAGATACCTTTGCGGTAATGGGTGGATCGGGAAATACGATTGCTTTATTGATTGCAATATTTATCTTCAGTCGTAGAAAAGATTATAAGGACTTTGCTAAATTATCGGTAACTCCCGCTATATTCAATATAAGCGAACCTATTATTTTTGGATTGCCTATTGTATTTAATATCAGTCTGATTATTCCCTTTGTGCTTGCACCGATTTTTTCTTTGACAGTAGCATATTTTGCAACTGCTGTGGGATTAATTAATCATGTAGTAGTGCAAATTCCTTGGACTACGCCACCAGTTATATCGGGATTTTTAGCAACAGCCGGAGACTGGCGAGCAGCTGTTTTACAAATATTAATTATAGCCGCAAGTGTGTTTATATATTTACCGTTTTTACGAATTGACGAACACGTGACAACTAAATTAAGTGAAAATGAAACATAATTTACTATGAGATAACAAAAATTAACACAAGAAGTCGTTGGAATATAAATAGCCAGTAATTTCAATAAGGATCATATTTTTTGATAAATACGAACATGTAGAAAAACAAACATTTTTTGGTAAGGATAATCATTATTTTTCACAAGACAAACCTATCTGTGTATATACGTCTATTTAGTATATGCAAAGATAGGTTTTTGGTGGTGAAAAATAAAGACTGTTAATATTATTAATCGTTATTTTAATATTTATCTTTAAAGATTAGAGTGGTTCGACACACCTGAAAGCTGTTGTCAGTTTTTTATCCAATATACAGATGCAGTGGAACCTCTCTTACAAAATGTAGAAAAGTATCGTAAAATCTATCAACAATACCGGAAAATCTATCCAGCAACGAAGGAAATTTGTCATGACTTATAAAACAAAACGCGTACCTAATAGTCAAATGACTAATATTGGGTACGCGTTAAGTCTTCTTTACTTCATCCTTTGCATGATTCGTGTTTTTAAAGCAGGGTCTGCTGTATTTCTTGTGGATTTAGGATGGTTGTTATCGTTTACTTGCTATTTTTCATTGAAATCGTCTTTCTTTACCGTTTCTTTAGTTTTTTATCTATTTTTTTCTTTTGGTTAGAAAATTCTTTTTCCCGAAAGTCTTCTTTCAGGATTTTTATGGAGTAGCGTTTTGAATAAGAGGCGTCAGTATGATCGACTTGGCAGACGAACCAAGAGAACATTTGCCTTTTTTCTGCATGAGGTGCTTCTGCTAATAATTCTTTCCATAAATAATAACAGTCCTCTATCAGAAGAAGGGTTCGTTCATCCTCAGGCTCCCAATAGAATGTTTCGAGAGTAGCAATCACTTCATTGATCAATTCGAATGCGGGAAGATAGGCATTTTGCTGAATAAGCGATTCAACTGCTTCTTGGATGAACTTTCGCATCTCCATGATGAACTTCGCTGTTTTCCTGTTTTTGTTTTTCTTGATAATATGATCGTATTTATGGATGATAGTTGTTAATTTATCTGAATAATTTATTGCATGAAATGGCATCTTAACTTTGAAGCGTTCGATAAATTGCGGATGTTCTATAAGAATCTCTGTTAAAAGCTCCCGTACAAGAGAGGAACTAGCGGAGGAAACAAGGGACGAGAGTTCGGAAAGTGAGTAGTTGGATTTTTTTATTGGACGTTCTTCGTAAGCGAATAAGACAGCAGCCATGTGTTTGCATTTTTTTCCTTCTATGGCATATAGACAATCACAAGTCATGTTGGTCTTTTCATCCCAAGTGATCACTACCTTATAATCTTCCGTGCCAGAAACTGTTGCGGATAAGTACTTGCTTGTATAGTTCAAATGACGGACAAAACCGTGCAGATGATAGCTGTAACCGCGTTCCAAAACGTTTTCAGGAAAATACTCAAGCCAATTATTCATCTAGTTCTCCTTTCATGAAACACTTATTTATATTTAGTATAAAGAAACGTTTAAGAAAAAAGTAGCTGATTTTACATATTTGATAATCACTTTTGCTCGAATTGTCAAAAATTCATTCTCCTTTTCTTTTCTTAGAGAATGTGAGAAAAAGTAAAAGAATAGCGTGTTTTAAAGATGGAACTTTTTTTGTTTTTTATTTATCTGACAAAAATGAAGTGATTTTGTTAGAAATAAATAATTGTTCCAATTGATAAAAGAGGTATGATGTATCGCAAAGAAAAATCCAAGCAGCGTTCTGATCAGCAGTTTGAACAACAATTTGCTTTGAACAGTAGGTAGTAAGCGGATTAACTAAGGGAATAAAAGATATTTTTGCCGCTTTGTTTACTTAGAATGTGTCTTCCCCAAAATTTATTTTTCTAAAGGTAAAACATAGATAGGCAGATAATACCAATTATCCGTTACGAAACGCTGCTTGAGAATTTTCTTTAGATCCATACAACATTTTCTACATCTGACTAAATTGGTTCCTGATTCATCAAGTAATTGACTTTCTTTGATAATATGATAAAAAGGCAAGCAAGGAGGAAGATAAATATGCTTAAAGATCTGAACCAATTGATCGATTACATCGAAGAACATTTGACAGAAGGACTTTCCTATAAAATAATAGCCGAAAATACAGGAATCTCTGAATATCAATTAAAACGCATCTTTACGTTTATTGCAGGGATGTCGCTAATGGACTATATCAAAAACCGTAGATTGGCTTTGGCTAATCGCGATCTTCTAGATGGATCAAGAGTGACAGAAACGGCGTTTAGATATGGATATGAAACAGTCGAAGGTTTTTCAAGAGCTTTTCGTGATTGGTCAGGATATCTGCCTTCAGAAATCAGCAGATACGGCATACAAAAATCTTTTCCACGCTTGACATTTTTTATTGATGTCAGAGGAGGAAAATCGATGGAATTTCGTATCGAAAAGAAAGAACAGTTTTATGTGGCAGGTGTGGCGAAAAAAGTTCCTGTCAAATTTGAAGGAGTCAATCAAGAAATACAAAAGTTAGCGCAGACGATCACGGAGACTCAAAGGGAAGAGATGCATAAGTTAGGAGATTTATATCCAAATCAAGTAATCAACGTTTCTTATGGATTTGATGGAGACCGCTTGGAAGAAAAGGGCAGTTTGATGCACATGATTGGCTTTGCTACGACAAAAGAAAATTCGTACGCTGATTTAGAAATGCTTGCTATAGAAGAACACACTTGGGCCATTTTTCCTAATAAAGGGCCATTTCCCCAAACTTTACAAGATACTTGGGGGAAAATCTATGCAGAATGGCTTCCTTCTTCAGATTATGAGTTAGTCGAAGCTCCCGAGATCTCTTTTACAAAATGGGGAGAGGATTTCAGTAATGTTTACAGTGAGATTTGGATTGCAGTGAAAGCAAAAAAATAGTTAAAAAATAAAAATATCCCTAGAAAAAAGAGCGTAATCGTGTCATTTCCCTTTAATTTTATGTAAGATGAACTTAATATAATAGAAAGGGTGGGAGAAATGGCAAAGTATAGGATCGAAGAAAAACCAGATTTTACGGTGACGGGTATTGGTGTGGAATTGAAGAGCAGCAATACGGATTTTGTCGGTTTGGCTGCAGAGAAACAAGCATTTGAGCAAAAAGTTATCGGTAATGGAACAATAGATGCATTGAAACAAGCTGCTGAAAATCATTATTTCTTTACAGTCAACGAACCCTATAACGGGAAAATGATGTACTATGTCGGTGTTCAAACGAGTCAGGATGTTCCAAACACTACGCGAATCATCCCATTTCCAAAAGGAACGTATCTCGTCGTAAGCGCTTCATCGGAGTCGCCTGAAGAACTAAGGAACGATTTGACGAATACGGCCTTTGGACATGTTTTAAGAGAAGTAGAAGATTACGCCTATGTTGGGGGACCGAATGCTGTCGTCGAAATGGGTGTTATCGATGGGAAATACATTGGAGAAATCTGGATACCGGTAGTCAACAAACCATGATAATATAGAGGTCGTGAAAGTAGCGCTTTGACCTGAGCATTAGAGAGGAAAAAGGGGAAATAGCTTTCCATATTTTGCATTTTTCAGAACTAATGCCGAGGGTCAGCTACTTGAACACCGTTTATCAAGACGTCATGACTTCAGCGCTTTGACCTGAGCATTAGAGAGGAAAAAGGGGCATGACAAGGCTTTTGTCCCCCGGAGAATAAAAGAATTTATGTAGACGATTCCGATCAGAAAAATGCAGGCACAGTAGAGAGAATTATAAAAATCTCTCTACGAGGCCTGTGTTTTCTGGTCTTTTTTCTTTTTCCAAAACGGCTATTTTATGTATCAGACTATCAAGTGTGATCTTAGCCATTTCTTCTTCTGCCTTTTTCTGCAGCCGAGCGTAGCTTTCTTCTAAAGCTTCTTGGATATTCGCACCAACGACGCAATTTGGATTTGTTTTTGGATCGACTTGGATAAGCTGTGTATTACCTTCGATGCTGCGATAGACATCTAGTAAAGAAATCTGATCTGGACTTTTGGCAAGGGAAGGCTGCGGTTTTCCGGTTTTTGTAAAGATCAAACCGGATTTTTTGAGCTGACTCATGATTTTACGTACATTTGCTGCATTTGTTTCGATACTACTGGCAATCATCTCACTAGAAAGTGATCGGGTATCTTGAAACATTTCAATATAGGCAAGTACATGGATTGCATCACTAAATTGCAGAGAATACTTCATCAGTTGTCATCCTTTCATTTTTTTTGCTTGACTTATCTTACCACACTCTTTATGATAAAGGTGTAATTTATAAATGTACAGCTGTAAATCTTAACAAATAAAAAGAATAGGGAGTGGCAAATATGCATTATTTAGTAACAGGAGCAACTGGAGGTTTTGGTGGTTATGCGCTGGAATTCTTAAAAAAGATGGTTCCACAAAATGAAATCTATGTTCTAGTACGTAGTGAAGAAAAAGGAGAAGCACTGAAAGAAGCTGGATTTAATATACGTATTGGTGATTATGATGATTTAGACTCAATGAAAGAAGCGTTGAAAGGAATAGATCGATTGCTTTTTGTCTCTGGCGTTCCAGGAAATCGCCAAGCCGAACATGAGAATGTAGTGAAGGCAGCACAAGCAGCTGGGGTATCTTATATCGCTTATACAAGTTTTGCAGATGCCGATCACTCGATCAGTGTATTAGCGCCAGATCACCAATTCACTGAAAAAATGATTAAGGATTCAGGTATTTCCCATACATTTTTACGGAATAATTGGTATGTAGAGAATGAATTACCTATCATTGGGCAGGCTTTAAAAACTGGTCAATTCGTTTATGCTGCAGGAAATGGAAAAACAGGTTGGGCATTGAAACGTGAATATGCAGAAGCTGCAGCAAAAGTACTAGTAGAAAGTGACTCTCCAGAAATCTTAGAATTATCCGGCAATCTAACTGACTATGAAGAATTAGCCAAGGCATTAGAGCGTGCGACAGGTAAAAAGTTAGAAATTATTGAAGCAAGTGATGCAGCGTTTGTCGAAAATCTAAAAGAAGCCGGATTCCCTCAAGAAGCAGCTGACATGTTTTTAGCGATCCAACATGATATTAAAAAGGATCAGTTAGCTATTTCCTCTGATGATTTAGAAAAAGTATTGGGAAAACCATTAACTTCTCTTGAAGCAGCATTAAAAGAAATATTGGATCAGGAATAATGTATAAAGAGGTTGTGAAAAAGCCGATTAGTTTTGAGTATGAAGAAAAATTTTGTGAAAAAGCTGTTCTGCATCAAGTAATAAGAAGAGTCAAATAAAAAATAGCTCTTCATATGTTTCGTTTGGCTGGACTTATTACCGCGGAGTTGGCAGGAGAACGCCGTTTTTATTCGGAAACAGGAGCTGAGACAAGATTTTTGTCTCAGCTCCTGTTTGTTTATCGATAAAAAAGTCTGGGGAAGACGATGGCTCAGGCTTTGTTGGAAACAGAGCCGATTTTATCATTTGCTTTTACATCACGTGCGGGTTCGATTTCTAAGCTTTGGACTTTGTCGCCATTTGTGAATACAACGACCATATCCGTGTTTTTGCCTGCAGATTGAATAGCGGCAAGATCAACTAAAGCAATCAATTGACCTCTTGCGACTTTTTGACCTTCTTCTACATATAAAGTGAATGGTTCACCTTTTAAGTCAACAGTGTTGATGCCCATATGAAGCAAGACTTCGATACCAGCATCTGTTTGGATTCCGACAGCATGTTTCGTTGGGAAAATGTTTGTGATCGTACCAGCGATTGGAGAGAAGATTTCTCCATTTTCTGGTAATACAGCATAGCCGTCACCCATCATTTTTTCCGCGAATACATCATCTGAAACTTCAGTGATTGGAATCAGTTTCCCATTTGCGATAGCGTAAATATCTTGTTCGATCGTTCCACCGGCAAATGTTTCTGTTTTAACCACGGTGTTTGTTTGTGCAGGTCGTGCTGCAGAACCACCATGTAGTTTTGCCATCTCATCTGCAACGAATTGTACTTCTGTACCTACGATGACTTGCGCATTTTTTCCGTCGATGATCTTCATACCAGGTACGCCAGTGGCTTTGATTTTATTTTGATCGATCAGGCCTGTATCTTTGACTTGCAAACGAAGGCGTGTAGTACAGTTATCGATCGAAGTTACATTGTCGGCTCCGCCTAATGCAGCGTAGATTTTGTTTGCTTGTGCCGCATATTTATTGTCTGAATTAGTCGTTGCAGTATCGTCATCTGAAAGATCTGCTTCCTCGCGGCCAGGAGTCATCAGATGGAATTTTTTGATAGCAAAGTTAAAGCCAAAGTAGTAAATCACTGCTGTTACTAATCCTTGGACGATCAACATCAATGGCTGATTCGCAATCGGATTTTTCAAAGATAGGAAGTAATCGACAAATCCGGCACTAAAGGCAAATCCTGCTGTCCAATGGAAGAATGCACTCACTGCTAAAGAAATCCCAGTGAAAATTGCATGCAAGACATATAATGGCCAAGCAACGAACATAAATGAGAATTCAAGTGGTTCTGTTACACCAGTAAAGAATGAAGCAAAAGCTGCTGCTAACATCAAGGAAGCTGTTTTTGCTTTGTTTTCTGGACGTGCATTTCTGTAAATAGCATATGCTCCTGCTGGAAGCCCGAACATCATGATTGGGAAAAATCCAGCTTGATACATTCCTGTTACGCCTTTTGTTCCTTCAGAAGCCAAAAATTTACCAATATCATTGATTCCTGCTACGTCAAACCAGAACACGGAGTTCATTGCTTGATGCAATCCTGTAGGGATCAGTAAACGGTTGAAGAAGCCATAAAGACCTGCACCACCCCAGCCTAAACTCAAAATGAATTTAGCAAAAGAAACTAAAGCAGAGTAAACCGGAGGCCATACGAGCAGTAGCACTGCACTGATCAGCAGCATGACAAAGGCAGCCAAGATTGGCACTAGACGCTTGCCGCTAAAGAAAGATAAAGCCATCGGTAATTTTGCTTCGTGGAAACGATTATAAAGAGCTGCCGCAATCAATCCGGCAATAATACCAATAAATACGTTACTGATCTGAGCAAAAGATGGATCAACTGATTCTGGTTTGATATTCAATAAAGTAGCTACTGAATCAGTTTTTAAAACATTTACTGGAACTTCAAATGCGACCAAACCTGCCAAGGCAGCAGCACCTGATTTGTCCACTGACATCCCTAGTGCTAACCCAACGGCAAACAGCAAAGGTAATTGACCTAAAACTGCGTTACCGCCAGCTTGTAAAAAATGAGCGACAATGTCGTTACTATAAGATGCCCACCAGTTTCCGATCCCTACTAGTAGAGCAGCAGCAGGTAAGACCGCAACTGGAAGTTGAAGGGAACGTCCCATTCGTTGTAGATATGCTTTCAATTTTTTTCCTCCTCATGATTGTTAACATTTGTTTGTACGATTGCGCTTCTTAAACGCTCGATATGGATGGCCAAGTAACCCAGTTCTTCTTTCGTGATCGCGAGCTGGTATTCTTTGGTCAGCAACACACGGATTTTTTTAGAAATCTTATAGCTTTCTGGGTATTTTCGTTTGACCATTTCTACGATTTCCGTGTCTAAAACAGCATATTGTTGCGCATGGGTTCGTTGTAGAAGCAGTCGTAAATGATTCACCAGTCTTGAATAATTCAGTGAAAATGGTTCTGAATGGATATCTGTTTCCAATTCTGATTCCACTAAATGGATGATGTCAGATACAATCGTCACTTCACGGATACTGCGATGGTTATTGTTCCGACCGCTTCGTCCGCTGTGAATATGGATTGCGATATATCCTGCTTCGTCATAAGTATATGGAATCCCAAGCTCTTTTGTCAGATACTCTACTGCCCATTGAGCAATACTGAATTCATCACTGTAAAGCACTTCGATTTCTCTTAAAAGTTTGTTGCGGATGACGATACCGTTATTGATGTTCTCCGCAGAAAAAGCAATGTGGTCGGTCAAAGCGATCAATACATGTTCATTCAACTTTTCCATCAAAACAGTTTCCGCATGATCAATGATCGTTTCTGCTGCAAATAAAAAGCGTTCATCGATCTGATTAAGTAAATTTTGCAACTTGATTTGACCTTCTGGTTCCATGACAAATATCCGTTCGACATCACGATCAAAAATCAAATCATTTCTTTTTCTGTCAAATCCAATCCCTTTTCCAATAGCTACTTTTTCCTGTCCACCGTCATCTACCAATACTGCATTTTGATTAAAGATCTTTTTGATTTTCATGCGCGCACCCTTTTTGAAGATTTGGTTTTCACGTTTGCTAGACCAGTTGATTGCGGCCAAACAAAAATAGACACGAAAAACCTCCTAGGGAAACCATGTTCCTCAGAGATTTTTCATGCCTAGTATGATCTAGTCACATGAAACGAATTACTGTTAACGTAATCAATTTTATATAGACAGTTATGTTTTGTCAATTCTTTTTTTATAATTATAGTAATTTACTGGAATTATCAGAAATAAAAGGAAGGAACAAATTAAGAAACTTATGTTATTTAATCGTTGGATCTTTTGCTTATCTTATTCGTTGTTAAAAAGCTGAAAGCGAAGGAAAAAAACTCTACTTAACTGTATTTCTCCGTTAGGACATCTAAAAATTTACGAGCAGCAGGAGAAAGAGGCTGGTCTTTTTTCCAAATGAGATTCAGTGAAGCTTGTAATGGCGGATCGAGTGGGATAAATATTTTTTCCGTCCCATAAGTATTGATGATCCCATCTAGAGCTAATGCACCAAAAGTCCCGTTATCGGCCATCAAAGAAGCATTGTACAATAAGTTATATGTTCCGACGATCGATAACTGATCTATGCTGAAACCTAGCCATTCAGCTAGTTGACTGTCCACTGACGTTTGCCGGGAAATGATCAAAGGAACAGTTTTCAATTCCTGCGGATGGATGACGGTTTGCTTTGCTAAAGGATGATTCCGATGTATCAAAAGTCCCCAACGATCTTGGGCTGGCAGTCGAAATGACTGGTATTTTTGTTTGTTTGTCGGTTCGATTACGAGTCCAAAATCAAGTAATCCGCTATCCAGTTTGTCTATGATATCATCTGCATTCCCGCTATATAAATGAAACTGGATATCAGGATGCGCCTTGATCAACGAATGAAGGCTATCAGAAATGAAAGAGATTGCTTTAGTTTCGCCTCCGCCAATGTAGATTTCTCCAGAGATGATTGCGTCATTTGTTAAATTGTTCGCCGTTTTTTCTACCAACGACAAGATTTCTTTTCCTTTTGAATAAAGATATCGACCAGAATCCGTCAACTGTATCTCTCGGGAGCCTCGAGTGAAAAGTGTCACACCAAGTTCTTCTTCTAAATCTTTCAGTTGTTTTGAGAGAGTAGGTTGCGTGATATGCAGAGATTTTGCTGCTCGGCTGATATTTTTTTCTCTAGCTACTGCTAAAAAATACGTCAGTATACGAATATCCATTTTTTCCCTCCTGTTTTTAAAAAGCATACCACTAAGTATAGTTAAAAGGAATAGTTAAGTATGTTTTATAAGTATTAGACATCATAAGTCGTCCGTTATAAAGTAAGGATAAAAGGAGGGAGCAAAATGACAAGCCTCATCGAAAAACAAATCGTCAATAAAGAGATTCGAGTAACGGATCCGCTCTTTGAAGTGATCCATCAGATCCAAGCTGAAAACGAAGAGCCTTTAGCAGCGCTGAATACTGGGTACCATGAACCAGCAGATATCCGCAAACGGCTAGAAAATATCATTAGTGACAAAGTAGATGATACGGTGACTGTTCTGCTGCCTTTTTATACAGATTTCGGCAAACATATTAGTATAGGGAAAAATGTCTTTATCAATCGTCAAGCGATGTTCGTTGACTTAGGTGGCATCTGTTTAGAAGATTCAGTATTGATTGGTCCTCGTGTCAACCTCATCACGGTGAACCATCTAACCGATCCAAAAGAACGAAGAGGCTTGTCAGTAAAGCCAATCCACATCAAGAAAAATGCTTGGATCGGAGCAGGAGCAACTATTCTGCCAGGCGTAACGATTGGCGAGAATGCCATTGTTGCAGCGAATGCAACTGTTACGAAAGATGTCCCAGACAATACCATCGTTGCAGGAATCCCTGCCAAAATCGTCAAACCTGTCGAACGGATTATTTGAACAGTAAGATGAAATAAGAGATAGTGAGTATAAGCAAGAGATTTTTCAAAACAGGAGGAGAATAGAATGAATGATTTATCAGAAAAAGTGATTGTCATCATGGGCGCTTCAAGCGGAATCGGTGAAGCAACAACGAAGCTATTAGCAGAAAAAGGGGCTAAACTAGTTATAGCTGCACGCCGAGAAGATCGCCTAAAAGCAATAAAAGAATCTTTACCAGAAGCTGAGCTATATATTCAAACAGCAGATGTAAGAGATTTTGCACAAGTCCAAGCAGTTATCGATTTAGCGATGGAAAAGTTCGGTCGAATCGATGTATTGTACAATAATGCAGGAATCATGCCAACCGCTCCATTAGTTGAAGGTCACCGTGATGAATGGCAAAATATGCTTGATATCAACATCATGGGTGTGTTAAATGGAATTTCCGCCGTACTTCCAATCATGGAAAAACAAAAATCTGGGCATATCATTTCAACTGATTCTGTGGCGGGACATGTTGTTTATCCTGATTCCGCCGTTTATTGCGGAACAAAATTTGCTGTCCGTGCAATTATGGAAGGATTACGTCAAGAGCAACGGCAAAATAACATCAAATCTACGATCATCTCTCCAGGAGCTGTTCAAACTGAATTATATCAAACCATCAGCGACAAAAAGGCTGCTCTTGAACTTCATGAAGCGCAAAAAGAATGGGGATTAACATCTGAAGATATAGCTTCTGCTGTAGCATTTGCGATAGAAACGCCAGACCGGATGTCTGTCAGCAACATGATTATCCGTCCGACGACACAGGAAGTATAATCCATAACGGATAATATCCAGAGAGAATTACTTGTTAAATAGTTATTCAAACGACCATCAATTTAAGGCGTGAATGGAGAAGAATATTCTTCATTTACGTCTTTTTATGCAGAAAAAGCAAATTTATCAAAAAGAAACAAATGTTATTTAAATATGGACATTGACTTGCTTTTACTTTTTTAGTTACACTGTTATTTAGGAAAAGTTTCATAATTCAAAGGAGAAAAAAGATGAAAGCAAAGAATTTATTATTTAGCGTTATTCTTTTAGGAAATCTAGCAGTTGCCAACACAACAGTGCTAGCTGAAGAATCGACAGAAACTGTCGCAACTCAGACATCGAGTTCTTCAGAAACAGGAATTGAAAACGATACAGAGAGTACTTTGCAGTCAGCTACTGTCTCAGAAAATACAATTTCAACCGAAGAACCAACAACTGAAACAACAGAACAAACACAAACCGAAGACAGTACATCAGCAGAAGCTCAGAACAATCCAGAGAATGCAGAAGAAATCACGAACCAATTGACAGATGGGCAAACATTGACACATACCCATCAAGCAGATTTGTCTGAATTCGAAAACTATACTGGCTATGCTTTTTATGCTCGCTCATCTGCTAATTCTCAACAAGCGTTCATTGATAGTATTGCCTCAACTGCACAAAGTTTGGCAAGTGCCAATGACTTATATGCATCAGTCATGATTGCTCAAGCCATCGTTGAAAGTGGCTGGGGGAACAGTACTTTGGCTTCTGCCCCTAATTACAATCTATTTGGGATTAAAGGAAGCTATAATGGCCAATCTGTTACGATGCCTACTTCGGAATATGTGAATGGGCAATGGATTACGGTGAATGCCGCTTTTAGAAAATATCCTTCGTACAAAGAATCATTGCAAGATAACGTAACGGTATTGAAGACGACTTCTTTTCAGCCAGGCGTTTACTACTATTCCGGTGCATGGAAAAGCAATACGAACTCTTACAAAGATGCTACGGCTTGGCTAACAGGTCGTTATGCCACTGCGCCTAATTATGGTTCTACATTGAACAATGTAATCGAAACCTATAATCTGACACAGTATGATACAGCACCAACTTCAACTTCTCCGATGTATCGTCTGTATAACCGTCATACAGGAGAACATTTATATACATTGAATGCCGGAGAAAAAAATTATCTGCCAACTGTAGGCTGGGAATATGAAGGGATTGCTTGGCAAGCACCAAACAGCGGACAACCTGTCTACCGTTTATACAATCCTTACAGTGGAGACCATCATTACACAATGGCACAATCTGAGATCAACTCTTTAACAAAAATCGGTTGGCGTTATGAAGGTCTAAGTTTTTATTCTGGTGGTTCCAAGCCAATTTATCGACTATTTAATCCAAATGAAAAAACTGGTACCCATCACTATACCTTGAGTGCTAAGGAAAGAGATTGGCTAACACCGATGGGCTGGAGATATGAAGGAATAGGATTTTATGGTTATTAAAAAGAGGTTGTGACAGAAGTGGTCAGCTTCAAGAAATAAGAAGGAATTTACGAAATTGCTTTTCAAATTTTTGTGAAATCAGCGTCCTGACCTGAGTATTAGAGAAACAAACGAAAAAATAGTTCTTCATATTTTGCCGTTTTTTGAGCTAATACCGAGGGACAGCTGATTGAACACCGTGTATCAGAGGTTGTGAAAAAGCTGCCCTGCATCAAGTAGTAAGAACAGCCAAACAAAAACAGATTTTCATGTTTTTTGTTTGGTTGAACTTATTACCGCAGATGCAAGTTTTTGAACACCGTTTACTCAAAAAAGGTTGTGACAACATCTTGTCATAACTTTTTTATTACCGTTTAAGCATACTGATCTAATTTCTAATATTCGACGGGATTCTTGCAAAAGGCGATTTCGGAAATTTTTGGCGGTGTAAAATTTTCTACTGCAGAAGAGCTATCTTCTATAGTTTGATAGGAATCAATAATCTTGGTTTTAGCGTTGTGCTTTCTTTATCATTTTTTCCGTTCATTCTACAAAAAATTTCTTTTCTCTATACTTTTCTATTGAGAGCGTTTTTTTTATTACACAGCTGATTCTTTGACTTTTTTCTTTTTTTATTCTATTATTGACAAGTCAATCGTTGACGAGTCAATTATTAGAGAGGAGGAAATTATGTCTTTAGAAGAGATTAGTCACCTTTTATATCAAATCAAATTAGCCGATCAAAAAATCGTCCAGATCTTTGAAGAAAATATCGGTATAAGTCTTACTAGATACGAGATCATGATGAGACTGAAAGAAGAAAATCCATTGCTACAAAGCAGTTTGCAAGAAAAGTTGCAGATTGATCAAGGAGCAGTTACTCGTCATCTGAAGGTATTGGAAGCAAATGGCTATGTTTCGCGTCAGAGAAATCCTCAGAACAACCGGGAAGTGTATGTAGCGCTAACAGAAAAAGCCCAGAAGAAAATCGAGCATTGTGAAATGGACCATAAAGATACAGGTTCTGTGCTATCCCCGGCTTTCAGCGATGTAGAAATGAAACAATTTCTAACACTTTTAGATAAATTGAATACCCAACTTTGCAATATAACAACAGAAACGAAAGAGGTTAATAATAATGGAACAAAAAAATGATTTTTCAACAATTATGACTGGTAGAAGATCCGTTCGCGTATATGATGAAACATACAAAATCTCACACGAAGAAATGCTGGAAATGATCAAAGAAGCGACGACTGCACCTTCTTCTGTCAATATGCAACCATGGCGCTTTGTGGTCGCTGAAAGCGAGGAAGCAAAAGAAATCTTGCGTCCTTTGATCCGTTTCAATACGAGACAAAATGATACTTCTTCTGCAATGGTCATGATTTTTGGCGATATGCAATGTTACGAATATGGCGAAGAAATCTATAACCAAGCTTACGAATCAGGGAAGATGCCAAAAGAAGTCAGAGATCAACAATTAGCTGCGATCATTCCTTATTACAAGAGTTTTTCAAGAGAAGAAATGAACGATGTAGTCAAAGTCGATTCTAGCTTAGCGGCTATGCAATTCATGTTAGTTGCGCGTGATCATGGCTATGAAACAAATCCAATTGGTGGATTCGAAGCAGATCAGTTGGCAGAGGCATTTGGTTTGGATAAAGACCGTTATGTTCCAGTTATTATTTTATCAATAGGAAAAGCGGTAGAAGAAGGTTACGAGTCTGTTCGTTTAGCACCAGAAAAGATCACTACGTTCGAATAAAAGGTTTTCAGTTACTATTCAGTAGCTATTGCTTTTTTTGAATCGTGTGTGGTAACCTAATAAAAAAGGAGGTCGGAAAAATGACTGCATCGATGAAATTACGTTTCGAACTTTTGAATAACAACTAAATAAATTCAAAAGACATGTATAAACAACAATTTCATGGATGGAGTATGTCCATTTTTTC
Source organism: Enterococcus sp. MSG3290 (assembly GCF_050555565.1). Lineage (NCBI taxonomy): Bacteria > Bacillati > Bacillota > Bacilli > Lactobacillales > Enterococcaceae > Enterococcus > Enterococcus sp. MSG3290. Next base: position 2,612,241 of record NZ_CP187862.1, on the reverse strand, counting down.
GAACGACAGTAGAATAGGTGAAAGCTATGACAGATTTGGTGATTTAGTCATAGTTATTTCGTTCAGAGTAGGAAAAGATGTGATGCAGTTTTTTTGCAAACAGATTTTTCTGCTCTTTTTTAGTATCGATAATTGTTGTTTTACATGAAATAGGAGTGTAAAACATATGGAAAATTTAGCAGTAAATATAACAAATCTACAAGTCAGCTTTGGCAACCAGCTAGAACTATCTATTGATTCTCTTCGTGTCTATCAGCAAGATCGTATAGGGATCATAGGAGAAAATGGTGTCGGTAAATCGACTTTGCTCAAACTAATAGCCGGTGAACTTTTTCCCGATCATGGGAAAATCCAAACAGAGATCACCTTCAACTACCTGCCTCAATTAACCTATCTCGCTGAAGCAAAGGACCTAAATTTGGAATTAGCCAGTCATTTCCAGTTAAGACTGGAAGAAACTTCAGAGCGGAAATGGAGCGGAGGGGAAGAACGAAAGATCGAGTTGATACGTCTTCTTTCTTCTTATGAACAAGGGATGCTTCTAGACGAGCCAACAACCCATCTAGATAGAAAAAGTATTGAACGACTGATTGAAGAGCTTCGTTATTATTATGGTACGCTGATTTTTGTTAGTCATGATCGCTATTTTCTAGATGAGCTGGCAACGAAAATCTGGGAAGTAAAAGACGGAGAAATCCGAGAGTTTTCGGGGAATTATAGTGCCTATCTCACTCAAAAGGAATTGGAGAAAAAGACTCAGCTACGAGAAGCAGAGTCGATCATGAAAGAGAAAAAACGATTGGAAAAATCGATCCAAGAAAAGAAAAGACAAGCGGAAAAGTTGGAAAAAGTGTCCAGTAAAAAGAAAAAGCAACAAATCAGACCGGATCGGTTGTCTTCCTCTAAACAAAAAGACAGTGTACAAAAAGCCATCCAAAAGAATGCGAAAACGTTAGAGAGAAAACTCCAAAAAATAGGAGAAACAACCAAGCCGCAGCAGATGAAACAAATCCGTTTTCCAGTACCAAAATCTCTTGAACTCCACAGCCGCTATCCCATCATGGGACAAAATGTCCAACTGGAAAGAAGTGGGAGAACATTACTGGTAAATGGTGATTTTCAGTTTTCTTTAGGTAAAAAAATCGCGATTGTCGGTGAAAATGGTTCAGGTAAGACAACCTTATTAGAACATATCCGCAAACAAGGAGAAGGAATCCTTCTCTCTCCGAAAGTAAGCTTTCAAGTATATCAGCAAAAGGGTTATCAAATGACATCTGAAGAATCCATCATTCGTTTTGTCATGAGACAAACAGAGTTTTCAGAATCGCTTGTCCGTAGTTTGCTGAATCACTTAGGGTTTGCTCAGGAAACTCTGACGAAACCGTTATGTACATTAAGTGGGGGAGAAGCGACCCGTCTGACGATTGCTTTGCTTTTTACTAAGCCAAGTAATGTGTTGCTGTTAGATGAACCGACTAATTTTATTGATATGGCAACGATCGAAGCTTTAGAGAAGCTGATACAAATATATCCGGGAACGATTTTGTTTACTTCTCATGATTCTTACTTTGTCGAGCGTACGGCTGATGAAGTTTATGAAATAAAAGGGCAGAAAATAAAAAAAGTACTTACGAGAAATTTTTAAATGTGCTACGATGATTTTCGTGACAAATTTAAAGGAGTGGTACAGATTGCCTACAAATAAAAAAGAAGGAATAATTTTTACAACAATGATGTGTTTTTTGATGGTCTTGGGGATGAGCGCGTATAATTTATGGCTGCATCAAGATCTTCATTTATCAAGTTTGTTGATTGGTCTAGTGCCTGGATTCGTGGTGGCTTTCATTTTGGATGTCTTCATCATCGGTGTGCTGGCGAAAAAAATTGCCTTTAAACTACCAGTAAATCCAGAAAGCAAGGTCCAAATGATCTTAACTATTTCATGCTTGATGGTTTTAGGAATGGTGACATGTATGTCTTTATTCGGTGTGATCATGGAACAAGGAATACCTGATCAATTATTCTCTGCTTATATGAATGCTTGGAAAATGAATGTGATTGCTGCTTTACCGTTGCAGTTGATCATCGTTGGCCCGCTTTCAAGAAGTGTGCTAAAAGCAATTCAAAGTAATGAATGATGGAACACTGTTATTTGAAAAAAGGCCTTGGCATGCTTTTTGTCATAGTCTCTTGAATGCAGTTCTAGAAAAATAGTGATCCGAACGATAGGTTTTGGCCTGTCGTTCGGATCGCTTTTTCTTTTCCAACTGTATTGCTCTTTTATTGAAGATAATTTGCTCTTCAATAGATATTTCTAGAAAGGTTCTGTTTATCCCTTACTCAAAAAACTGCTGCATTTGTTCTCTTACTTGCTGACACCATTGGAGTTCCTGCTGACAAAGCATGATTCGGCGCTGGATTACAACGTAACGTCCAAATTCTTGTTTCTTGTCTAGCGAGAGGTCATTCAATTTTTTTTGATTTTTTTGCATGATTTTGTTCAGCTGTTGTTCTCTAGTGAATAGCAGTCCAGTAGCTGTTGTTTTATCGAGCGTCGAAAAAGCATAGATTTTTGCTAGAAATTCATCTTTTTGCGTAGGAGCGGGAGTTTCCTCTTTGATCCATTCCTCTACAAGAGCACGTCCTTCATCAGTCAAGTGGTAGATCTTTTTTTGAGAGTGCTCGTCTTTGTCCAAAACGGTCACATAACCCTGCTGGTCTAACTTGGCAAGCGTTGTATAGATCTGACTGTGATGGGCTTCCCAAAAAATTGTGATCAGCTGCTTCAATTCATACCCAGAACGTGGTTTGGATAAAAGCACGCATAATAATATATAGGCTAAAGTATTCATAAAAATCCTACCTCTCGTCTTATTTTCTTTATTATATCACAGTAAAGTTTCCACGTTTTACATGTGCATATTGACATGTAAAATAAATCATGTATGATGCTAATAGAGAGAAAGGGATGGAAATATTGGAGAATCAAATAGATATACAAGAACAAACAAATGAAGAAACAAAGGGGAAAAGTTCAGCGCTAGTTGTAGCAGCTACCTGTATGATCGCTTTTATGGGAGTGGGTCTAGTAGACCCAATCTTAAAAACGATTGCTGCACAGTTAAACGCTACGCCAGCTGAAACGACCCTGTTATTTACTAGTTATATGTTAGTCACTGGTGTGGTGATGCTATTTACAGGTTTCTTATCTAGTCGGATCGGTTTGAAAAAAACATTGATGACAGGATTGTTTATCATCGTTGTATTCGCTGGTCTTGGCGGATTATCTGGGAATATCGGAATGCTGATTGGGTTACGTGCCGGCTGGGGTGTCGGGAATGCTTTATTTGTCTCTACTGCTTTAGCAACGATCGTCAGTATTTTAGTTGGTAACACAGAAAAAGCAATCATGATGTATGAAGCAGCACTTGGCTGCGGAATGGCTGTTGGCCCTCTAGTCGGTGGGGTCTTGGGCAGTGGTTCATGGCGTTATCCATTTTTTGGGGTAGCATTTTTGATGTTTTGCGGTTTTATAGCCCTAGCGGTACTTTTACCTGAAACTGAGAAACCAAAGAGAAAAGTAGGCCTTTGGGAAGGTGTCAAAGCGTTAAGCAATCATAAACTTCGTTCAGTTGGACTAATCGCATTGTTATATAATTTCGGATTCTTTACTTTACTTGCGTATGCGCCATTTTTATTGATTGGCTATTCTGAATTAGAAGTCGGTTTTGTATTTTTTGGCTGGGGTGTGCTTCTGGCTATTGCTTCGATTTTCGTTGCACCGGCTCTTGAGCGGAAGTTTACGACTTATCGGACGATTTTAGCTGCATTTGTCTTATTCATTATTTGTTTGCTGTTATTAGGAGCTGGAACTTCTATGCCAGTCCTTGTACCGATCAGCATTGTGTTAGCAGGATTTTTCCAAGGAATTATCAATACACTGTTGACGACGATTGCTATGGAAATACCAGGTCTGCAACGAAATGTTGCTTCTTCCAGCTATAGTTTTGTCCGCTTTTTCGGTGGAGCTTTAGCACCATTTATTGCAGGTGTGATTGGTGAACATATTGGTGAAAGCTATGCGTTTTATTTTGCAGGTGCCATTGTTCTTATCAGTGTATGTTGTATCATTTATCACCGTAATTATTTTGCTACAAATGAAGAAGAATAAGAAATCAGAGGTTGTGAAAAAGCTGTCCTGCATCAAGTCATAAGAACAGCCAAACAAAAATAGCTTCTCATATTTTTCGTTTGGTTGGGCTTATTACCGCAGATGCAAGCTTTTGAACACCGTTTATCAGGAGGTTGTGAAAAAGTCGCTTAGTTTCGAGTATTAAGAAAAATTTTGTGAAAGTGGCTTTCCACATTTTTGCATAAATTTGGCTTAATACCGAGAAACTGGCTTTTGAACACCGTTTATCAGGAGGTTGTAAAATCAGCGTTTTGTCCTGAGTATTAGAGAAACAAACGGAAAAATAGTTCCTCATATTTTGCCGTTTTTTGAGCTAATACCGAAGGACAGCTGATTGAACACCATTTATTCGGAAAAAGGGGATGTGACACGATTTTTGTCACATTCCCTTTTTTTCTCAAAATAATGAAACTGGAAAATTTTCAGTAGGTAAGCTAAAATTCATTTAAGAAAAAGAATGGGGGGATAATAGATGCTGGAAGAATATTTTCAGGAAGTCGGGTTGACACTCGTTGAATTACCCATTGAATTTTCAGATGATCGGTTGATTTATCGTGGCTATATCAAAGAATTGCCAATAATCAATGCGGAAGGCGAAACTAGAAAAGCGATGCAGCAAAAAATAGCTGGTATGTATCAGGTGTATCGGGAACAGCTACTGGCTGAATCAGCGGAAGAAGAAAAAGAAAAAACGATGAACTTGTCCATGGATGAGCTGCTTCGTTATTATGATGGCGAAACATTTGACGGATTTTCGCTTCTTAACGAAGAGGAAACAGATTTACCAGGCAGCTGGTAGGCGAACGCCGTTTATATGGGAAGAGGCTGGGACAGAAGCGTTTAACTCCAAGAAATAAGAAGAAATTCACGAAAATTGCTTTTCAAATTTTTGTGAATTTCAGCTTATTTCCGAAGGAGTTGCTTCTGCTCCCGCCGTTTATACATGTTTAGAGCGTGGGACAAAAGTTTTTCTTTACTTTTGTCCCACGCTCTAAAAAGTCCGGCAGTTTTTTGCCGATCTTCAAGGCACTCTACTTATCGTACGGATATTTTTTAGCGGAAAGTCCGATTCAAGTGGTTTTTATTCAGCTGATATTTATAAGATAAGTGAAAAATCCCAGCAATCAGTAGCGTAATCGTATAAGCGATTGAATGATCGAAAAAAGAATAGTAATTGATTGTCGCTAATAAGCATAATGCAACCATGTAACTAATGTGCAAGCGTGTAACCAGCCCTTTTGGCCCGATTTTGTCAAAATACTGCGACCATTTTTCCCGTTGACTCCCTATGCTTCGTTTTTTGAATTGAAAGAAAAGGGATAAAATACCGACTCCCAGAAAAGCAGCGATATTCAGAGAAATAAGGTAAATAAAAAAAATCATTAAAATTTCAAACATATTGACACCTTTCTAGTTGGATAGAACCTTTACAGAAAAAAGGCAAAAGGCGGGAATAATGTTTCACACGAAACATTATTCGCGGATTTGTCCATCGCCATAAATGATATATTTTGTGGAAGTTAATTCATTTAACCCCATTGGACCACGGGCATGCAATTTTTGAGTAGAGATACCGATCTCTGCACCAAAACCAAATACCGATCCGTCTGTAAAACGAGTGGAGGCATTGACATAGACAGCCGCCGCGTCCACTTCATTTAAGAAACGTTGACTAGCCGCATAACTATCTGTCACGATCGTTTCTGAATGTTTAGTATTATGCCGATTGATATGTGCAATTGCTTCATCCAAAGAATCGACCACTTTGACAGCAAGGATATAATCTAGATATTCAGTATCCCAATCTGTGTCTTCTGCTAAAGCAGCCGTCTCTAGATATTCTAACGCACGAGCATCCGCACGTAAAGAGACCCCGTGTTCTACCAGTTCTTTTTCAATAGCTGGCAAGAAAAAAGGTGCGATCTCAGAATGGATCAGCAATGTTTCTGCCGCGTTACAGACAGATGGACGGGAAGCTTTTGCATTGACGATGATGTTCACTGCCATAGATAACTGTGCTTCTTTATCGATATATACGTGATTATTTCCTGTACCTGTTTCAATGATAGGTACCGTTGCCTGTTCTTTGACTCGTTGGATTAATTTTGCTCCGCCTCGAGGAATCAGCACATCTAAGTATTCTGTCAATCGCATCAACTGTCCTGCAGTTTCATGAGAAGTATCATCGACAAACTGGATGGCATAAGGAGATTCGCCAGCACTGACCAGTACTTGCTGCAATAATTGGACTAATAATTGATTCGAGAAGAATGCTTCTTTGCCACCGCGAAGGATAACGGCATTCCCTGATTTGAATGCTAGACTAGCTGCATCTGTCGTGACATTTGGACGAGATTCGTAAATGATGCCGATCACGCCTAGTGGCACGCGCTTTTTGCCGATTCTCAATCCGTCGGTGTTCGTCCACATCTCATCTACTTTTCCAATAGGATCGTCTAACGAAGCAATTTTTTCGATCTCTGTAGCCATGGCATTGATTCGCTCAGGTGTCAGCTGCAAGCGGTCTTGCATCGTTTCACTGATATTGTTTTCGACTGCTTTTTCTAAGTCTTTATGATTTGCTTCAATGATCGCTTGTTGATTCTTTTTGATGGTTTGTGCCATTTGAACAAGTAGCTCATTTTTGCGGTTTGTAGGCATAAGTGCTAGTTGTTGCGCGCTATCTTTTGCCTGTTGTCCTAATTGCATCAAGTCAGTCATTTCAAGTCCTCCTTAAATAAAGTACCTACTTCTTTTCCGGCAAGAATATCAAAAATAATTGCCGGATTTTTTCCATTTGCTAAAATCATTGCGCTGTTTGCTTCAAATATCCTAGAAGCGGCTTTTAATTTACTCTGCATACCGCCTGTTCCAAATGTGCTACCAGCACCACCTGCTTGTGCCAGAATCTTTTCATCGATTTTATCGATATAGCGATACATCTGAGCCTCGGGATTTGTAGTCGGATTATCTGAATAAAACCCGTCGATATCAGAAAGGACGATCAAAAGGTCTGCCGCGACAAGTTTTGCCATGATGGCTGACAGCTGATCATTATCGCCAAATTTTGTCAGATGATCTAATTCATCCACTGCTACAGTATCGTTTTCGTTCACGATAGGGATCGTGTCCATAATCAAAAGCTGTTCCAATGTATTCCTCACATTTTTACGACTTTCAGGATAATCTACCACGTCTCTTGTCACGAGGATCTGTGCCGTCTGTTGATTATATACACTGAATCTTTGATTATAGATATTCATCAGTTCGGCTTGACCAACAGCCGCCGCAGCTTGCTGTTCAGGAATCAAAGTCGGACGTTCTGACAAATGTAATTTATGCATACCGACGCCTACAGCTCCTGATGAGACTAAGATCACTTCCTTTCCCCGATTTCTAAGATCAGAAAGGACAAAAGCTAACTGATCGATTGCCGCAAGATTGATATTTCCATTGGGATAAATCAATGTACTTGTTCCTACTTTGACAATAATTCGTTTTGCATTTTTAATTTCTTTACGCATGTGACACCTCAATCAAATATCCACTCATTAATTTCGTTCTATTCTACTTGTTTTGACGAGTAAAGTCATGTAAAAAATAGTTTTTTTGTACAACTTGCAGTCGTTTGGAAAAAGAACGAATTAATGGTTTACTTTAAGATAGCAGAATTTCTTGAAGAATTTGTAAAGAAAGTCTTTTACAGCCTCGGATATGTTAGAATAGGAGTAGTTTATTTAGGGAGGAAAACCGGTGAGAAAAAGAGGATTTGAAGTTATTTCTAAATATAAAGGTCAAAATATCAATCTACCGCAGCGCGCTACACATCATGCTGCTGGCTATGATTTTGAAGCAGCAGAAGAGGTCGTGATTCCAAGTATCTGGAAAGCAGGCTGGAAAAAGGGGTTGGAAACAGTCGCAGATGGATTGAAAAAAGATGTATCAGAAAATGAAAAACAATTGAAACCAACCCTCGTGCCTACTGGAATCAAAGCTTACATGGGAGAAGATGAATTTTTGCAGCTTGCTAACCGTTCAAGCAATCCGTTGAAGCGGTTTTTAGTGTTGACAAACGGAGTAGGTGTGATTGACAGTGATTATTACAATAATGAGGCAAATGAAGGCCATATTATGTTCCAATTCACCAACTTTGGTTTCAAGGATGTAGTGATCAAAAAAGGCGAGCGTATCGGCCAAGGGATCTTTTTGCCGTTTTTAAAAGCAGATCAAGATCAAACGACTGCTCAACGTCAAGGCGGATTTGGTTCTTCCAGTAAATAAAACGTTAAAGATACTTAAGCTTGATTTAATGTCTCATGATTAGGATAAAAGGAGGCGGTACAATGGCAAAAAAATCAAAAGTACAATTTGTTTGCCAAAATTGCGGGTATGTGTCGCCTAAGTTCTTGGGACGCTGCCCAAATTGCGGAAAATGGAATACGATGGTCGAAGAAATCGAACAAGATACAACGGACCGCAGAACTCGGACAAGTTTGACAGGAGAAAAAGCAAAACCAACAAAAATCGCAGACGTCGTCCCTAAAAAAGAACCTCGGATCAAAACAAAATTAGAAGAACTGAACCGTGTGTTAGGCGGAGGTGTGGTGCCAGGGTCTATGGTCTTGATTGGTGGCGATCCAGGTATCGGGAAATCCACTTTGCTGTTACAAGTTTCTCAGCAATTAGCAGCCATAGGCGGAAAAGTTTTATATGTATCCGGCGAAGAAAGCGCAGAGCAGATAAAATTACGCGCGGAACGCCTCGGAAGTATCAACACAGAATTTTATCTATACGCTGAAACAGATATGAACGAAATCAGTCGTGCCATCGAACATATCTCCCCTGATTATGTTATCATTGATTCCATCCAAACGATGACGCAGCCAGACATCACAAGTGTGGCAGGAAGTGTCAGCCAAGTAAGAGAAACCACTGCAGAACTACTCAAAATCGCTAAAACAAATGGGATAGCCATTTTTATCGTCGGTCATGTTACCAAAGAAGGCTCGATCGCCGGCCCAAGAATGTTAGAACATATGGTGGATACGGTGTTATATTTTGAAGGTGAACAACATCATAGTTTTCGGATTTTGCGAGCAGTAAAAAACCGATTTGGCTCAACGAATGAGATTGGGATTTTTGAAATGCATGAGCATGGATTGGAAGAAGTCGCTAATCCTTCACAGATTTTCTTAGAAGAACGCCTAGACGGTGCAACTGGCTCTGCTATCGTTGTGGCAATGGAAGGGACACGTCCAATTTTGGTAGAGATCCAAGCATTAGTCACACCTACTATGTTCGGAAATGCCAAACGAACAACAACAGGTCTTGATTTCAATCGGGTATCTCTGATCATGGCAGTGCTGGAAAAAAGAGCTGGGTTGCTTCTTCAGAATCAAGATGCTTACTTAAAAGCTGCAGGTGGGGTAAAATTAAATGAACCAGCGATTGATTTAGCTATCGCTGTCAGTATTGCTTCAAGCTATAAAGAAAAAGGAACACAGCCAACGGAATGTTTCATCGGTGAAATTGGACTGACTGGAGAAATCAGACGTGTCAGTCATATTGAACAACGAGTCAAAGAAGTCCAAAAACTCGGCTTCACAAAAGTATACCTACCTAAAAACAACTTAGGTAACTGGGAAGCGCCAAAAGGAATCGAGATAGTTGGAGTAGCAACTTTGGCTGAAACGTTGAAGCGTGTGTTCCGCTAACTAATAAATGATTGTCGAAACGGAGGAGAAACGATGCAAAAACGTGTCATTACTTTGCTGATGATCATTGTCGGCGCAAGCTTGGGTATTTCATTTTTACCCTCAGCTTGGCAGGCAATCGGTCAACAGTCAAACGGATGGCTGAATAATACATTTACCAACAGCCTGTTAGGCGCACTTATTTTCTTTTTATTATCTTTGCTGTTGGCCAAACATATCTCAGCTATTATCAAACAAGTAGAACAAAAACTAAGTGAGGTCAGCTTGACTTATCTTCTCTTCGGTGCGATCGGTGCGATCATCGGATTGACTTTAGGTGTTGTGATCTCGACCCCTCTTTACAATATGGAAATTCCATTCGTCAATAGTGTATTGCCGATTTTACTGATGATCATCTTAGGCTATCTGGGATTGAGAATGGGAACGACACGAATCGAAGAATGGAAGAAAGTTTTTGGTTCACGAAGCAAAAAAATCGAGCAAGAAACAGCTAGTCAAGTTGAGAGTCAACTGTTAGAACGAAAATCAGGAGAAAATTTCCATAAATATAAAATCTTGGATACAAGCGTGATCATTGACGGTCGGATTTATGATATTACAAAGACTGGATTCTTAGAAGGAACCTTGATGATCCCTAATTTTGTTCTTTACGAACTACAATACATCGCGGACTCAGGGGATAGTTTGAAACGTGTGCGTGGTCGTCGCGGATTAGATATCCTAAATGCCTTGCAAAAAGAAGAGGGTATATCTGTCGAAATGTACGATGGAGACTTTGAAGATATCAGTGAAGTAGACAGCAAATTGATCAAATTGGCTAAGCTTTTAGATGGTGTCATTGTAACCAATGACTATAACTTGAATAAAGTTTCTGAATTCCAAAATGTACCTGTTCTTAATATCAATGCGTTGGCAAATGCCGTAAAACCAGTCGTCATCCCTGGTGAAACGATGAATGTTCTAGTAGTAAAAGCCGGGACAGAACGCCAACAAGGAGTAGCCTACCTAGATGACGGCACGATGGTTGTCGTAGAAGATGGACAGCATTACATGAATGAACGTATCGAAGTCGTTGTAACAAGTGCCCTTCAAACAGCTGCTGGACGCATGATCTTTGCTAAACCTGCACATGCAGGACGAGGAATCGACAATAAAAAAGAGACAGAGAAAAAGGCTAAACAATCAAAATAAAAAAGAAATTCAGCCAACTGGTAAGGAAATTCAACCAGTTGGCTTTACTATTTGCCTTAGAAAAGGTAAAATTTGTGCTGAGTGGCTTTAAATAAATGATATTTGAGAAGCCGTAACTGACGGAATTTTTGCTGTTAGTCAAAGTCTAGTTTGAAAGAAGAGGAAGAAAATGACGAAAGTACGCGTACGCTATGCACCAAGTCCAACTGGGCACCTGCATATTGGAAATGCAAGAACTGCATTATTCAATTATTTGTTTGCCCGCCACAATGATGGAGACTTTATTATTCGTATTGAGGATACTGACCAAAAACGTAATATCGAAGATGGCGAAAAAAGCCAGTTGGAAAACCTTGCTTGGTTGGGAATGGATTGGGATGAATCTCCTGAAAATCCTGGAGAATACGGCCCTTACCGTCAATCTGAACGTAAAGAAATCTATCAACCGCTGATTGATCAGCTGCTTGCTAGCAATCGAGCATACAAATGCTATTGCACAGAAGAAGAATTAGAAGCAGAACGGGAAGCACAACGCGCAAGAGGAGAAATGCCTCATTACGCAGGAACATGTGCGAACTTGACACCTGAAGAACAAGCAGAAAAAGAAGCACAAGGTCTAGAATCTGTTGTACGTTTCCGTGTGCCTCGCAATACAGAATACGCATTTACAGATATGGTGAAAGGCGCTATTTCGTTCGAATCCGATAATATCGGTGGCGACTTTGTCATCCAAAAACGCGATGGTATGCCAACTTATAATTTTGCTGTTGCGGTCGATGATCATTTGATGAAAATCACTCACGTTTTACGTGGAGATGACCATATTGCCAATACACCAAAACAACTGATGATCTATGAAGCATTTGGCTGGACACCACCAACCTTCGGACATATGACATTGATCATCAACAGTGAAACAGGTAAAAAACTAAGCAAACGTGACGAATCAATCTTGCAATTTATCGAACAATATCGCGAATTAGGCTATCTACCAGATGCAATGTTCAACTTTATTGCATTATTGGGCTGGTCACCTGTGGGCGAAGACGAAATCTTCGAACACCAAGAATTGATCAAAATGTTCGATCCAAAACGCCTAAGTAAATCACCCGCAGCTTTCGATGCGAAAAAACTGCAATGGGTAAACAACCATTACATCAAAGCAATGGATCTAGATGCATTTACTGACATGTGTCTGCCTTATCTAATCGCTGATGGACGTGTAGCAGAAAACCCAGATGAAAAGACAATCGAATGGGTGAAGAAGATCGTTAGCCTGTATCAACCTCAAATGAGCTATGCTGCAGAAATCGTTGATCTGTCTACGCTATTTTTCAATGAACATCCTGTATTGAATGAAGCAGCAAAAGAAGTACTTGCTGGTGAAACAGTTCCTACTGTTCTCCACGCATTCAAAGCACAGCTAGAACAAATGGAAGTAGTAGATGCTCCAACTGTCAAAGCTGCCATCAAAGCTGTTCAAAAAGAAACTGGCGTAAAAGGAAAAAATCTTTTCATGCCAATCCGTGTAGCTGTATCAGGACAAATGCATGGTCCAGAATTGCCTGAAACGATCGAATTGCTTGGTCGTGAAAAATCATTAGCACATTTAAATCAAGTACTGAACTAAACACGATGAACAGAAAAAAGTAAGCAGCTGATCATTACAAGAGAGATACCGGGTGGTGCAAGGTATCAATGAATGGTTGCCGAAATGCCTCTGGGAGTGGTCTTGGCGAAACACAGAAAACAGGAAAAACTGTTTTATAGGAAACAAAGTAGCCAAGAACGTATAACAGGCGTTAGCTGTCAGAGATAATCATTGATTATGAAGAAAAGTGGAACCACGCGGAAAGCGTCTTTTGATAAGGAAACTTATTTAAAAGGCGCTTCTTTTCTTTATAAGAAGATGATTTCCTACATAAAATTCTTACGAAAGGAGTGGAAAGTCATGAGTTGGTTTACCCGAGCGATTGATGCAGCAAAGAGAAACGATCCGGCTGCACGTTCGACAGCTGAGATCGTTTTGACATACCCTGGTTTTCATGCCTTGTTTTGGCATCGTTTCTCTCATTTTTTATATCAGCACCGGCTCTTTTTATTGGCGAAGATCAATGCTCAATTCTGGCGTTTCCTAACTGGTGTTGAGATCCATCCAGGAGCAACGATTGGCACTGGCGTGTTCATCGACCATGGAATGGGAATCGTCATTGGCGAAACCGCAGAAATCGAGGACGATGTGATTTTATTCCATGGCGTAACATTAGGCGGTACAGGAAAAGAAACGGGTAAAAGACATCCAACTGTTAAACAAGGAGCCATGCTCTCTGCGAATGCGCAGATATTAGGACCGGTAACGATCGGAAAAAACGCCAAAATCGGTGCAGGTGCCGTTGTGTTGAAAGATGTTCCAGACGACGCTACAGCGGTAGGAGTACCAGCAAAAGTCGTTCGAATCAAAGGAGAAAAAGTGAGGAGATCAGAATGATAAAAATCTACAATACATTGACCAGAAAAAAAGAAGAATTCATCCCTATACAAAAGGGACATGTCGGTATGTATGTCTGCGGACCGACTGTGTATAATTATATCCATATCGGAAATGCTCGTAGCACCATTGCTTTCGATACAATTCGACGCTATTTTGAATATCGAGGCTATAAAGTCGATTTCGTATCGAATTTCACGGATGTAGACGATAAAATCATCCGTACAGCAAACGAATTAGGTATTACAGCACCAGAAGTTGCTGATCGTTTCATCCGAGCATTTGAAGAAGATACGAAAGCGTTGAATGTCGAGCCTGCTACACTGCATCCAAGAGTCATGGATCATATGCCAGATATTTTAGCATTTATTCAAGTGTTGGTTGAAAAAGGCTATGCTTATGAATCTTCAGGTGATGTGTATTACCGTACCCGTAAATTTGAAAATTATGGGAAATTAAGTGACCAATCCATCGATGAACTGGAAGTCGGAGCAAGTCAGCGTACAGGGGAAGAACAGCAGCAAAAAGAAGACCCATTAGATTTCGCTTTATGGAAACAAGCAAAACCTGGCGAGATTTCTTGGGATTCACCATGGGGCAAAGGACGTCCCGGTTGGCATATTGAATGTTCCGTTATGGCAACAAAACATTTAGGAGAAACGATCGATATCCATGGTGGCGGGCAAGATTTAGAATTTCCTCATCATGAAAATGAAATCGCACAAAGTGAAGCGAAAACAGGGAAAAAATTCGCTAATTACTGGATGCACAATGGCTATGTAACGATTGGCGAAGACGATGAAAAAATGAGTAAATCTCTAGGGAATTTCATCACTGTACATGAAATGATCAAAAACGTTGATCCACAAGTCTTGCGTTTCTTCATGGCGACCACACAATACCGTCGTCCGATCCGCTACAGTGAAACGACGATGAAAGAAGCAGCCACCAATTTACAACGACTGAAGAATACGTTTGACAATTTGAAATTCCGCCAAGAAACTGCCTCAGAGAATTTGGCAGATGATGCGGATAAAATCGCTTTGTTAGAAAATTTAGAACAGCGATTCATCGAAGAAATGGACGATGATTTTAATGCAGCAAATGGGATCACAGTGGTCTATGAGCTTGCTAAGTGGCTGAACACTTATCTAGACCAGCCGAAAGTTTCTGCCGCTGTCTTGGCACAAGGAGAAGCTTTATTCTCGCAATGGCTTTCGATCTTCGGTATTTTATTTACAGCAGAAGAGTTATTAGATGAAGAGATTGAACAATTGATCGAAGAACGAAATCAAGCAAGAAGCAATCGTGATTTTGCCCGAAGCGACGAAATTCGTGATTTGTTGAAAGAAAAAGGGATCTTATTAGAAGATACACCGCAAGGAACCCGATGGAGAAGAGAAGCATGAGAGATTACACACAATTGAACGGTTTAGCCTTGGCTTATGTTGGAGATGCGATTTACGAAATCTATGTTCGTGACCACCTGATTGATCAAGGAGAAACAAAACCCAATAAGCTGCATCGTGCGGCAACGAATTATGTTTCTGCGAATGCACAAGCCTTTTTGATTCAGCAAATGCTGGAAGAACATCTTTTGACAGAAGAAGAAGAACTTTATTATCGCAGAGGAAGAAATGCTAAAAGCCATACGAGCGCAAAAAATGCTGATGTTACGACGTATCGGGTCGCAACAGGGTTCGAAGCGCTCATGGGCTATCTGCATTTGACAAAACAAACCGAGCGGATGGAAGAATTGATCCGCTGGTGTATTCAGAAAGTTGGTGAAAAAAATGGGTAAAGAAAGAACAAACAAACATCAATCGAAACGTGGATTTGAAGACAAAAAACAAAATAGATATCCAAATAAAAAGCAAACTGGACGAAATCAGTCAGTTTCTGATCAAAATGAAGAAGCATTAGAAGATAATTTCGTCTTTGGACACCATGCCGCAGTAGAAGCGCTACAACAAGGGCGAGGGAATAAACTCTTTCTTCAAGAAGATTCACGAGGAGAAAAAGTAGAAGAACTGAAAGAAATCGCACGTGAACAAGCTGTGCCAGTCAAATGGGTTCCTAAACAAAAATTAGAAACTTTGAGCGATCACGGCGTGCATCAAGGAGTCGTTCTTGCGATTACACCTTATGAATATTTATCCCTTGACCAACTGATTGAACGAACAAAAGAGAAAAAAGAAGACCCCTTCTTTTTGATTTTGGATAGCATCGAAGATCCACACAATTTTGGGTCGATTTTACGGACAGCAGACGCAAGTGGCGTCGATGGTGTGATCATACCAAAACACCGAGCAGTTGGAATCACACCTATCGTAACAAAGACTTCCACTGGGGCAGTCGAACATGTCCCCGTTGCACGCGTGACGAATTTGGTACAAGCTGTGCAACAGCTCAAAGAAACAGGATTTTGGGTATTTGGCACAGATATGACCGGCACAAACTTCCAAAAATGGAATGCCAAAGGATCAATTGCTTTAGTCATTGGTAATGAAGGCAAAGGAATGAGTCCAGGATTGAAAAAAGAAATGGATGAATTGCTGACGATCCCGATGACCGGGCACGTCCAGAGCTTAAATGCCAGTGTTGCTGCTGGTTTGCTTATGTATCAGGCTTTTTCCCAACGTCAGGGGGAGTAGACCATGAAAAAACAGCTGTTGATTGTAGACGGCTACAACATGATTGGTTCGTGGCCGGAACTTGTCCAGCTTAAAAAGCAGGACAAAATGGCGGATGCAAGAGAAGCTCTTTTACATCGTTTATCAAATTATGCGAAATATGAAGGACTGGAAGTCATCGTTGTCTTCGATGCCCAACTAGTTCCGGGCATCCAACAAAATTATAAGAAATACCAGTTGGATGTTGTTTTTACGAAAGAAGACGAAACGGCTGACAGTTATATCGAGAGAATCGCTGGTCAGCTGAATGACCGTTTGACACAAGTGACAGTGGCGACAAGCGATTTAGCAGAACAGTGGATGATCTTTTCCCAAGGAGCATTACGAACTTCTGCTTATGAATTATATAAGACGATAAAAAAAACGGAAAAAACAATAGCCCAAGAAAATAAAGATATGCATTTTATTGATTTCCGACGTAATTCTCCATGGAATGAAGAGCAGTTAAAAAAATTGTCCCAAAAATTGGACGATTTAATGAGAAAAAATAAATAACATATCGTTCTAATCAGTTCGATGAATCATTGATGATAAGATTCCTCCATAAACGAATTTATGGAGGAATTATTTTATGTCTGAGGAGTTATTGCGCGCTGCACGTAATGGTGACGAAGAAGCATTTGCTGCCCTGTATCAAAAATATTTTCCACTTTTACTACGTTTGAAAAACACCTATTATTTAAGAAATTATGTTTCTGAGGATTGGGAACAAGAAGCAAGGATCGCTTTATATCAGGCATTGAGAACTTACGAAAAAAGCAAAGGTGTTAGCTTTGGAAGTTATTATAAAAGCATTATAAGCAATCAAATCTATTCTCTGTTGAGGAAGCAGAACGCGCTGAAGCGTCGTGATCAAAAAGATGAAGTCTCAATCGACCAAAAAATAGAGACAGAAGGACCAGACTTTTTAGCAGAGATCACATTGCAAGAACCTTTAGCGATTCAGCATCTTTTATTAAAAGAAGCAATCGAAAATTGCGAAATCCAGTTTTCAAAAATAGAAGCTAAAATTTTTCATTATTATATGCAAGGCGTTGATTTTGTAGACATGGCTGAATGTTTAGCAATGGATCACAAGCAAGTAATGAGCGCTTACGGGAGAGTAAAACTCAAAATAAAAAAACACTTGAAATTTTATAATGAGGAATAATTTAGAAAAATCTTAATGAGCTTCTTATTTATTTTTATTGCATTTCTTTTTTTTTTATGGTAAACTTGAAAATTTTAAAAATATGTGGTATAGTTGATAGTAGAGGTGAACTGTATGCCAACAACTTTAGCTTCAATCAAGAAAGATTTAGAAGGTCGTATCGGCAGCCCAATCATGTTGGTTGCTCAGACAGGAAGAAAGCGTCAAACAGAACGCCGCGGCGTTTTAACAGAAACCTATCCTTCAGTATTCGTTGTTGATTTGGATCCTGAAGAAAATTCTTTTGAACGAGTATCTTACAGCTATTCAGATGTACTTACTCGGACAGTTGAGATCGAATTTTTAACTGAAGCAGTTTAAAAAGCAAACGAGCCTGAGATTCGTAAGGTTCGTTTGCTTTTTTGTGTGCGAATCGGTATGCTAAGAATAAAAAAGCAGGGGGCGTTTGCTTAGTGGAATATCAGGTAAAGAAATTTGAAGAATTGTCAACAGCAGAGTTTTACGCGATCGTCAAAGAACGAATCGCAGTTTTTGTTGTGGAACAACAGTGTCCTTATCAAGAAGTTGATGACATTGATGGACAAGCTTGGCATACGTTTTTTCAAGATACTGATGGGAAGATCCTTGCCTACACGCGAGTATATGAAGAAGCGGAGAGTATCCATTTTGGACGTGTCCTTGTTCATCAGGACAACCGTAAAGATGGTTTAGGAAGAAAGATTGTTCAAGAAACGATTAACATGATCCAGAAAAATTTTCCAGAAAAACCAATCGTGATCGGCGCACAAGAATACCTACAAGCTTTTTATGAGTCGTTTGGATTCAAGGCAATCTCAGATGTGTATTTGGAAGATGATATTCCACATATCGACATGAAAAAGGAACAAGTAGCAAGTTAAGAATCTAAAAAAAGAAAGCCGACACTGAAAATCGGCTTTCTTTTTTTTTAGATTCTTTATTATTTAGAAGTATCGGAAAGATTTGTTTGCTCTACTGGATGTGTATTGTCTTCTGCCACTTGTTTGGCAAGAAGATCGCGTATGTCACTAAGATAATCTTCTGCAGTAGGAGTTTCTTCCACTTCCACTTGCTCTTCTTTGGAGCGTAAATTCTTCGCACGGTTTGCCGCTTTGACAACTAAGAATAAGACAAAACCAGTGATCAGAAATGTAATGATAGCACTAATAACGTTACCAAACGCAAATGTGACGCCTTTTGTCGGCGACCAGTCAAGAATTGAAAGTGCTCCTTCTAAATCAGAAGTACCTGTGATCATTGCGACAAACCAACCTATTAGTGGTGTGATCAAGCCTTGCACCACTTGGTTTACGATGCTTGTAAACGCACTACCAATAACAACGCCGACAGCAAGATCCAAGACATCTCCACGCATGATGAACTCTTTGAATTCTTTGATCATGAATGACCCTCCCTTCTTTTATTTGTCTTTAGTATATCGAAAAATAAAAAATAAAAAAACAATATACGCTTTTAGCCGTCTGTTTCTTTTGATAAAAAACATCTATGCTATACTATAAAGTGTAACATCATTTAGAAAAAACGGCGAATTGCCTGAACTTATAAATTTCAAGCAGAGGAATAAGTAAAAAAGGCAGGTTGACCCATTAAAAGAGTAAGCGGGCAATCAGCTGTGAAAAGGAGCATATAAATATGGTGTATCAATTGGCAGAAGGCGTGAATCTTCATGTCTTACCAACAAAACAATACAAAACGATCCGGATTTTTATCCGTTTTACTGCGCGTCTGCAACAAGAAGTCATCACGAAACGTTCACTTCTCAGCAGCATGTTGGAAACAAATAGTTTGAATTATCCGGATCAGACAAAGTTAAGTGCGCAACTTGCAGAGCTTTATGGCGCAAGCTTTGGATTATCAGTTAGAAAAAAAGGAAATTTACATTGGCTAAACGCAGGGATCAGTTTTGTGAATGGTGAATATGTCAATGATCCAAACCTTTTTTCTCAAGCGGTAGATTTTTTAAAAGAGGTTTTATTTTATCCAAATATTAAAAATCATCAGTTTGATCAGTTGACGTTTGACTTGGAAAAGAACAATCTGCGTCTATATTTGGAAAGTTTGAAGGAAGATAAACAAACTTTTGCTTCCTATGCCTTGCAAGAACTTTATTTTGAAAACAGCCCGGAACAAAAGATCCCAGGGTTGGGCGTAGTCGAAGATCTGGACAAGATCACTGCTAGTTCGCTAGCGTCCTACTATCAAGAAATGATGGCAAATGATCAAATCGACATTTTTGTTGTCGGCGATGTTGATCCGGACAAAGCAGCTGAAGCAGTTGGGCAATTACCATTTGAGTCGCGGGAAACAGTTTATCCAGATCTGTTTTATACCCAGCCTCAAGTGAATATCGTGAAGGAACGACAAGTACGTGAACCAATCGTTCAAGCAAAGCTGAACCTAGCTTATCAGACAAATGTGTATTACGATGAACCAGAACGTTTTGCGCTAATGGTCTTTAACGGTTTATTTGGCGGTTTTCCTCACTCTAAACTTTTCATGAATGTCAGAGAGAAAGAAAGTCTAGCTTATTATGCCTCTAGTAGCGTGGATACGTTCCGAGGATTCATGAGTGTCCAAACCGGTATCGATGAAAAGAACCGAAATCAAGTACTTCATCTGATTCACGAGCAATTAGAAAGTTTGCGAAATGGTGAAATAACAGAGTTGGAACTGTCTCAGACAAAAGCAATGCTGAGAAACCAATATCTGCTTTCTCTAGACTCTCCGCAAGCGGCAATCGAAGCTTCTTTTTTGGACAGCTGGCTGCCAGAAACAAAATTATCTGATGAAGAATGGTTGAAACGCATGGAAAGCGTGACAATCAAAGAGATACAACAAGTGGCTGAGCAAATCGAATTGCAGGCAATCTTCTTTTTAGCAGGAGGAAATGCAAATGAATAAAACAGAATATGAGCAAATCAATGAAACACTTTATCATGAAGTACTGCCAAACGGTTTGACCGTGTATTTGTTGCCTAAAAATGACTATCACAAGACATATGGTTTGTTCAGTACGAATTATGGTTCGATCGATAACGAATTTATTCCCTATGGTGAAAAAGAAAAGGTGAAAGTTCCAGATGGAATTGCCCATTTTTTAGAACATAAGTTGTTTGAAAAAGAAGATGGTGATGTCTTTCAATTATTTGGGAAACAAGGAGCTTCCGCCAATGCTTTCACAAGTTTTACGAAAACCAGCTATCTGTTTTCTACGACGGATCAGGTAGAAAAGAATCTGACGACTCTGATCGATTTTGTACAAGCACCTTACTTCACAGAAGAAACTGTAAACAAGGAAAAAGGAATCATCGGTCAGGAAATCCAAATGTATGAAGACGACCCTAACTGGCGGATGTTTTTTGGCATACTAAATAACTTGTATCCTACACACCCATTGCATATCGATATTGCGGGCACGGTTGAAAGTATCGACAAAATCACAGCTCAAGACTTGTATACGTGCTATCGGACGTTTTATCAGCCAAGCAATATGGTTTTATTTGTAGTTGGTAAGATGGAGCCTGAGAAATTGATGAAACTTATTCGGGAAAACCAAGAAGCAAAAAATTTCCCTCCAAAGCAAGAAATTGTACGTTATTTCCCTGAAAACACAAAAGAAATCATCAAACAAAGTGCATTGGAAGCAGCCATTACACGAGATAAATTTGTACTTGGTATTAAAGGATTAGACACATTGCCGCAAGAAGGAACAGAACTGTTACGCTATAAAACAGCAATCAATCTGTTGTTCCAAATGATTTTAGGCAATACTTCTCGAAACTATCTAGCGATGTACAATCAAGGAATTATCGATGACAGCTTTGGTTTTGAATTCAGCTTGGATCGTGAATTTCACTTTGCGGACTTCAGCGGAGATACGGACGAACCAGAGAAAGCAGCAGAAAAAGTCAAAGAAATCATTCTTGGATTCGCTGATGATCCGGAAGTGTCAGAAACAAATCTCGATTTGCTGAAGAAGAAAATGCTTGGACAATATTTCCAATCATTAAATTCGATCGAATATATTGCCAATCAATTTACGCAAAGTTTATTTGGCGATCGAACTTTATTTGATCTTCCTGAAATCATCGATTCGATCCAAATGAAAGACGTACTGGCAGCTGGGGAAGCATTTATAAGTGAAGAGGCCTTCAGCGAGTTTTACATGAGACCAAAATAAACCAGTATTTTATGAGGAAAAGTCTTAAATTTCGTTTTAGACTTGTAGTAGGAACCTCCTCCAAAATCAGCTTTTATGGTATTCTTAGTTGTGTTGGAAAAATTAGTGAGAAAATAAAACAAATCATGCTCTCTTTTAATCAACTTATATTAAAATAAAATCAAACGAAGTAATCAAAGAGGTTGTGACAGAAGTGGTCAGCTTCAAGAAATAAGAAGGAATTTACGAAAATTGCTTCTCAAATTTTTGTGATATTTCGGCTTATTGCCGAAGAAGCTACTTCTGGAACACCGTGTACCAAGAGGTTGTGAAAAAGCTGCCCTGCATCAAGTAATAAGAACAGCCAAGTAAAAACAGCTTCTTAATGTTTTTAACTTGGTTGGACTTATTACCGCAGATGCAAGCTTTTGAACACCGTTTAAGGAAGAGGTTGTGAAATCAGCGTTTTGACCTGAGTATTAGAGAAACATACGGAAAAATATCTCCTTATATTTTGTCGGTTTTTGAGCTAATACCGAGGAACAGCTGATTGAACACCGTTTAAGAAAGAGGTCGTGAACCTGCCGTTTAACTCCGAGTCACAAGGAACAAGTTCAAAAAACAGCTTCTTATATTTATTGGATATTGTGACTTGTGACCGAGGAGTTGGCAGGAGAACAATGTTTATTCGGAAAAAAGGAGCTGTGACATGACTTTTGTCACAGCACCCAAACATAACGTCTTTCGTTGCAACAGCAGATGCTTCGGAGAATCAAACAGACTGGAGAAGATGAACGAGTGGCTTTTGAAACCATCGGAGAAAAATTACGGCAAGCACGCCTGAATAAAAAAATATCTTTAGATGAATTACAGCAGATTACAAAAATTCAAAAACGTTATTTGGAAGCAATCGACAATGATGATTTTGACCAATTGCCTGGTAAATTTTACGTGCGGGCGTTTATTCGGCAATACGCTGAAGCTGTAGGAGAAGATGGAGACCATTTAGTCGATGTTTTTGATGGGAAAAGCAAATTGACAGGATCGGTCCCTGAACGTCCGCAGCCTGAAACAGTAAGTACTTCTAGAAAAGCAATGCATCAGGAAGAATCGCATCCAAGTCGCTTTTGGACAAGTCTTCCTGTCATTTTATTAGGATTGGTTGCTTTGGCGATTGTCGTTGTCGTGGGCTATATGACTTGGCAAGATCGTCAAGCTGATCCAATAATCGGAGACACAGCTTCTTCGCTTAAAGTAGAAGGATCAGTCGAGGAGTCCTCTTCCTCAGAGCAAAGCACGCAGACCAAAGAGTCTTCTACAGTAGAATCAACAACAAAATCAAGTGAAGAAAAGAAAATGGCAATAGCTACAGGAGAAGATTCTGGCAGTGCCATCGCAGTAAATATCACAGACGCTACCAAGCCTGTAACCCTTGAATTTACTGCTGTCAATCGTGTATGGTTAGGTGTGCTAGTAGACAATGCCTATGTTTATCAAGGGACACTGGCAGCAAATGAAACACAGAGTACCGTGTTACCGGAAACAGCAACAAATGCGACCATCACGATTGGTGCAGCAAGCAATGCAACGATCAAAGCGAATGGAGAATCCGTACCAGTTAATCCAGGGGAAAACAATCAGAGTCCAAAAAATGTGAACCTTACTCTTCAATACGCAGAATGATCGTATAAATTAGTTTACGCATCTGTTTACTTGTAGGTATAAAAAAGAAGGATCGTGACAAATCTGTGTCGCGGTCCTTCTTCGTTAATTCAAAAAGATCAATTTCAATAAAAATACTCCTTTGAATAAATTCATTTGGAAAAGTAAATAATATCGGTGGAAACTTCGCTGATAGTCACGTAGAATAGGGAAGAAAGGAGTCGATAGTGTGAATTTACCAAATAAATTAACTGTACTTAGAATTTGTATGATCCCGATTTTCATTTTGGTTGTAGGTTTACCTTTAGATTGGGGACAACTTAACGTAGGAGACACCACACTGGCTGTCACACAGCTAGTAGGTGCAGTTATTTTTGCTTTAGCTAGTATCACAGACTGGTTAGATGGAAAAATTGCCCGTGCGCGAGGCCTTGTCACTAATTTTGGCAAGTTTGCGGACCCGTTGGCAGATAAAATGCTAGTTATGACTGCTTTTATCATGTTGGTTGACCAAGGAAAGGCCCCTGGTTGGGTAGTAGCGATCATTGTCTGTCGTGAATTAGCCGTCACAGGCTTGCGTTTACTACTTGTCGAACATGGAGAAGTCATGGCTGCAGCTTGGCCGGGAAAAGTCAAGACGGCTACACAAATGGTTGCTATTATCTTGCTGTTTATCAATAATATCCCATTCAGCCTGATCGGTATTCCAGTAGATCAAATCATGCTTTATGCTTGTCTGATCTTTACTATCTATTCAGGTGTGGATTACTTCATCAAAAACAGCGGTGTGTTCAAAGGATCAATGTAAGTATCGTTTAGTGGAGAGGTTGTGAGCCTGCCGTCTAACTCTGAGTCACAAGGGATAATTTCAAAAAACAGCTTTTCATGTTTTATGTATATTGTGACTTATGACCGAGGTTTTGGCAGGAGAACACTGTTTATTTGGAACAAGGAGCTGTGACAAGATTTTTGTCACAGCTCCTTGCCCTCTTTTTAAATAAAAAAATATAAAAATACAGCGTATACTATATAAGGGAGCGGGAAGTAATGAAAGCAGAAATAATAGCTGTCGGAACAGAACTTTTACTAGGACAAGTCGTGAATACGAATGCCACTTTCTTGTCAGAACAGCTAGCTGATCTAGGTATCGAAGTTTATTATCAAACAGTTGTAGGAGATAATCAGCAGCGTTTAGAAGAGTTGATTGCTCTAGCTGAAACAAGAAGTGAACTCATACTCTTATGTGGCGGATTAGGACCGACAGAAGATGACCTGACAAAAGAAGCAACTGCGGCTCACCTCGGTAAGTCTCTCATACAAAATACGGAAGGATACAAAAAATTATTGGCATATTTTGAAACAACCCATCGAAAAATGACCAAAAACAATCTGCAACAGTCCCAGATCATCGAAGGCGGGATTCCTCTACCAAATCGTACAGGGCTTGCTTTAGGGACTTTTTATCAAACAGATACACATGCGTATATCCTTCTTCCCGGTCCGCCTAATGAGTTGAAACCAATGTTTGTGGAACAAGTACGTCCTTTACTAGAGGAACGTTTTCCTTCTGAAGAAAAACTAATTTCTAAAGTTTTGCGCTTTTATGGGATTGGTGAATCGCGACTGGTCACTGAGCTAAAAGATCTGATTGAAACACAGATCAATCCAACGATCGCACCATATGCCAAACCAAATGAAGTGACATTACGACTGACAGTGAAAACAAATGATGTTCAGGCAGGGAATCAAGCTCTTTTAGCATTAGAAGAAAAAATCCAAGAACGAGTAGGGGAATATTTTTATGGATACGGCGATGATAATTCGCTAGCAAAAGTCGTAGTGGAACTACTGAAAGAAAACAAGCAGACTGTAACAGCAGCGGAAAGTTTGACAGCCGGCGCCTTCCAAGCCGCATTAGGCGACATTGCTGGTGTATCTGAAGTATTTCCAGGCGGATTCGTTAC
This sequence comes from Enterococcus sp. MSG3290, assembly GCF_050555565.1. Classification (NCBI taxonomy): domain Bacteria; kingdom Bacillati; phylum Bacillota; class Bacilli; order Lactobacillales; family Enterococcaceae; genus Enterococcus; species Enterococcus sp. MSG3290. Next base: position 2,586,989 of record NZ_CP187862.1, on the reverse strand, counting down.
CTACTCGCTCCAAACAAAAGCTGGTTTTCTGGAGATTGATCCGGAGCTATTAGCAGAATATGGAACAGTCAGCAAAGAATGTGTGGAGCAGATGGCCATTCAAGCACGTGAGATAGCAAGAACAGATTACAGTGTAGCTTTCACCGGAGTGGCTGGACCGGACACGTTAGAAGGTCAATCTGCAGGAACAGTATGGATCGCTATTTCATCTAAAGACGGCGTGGTTTCAGAAAAATATCATTTTGCCAGAGACCGTGCGGCTATCAGATATAATGCGGTTATGCAAGGATTTGATCTTTTGAGAAAACAGCTTTTAAGAAAATGATAAATGCGAATATTTGTTCGGTTTTTTCTTGCTTTTTATTACTAAAAACGATATGATAAGGATAATGAAATGTTGCTCTGATTTGTAAATATAAGGAGGATTATCGTATTGGCAGATGATCGTAAAGCAGCCTTAGATGCTGCACTGAAAAAAATTGAAAAGAGCTATGGGAAAGGCTCTATTATGAAATTGGGCGAAAAAATCGACCAACAAATCTCTACAATTCCAAGTGGCTCTCTTGCGTTAGATGTCGCTTTAGGTGTCGGTGGTTATCCCCGTGGACGTATTATCGAAGTATACGGACCTGAAAGTTCAGGTAAAACAACAGTGGCGCTACATGCTATTGCAGAAGTACAAAAAAATGGCGGAACTGCCGCTTTCATCGATGCTGAGCATGCGTTAGATCCGCAATATGCACAAAAATTAGGTGTGAATATCGATGAACTACTTCTTTCACAGCCTGACACAGGAGAACAAGGTCTAGAGATCGCTGATGCTTTAGTATCAAGTGGGGCTGTAGACATCGTAGTAGTCGATTCAGTTGCCGCTTTAGTTCCACGAGCAGAAATCGACGGCGAAATGGGCGACTCACATGTCGGGTTACAAGCACGTTTGATGTCTCAAGCATTGCGTAAACTCTCTGGTTCGATTAACAAAACAAAAACAATCGCTATTTTCATCAACCAAATCCGTGAAAAAGTAGGCGTGATGTTTGGGAATCCAGAAATCACTCCTGGAGGACGCGCATTGAAATTTTACGCAACGATCCGTTTAGAAGTACGCCGTGCAGAACAATTGAAACAAGGAACAGATATTGTTGGTAATCGTACAAAGATCAAAGTCGTGAAAAACAAAGTAGCTCCTCCTTTCAAAATCGCTGAAGTAGATGTCATGTATGGCTTAGGTATCTCACAAGAAGGAGAACTTCTAGACATGGCAGTAGAAAAAGACATCGTTGATAAAAGTGGTGCTTGGTATTCTTATAAAGAAGATCGGATTGGCCAAGGACGGGAAAACGCTAAAATCTATATGGCTAATCATCCTGAAATGATGGCAGAAGTTTCTGCTCTAGTTAGAGCAGCTTATGGTATTGGCGAAGAAGTCGCTGTCCCAGAAGATGAAAAAGGACAAGAAGAATTGCCTTTAGAAGAAGAATAAAAATCATGATAAACAAAAACGGCTGGTCTGAAGAGTAGGTACTCTCCTTGACCTGCCGTTTTTTTATTGAATAAAGAAATCGTGAGTTATTTAATTATACGAGTGGGTACATAAAATAAAAATATCTGTTCATCTACAAAGAATAATTTAATAGAAAAGTTTCTCAATTTAAAGGTTTACCTATATGAAACTAGTGTCATTTATTTTAAAAACCATCGTTTAATGAATAAGTAGAAAGCCGTTTCTTTGTTTATTTAAAGTTGACACTACGGGGTACAAACATTAGAATAAAGTTGTGCATGTTTTTTGTACACATATATGCGAAGATGCATATTGACAAGTTTAGAATAATTTATCATAGAAGCTGTATAGATGATAAAAATGAAAAAGATAGTATGGAGGTGGATTTTATGGTATTCAACATTCTCCTCGCTATCATCGGTTTAATTGTCGGTCTTGGTTTAGGGTTTATGGTCGCAAAGTCACGTCACGAGAAAGAAATAGCTGGTGCACAATCATCAGCTGCTGGAATCATCGATAGTGCAAAAAAAGAAGCAGAAACTCTAAAAAAAGAAGCATTGTTAGAAGCTAAGGAAGAAAATCAGAAATACCGTTCTGAAGTTGAAAGTGAGCTGAGAGAAAGTAAGTTAGAATTAAAATCTCAAGAGAATCGTTTGATTCAACGCGAACAAACGCTGAATCGTAAAGATGACTCGTTAGAAAAACGCGAGAACTCACTTGAAAGTAAAGAAGAAGCACTTAGTTCAAAACAGCAATTAATTGAAGAGCGAGAAAAAGACGTTGAAAAAATGATTGAAGATCAACAAAAAGAACTAGAAAAAATTGCTGGTTTATCAAAAGAGGACGCACGAGATGTCATCATGAAATCGACTGAAGAAGAGCTGAATCATGAGTTAACTCTAATGGTAAAAGAATCTGAACAGCGTGCCAAAGAAGAAGCAGATCGCAAAGCGAAAAACTTATTATCATTAGCGATTCAACGCTGCGCAGCAGATCAAGTTTCAGAAACGACTGTTTCAGTCGTTACCCTTCCGAATGATGAAATGAAAGGTCGTATCATTGGACGAGAAGGTCGTAATATTCGAACGCTTGAGACGCTGACTGGTATCGATTTAATCATCGATGATACACCGGAAGCAGTTGTTCTTTCCGGATTCGATCCAATCCGAAGAGAAATCGCACGGATGACCTTGGAAAAACTGATACAAGATGGACGAATCCATCCAGCGCGTATCGAAGAAATGGTCGAGAAATCTCGTAAAGAAATGGATGAACGTATTCGCGAATACGGGGAAGAGGCAGCGTTTGAAGTCGGTGCTCATACACTTCATCCAGATCTAATCAAGATCATCGGACGTCTGCGATTCAGAACTAGTTATGGACAAAACGTCTTGAAGCATTCGGTCGAGGTTGCAAAATTAGCTGGTATCTTAGCAGCAGAGCTTGGCGAAGATATCCAATTAGCAAAACGTGCCGGGTTGCTCCATGATATTGGGAAAGCACTTGACCATGAGATTGAAGGATCTCACGTTGAGATCGGTGCGGAATTAGCTGCCAAGTACAAAGAAAACCCAGTAGTAATCAACGCGATCGCTTCTCATCATGGAGATGTGGAAGCTACTTCTGTTATCTCTGTCCTTGTAGCTGCAGCAGATGCGCTCTCAGCAGCAAGACCTGGTGCGCGAAGTGAATCATTAGAAAACTACATCCGTCGTTTAAGAAGTCTGGAAAATATTTCGAACAGCTTCGCCGGTGTAGAATCAAGTTACGCAGTTCAAGCTGGACGCGAAGTTCGGGTAATGGTCAAGCCAGAAGAAATCTCGGATTTAGACGCTGTTCGTTTAGTACGTGATATTCGTAAACGAATCGAAGAAGAACTGGATTATCCTGGACACATCAAAGTAATCGTTATTCGGGAAACTCGTGCAACTGATTATGCTAAATAATAAAAAATACAAAAGAAGAGCCGCGGCAAAAGCCACAGCTCTTCTTTTTTTGTAAGGCACGAAAAAACATTGCTATCATTATTTTTTATTCAACATCTCAAGATCTTTCTCGATCGTCGTATTGATTCCTTTGATGATTGCTGGGATGAATCCTGCTTCTTCTAAGGCAACTACACCTGCAACAGTTGTACCGCCAGGAGAAGAAACTTGGTCTACAAGTTCCCATGGATTTTTATCACTTGAAAGGAATTTTTGACAAGAACCCATAATTGCTTTTGCAGCAATCTCAGTGGCTGTCTGTTTGGACAAACCATTCAGTACACCAGTCCGTCCCATCGCATCGATCAGCATGTAAACGAATGCGGGTGAGCTGCCAGCAAGGCCAATGAATGTACTGAAATCTGATTCTGCTAAAGGATAGACGCTGCCGATTGCTTCAAAAATCATCGTAGCTTGCTGAAGCTGTTCCTCCGTGGCAGCTTCATTTTTGCAAATCGCAGAAACGCCTGCTCCTACGCTGACATTGACATTCGGCATCACACGTACGATGGAGGCCTGAGGATCTTCAAGCGCTGTTTCTAAATCTGTTAATGATTTTCCTGAAGCAATAGAAATGAATAAGACTTTCTGGCTATATTCTCTTAGTTCTTCCAATACTTTTTCAATGATTTTTGGTTTCACGGCTAAAAGAACGATATCTGATTGTGATGCAACTTCCTGATTACTTTTGCATGCATGGACGCCAGTTTCAGCAGCAAATTTTTGTGCATTTTCAAAATGTCCACTGGAAACGAACACCTCTTCTTTCGAGACTGTTCCTTTTTTTAATAAACCATCAATAATAGCTTGTGCCATATTCCCTGTGCCGATAAATCCTACTTTCATGTTATCCTCTCCTTTAGCATTAGGATATCTTTCTTTTTCTATCATCGCAAGCAAAGAACAGGTCTAAAGTGGAAAAATTAAAATAAATAAGATAACATTGGGGTATGACACAAAAGTATACAAGTTAGGAATGGGAAAATGTGAAAAATAAACGATACTTGATGCTGCAATGGATAAAGGAACATAGTCTGATTTTAAAACTGATTTTTTTCGGCTCCGTGTTAGTCTTTGTGGCAAATCAAGTCGCAAATATTGCTAATGGCATGAGTTGGCAAGATATTTGGCAAAGGATGGGACAACAAAGCCGCATGACGATCCTGCTCATGATTCTGGCTGGACTGCTGGGTGTCACTCCGATGTTGTTGTATGATTGGGTGACGATCAGAGTCTTAGAAAAACAAGGAAAACCAAAAATGGAAAGAAAAGAGTTTCTTCTTGCTGCGTGGGTAACAAACACGATCAACAATCTCGCCGGTTTTGGTGGTGTGGTAGGAGCAAGTCTGCGGGCTAGTTTTTATGGAAAGCAGACAAATAGAAAAATGGTTTTAGCCACTGTATCAAAAGTCGCACTATTTATGCTGACTGGTTTGTCTGTATGGTCGTTTCTTACATTTATTGATGTCTTTTTTATTCAGTCAGAAAGTATTTTTCGAAGCTATTGGATCTGGCTTTTCGGCGGTAGTTTTTTAGCACCAGTCATTTTCTTTTTTGCTTATCTAAAGAGAAAGACATTGTTCTTCGAGTTTTATCCAAAAGGCTTGCTTGGTCTGCTACTGGCATCCTTTGGACAATGGACGGGAGCCCTTGCGGTATTTTTGATCATCGGCAAGTTGATGAGAATAGATATTTCGATGCTTTCGATCTATCCTATGTTCATGATTGCTACATTGATAGGAATGCTGACGATGGTCCCAGGTGGAATGGGGACTTTTGACGTTTTGATGATCTTAGGAATGAGTCAATTGTCTGTTCGGCAAGATGTAGCAGTAGTTTGGCTATTATATTATCGGTTGTTTTATTATGTTCTACCTTTTATGACGGGACTTCTATTGTTCATCACACATACAGGAGTCAAAATCAATCGATTTTTAGATAACATTCCGCGACTGTTTTTCCAAAAGGTTGCGCATATCGTGCTCGTAAGTGCTGTCTATTTTGCGGGGATCATGATGGTACTTCTATCAACAATCACTAATCTGTCTGCAATCAGTCGGCTATTTCAAGTATTATTGCCGTTCTCATTCAATTTTTTAGATCAGACAGTGAATCTATTGGTTGGCTTTTTATTACTCGGCCTTGCTAGAGCACTTTCAGTAAAAGTCAAAAAGGCATTTCTGCCTACGATTGCTTTACTATCTTTTGGTATTTTAAATACAATCACACGTACGTTATCTTGGCAGTTGATATTGGTATATGTCTTGATTCTGTTAGCTGTGTGGTTATCCAGAAAAGAATTTTATCGAACAAAATTCGTTTATTCTTGGGGAGCTATAATCTTTGATGCTAGCTTGTTCGGCTTTTTGTTTATCGTTTACGCAATTGCAGGCTATCACAGCGGACGCTTTTTAGTCGGTCGAATAACAGGAAATCATTTTATTTTGTTTCCTTCAGATGATGTGTGGTTCTCAGGGCTTATTGGTTTGGGCATCTCATTGCTAGCTTTAGTGGCGCTTTATCAATATTTAGCTGAAGATACTACGAAGCTTGGCAGTGAGTACGAAAAAGACCGTTTTGACCGTTTATTGGAAACATACGGAGGCACAGCTACAAGCCATCAGCTTCGCTTGTCAGGTTACAGTTATTTTTATTACCAAGAAGACGACCAAGATCAAGTCGTTTTTGGTTATCAGATCAAAGGAAACAAATGCTTTGTTTTAGGAGATCCAGTTGGCAATCCTAAAATGATGCGGGCAGCAACGAATCAGTTTATGAAACAAGCAGATTGTTTAGGCTATCAGCTTGCGTTTTATAAGATATCAGAAAGCTACGTAGTGATGCTTCATGAATTGGGTTTTCACTTCACGAAAGTAGGTGAAGCAGGGATTGTTGATCTAGCAACAGAAGACTTGTCTCGGCTGAGTCAGCAACTTGAATATCAACGATTGATGAAAGAAGGATACCATTTTACTTGGTACGATCAACTGCCGGAAGAATTACATCAAGCTGTAAATGAAGTTTCACAAAAATGGCTTCAAGGTGCACGAGAAAAATACTTCTCTGTGGGACGATTTGATAAATCATATGTATTATCTAGCGGTGTCGGTATTGTCCGTAAAGATCAAAAAGTCGTTGGCTTCATCACCGCTCAGCCGATGACGAAGAAGCAGGCGGGATATGATTTGTTGCGGGTCTTACCTAAAGAATCTGAGGAATTAGCTGACTATCTGTTAGCCAATCTGTTTATTGTATACGAGAAAATGGGCTACTCGGAAGCCAATCTAGGCTTAGCTCCATTAGCTAATGTTGGAGAAACAGATTTTTCTTTCTTTCAAGAAAAAGTCATGCATATCGTATATAATTATGGTAATTTTTTCTATTCCTTCCAGTCTGCTTATGAAAAGAAATTAAAATATGTCGATCATTGGGAAGGACGTTACTTTGCTTATAGGAAAGGAAGTAATTTCGGATTTGCTACCATGCAGCTACTCAGTCTGATAGGAAAAGAAAAAGGAAATGTTCCGAGTTTGGCAGAAGAAGTACTCACAGAATTATAAGAATCACTAGAACTTGTTTGGATTATGAAGAGAAAATTCTGTGAAAGCTGTTGAAACGATGACAAAATCAACCACTAGGCAGACATAAGCTATACTTTTATTTTTCCCTATGATAGAATACTTGCGACTTAGACTTTTCGAATGGGTGAGAGGATGGAATTGATTGAAAAAGCGCCAGCCAAGATAAATTTAGGACTGGATGTATTATATAGACGGCAAGATGGGTATCATGAGTTGGAAATGGTGATGTCGAGCGTAGACTTGGCAGATCATCTATTTTTTGAAGAAATAACAGAAGACAAAATCATTGTAGAAACAAATAAAGCATTTTTACCGGTAGATGAACGGAACAATGTTTATCAAGCTGCTTTATTGCTAAAAAATAAATACAATATCAAAACCGGTGTCAAGATCTTTGTTAAGAAGAATATTCCAGTAGCAGCTGGATTAGGCGGAGGAAGTACAGACTGTGCAGCTGCTCTAAGAGGGATCAACCAATTATGGAATCTGGGCTGTTCGTTAGAAGAACTGGCAGAAATCGGTTTGGAAGTCGGTACAGATGTTCCTTACTGTGTCTACGGAAGTACGGCATTTGTCGGTGGCAAAGGGGAAGAAATCCAAGTATTACCTTCTATGCCACAGTGCTGGGTTGTGTTGGTCAAACCAAGAATGAGTGTCTCTACACGTACAGTGTTTAGAGAAGTAGATACGCAAGCCATCCAACATCAAGACATCCACGGACTTGCTGAAGCCATCCGAGAGCAAGATTATCAGCAGATGATCAAAAAAATGGGAAACAGTTTAGAAGATATAACGGGAAAGCGGCATCCAGTCATCCATCAAATCAAAGAGCGTATGATCAAGTACGGAGCAGATGCTGCATTGATGAGTGGAAGCGGACCAACCGTTTTTGCCTTGTGTCAACATTATTCAAGAGCGCAGAGAGTATATAATGGGTTAAAAGGTTTTTGTGAGGAAGTTTATTTAGTACGAACCCTGCAATAAAATATAAGAAGTAAAATAGGTGATGAAAAACTGAGGAATCCTAAAATGGTATTCTTCAGTTTTTTATTGTAGTGAAATGGCTAGATATGAGCAGCAACTCATCCATTTTACGATTTAATCAAGAATATACATGCTTAAATCAGAAATTGATGGATTTCTATTGACTGTGTTTTTTTATTTTGATACATTAGTTCACGTTAATAAATCGTAAAATTCCGATTTGTTCATTGAAAGGAGCATATAAATGAAAAAATATCTTTTGACAGCTACGGTAATGATAGGTGCTTTACTGTTTGCAGCATGTGGAAATACGAACAAGGAAGCAGACAAAAAAGAGGATTTGACGATCGTTACGACTTTTTATCCGATGTATGATTTTACAAAAGAGATCGTAGGGGATGAAGGAAACGTGAAACTTTTGATCCCTGCTGGAACGGAGCCGCATGATTTCGAACCAAGTGCAAAAGAAAGAGCAGAAATTTCCGATGCAGATGTTTTCGTGTATAATAGTTCAGACATGGAATTTTTTGTGGATTCGTTAAAGGATTCAGTGGATAGCAAACAGACCTTGATGATCGAAGCAGCTAAAGGAATCGACCGTTTAGAATCGCAAGAAGCAGACGAACATGAAGAATCAGAAGAAGGGCATGATCATTCACATGAATACGATCCACATGTTTGGCTCGATCCGGTATTAGCTATAAAAGAAGTCAGAACGATTGCTGAAGAATTAGGCGAAAAATATCCAGATAAAAAGGAAACTTTTACGAAGAATGCCGATGCTTATATCAAAAAGCTTGAAGCATTGGATCAAAAATACTCCGATGAGCTAAAAGATGCAACAAACCGCACATTTGTCACTCAGCATGCTGCTTTTGCTTATTTAGCGAATCAATACGACTTAAAACAAGTAGCGATTTCGGGCGTTTCACCAGATCAGGAACCCACACCAAGCCGCTTAGCTGAACTAAAAGAATTTGTGAAGAAAAACAACATCAAAGTGATTTATTTTGAAGAAAATGCCTCTTCGAAGGTAGCTGAGACATTGTCGAATGAAACAGGAGTGAAGCTAGAAGTGTTGAATCCTTTAGAAAGCTTGACTAATGAACAAATCAAAGCAGGCGAAAATTATATTTCTGTCATGGAAAAAAATCTGGAAGCTTTAAAAGAAAGTATCAATTAAGTTTTAGAATGGAGGTTGTAAGGTGCGTTATATCGAAATATCTGATTTGACCTTTTACTATGATGATGAACCTGTACTAGAAGATGTCTCTTATCATGTAGATGCGGGTGAATTTGTCATTTTAACTGGAGAAAATGGAGCAGCCAAGTCAACCTTGGTGAAAGCATCGTTAGGATTACTGAAACCTTCAAAAGGAATGATAAAGATTGCTGAGAAAAATCAAGAAGGAAAAAAATTAAGTATCGGTTATATTCCTCAACAAGTTGCATCTTTCAATGCAGGTTTTCCTAGTACGGTGATCGAATTAGTCCGTTCAGGAAGATATCCAAGAGGCCGCTGGTTCAAGCGTCTCTCTGAAAAAGATCATCAACATGTACAGCGTGCTTTAGAAGCTGTAGGGATGTGGGATATGCGAAATCGGCGAATAGGTGAATTGTCTGGCGGACAAAAGCAGCGAATCAGTTTAGCGCGTATTTTTGCTACTGACCCTGACTTATTTGTTCTTGATGAACCAACAACAGGTATGGATGAAGAATCCAGAAATGAATTTTATCGTCTTCTCCGGCATAGTGCGCATGTCCATGGGAAATCAGTTCTAATGATCACCCATGATCATGAAGATATCAAACAGTATGCGGACAGACAGATCCGACTGGTGAGAAAGGAGGATTCTCAATGGCGTTGCTTTCATATGAATTCATGAGAAGAGCGTTTCTTGCCGCTATCTTCATTGCCGGAATCGCCCCGATGCTAGGTGTGTTTTTAGTGATCAGAAGACAATCGCTGATGGCTGATACGCTTTCTCATGTCTCTTTAGCAGGGGTAGCGTTAGGATTCTTTTTGAACCTTAATCCTACACTTACGACCATGCTAGTCGTTGTATTAGCAGCTGTGATATTGGAGTATCTGCGAACGATCTACCGAACCTATTCAGAAATCTCCATTGCCATTTTAATGGCTGGTGGTTTGGCGTTAGCGTTAGTATTGATGAATTTGAGCGGAGGGAATTCAGCAACAAGTATCCAATCCTATCTGTTTGGTTCGATCGTGACCATTACATGGGAGCAAGTCATCTTTTTAGGAATCTTATTCGTTGCCATCGGTATATTGTTCTTTTTATTCAAACGGCCGATGTATGTTCTGACTTTTGATGAAGATACCGCCCACGTGGATGGGCTACCCGTTCATTTGATGTCGATGATGTTCAATGTGATTACTGGTGTGGCTATTGCTGTGATGATCCCGATTGCCGGTGCACTTTTGATATCCGCAATCATGGTTCTTCCCGCAGCAATCGGTATGCGATTAGGCAAAAGCTTCAATGTCGTGATTGCTATCAGTGTTTGTGTAGGATTTCTAGGGATGCTGTCAGGACTAACTAGCTCGTTTTATCTAGATACACCTCCAGGAGCAACAATCACATTAGTCTTTATTGCTTTGTTCCTGATTGTAAATATCATCAAACGAATATTGGTTGCCTTCAGAAGAAAAAATAACTAAATTATAAAGAAAAGAAGCCTTATAAAAACGAAAAATTTTTTATAGGCTTCTTTTTATTTTAATAAATACCGAACTATTTTCTTATTTTTTCATAAAATGCTCGAATTTTTGAAGAAAAACTTATATAATGTAAAACGATAAAATTTCTTAAAAGGAGTTGGAATAGGTGAAAGTACGTCGCAGTGAACGTCTAGTTGACATGACACAGTATTTATTGAATCACCCGCATGAATTGATTTCCTTAACAAGCTTTGCCGAACGCTATGAATCTGCTAAATCTTCTATCAGTGAAGATTTGGGAATCATCAAGAAAACATTTAAAGAACGAGGGTATGGAACCTTGGAAACAATCCCAGGTGCTGCAGGTGGTGTATTGTTCATCCCTGAAATTTCATATGAAGAGGCGAAAAAATATATTGAATCTCTAGCAGAACGTCTATCAGAACAAGACCGTCTGCTTCCAGGAGGATATGTTTATCTCTCTGATTTGTTAGGAGAACCTGAACTGCTGCGTCAAGTTGGAAGAATCATTGCTTCTAAATACCTTGGTGAAAAAATCGATGCTGTAATGACTGTAGCCACAAAAGGCGTACCTATTGCCCAAGCTGTGTCCTATTATCTGAATGCGCCATTCGTTATTGTACGCCGGGACTCAAAAATAACAGAAGGATCAACAGTAAGTGTCAACTATGTGTCTGGATCTTCTGAAAGAATTGAAAAGATGGAACTGTCTAAGAGAAGTTTGAAACGTGGTTCACGTGTCCTTGTAGTGGATGATTTCATGAAAGGCGGCGGAACAGTCAACGGAATGAAGAGCTTGATTGAAGAATTCGAATCAGAACTTGTTGGCATCACTGTATTTGCCGAATCAAAATTCAACGGTCATCGCGCCATCGATGATTATACGTCACTGCTTTATGTCAAAGATGTAGATACTCAAACGAAAAATATTACGGTTGTGCCGGGAAATTATTTTTCAGAATAAGAGGTTGTGAAAAAGCCGCTTAGTTTCGAGTAGTAAGAAAAATTTTGTGAAAATGGCTTTCCACATTTTTTCATAAATTTGGCTTAATACCGAGAAACTGGCTTTTGAACACCGTTTATCTAGAGGTTGTGAAATCAGCGTCCTGTCCTGAGTATTAGCTCAATAAACGGAAAAATTGCTCCTCATATTTTGCCGTTTATTGAGCTAATACCGAAGGTCAGCTGATTGAAAACCGTTTAATGAAGAGGTTGTAAGCCTACCGTTTAACTCTAAGTCACAAGAAACGATTTCAAAAAACAGCTTTTCATGTTTTATGAGTAGTGTGACTTGTGACCGAGGAGTTGGCAGGAGAGCACCGGTTACCAAATCGATAGGCCCGTTATGGTCTATCTATTTTTTTATCCAGAAAACGCTGGGATAAAAGAAAATCACTTGTTTTGTTGAAAAAATGGGTATACTGGGATAAACTGAAATCAGCAAACTATATTTAGGAGTGACGCAGTTGGACGCACGTTATGCAATTATTTTGGCGGCAGGGAAAGGTACCCGCATGAAGTCAAAATTATATAAAGTTTTACATCCCGTTTCTGGTAAACCTATGGTAGAACATATCATTAATCGGGTCAGTGAAACGAAACCAGATGAAGTGATTACGATCGTTGGACACGGAGCAGAACAAGTTAAAGCACAACTAGGAGAACGCAGTAAATATGCGTTACAAGCAGAACAATTGGGAACAGGACATGCTGTTTTGCAAGCTGCTTCTTTCTTGGAAGGAAAAAAAGGAACAACGTTAGTTATCAGTGGCGATACACCATTATTGACTACTGAAACGCTGAACAATCTTTTTGAATATCACCAAGGAAAAAATGCAAGTGCAACGATCTTGACGGCACAAGCAGAAAACCCAACAGGATATGGACGAATCATCCGTGACCATATTGGGATCGTAGAAAAAATCGTGGAACAAAAAGATGCAACACCAGAAGAAGCTCTTGTACAAGAAATCAATACAGGAACTTACTGTTTTGACAACGAAGCTTTGTTCGATGCGTTAAGCAAAGTTGGAACAAACAATGCTCAAGGTGAATACTATCTAACAGATATCATCGAAATCTTAAAAGAAGAAGGCCATACAGTTGCTGCTTATCAAACGGATGATTTTGAAGAATCAATGGGAGTCAATGATCGGATCGCGTTAGCTAAAGCAAATGAGATCATGAGAAAGCGAATTAACCAGATGCATATGGTCAATGGCGTAAGCTTTGTCGATTCAGCAACGACATACATCGATGCAGGCGTAGAAATCGGTCCAGACACATTGATCGAAGCAGGTGTACAAATCCAAGGAAATACAGTCATCGGTTCTGATTGTGTCATCGGGGCACATTCAAAAATCGTAGACAGTAGGATTGAGGATCACGTCGTCATTGAAAACTCAGTCATTGAAAGCAGCCATGTCAAGAAACATGCAGATGTGGGACCTTATGCACATTTACGACCAAAAGCTGAAATTGGCGAAAACGTCCATATCGGAAACTTTGTGGAAGTGAAAAATGCTCAAATCGGCAAAGGAACTAAAGTCGGTCACTTGACTTATGTTGGTGATGCTACGCTGGGAGAAGAAATCAATGTCGGATGTGGTGTTGTCTTCGTCAACTATGATGGAAAGAACAAACATCATACGACTGTCGGCGACCACAGCTTTATTGGTTCTAGCACGAATATCATCGGACCTGTCGAGGTAGCTAAAAACAGTTCGATTGCTGCCGGGTCAACAATTACAGACAATATTCCAGAATATGCGCTGGCAATTGCGAGAGCAAGACAAGTCAATAAAGAAGGATATGCAAAAAAACTCCCTTATCTAAACTAAGACTTTTGCAAAATCACTTGATTTATTTAAAAAATATGACTACTATTTATTAGGTAGAATTCTAGAGTTGTGAAAAAGAAAGTGGAGGTCCCCATGTCAAAACATTACTTTGACCCAAGATTAAAAATTTTTGCGTTAAATTCCAATCGCCCATTAGCAGAGAAAATTGCAGCAGCAGTCGGCGTCGAGTTAGGAAAATCATCTGTTACTCAATTTAGTGATGGAGAAATTCAAGTAAATATTGAAGAAAGTATTCGTGGATCGCATGTCTATGTTATTCAATCAACGAGCAGCCCAGTCAATGATAACTTGATGGAGTTGCTGATCATGATTGACGCACTGAAACGAGCAAGTGCAAAAACAATCAACGTAGTCATGCCTTATTATGGCTATGCGCGTCAAGACCGTAAAGCACGTGCACGGGAACCAATCACAGCGAAATTAGTAGCAAACATGATTCAAAAAGCTGGTGCAACAAGAATGCTGACTTTGGACCTTCATGCAGTCCAAATCCAAGGTTTCTTTGATATTCCAGTTGATCATTTGATGGGTGCGCCACTTATTGCCAATTATTTCTTAGAAAAAGGAATCAAAGGCGATGATGTTGTCGTTGTTTCACCAGACCATGGTGGTGTCACACGGGCACGTAAATTAGCGGAATTTTTGAAATCTCCGATTGCGATCATAGACAAACGCCGTCCAAAAGCAAATGTTGCAGAAGTAATGAATATCATTGGACAAGTCAAAGGCAAAACTTGTGTACTGATCGATGATATGATCGATACAGCAGGTACGATCACATTGGCTGCCAATGCTTTGAAAGAAGCTGGTGCAACTAGTGTGTATGCTTCATGTACACATCCAGTATTATCCGGCCCTGCTTTACAAAGAATAGAAGATTCAGCTATCGAGCGTCTAGTTGTTACAGACTCGATCTATCTTCCAGAAGATCGTAAAATCGACAAAATCGATGAAGTAAGTGTTGGCGGACTAATGGGAGATGCAATCAAACGTATCCATGAAAACAAACCAGTTAGTCCATTGTTTGAAACAAAAAATAAATAATAAATAAACTCACAAAGGGGAGTCCAATTGGGCTGAGATTGAATCTATTTCTAAACCCTTCGTACCTGTATCGGTTATGCGAGCGTAGGAATTGTGAATAAACAGCTGTTTGACTATTTTCGAAAGCTGCTTCCTCCTTTGTGACTTTTTTATTCAAAGGAGGAAGTTTTTTTATGGGAAAAAATAGAGTTTGGGTAGAAGGAACGATTGTTGCAGCGTTAGCGATGGTGTTGTCGTTGATTCCGATCCAGATCGGCAGCAGTTTTTCTATTTCATTAGGGCAGATTCCATTGACTCTTTTTGCGTTAAGAAGAGGGACAAAGGCAGGGATGCTGGCAGGTTTCATTTGGGGCATCCTACATTTTCCGTTGGGACAAGTTTATTATTTAAGTGTCGTTCAAGTGTTGATTGAGTACCCGATTGCCTATACTTTTGCAGGCGCAGCAGGGCTCATGGCTTCAAATGTCCAAAAAGGCTATGTAGACGATAATACGAAACAAATTAGAAAAAGAATCGTGTTTGGTGCATTGATTGGCGCACTTTCCAGATATTTTTGGCATTTTATTGCAGGAGTGGTTTTCTGGGGAGCGTATGCACTATGGGGGATGAATCCTTGGCTCTTTTCTTTCGTAATGAATGGTGCCAGCGGGTTGAGTACAGCTATTGTAACGATCATCGTTTTATTAGGGATCCAACAAACGATTCCTTCGATTTTTGTGCCAGATAAACGACAGGAGCTGTAAATAAAAAAGAAGCAAGAAACTTGAGATAGAATCATGTCCTAGTTTCTTGTTTCCTTTTTATTTTTTGATAAGAAATAGATCTACTTCAATGGCAGATAAGAAAGATCGGCATCTTCCACCAATTGCCAGTGTCGATCGGTGACAGAGTAGATTAAAGTAGCGATGATTTCCTCTTCTCGATACCGGGTGCCTTTTAATTTCCAAATATAATCTTCAATCACATAGATTGGGATACGATATTCACCATCGATCAAACCAACTTGATCAAAAGAAAAAATGATCCCTTCCTGCATCAAATTACGCATTTCTTTCAATAATTCCACACTGATTTTTTCAACAGGTGTTTCTTTTTTGAAAAAAGATTTTTTTACATTGATCTTATCTGACAAGATCGAACTTAATTTACTAGCAAAAATCCTATAAAATTCATCTAAATAGCGATAATAAATCCGATTCAGCTGATCATTAAGATCGAAGTATACAAAATTATTCTGTAGTTTATAAAAAAACGGCGAATGAAGATGTGTTTTCATATGACCAAAATATAATAATTCTGAAATTTCTAAAGGTGTCAATTCTTTCAGCATCGTTAAATCAGTAAAGTCGATCCACTTCAATTCATCGAATCCACGCCTGTTACGAGAAGAGGAAAAGAAACGCTGAATATTTTCTGTACCACGGATTACTTTCAGCCCTGTATGGGATTCATATTCTCCAGCAGAAGCAGATGGATCAAGCAAGAGCAAGTTTTGAGGAAAATGCACGATACTGTTTGCAAAGTCAGTAGCAGTCAGCCCTTTTGTTAAAACAGCATTACTTGTGGTATCAATATGTACATAAACTGACTCAGTCATCATGTTCCTCCTCTTATTTCCTCTTAATCTCTTTTATTTTACAACATTTGCATTAAAAAAGCTTGTTTCTTTTATTTTAAAATTCCATTACAAAATCACGTTTTCATTGAAAACACTCTCATTTTCAATTAATTTTTGTGATTTTTGTATTTTTTATTTAAAGGAGGTTTTATGAATTGTTCTCTTATGGAATCTACAAAGTCGAATACGAGACTCATGACCTTTTTATGACGTACTGGTATACTTGAAGAAAAAGGAGAGAGCGATGGAGATAAAAAAAGTTTACTTTTCACAGAAAATGTCGCTGTATTCGCCTATCCAGCAAGCAAAACAACCCCTTCCATTTTTTCAAAGTCATCAAGAAAGTAGAGACGCTTTTTGGCGTTCTGCAAAAAAGCAATGTGCTTTTAAAGCAGTATCGAAAAAATATACCGTCTATTTTACTATTGCTAAAAGTAGAGGAAATGTTATTTTTAATAATCTGTTGATTGAAGGTGAAACTTTTGAATGGAAAAATTTTTTTCGGTATATGGAAGCTTGCGCTCGTTTTTTTATTAAAGAAAACTGTTGTTTTTTATTTCAATTTCCTCTATCAGAAGAATGGTTGCGTATTTTTCATAAAAACGGCTATCAAGGAACCACACAATTAAATAAAAAGCTGGTCTATCATACAGCACTTGTTTTAGGTGGAGGAGGAGCGCACGGTGCTTATCAGATTGGTGTGTGGCAGGCGCTGAAGGAACATGATATCAACTTTGAGATTATCACAGGTACATCGGTAGGTGCGTTGAACGGCGCATTGATTTTACAAGGAGATATGAAAAAAGCTGTGAATTTATGGAAAAAGCTGTCGACAAGACAAGTGCTTGCGTTACCAGAAATGGCTGCGGTTGAAGACCTTCGTGAACGCTTCTATCGAGAAAGACGCCAAATGACGAAAACAGCACTAATTGAAGGCGGGGTTTCTTCTGCTCCATTGGAAAAGATGGTCAAAGACAATTTAGATTTGTCCTTACTCAAACATAATCCCAAAATACGTTTATATACGGTGTCTACTAAACTGCCAGAACTAGCGGAAGTAGTGACTGATATCCAACAGACAAAAACAGAAGAAATACCAGATTGGATACTCGCCTCTGCTTCATTTTATCCCGCTATGGCTTATCGAAAGATCGGAAAAAATAAATATGCAGACGGTGGGTATCGCAACAAAATACCTATTGATATTGCGATTAACAAAGGAGCAACAGAGGCATTTGTCGTAGATGTGCAAGGGCCAGGCCCAGCGAAAAAAATTCGTATGCCAGACATTTTTATCCATTGGAAATGTCAAACATTGTGGACACTAGGCAGCTTTCTGCTTTTTGATGGCCAAAGGAACCAATTAAATTTACAATTAGGCTATCTGGAAATGAAAAAACGATTAGGCTGTTACTATGGGAACTGGTATACATTTCATTCTGTTAAACCTGCAAGAACATACTGGCGAGGATTTTTGTCTTACTTAACAAAAGAAATTCAGTTAGAATTATCTTTTTTCAAAAGCATAAAATTTTGGCAAAAACTGCGTAATTTATATAAGAACAGGGTCGTACCAGAGACATGCGGATTGGCGATGCTAGAACTTTTAGCAAAAAAACATTTTTTATTGCCCAATGAAATCTATCAAGTAGACATGATGATTCAAATGATCTGCCAACAAGATATAAAAAGTATGCCGAATGATTTATTGGCACAAATTGGTCAATTAAGTACTGAAGAATGGCGAAGGTATCGAAAATACCAGCAAAAAATACAAAATGAGCGCACGAAAACTGTTTATTTTGATTTTCTGCTACAAGGAAAACGCAAGGATCGTTTGCAGCATGAATTGCTTAAGCAACCAGTTGACACATTACTGATCCTATATTTATATTATCTCAAGGAGGAACAACCATGGCACAAGAATTTTCATATGAAATCGTAGAAGAAATCGCTATATTGTCAGAAAACAACAAGGGGTGGCGTAAAGAACTGAACCTAGTCAGCTGGAATGGTCGCCCGCCAAAATTCGATCTTCGAGATTGGGCGCCAGACCATGAAAAAATGGGGAAAGGCCTGACATTGACGAACGAAGAGTTTGAACAACTGCAAAAAGCAATAGAAAATATGTAATGAGGAAGGACCCTGTCGAATGAAAAGTATGACTGGTTTTGGCAAAGCCATCCGCGAAACAAAAGCGTATCAGTTAGATATTGAAATAAAAAGTGTCAACCAGCGTTTTCTAGATGTTCAAATACGAAGTCCTAAAATCCTGAACTTTATTGAAAACGATTTTCGTCAGCTTATTAAACAGCAGTTAAGCCGCGGTCGAATCGAAGTATTTGTGAATCTAGCTTATATTGGCAAAAACGAAAAACAGATCGTCATCAACTGGGAATTGATTGATTCACTTATCACTCAATTGACAGACGGAATTCAACAACGATACGGTAGTCAAAATCAAGTGTCAATTAGTCGGATGGCGGAACGCTTCGCGCTGGACGAAAACTTCGTAACGGTAGAAGAAAAACCGGAAGAGAGCATGGAAGAATTGGCACAGTTAGCTCTAGATACATTGAAAAGCGCACTTGACTCTATTGAGGTGAGTCGAGAAAAAGAAGGTCAAGCTTTAGCTTTAGTGTTGAAAAAGAATACTGAAGAATTCAAAGAAGTACTAAAAAAACTCGATAGTTTTGTAGAAATCTATGAAAAGGAATTTCAAATAAGGTATCAAAAAAAGCTGGAGGAATTTCTTGGAGCGAAAGTCGATGAGCAACGGTTGTTGACGGAGCTAGCCATCTTGTTGGAACGCGGAGATATTCACGAGGAACTGGATCGTCTGGCGATCCATGTACAAAAACTAGATGAACTTATCGAAGCACAATGTCCTGTAGGTCGGGAATTAGATTTCCTGATCCAAGAAATGAATCGGGAAATCAACACGATCGGTTCCAAATCAAATGCAATCGAAATTAAAAATCAAGTCGTCCAGTCTAAGACGATCTTAGAAAAAATCAGAGAACAAGTACAAAATATTGAATGACGAAAGAGGTAGAGATAATGAAATACTATGACGTAACGTTCCACGAATTAAGTGGAAAAACTGTGGTTAAACGGGATATCCCTTCTGAAAAAAACGGCTTTGACGTATGGAAAGATGCCTGTGCAGACTATAATGAGAACGAACTGTTTATTTTGATCAACGACGGTGCTTACGTGACGATGAATCGGAAATTTATTGTTCGAATCGACACAGAAGAGGTAGAAGATCCGACAGAAAAAGCACGTTCTCGAAAAGATGAGATCATGGGTGTAGTGAATACTTTGTCCAATATGGGCTTTTAGCAAGGATGCTGAACAAAGAAATACAATAAATAATCAGAATTGGATTTCTTCGCTTAGCTTCTTTGCTCTAGGAATACATTTAAAGGTTGTGACAAAATTCGTGTCACAATCTTTTTTTATTTTGAATAAGTGATGTTCAAAAACCATTTTCTCGGTATTAAGCCAAATTTATGCAAAAATGTGAGAAACTATTTTCACAAAATTTTTCTTCATACTCGAAACTAATCGGCTTCTTCACGACCTCTTATACACGGCGTTCAAAAGCTTGCATCTGCGATAATAACCCCAACCAAACGAAAAACATGAGAAGCTGTTTATGTTCGGCTATTCTTATTACTTGATGCAGAACAGCTTTTTTACGACCTCTTGGTACAGGGTAGCTTTTTTACCAATTTCTAGCTATAATTAAAGATAACCTTGAAAGTTGCAGAAAAAAAGTGCAAAATAAACGATAAGTACAAAAAGACTAGTTGAAAGGACGTCGTCATGTCAGAGCGTGGATTATTAATCGTGTTGTCTGGTCCATCCGGTGTAGGAAAAGGCACAGTACGAAAAGCAATTTTTGAGAGTGAGGATAATGATTTTCAGTATTCGATCTCAATGACTACCCGTAAAATGCGTGAAGGGGAGGTCGAAGGCGTTGATTATTTCTTCCGAAGCAAAGAAGAGTTTGAATCAATGATCGAAGCTGGAGAGATGCTGGAATACGCAGAATATGTCGGGAATTATTATGGAACTCCTTTGTCATATGTCAACAAGACATTGGATGAAGGAAAAGATGTTTTCTTGGAGATTGAAGTCCAAGGAGCAAAACAAGTCAAAGAAAAAGTGCCCGATGGTGTATTCATCTTTTTGACTCCGCCAGATTTAGCGGAATTAAAATCACGGATCGTAGGCCGAGGAACAGATGCAGATGAAGTAATCGAAGAACGAATGAAAGTTGCAAAAGAAGAAATCGAAATGATGGCTCTTTACGACTATGCTGTTGTAAATGATGAAGTGCCGCTAGCAGTTGAACGAATCAAAAACATTATTGCCAGTGAACATTTTCGAGTAGATCGCGTAATCGGTAAATATATTAAAATGTTAAAGGAGATGTAGTCTTATGATGTTAAAACCTTCAATTGACTCACTATTAGATCGTGTAAATTCAAAATATTCTCTAGTGATTTTAGCAAGTAAACGCGCGCATGAATTGGATGCAAGTGCACAGCCTACTCTAGATTCTTTTGATTCAGTAAAAAGCGTCGGTCAAGCTTTAGAAGAAATCGATGCAGGAAATGTAGTCAATGATCCACATCCTGAATTAAAACGTGAACGTTTGAAGATGGAAGAAGAGGAACGTCAAGCACAAAAAGAGCGTGAACAACACGAATTGGAATCACGTATCCGTGAAGAGCAAAAAATGTAATAAAGAAAAATAGAGCGAACATCTAAAAAGAAAAGCAAACCCAGCTGTTTCCTTTTCAAACATTCGCCACTTATTGTCTGGTAGAAAAGGCTGTGTCTGAACTTTTTGACACAGTTCTTTTTTTTCTTATCTGCTGTTAATTTTTTGTTAGGATTTGGCAGAAAATAAGACAAATCCATCGATCTCTAGTAAAATAGGCAAGGAACTTTTTGTCGCTTGATAAGAAAAGACAAAAAAAGGAGGAAACGAACCATGACATTAACAGCTGAAGTCATTGTGGACGTACCTACTATGCAGACCGATCAGCCATTCACTTATTTGGTTCCCTCTGAAATGGAAACAGCTTTGCAAGTCGGGATGCGAGTAGAAGTCCCTTTTGGTAATGGCAATCGTCATGTCCAAGGATTTGTTATGGCTATCCAAAAATCAGAAGAATCAGCTAATCCATCTTTGAAGGCAGTTATTCGTTTGCTAGACCTTGCTCCGGTGGTCAATGAAGAATTGCTTTCATTAGCTGATTATATGAAAAAAATTACTTACGCATTCAAAATCACTTGTCTACAAACGATGCTTCCGAGTGTGATGAAAGCAGAATATGATAAATTGATCTATCCTTTGGCAGACACACCAGAAGTTCAGGTATTGTTTGATCAGCGGGAAGTGATTTCCTGGAAGGAAGCAGAAGAAGAAGGCAGCCTTTCTCAATTGATTCGCTGGCGCCAAGAGCAATTAGTAGATATCAAATATGAAGTCCATACACGAAATAAAGTAAAAACGATTCGTTTGGTCCGTTCTTTGTTAACTGAAAAGCAAATCGAAGAAGAATGGGCAAAATTACGGCAAAATGCCAAGAAACAAAAAGAACTTCTTTTGTGTTTATCTGAACTAAGCCAAGAAGAACCAATTGCTTATTTCAAAAATAAAGGAATCAGTACTGCTGTCTTGAATCAAGGAAAAGAAAAGGGCTGGCTGGAGTTTATAGAATCAGAACGTTATCGCGACCCTTATAAAGACCGAGTATTTGACCAAACGACGGCATTGGAACTGAATGCAGAACAAAAAAATGCTGTCGAACAAATCATCACAGCAGGTCAGCAGCAAAAAGATCAGGTCTTTTTGCTGGAGGGAATCACTGGTAGCGGGAAAACAGAAGTATATCTTCAGGCAATCGCTGATGTTTTGTCAGAAAATAAAACGGCGATCATGTTAGTGCCTGAAATCGCATTGACTCCGCAAATGGTCGAGCGATTCAAAGGACGCTTCGGAGAATCAGTTGCGGTCTTACATAGCGGACTTTCCCAAGGTGAAAAATATGATGAATGGCGCAAGATTGAGCGGGAAGAAGCGCAAGTAGTAGTAGGCGCACGATCTGCTATTTTTGCCCCGCTGAAAAATATCGGGCTGATCATTATCGATGAAGAACATGAATCAAGTTACAAACAAGATGAGACACCGCGTTATCATGCGAGAGATCTAGCAATTTGGCGCAGTAAATATCATCATTGCCCAATAGTTCTAGGAAGCGCGACGCCCTCTTTAGAATCAAGAGCACGAGCTCAAAAAGGCGTTTATCAGTTATTGCAGTTAAACCACCGAGCCAAAGCAGCTGCACAGCTTCCAGCTATTGAGATCGTAGATATGCGTGAAGAGTTTCAGAATCATCGGACCTCTACTTTTTCTGCTAATTTGCAGGAAAAAATACAAAATCGATTAGACAAAAAAGAACAAACTGTCCTACTGCTCAATCGTCGAGGATATTCGTCTTTTGTGATGTGTAGGGACTGTGGATTTGTTCTTCCATGTCCTAATTGCGATATCTCTCTTACACTGCATATGGATACACGTTCAATGCGCTGCCATTATTGCGGACATGAAGAACCTATTCCCAATCGCTGTCCTAATTGTGGCGGCAATAAAATCCGCTACTATGGAACAGGTACTCAAAAAGTAGAAGAGGAACTCCGAGAACTTTATCCGCAAGCTAGGATTTTGCGTATGGATGTAGATACCACTCGAAGAAAAGGGGCACACGAACAGATTTTACAAAAATTCGGTGCAAAAGAAGCAGATATATTATTAGGGACACAAATGATTGCTAAAGGTTTGGACTTTCCAGAAGTGACATTAGTTGGGGTGTTGAATGCTGATACCTCCCTGAATTTACCGGATTTTCGTTCTAGTGAGCATACATTCCAATTGCTTACCCAAGTTTCAGGACGAGCAGGGCGAGCGGAAAAAGCAGGCGAAGTCGTGATCCAAACATTCAATCCTCAACATTACGCCATAGAATTGGCTAAAAAACAAAATTATGAGCAGTTTTATCAGCAGGAAATGCATGTACGGCATCGTGGAGGCTATCCTCCTTATTACTTTACTGTGAAAATAACCGCCAGCCATCCTGAAGAACAAGTAGCGGCAAAGAAAATCTTTCAGATTGCCAATCAGCTAAAAGAAGTGTTAAGCCCTCAAAGCTTGCTATTAGGGCCAACGCCCAGCATGATTTTGAGAGTGAAAAACCGATATTATTATCAACTAATCATCAAATATAAACATGAACCGAATCTTCCTCATGTTTTGGATGAAATTTTGAATGGAAGCCAGAAAGAACAGCGACAAGGTCTTTTTGTGGCAATTGACAACGAACCATTAAACTTTATTTAAGAAAGGGCCAAATTATGCGCTATCCTATATTGATCCACCCTAATGATAAATTAAAAAGAACTGCTCAGCCAATCGATGTAATCACGGACGAGACAATCGCTTTATTAGACAATTTATATGAGACAATGATTGCGAATGACGGAATAGGGATCGCTGCTCCTCAAGTAGGACAAAACAAGAGAATTGCTGTGATCGAAGTAGATGAAGGCGAGAAATTTGAACTGATTAACCCAGAAATTATCGAAGCAAAAGGTGAAAGCCTTGACGTAGAAGGTTGTCTCAGTATTCCGCATGTCTATGGAACGGTCAAGCGAGCAGATGAAGTGACCGTGCGTTATTATGATCGAGACGGAGAAGAGATAGAAGTGACGGCTTTTGGCTATTTAGCCCGTGCCTTCCAGCATGAAATCGATCACTTAGACGGTATCTTGTTCATTGAGAAAATGATACAGCAGATCCCGGAAGAAGAACTTGAAGAATATATGGAGGAACATCTTGATGACTAAGCTAGTATTTATGGGCACACCTGCTTTTTCTGTGCCGATTCTTGAAGGGCTGATAGAATCAGGTTACGAGATCCAGGCAGTGGTAACACAGCCCGACCGTCCAGTTGGGCGGAAACGAGTAATTACGCCGACACCGGTAAAAGAAGCGGCTCTGAAGCACGGTATCCGTGTGCTGCAGCCAGAGAAAATCTCCGGTTCGCCAGAAATGGAAGAAATCATTGAATTGGCGCCTGATGTGATCGTCACTGCGGCATTTGGCCAATTCTTGCCTGAAAAGTTATTGCAAGTACCAAAATTAGGGGCAATCAATGTCCATGCTTCTTTACTTCCTAAATATCGGGGAGGTGCGCCTGTTCATTATGCCATCATGAATGGGGAGAAAGAAACTGGTGTAACGATCATGGAAATGATCAAAAAAATGGATGCAGGCGGAATCTATGCGCAAGAAAGCATACCAATCACTAAACAAGATGATGTAGGGACGATGTTTGAAAAGCTTAGCCTTTTAGGAAGAAAGCTATTGCTAGAAACATTGCCCAATATTTTGGATGGACAAAAACCAGTACCTCAAGACGAGTCAGAAGCAACTTTTTCGCCAAACATCACACGGGAACAAGAAGCAATCGATTGGCATAAAACTGCAGAAGAAATTGACAACCAAGTACGCGGAATGCGTCCTTGGCCAATTGCATTCACGACCTATGAGGGCATACGCTGGAAATTATTATCGGTTGAAGTATTGGCAGAAACTACAGACAAAGCACCTGGTACGATCATCCGGAAAGACAAAAAAAATCTATGGATTGCTTGCGGTAAACAGACCGTCTTAGCCATCAATGAATTACAGCCAGCTGGTAAAGGAAAACAGGCCGTACATGATTTCCTTAACGGAAGCGGTCAGCAAGTTCAGATTGGTCAGCAGGTGAAATAATGAAAAAAATCCCTAAAAAAATGAAAAAATCAGTACGATATATGGCATTACTGACATTAGAGCGAGTGAACAAGGGTGGCGCCTACTCGAATCTTTTGTTGAATGAGATGATCAAACAAAGCGAGCTAAATCAAAAAGATGTGGGTTTATTTACAGAATTGATCTACGGTACGATTAGCCATCAGCGACTATTGGAATTTTACGTTGCACCATTGATCGCTAAAGCAAAAAAAGTGGATGACTGGGTCAAGACGCTTCTTTATCTTTCTGTATACCAATTAGAATTTTTAGATAAAGTCCCTGCACATGCTATTTTAAACGAGGCGGTCGAAATCGCAAAAGTAAAAGGAAATCCTGGGACAGGGAAATTTGTAAATGGTGTCTTGAGGAATTATCAGCGTCAAGGAGCACCAGATCTGCAAGGCATTGCTGATCCTATCGAAAGACTTTCTGTCAAAATCAGCCTGCCTCTATGGATGACGAAACGACTGGTGGATCAAATCGGATACGAAGAAACTGAAAAGCTCGGTTTATCGCTATATCAGCCTAGCCATGCTAGTGCCCGAGTAGATACACGCCGACTTTCCAGAGATCAGGCCATCACTGTTTTGCAAGAAGAAGAGATCACAGCTGAAAAAAGCCAAGTCAGTCCATACGGTATAGTAGCGAAAAAAGGGCATTTAGCTTCTAGCTCATTGTTCCACGATGGCGTCATGACGATCCAAGATGAAAGTTCGATGCTTGTAGCGCCGTCTATGCAAATCGAGCCTGAACATCATGTCTTAGATGCCTGTGCAGCACCCGGAGGTAAGACGACGCATATTGCTTCTTTTTTAGATCCGTCATGCGGTGGAGAAGTGGTCGCTTTAGATGTACACGAACACAAAGTCAAACTCATTGAAGATAATGCAGCACGTCTAGGTGTCTCTTCTGCTGTCTACGCTCAAAAGATGGATGCTAGAGAAGTCAGTAAACAGTTCGAAGCAGAGCAGTTTGATCGGATTTTAGTAGACGCGCCTTGTTCAGGTCTTGGGCTGCTTCGGCGAAAACCAGATATTCGTTATAAAAAACAGCCGGATGAATTAGCGAATTTACCAAAAATCCAATTGGAAATTTTAGAAAGCTGCGCACCAGCTTTAAAGTCTTCCGGTATTCTGACTTATAGTACTTGTACGATCTTAAAAGAAGAAAACCAAGACGTTGTTTCTGCTTTCTTGGAAAGACACCCTGATTTTGAGAGGATTGATGTTTTGACCAATCCTATGCTACAATCATCAATCGAAGAGAAAATGTTGACTTTGTATCCGCATCAGTTTTACACAGATGGATTTTTCATTTGTTGTTTGCGCAAAAAGTAATGAGGTGAAAAAATGCAGATTGAATATCAATCAGATGTAGGAAGACGACGTAATACAAATCAAGACTATGCCAGTGTATTTACCAGCCGTTCAGGTCTCAAGCTTGCTGTATTAGCAGACGGGATGGGTGGTCATCGTGCCGGAGACATTGCCAGTCAGATGGCGGTAACGAATCTAGGCGAAGCTTGGGAAAAACAAGAAGCTGTTGACGATGAAAAAATCGCCCAATGGTTCATTCAATCGATTCAAGAAGAAAATATGCTGATTTATCAACGTGGACAAGAACAGCCGGAATATAACGGTATGGGAACAACAATCGTAGCGGCCGCTCTGTCAGATGACTGGTTCACGATTGCCAATGTTGGGGATAGCAGAGCTTATTTGATTCGTGAAGATAAAATCATGCAATTGACGGAGGATCATTCTTTAGTCAATGAACTAGTCAAATCAGGAGAAATCAGCGAAGAAATGGCAGTGAACCATCCAAGGAAAAATATTTTAACACGTTCTGTCGGCATGCCTGGAACAGTCGAAGTAGATGTTTCTACTCATCTTTGGCAACTAAAAGATCGACTGCTGTTATGTTCAGATGGCTTGACGAACATGCTGTCTGAAGAAGAAATAGGAACGATCATCAATCAAGAAGGCCCATTGTCTCATAAAGTAACTGAGCTGATTGATCGTGCCAATGAAGCAGGCGGAGCGGATAATATCACCGTTCTTCTTATCGAATATAAGGAGGACAGTGTATGATCGAGTTGGGAAAAAAATTAAATGGCCGTTATCAAATCACTGGAAATATCGGTAGCGGTGGTATGGCAAATGTATTTTTGGCGCACGATTTAATCTTGGATCGTGATGTAGCAGTTAAAGTCTTACGATTTGACTTTCAAAATGACCAGACTGCGATTCGACGATTTCAGAGAGAAGCTTTAGCAGCAACAGAACTCGTTCATCCAAACATTGTTAGTGTTTACGATGTTGGTGAAGAAGACAACATGCAGTATCTGGTGATGGAATACGTCAAAGGAATGGACTTGAAACGATATATCCAAACACATTATCCTGTTCCTTATGAAACAGCAGTAAATATTATGCAGCAGATCCTTTCTGCTATTTCTTTAGCTCATAACCATCAAATCATCCACCGAGATTTGAAACCCCAAAACGTACTGATCGATAATGAAGGTGTTGTAAAAATCACGGATTTCGGGATTGCTATCGCTTTATCTGAAACATCGATCACGCAGACGAATACGATGCTAGGATCTGTTCATTATCTGTCCCCTGAGCAGGCCAGAGGAAGTATGGCAACGAAGCAGTCAGATATTTATGCTTTAGGGATCATCCTTTACGAGATGTTGACGGGTAGCGTACCGTTTGATGGTGAATCTGCTGTAACAATTGCTTTAAAACATTTTCAAGATGATCTTCCATCTATAAAAGCACTTGATCCAAATGTGCCACAAGCACTGGAAAACGTGATTTTACGGGCAACGGCTAAAGAACCTGCAGACCGTTATAAGTCAGCCGAGGAAATGTCTGATGATCTTTCTACAGTATTATCACCAGCTCGTGCAAACGAAGAAAAATGGCAGCCTCATGTGATGGATAATGAAACAAAAGTTATCACACCCCTTACGGAAGATGCACCAATGCCTGATTCATTCAAATCTATGCCTCTGCCAAAAGACAAGCCAGAAAACGAAACCTTACCAGAGGAGGAAGAAGTTCTGCCTGATCCTAAAAAGAAAGGACAGAAAAAATGGTGGCTGATCCTATTAGCTATTCTTGCTGTTTTAGGAATCGGAACAGCTGTATTCTTTGCTTCTGGAGGGCGAGGAGAAGTTGTTGTTCCTGATGTTTCTGATCTTTCTGAAGCTTCTGCTAGAGAAACACTCGCAAAAGCGAAATTAGAAGTAGCAACAAAAACAGAAGAAATTGCAGATGACAAAATCGAAGAAGGTAATGTAGTGAAGACAGACCCGGCAGCGGGAACGACAGTCAAGCAAAAACGCGAAGTCACTCTGTATATTAGTAGCGGCACGAAAAAAATCAAATTAGATGATTACAGTGGTAAAAGTTATGAAGATGCCGAAGCAAGTTTGAAAGAATTAGGGTTTTCTGCTGACTTGATTCAAAAAGAAGAGGAATTCAGTTCAGAGGTAGAAAGCGGAATGATCATTTCGCAATCTCCATCAGAAGATACAGAAGTCGATCCTAAAACAGACACGATTACTTTCACAGTCAGCAAAGGACCAGAAACAGTGACTTTGAGTAGTCATGTAGGAGAAAACTACGAAACTGTTCGTAATTGGCTTGTTACACAAGGATTCAATATCAATAATATTAGTGCTACTTATGACTATAGCGACACTGTACCATCAGGTTCGATCATCAGTCAGGATCCAGCCTCGGGTGAAGTTGTAGCAGAAGAAACTTACATCAATTTTGTCGTAAGCCAAGGAACAGAGCCTAAATTGAATGATATCTCCGGCTATACAAAAAGCGAAGCACAAAGTTATTTAGCTAGTGTCGGTGCAGAATATATCGGGCATGAGACTTCCGAATATTCAAACACGGTGGATAAAGATAAAGTGATTCGTACAGTACCAGGGGCAGGAACGACAATTACCAAAGGAATGGTTGTGAACGTAATTTACTCTAAAGGACCAGATCCAGCGTCTTCTAGTTCTGAAAAAGACTCTTCAGACAGTTCTAGCAGCTCAAGTAGCTCCAGTAGCACAAGCAACTCTTCAAAAGAAGAATCTTCCAGCTCCACAAGTTCATCAGCTAGCACCTCAGAAAGTTCAAAATAAGTGCTGAATAAAATATATCAGAAGGGAATGCGACATTGATTTGTTGCATTCTCTTTTTTGTGTTTCTATCTCTTTTGATCAATTTTCAAGCCTTATACTTTGAGAAGTTTGCATGGAATAACACCTACTTTCCTCTTCGTATGGTAAAATAAACAAAAACGGAGGTGGCACTTATCAAAGGACAAATCAGAAAAGCAATCAGCGGTTTTTACTATGTATACGCAAACGGAGAGACCTATCAAACAAGAGGAAGAGGAAATTTCCGGAATCGGAAAATCACGCCGCTTGTCGGAGATCAGGTGATCTTTGAGAGTGAAAATCAAACAGACGGCTATCTTCTGGAAATCTTGCCGAGAAAAAATCAATTAGTTCGCCCACCAGTCACAAATGTTGATCTTGGAATCATTGTCACAAGTATCGTAGAGCCTGCATTTTCTTATAATCTACTTGACCGCTTTCTAGTTACCTTGGAATACGAGTCGATCGAACCGATTATTTTTTTGACAAAGACCGACTTGTCAGACGACCCAGAAAA
Source organism: Enterococcus sp. MSG3290 (assembly GCF_050555565.1). Taxonomy (NCBI): domain Bacteria; kingdom Bacillati; phylum Bacillota; class Bacilli; order Lactobacillales; family Enterococcaceae; genus Enterococcus; species Enterococcus sp. MSG3290. The sequence continues at coordinate 2,557,142 of NZ_CP187862.1, read as the reverse complement.
AATCGAAGAGATCAAGCAAACCTATACTAAAATAGGCTATCCGGTGATTGTACCCAATCATACGGGTGATACGACAGAACTGATCCGTTACTTCCCAGAACGGCTATCGGTCTTTATGGGTCAGTCTGGAGCAGGAAAATCGACGCTACTGAATCAAATATCACCGGAACTGAATTTAGCAACAGGAGAGATTTCTGATGCACTTGGAAGAGGACGGCATACAACACGTCATGTGGAACTGATTCCTATCTATGGCGGGTTAGTAGCAGATACACCAGGATTTAGCTCGATTGACTTTTTGACAATTGAAGCAGGAGAACTGCCGAGACAATTTCCTGAATTTGTAGAAGCTTCTGTCCATTGCAAATTTAGAGAGTGCATGCATGCTAAAGAACCTGGCTGCGAAGTAAAACATAGAGTAGAAACAGGTGGTATCGCACAGACACGTTACGACAATTATTTGCAATTCTTACAAGAAATCGAAAAAAGAAAACCAATGTATGCAAAAAAAGAAGGTAAACGAAAATAGGAGGAAACAAGAATGAAGATAGCACCATCCATTTTGAGTGCAGATTTTGCCAATTTACAAAGAGACATTGAGTTAGTGGAAAAAGGAGGCGCAGATTACATCCACGTAGATGTAATGGATGGCCAATTTGTCCCAAATATCACATTAGGGCCAAATATTGTTCAGGCAATCCGTCCTGTTACTAAATTACCGTTAGACGTCCATCTGATGATCGTTGATCCAGAAAACTACATTCCAGCATTTGCAAAAGCTGGAGCAGATATCATTACTGTCCACGTCGAAGCAACTCCTCATATTCATCGGGCACTTCAAATGACAAAAAGCTTAGGAGTTAAAGCTGGAGTAGTTATCAATCCAGGAACACCAGTCTCCATGATCAAACATGTTTTGCCTTTGGCTGATCAAGTACTAGTCATGACTGTCAATCCTGGGTTCGGCGGACAAAGCTTTATTGAAGAAACAGTAGAAAAAATTACGGAACTCGCTGATCTACGTAGAGAGAACAATTGGACTTATGCAATCGAAGTAGATGGCGGAATCGTTCCAGAAACAGCAAAAATCTGTAAAGATGCAGGGGCGGATGTCTTCGTTGCAGGATCATATATCTATGGAGCCGAAAATCCAGTCGGACAAATCGAACGATTAAAAGAGGCATTAGACTAAATGAAAATTTTATTAGCTGCTGGAGGTAATCCGCAAAACTGGCCGCAGTCTCTGCTGTCCAAATACGATGCCTATGTCGGGATAGACCGTGGTGCGCTGTACCTGCTTCAAGCAGGCTACCCAGTAGATCTGGCAGTGGGTGATTTTGATTCATTGTCGAACGAAGAGCAGAAGGAAGTATTTGCAAAAGCCAAAGAGTATACCCGTTCCCCTGCAGAAAAAGACGATACAGATACACAGTTAGGTATCTTAAAAACATTTGAACGTTACCCGCAAGCGGAAGTCACTTTGATTGGAGCTACGGGCGGAAGATTGGATCATCTTTTAGCCAATCTCTGGTTAGGTATGGAACCTCGCTTCAAACCCTTTGCCCATCAGCTTATTATCAGAGATTGTCAAAATTATTTGTCTTATTATTTGCCTGGAGAGCATATAGTAAGACAGATACCAGATATGAAGTATTTAGCTTATTGCTGCTTGACTCCCGTCTCGAATCTTACATTAAAAGGCAGCAAGTATGTATTGGAAAATAAAGAAGTAGAATATCCGACATCTTATGCAAGTAACGAATTTCTTTCAGATACCGCAGAATTTTCTTTTTCAGATGGTATGATTGCAGTTATTCAAAGCAAAGATTGATCCATAAACAAATAAAAAAATTTGTCTTTCAGGCTAAAAATGACAGAATCTATTATTTGCTAAAAAAAAGCTTAAGAGGAGCAACTTACCTTTTGTTTCACGGCATTTAGTGATAAAATTGAACACAAGAGTCTAATTAATTCGAGGTGTCTTTGTGAAGAAGTTCAATCCTAATAAAAATATTATTATTACCTTGGTTATTGTTATCATCGTGGTGACGATACTAAGTGTGACCGCTGCGCAGCGAGCGAATGAAGGAAAGCCCAATTTCTTCCAATCCATCGTTAATGACAGTGTTGCAATGGTTGATAAAACAATCTCTGCCCCAGTACGGTGGGTACGAAATGGAGTAGATTCTGTCCATAATCTTTTTTCAACTTATGCCGAAAATGAGCGGCTAAAAGAAAAAATCGATAGCTATGATGACGTTTCACAGCAAAACAAGAATTACGAGAGAGAAATCGAAGCGTTGAAAAAAGAACTTGAGTTGAATCAGACGCTGACTAGTTACGAAAAAGTAACGGCAAATGTCATTACTCGTTCGCCTGACAGTTGGCAGGACATGCTGATCGTAGACAAGGGTTCTAAAGACGGTATCGAAGCAAATATGGCAGTCATGTCGCAAAAAGGATTGATTGGCCGAGTGATCGAGGTCAATACGGCTTCGTCTAAAATCGAATTACTGTCATCCTCTAATGAAAGCTCCAATCATTTTCCAGTACGGGTATCTTCGGCTAATGGCGAAGCGTTTGGTTTGCTTAAAAACTATGATGAAAAGCTCCATGCCTTAGTGGTGACCCAATTAACTGGTGATACGGATATCAAAGAAGGGGATGTTGTCCAGACATCCGGTCTTGGAGGGAATTCTCCAGCTAACTTGCCGATCGGTACGGTTATTAAAACGAAACCAGATAGTTATGGGCTGGATCGGGAAGTTTATGTGAAACCTTATGCAGAAATGTATGACGTGTCAGTTGTGACGATTGTCCAACGGCTAACGGAGGATTAGTCCATGTTGAAGAAAGAAACAATGAAGTACTATCTGCCAATCGTTTTGTTCTTTTTGATGTTGATAGATGGTCATTTAACAAGAATGCTAGGGGAGTGGTCGAAAGGCACCTATATGTCAAATGCCCACTTTCTGATATTGGCATTATTATGTTGCAGTATGGCGTTTGAAAAACGTTATTTACTGATTACCACGATTGTTCTCGGGGCTATCTATGACGCTTACTATATTGGCGTTATCGGTATCTATGCAGTAGCTCTCCCTTTAATTGTATGGTTGATGTATGTAATGAAAGACGTTATCCATGTCAACATCTTTACTGAATTTTTCAGTATGATCATCTTTGTCACGGGTTATGAATTGTTTACGATGGTGGTCCAGTTGATTTTTAAATTAGCAGTAGTAAATAACACGTATTTTATTACAAGGTTTTTAGGACCTACACTGCTGTTGAACATGATTATATTTGTATTATTCATTTTTCCATTTAAGAAATTATTCAGTGATGAATAATTTCTTTTTTTATTTTTAGGTCGAAAGCGAAAAAGAATCGTTGTTATCTTAAGAAATGCTAGACTTAACGCGGCTTTTTCATGATCATTTTCTGAAACGAACAGTTTTGTCATTTTTAAAAGTTGTTTTGAAACATTTTTGTAACATAACTATTATATCGTTGACATACTGCTATGGTACAATTTTTGTATCGTTAAGAAAGACTTAAATATATTTAGATATTTATTAAATTAAGCCAGTCGGAGGAATGAAGAGTGAAAAAGAGTTTAATATCAGCAGTAATGGTATGTTCAATGACCTTGACTGCCGTAGCATCACCGATCGCTGCCGCGGCGGACGATTTTGATTCTCAGATACAACAGCAAGATCAAAAGATTGCAGACTTGAAAAATCAACAAGCAGATGCACAATCACAAATCGATGCCTTAGAAAGCCAAGTTTCTGAAATCAACACACAAGCACAAGACCTATTAGCAAAACAAGATACATTGCGTCAAGAATCTGCACAATTAGTAAAAGACATTGCAGATTTACAAGAACGTATTGAAAAACGTGAAGATACAATCCAAAAACAAGCACGCGAAGCACAAGTAAGCAACACAAGCTCAAACTACATCGATGCTGTATTGAATGCTGATTCATTAGCAGATGCTATTGGACGCGTTCAAGCAATGACAACGATGGTAAAAGCAAACAACGACTTGATGGAACAACAAAAACAAGATAAAAAAGCTGTAGAAGACAAAAAAGCTGAAAACGATGCTAAACTAAAAGAATTAGCTGAAAACCAAGCTGCTTTGGAATCTCAAAAAGGCGATCTTTTATCTAAACAAGCTGATTTGAACGTACTGAAAACTTCATTAGCTGCTGAACAAGCAACTGCTGAAGACAAGAAAGCTGACTTGAACCGTCAAAAAGCTGAAGCAGAAGCAGAGCAAGCTCGTATTCGTGAACAACAACGTCTAGCAGAACAAGCTCGTCAACAAGCTGCACAAGAAAAAGCTGAAAAAGAAGCACGCGAACAAGCAGAAGCTGAAGCACAAGCTACTCAAGCTTCATCTACTGCACAAAGCTCAGCAACAGAAGAATCATCAGCTACACAATCTTCAATGACTGAAGAATCATCATCAGCTACACAATCTTCAGCAACAGAAGAATCAACAACACCTGAATCTTCAACAGAAGAATCAACAGCGCCTGAATCTTCAGCAACAGAAGAATCAACAACAGCGCCTGAATCTTCAGCAACAGAAGAATCAACAACAGTGCCTGAATCTTCAACAACAGAAGAATCAACAACTGTACCTGAATCTTCAACAGAAGAATCAACAACACCTGCGCCTACAACACCATCAACAGATCAAAGTGTTGATACAGGAAACGGCACAGGAAGTAGTACTCCGGCTCCAACGCCAACACCAACACCTGAACAACCAAAACCTGTAACACCTGCTCCAGCTCCTTCTGGAAGTGTGAATGGTGCAGCAATCGTAGCAGAAGCTTACAAATATATTGGTACTCCATATGTTTGGGGCGGTAAAGATCCAAGTGGCTTTGACTGCTCAGGGTTCACACGCTATGTTTACATGCAAGTAACTGGTCGTGACATCGGTGGTTGGACAGTTCCTCAAGAATCAGCTGGAACAAAAATTTCAGTTTCTCAAGCAAAAGCTGGAGACTTGTTATTCTGGGGATCACAAGGCGGAACTTACCACGTAGCGATTGCTTTAGGCGGAGGACAATATATCCATGCTCCTCAACCAGGCGAAAGCGTAAAAGTTGGTTCAGTTCAATGGTTTGCCCCTGACTTTGCTGTCAGCATGTAAGAATGATTAATCAAAAAGAGTTAGCCCATTCTGGACTAACTCTTTTTTTATTGTGATAAAATAGAAATCAGATAAATTCTTCTGTCAATTCCATGAACGTTTGGATATCTTCAGTCACCATGTCGATACCTGCTTGCCAAAAATCTGGTTGGGTAAGATCGACATTCAAATGTTTCTTCGCAAGATCTTCCGTCGTCATTGAGGCAGTATCGCGTAGTAAATGGATATATTCTTCTTCAAAATTTGCTCCCTTTTGGTTGGCGTAAGCATAGATGCCCAAACTAAAGAGGTAGCCAAATGTGTATGGGAAGTTATAAAACGGTACGTCATCAATAAAGAAATGCAATTTTGCAGCCCAGAAATATGGATGGTAAGTAGCTAAAGCTCCTTGATAGCCTTCTTTTTGCGCCTCAACCATCATCTCTGTGATCTTATCTTCTGAGACTAATCCTTCTTGCCGTGCTTCATAGAATCGATTTTCAAAAATGAATCGGGAATGGATATTCATGAACATAGCTAAAGCATTTTGCAGTTTTGTATCTAGCAAATTGATTTTTTCTTCTTTTGTTTTTGCGACTTTTAATGTAGCATCGGCTACGATCAGTTCTGCGAATGTACTTGCTGTTTCTGCGACATTCATGGCATATTCGCGATTTAAAGAAGGTAAATCCCACATCGTGCTGCTATGGAAAGCATGTCCTAGTTCATGAGCAAGTGTCGCAACCTCATTAACAGAATTACTGTAGGTCATAAAGATCCTTGATTCTTTTGTTTCTGGTAACTCAGTACAATAACCACCAGGACGTTTCCCAGGACGATCTTCTGCTTCGATCCAGCTCTTTTCAAAAGCAGATTGGGCAAATTTAGCCATTTTTGGACTGAATTTGTTAAAGTTTTCGATAATAAATGCTGCTGCTTCGTCAAAACTAAAGGTTTTTTCTTTCAAATCGCCTAAAATAATAGGTGCATCTTGATCTTGCCATTCCATTTTTTCTTTACCGAAAAGATTAGCTTTTCTAGTCAAGTAATCAACAAGGGGTTGTTTGTTTTTCTGGATTGTATCCCACATGACAGACAATGTTTCTTTCTTCAACCGATTGTACTCTAATGGTTTTTGTAGAAAATCTGTGACACCATGAAGTTCATAGTCAGAAAGTCTAAAACCATCTAAATGATTCAAAGTATCCGTGAAGAGGGGTGCCTTTTCTTTCCAGGCTTCTTCCCATGCTGCGAAAAGTGTTTCTCTGACTTTTGGATCTGGATCGCCCATCATCTTATTGAAGGCTTGTCCAGCAGATAATTCGACTACTTGTCCATCTTGTTCGAAGGGAATCGAAATGCTGGCTACAATCGTATCATAATGACTGCTCCAAGCATTTAGACCATCTAAAGAAAGCGTATTTATAATGTTTTCTTCAGCTTCTGATAATAATTGTGAGCCATCACGACGAATCTCGTTTAAACGAAAAGCAATTGTTTCAAACGAAGATTGAGAAAGCATCTGATTCCAATCATTGTCAGATATTTCTGCAAATTTCTTTGACAATACAGTTTCGGCTGATTGCAGACGAGGCAGCATTGCGTAAAGCTTGCCTGATAAGACCTTTGCATCTGAATCATTGACATTGGCAGAAAGCAATGCAGTAATATAGCTGCTGCATTGGGTAAAGCCATTCGTAATCGTTTCTTGCAATTGAAGAATAGCGTTTAACTGCTCTGCATTGTCAGAACTAGGTGACCATTTTGTTACGCGGTGATAATACTCGTTCATTTGGTCTTCCAATTGCTTCATCCGTTGGTTCAAAGCATCAGAATGACTGCCTCCGGAAAAAATAGAATCTAGATTCCAATTTAATGAATAACTCATGAAAAAACTCCCTTCATATTGTAATACAAAATTAAGTATAGCACTTTTTTATGGAAGAAGTCTCTATGAAAATGATTGTTGTTTCTTCAAAAAAAGTCTAAGATAAAATACAGAGGTGACTTATGAATTCTTCAAAAAAACAAATGAAAAACGGAAATATTTATTTAGTAATCGCACTGATAGTCGTTATAATCTTATTTTACAGTTCTTCTCAAACTTACGGACAGCAATCACAAGTTTCGCGATTAGAAAGCTGGCTGCCTAATCAGCCATTTAAAGACACATTAGCGGGTATACGTTTTAATTATGGTGGAAGTATCGTGAGTATCGACCATCTTGGCTACGCCAAATTTGTAGAGTTTTTTTTAAGAAAGGGCGCACATTTTGGTACTTATTTTGTTTTGGGTGGCAGCTTGTTTTTAGGTGTTTTCCCTAAACTAAAAATTTGGTGGCTGACAGCGATCCTTGCTTGGCTTTCAGCAACAGGGTACGCGGGTTTGGACGAATTCCATCAGATGATGACCGGTGGACGAACACCTATGTTCCAAGATGTCATGTTGGATTCGATCGGTGCTCTGACTGCTGTGGTATTATGTGTGCTTTTTGCGGCATTCAAGAAGCGTTTATAGATTGGCTGTGGCTTTGTTTTTTTGTGAAATAGTACTAGAATAGAAGTGTATTCTCAAAAGAATAAGGGAGGAAAAATCATGTCAGGACATAGTAAATGGCATAATATCCAAGGAAGAAAAAATGCCCAAGATGCAAAACGAGGGAAAGTCTTTCAGAAACTTTCTCGTGAAATTTATATGGCAGCTAAAGCAGGCGGTCCTGATCCATCTATGAATCCAGCTTTGCGGCTTGTTGTGGACAAAGCAAAAGCTGCAAATATGCCTAACGACAATGTGGAACGGGCGATTAAAAAGGCTACGAGTGCCGTAGATGAAACGAATTACGATGAAATCACGTATGAAGGATATGGTCCGGGTGGAGTAGGAATCTTAGTCCATGCATTGACAGATAACCGTAATCGGACAGCGACAAATGTCCGAGTAGCTTTTACTCGAAACGGTGGATCACTGGGAGAAACGGGTTCAGTCAGTTACTTGTTTGACCGCAAAGGATATATCGCTATTGAACGCGATGGGTTGACTGTTGATGAAGAGACGATGTTTGAGGATGTATTAGAGGCGGGGGCAGAAGATCTGCAAACTTCTCCTGAAGTATTCGAGATTTATACTGCACCAGAAGATTTTGCTGCTGTACGAGATGAGTTGGAAAAAGAGTTCACTTTGGCGCAAGCAGAATTGACGATGATTCCACAAACGACGATTGATTTAAATGAGGAACAAAAAGAGCAATTGGAACGTCTAGTAGATAAGCTAGAAGACGATGATGATGTTTCAGAAGTCTTTACTGCTGCTGAAATGTAAGTAGCACATGGTTAGATAATAAAAAGAAAGCACCTGTACCAATCGTACGGGTGCTTTCTTTTTATATATTATTTTTGTTAGAAGACCAATACAGGCGTTCCTTTTTCGACCATCCCGAATAATTCCTTCATTACACTTGGTGGGGTGTTGATGCAGCCGTGTGAACCGCGGGTTTTCCATAAGTCTCCACCGTATTCAGGTTGCCAGTCTGAATCGTGGATACCAACACCTGTCCAGTCAATCGGCATCCAGTAGTTTACCGGACTCTCGTAAGGTGTTCCATCGTCATTTGTTCCTTTTAAAGTTGCATCTTCTTCTTTATTCCAAACATAGAAGACTCCAGCAGGTGTAGGTGTAGTTGGCTTTCCGGAAACGATATCTGTTTCAAGGGCCACTTTTCCGTCTTTGTAATACCACATATGCTGGTTCTCCAGATCAACTTCGATATACGTATCTTCGATCAATGGATGATCAGCGGTTGTGCCACCTTGCACAATGGGTGAACGAGTAAAATCTTGGCCTGCCAGAATCGCTTTTTTCAATGCTTCTGTCTCGCTGTCTGTTTGGATCGTCCAACTGTAAGTGCCAACTGGGACCGTAACTTCTCCTCTTTTTGTACTTTTAAATTTTGTGTCATTCGTACTTGTGTTATACTTTGTGCCTAAATCTGTTACATATTGACGTACTTGTTCTGTATCTAAATCGACTTTTCCATCATTGTAGGTCAGCCAACTCATAATATCACTTGATGGGATCTGGAAAGTCTCACCGTTTATACTGTAAGTAGCTTTTACATTTGCGATAGCATTCATGGATGCGAGTTGTTCTTTCAGTGAGCTGTCTTCAGATGTTACTTTTGGTTTTTCTTTGAATTCAGTCAATTCAATTGTATCTTTACCAGAGTTTACCGCACTTTTTAATTGTTTGACCGCAGCATCGACGTCGATCGTATTTCCATTGACTTCAGGCTTGATAACGAAAGAGTCACCTGCTTTTTCGATCGTTGCATCAGTAGTAGGTGTCCGGTCTTTGTTCAAATCAGTCAGCTTAGTTGTCAATGTCTGAACGGTAGTGTCTAGTTTTTGGTGGTTTTGACTGACAGGATCTATTTCTTGTTTTTCTGCCGCTGAGACATAAGTCATTCCCCAAGTCCATCCGTTTTGTTCATTTAGGATCGGAGAAAGCTCCGAAGTGAAATCATCTTTGTAGCCGAGCTCGGATTTTGGTACTTCCTGCCAGACTTTTCCATCTTCTTTAATAGCCAGTTTTTTATCAGAATAAGCTTCTTTTAATTTTTCATTTGCTTTTTCGACTGTTAGATTGCTGACATTTATTCCATTTATTTCTGTATTCGGCAAAAAATGCTTTGTGTAGTATGTACTGCGATAGGTATAAAAGCTGATCAGCACTAAGAGAACACCAAGAGCTGAAAGCAAAGCAACATGTTTCGATTTTTTTCGATGCGAAGATCTTGTCATATCGACAACTCCTTAAGTAAAAGTTTAGGGTGGAACGGTCTCATGATAGCATAATTTAGAGGAAAAGACGAAGGTTATCTCTACTTTATGAAAAAATTTAGAAACCATAAGGGTGATAAAATAAAAAAACGGAAAACACCGAATAGATGTTTTCCGTCATGTTCAAAGATTATTCAGCGTCTAGTTTAGCAAAAGCTTCATCTAGAATTTCTTTTAATTGCTTAGCAGAAGCAGCCATACGGTCTTGCTCGCTGTCACTTAAAGGAATTTCGATTACTTTTTGGATACCTTGACGGTTGATAACAGCAGGTGCACCAATGTAGATGTCGTTCAATCCATATTCGCCATTCATGAATACTGATAAAGGAAGAACAGCATTTTCATCATCTAAGATGGCACGAGTGATACGTGCTAATGCTACTGCGATACCATAGAAAGTAGCGCCTTTTTTCTCGATAATTGTGTAAGCAGCGTCACGTACGCCAAAGAATAGGTTAACCATAGCTTCTTCATCGATTTCTGGGTTGTTTTTTACCCATTCATAGATTTGCAAGCCGGCAACATTTGCATGTGACCAAACTGGGAATTCTGAATCTCCGTGTTCACCTAAGATGTAAGCATGGACGTTACGTGCATCAACGTCAACTAATTCCGCAAGTGCTTGACGGAAACGAGCTGAGTCAAGAGAGGTACCTGAACCGATTACGCGTTCTTTAGGGAAACCTGAGAATTTCCAAGTTGAGTAAGTCAAAATATCTACTGGGTTAGCGGCAACTAAAAAGATACCGTTAAATCCTGATTCAACGATTTGTGTGACAACATCGCGGTTGATTTTTAGGTTTTTGTTTACTAAGTCTAAACGAGTTTCACCTGGTTTTTGTGGTGCACCAGCTGTAATAACAACTAAGTCAGCATCATGTGCGTCTGCGTAAGTAGCAGAATAGATTTTTTTAGGTGAAGTAAATGCCAAAGCGTGAGACAAGTCAATTGCGTCTCCTTCAGTTTTAGCAGTATTGATATCCACGATACCTACTTCTTGAGCGATATTTTGAGTAACTAGAGCAAAGGCATAGCTAGAACCTACGGCGCCGTCTCCAACAAGAATAACTTTTTGATGATCTTTTTTTTCTGCAGCTGCAGTCATTTAGTATCAATCCTTCCATTGATTTGTTTTTTCCCATGCTTATGCTAACATTTCTCAAGCCCCATGTCACGCTATTTGGCTATAAAATATAACAGATAACAAGGTTGTATTATATGTAAAAGCTTACATGTGCGTTATTTCACTATTTTTATATATCAATTATTTCATTAAACTTTGAAGAAATTTTTAATTTCTTTATCATTTATTAACGATTCTCTTTTAGCCGAAACGCCTTGTTTTGTGTTATACTATGCATTGACAAGTACAAAAAAGAAAAAAGCTCGATGGACTGGACCGCTAATTAGCAGTCCAGCCTTTTGTGCTGCTTTTTAGAATTAGGTGGAAAACAAAAATGAAAATGATCGTCGGGTTAGGAAACCCAGGTACCAAATACCAATATACAAAACACAATATCGGCTTTATGGTCGTGGATAAAATTGCACGCGAGCATCAAGCTACTTTCAAAAAAAATCCGTTCGAAGCAGAAGTTGCCGAATTTTTTCATAATGGAGAAAAGATCCTTTTAGTCAAACCACAAACATTCATGAATGAATCTGGTCGTGCAGTCGGCCCACTAATGACTTATTTTGGGATTTATCCAGAGGAATTAGTCGTAATCTACGATGATTTGGATCTGGCAGTGGGAAAAATCCGGCTCCGTCAAAAGGGAAGTGCCGGCGGGCATAACGGTATCAAAAGTATTATTTCCCATTTGAATACGAATGTCTTTGATCGAATCAAGGTGGGAATCGGCAGGCCAGAAGGGAAAAAAACAGTAGTCCAGCATGTGCTTAGTCCTTTCAGCAAAGAAAATCAGCCTTTGATAGAAGAAAGCATGTGTCAATCTGTTAAAGCAGTCGAATATCTCATAGAAGGGCATTCGTTCGTGGATGCGATGAATCGATTCAATTGAGGAAGGAGGAAAAGGAATGGATATTATTCAATTAGTCGGAAAAGATCCGCAAGTAAAAGAATGGGTCAGCAATTTAGAAGAAAAAATGCCTAGACAACTAATCACAGGATTAGCGGGCTCAGCGAAAACACTTCTATTTGCTCGAGCGTTTAAGAAAACAAATAAAAACATGATTATTCTGATGCCAAATTTGTATTATGCGAATCAGTTAGCAGAAGATCTGCAACATGTGATTCCGCAAGATCAGATCCATTTATTTCCAGTGGATGAAGTGCTTTCTGCTGAAATGGCCTTTTCTTCTCCAGAAGCGCGAGGCGAGAGAGTCGCAACGCTTAACGCACTTCAAGAAAAAAAAGCAGGTATCTATTTGTTGCCAGTCGCATCTTTGCACAAGCGACTGCCGAATAAGAAAACTTGGCTACAGGCGCAATTGAATTGGCATATTGGTGATGAGATAGACGTGGAAAATCTTCCTCGCCAATTGACTTTGATGGGCTATGTACGAGAAGAGATGGTCGCAAAACCGGGAGAATTCAGTATTCGAGGAAGCATTATCGATATTTACCCGTTAACGACAACCTATCCTGTTCGTGTAGAACTATTTGATGTAGAGATAGATTCTATGCGGTATTTTGAAGCAGAAACACAACGCTCAATCGAAAAAACGGAAGAAATCTGGGTTTCCCCAACGAGTGAACAAGTCTACGGACCAGAGGATCTAGAACATGGAATAGAGCAAATGCAAAAAATGCTAGAAAAACGGCTTGCTGCGACCACAGAAGAAGCAGACCGCGAGTTTTTGCAAGATTACTTCGGTCAGCTGACTTCAAGCTGGCAAGCAGGTGTCCCGACAGAAGAAGCAAAATTCTACTCAGATCTTCTTTACCAAGAATCTGTGACGATCTTGGATTATTTCCCTTCAAATAGTTTACTAGTCGTTGATGATTATCAGCGAATCATGGAAACAAATCGGGAAATCGAAAGGGAAGCGGCAGAATGGCAGACTCAAAAAATCAGCGAATTGCGGGTGTTTTCTGAGCAGACATTTTCAGCAGATATACAAAAAATCGTGCAGAAGGAAAAGTTCACCACAACCTTTTTCTCGCTCTTTCAAAAAGGAATGGGAAATCTTCGCTTCCAAGCAATCCATAATTTTCAATATCGGACGATGCAACAGTTCTTCGGACAAATGCCATTGCTGAAAACAGAAATGGACCGTTGGCGCAAGCAAAAGCAAACTGTTGTGATTTTTATTCCGACAAAGGACAGGATACGCAAAGCAGAACAAATGCTTCGAGATGAAGACATATTAGTAGTAGAAACAGAAAAAAATGCATTGATCAGAGGACAAGTACAATTAGTTGAAGGAGCTTTGCAAGCTGGTTTTGAACTTCCTCAAGAAAAAATAGTAGCTATCACAGAAAAAGAAATTTTTCAAAAAACAACAAAAAAACAAACGAGACGTCAAACAGTAACAAACGCAGAGCGATTGAAAAGCTATAATGAATTAAAAGCAGGAGATTACGTTGTCCATGCCAATCATGGTATCGGGAAATACATCGGGATGGAAACGCTAGAAGTAGATGGCGTTCACCAAGACTATATGACTATTTTGTACCAAAACGACGATAAACTGTTTATTCCTGTTACTCAACTGAACCTGATCCAAAAATATGTCGCCTCTGAAGCCAAAGCGCCTCGCATCAATAAGCTAGGCGGAAGTGAATGGACGAAAACCAAGCGAAAAGTCTCTTCAAAAATCGAGGATATCGCTGACGATCTAATCAAATTATATGCCGCAAGAGAGTCAGAAAAAGGATATGCTTTTGGACCTGATGACGCCTACCAAAAAGAATTCGAAAATGCCTTCCCCTACTCTGAAACTGATGACCAGTTGAGAAGTGCAGCGGAGATCAAACGGGATATGGAAAAAGAAAAACCAATGGATCGGCTACTCGTAGGAGATGTTGGTTATGGGAAAACAGAAGTAGCGCTTCGAGCGGCCTTTAAAGCGATAAAGGAAAGCAAACAAGTAGCCTTTTTAGTTCCAACAACGATCTTGGCACAGCAGCACTATGAAACGATGCTGGAAAGATTTGAAGGTTTCCCCGTAAATATCGGGCTATTAAGTCGTTTCAGAACAAGAAAGCAACAAAAAGAAACCATCGAACAACTGCGTACAGGTCAAGTTGATATTGTTGTAGGGACCCACCGAATTTTGTCAAAAGATATTGAATTTAGCGATTTGGGTCTACTGATCATTGACGAAGAACAACGTTTTGGTGTAAAACATAAGGAACGATTGAAACAGTTACGTGCACAAGTGGATGTTTTGACTCTGACTGCAACACCGATTCCGAGAACTTTGCATATGTCGATGTTAGGCGTGCGGGATCTTTCAGTAATCGAAACACCACCTGCGAATCGTTATCCGATCCAAACATATGTTATGGAAAAAAATCCTGGGGCTATTCGCGAAGCAATCCATCGAGAAATGGGACGAGGTGGACAAGTATTCTATTTATATAATCGGGTAGAAACGATCGAACAAAAAGTAGAAGAAATCCAAGAACTCGTTCCGGAAGCACGGATCGGTTATGCTCATGGGCAAATGACAGAGGCGCAATTAGAAAATACGCTTTTTGAATTTATTGAAGGTCAGTATGATGTTCTTGTCACTACAACCATCATTGAAACAGGAGTAGATATCCCGAACGCAAATACGTTGTTCGTTGAGAACGCTGATTATATGGGATTATCCACGTTATACCAATTGCGAGGGCGGGTAGGAAGAAGCAGCCGTGTCGCATATGCTTACTTTATGTATGAGCAGCAGAAGATCCTTAACGAAGTCAGTGAAAAACGTCTTCAGGCAATCAAAGATTTTACAGAACTGGGATCTGGATTCAAGATTGCGATGCGGGATCTTTCCATTCGCGGTGCAGGTAATCTCTTAGGTGCTCAGCAGCATGGATTTATTGATGCAGTCGGTTTCGATATGTATTCTCAAATGCTAAGCGAAGCTGTTTCTCGTAAACAAGGAAAGAATAGTCAAGTGGAGAAGACCACTGTTGAGATCGACCTCGGTGTCGATGCGTATCTACCTGAAACATACGTGGCAGATCAACGGCAGAAAATCGAGATCTATAAACGAATTCGTGAACTTGATTCGCAAGAAATGCTAGATGAACTAGAAGATGATCTGCTCGACCGTTTTGGAGAATATCCAGAAGAAGTAGCACATCTCTTGACAATTGGGCAGATCAAAATGGATGGCGATCGAGCGCTCCTAGAAACGATAAGGAAACAGGAGGCGCATATAGTCTTTACTCTAAGTAAAGTTGGAACAAAACGCTATAGTGTGGAACAGTTATTCGAAGCACTGACAGCGACAAAACTAAAAGCCAGTCTAGGCGTTGAAAAAGAACAGATGGTGATACGCTTGACGATCCCCAACCAAATGGAAGAAGCAGTATGGCTTCAGGAAATCCAAAAGTTTGTCAAAGCGTTGCGTGAGCAAAAATATCTGTCAGCGTAGGAAGGAGCAATGATTTGGATCATAAAGAAATGCGGCGCGTCATGCAAGGAGCATTTGTATTGACGATTGCTTCTTTCATAGCAAAAGTATTAAGTGCCCTTTACCGAATTCCCCTCCAAAACTTAGTCGGCGACGAAGGTTTTTATGTTTATCAGCAAGTTTATCCAATTTATGGGATAGCAATGACTTTAGCTTTATCCGGTCTTCCGCAGTTCATATCAAAGTACGTTGCAGAAAGAAAGAATCCTTTCGAGCGAAAGCAAGCTTTGCAAAATCTTTATCCCTTAGTATTTTGGACAGGTGTCTTTTTGTGGTTGTTTGTCTTTGCATTTAGCAGCTGGATTGCTTGGATGATGGGAGACATACAATTGAAACCGCTGATCCAAGTAGTTTCCTTTACCTTTTTGCTGATGCCTGGTCTATCTTTTTATCGAGGGAATTTCCAAGGAAGATTCTTGATGGAACCAACTGCTGTTTCTCAAGTAGTTGAGCAGTTCGTTCGTGTTTTTGTGATTGTCTGTAGTGCGTTTGCTTTTAGAAAGCTTGGATGGACGGTGTACCAAACAGGGACGGCAGCAATGAGTGGAGCTGTTTTTGGCGGTTTATGCGCATATGGGATCCTTCACTACTATGAACAAAAGATTCATGGAGGAGCGTTAAGCTTCCGACGGTTTCCATTGTTCAAACAGCCGTCAAAGCCCTTGATCCGGCGTTTTCTGATAGAAGGCGGACTGGTTTCGATTTATAGTGGATTGCTTATCTTTTTCCAGCTGATCGACTCTTTCTTTGTAAAAAATGCTTTGGAAGTTTACGGACTGTCAGAATACGGTGCGAAGATAGCAAAAGGGGTCTATGATCGAGGTCAGCCTTTAGTACAATTAGGTTTAGTGATTGCCACTGCATTAAGTGCGACATTCCTGCCTGCGTTGACTCGTCATTTGACCAACCGGATCTATCGTCAGTTTTTACAGACAGCCAAAATCTATCTTAGATTGACGACCGCTTTAGCATTAGCTGCGTCTTTGGGATTAGCCTTGCTGCTCCCTTATATCAATTATGCGTTGTTTAAAGATTATGCGGGAAATGCAGCGCTTGTATTGTTTGTTTTTTCCATTGCTTTCACTGCAGTCATCCAAGCTTATCAAAGTATTGCTCAAAGCAAGAACTCGTTTCGCCCTTCTTTAAAAGGCGCAGGATGGGGACTATTGGTAAAAGGATTGACTACTTCTTTTCTGACCGGTTTATTAGGAACAGCAGGTGCAAGCCTGTCTACTCTTTTAGGATTAGGTGTGACGCTTTGGTATTTTGTTCGAATCGAAACAAAAGAGCTAAATGCTTTTTGGAAAGAACGGCATTTTGGACGGAAGTTGATGATCAGCCTTCTTTGTATGGCAGTAGTACTGCTGCTGTATTATGGTGTATTGAATATAGTGTTTGGTCCTGTAACTCATCGTTCCACTGCTTTTTTTGTCAGCGTGATAGGAGTTGGGATCGGGGCTTCTGTGTTCATTTATACAGTGATCCGTCTTCGTCTGTTTACAGTACGAGAATGGCTAATGTTGCCTTTTGGTAAGAAAATCCTGCGATTAAATAAAAAAATTAAAAAGTGAGGAATAAGATATGCGATTAGATAAATTTTTAAAAATTTCCCGAATCATCAAAAGACGATCAGTAGCAAAAGAAGTAGCTGATAAAGGAAGAATTCAAATCAACGGTAAATTGGCGAAATCTTCCAGTGATGTCAAAGTAGGCGATATTTTGAAAGTCCAGTTCGGCAACAAAACGTTGGAAGTGAAAATCACGGAATTACATGAATCAACCAAAAAAGAAGATGCACAAAAAATGTACGAAATTATTTCTGAAAATCGCACAGAAACACTAGAGAAATAGATTAGACAAGCTTTCACGATATTGGTATAATGAAAAAGACAATCAAAAAGATTGGAGCGAATCCAAGTGACGAAAAAAAGCAATAAAATCGCTGCGCTAGATACGGAATATGCAAAGAAAAAGTATGCTGAATTTCAGCAACAACAACGTCAACTGATTTTTCGAAGACGCAGACTGGCTGCAATTTTTGTTGGTGCTTTGGTCATTTTCGCGATAATAGGTGTGCAGATTTTCCATGACATGCAAAGGATGCATCAATTGAACGAATTGAGAGTCGAAGCAAATACTGAAATGAAAGAAGTCAACGCAGACGTTGATCAGCTGCACCAAGATGTTTCATTGCTGAAAGATGATGAGTATGTAGCTAAACTTGCCAGAAGCAAATTCTTTTACTCAAAAGACGGTGAAAAAGTTTATCCTATATTAGAATCAAATACAGACAGCTCGACAAATGAAACAGATCAATCAACTAGTTCTACAACTGCAAAATAAGCAGGAATATAAAAAAGGGAAATAATTAGGAGGAACATTTTTTTTATGTCAATCGAGGTAGGAGCAAAACTGCAAGGAAAAGTATCAGGAATCACAAATTTTGGTGCGTTTATTGATCTAGGTGCTGGAAAAACGGGTCTAGTTCATATTAGCGAAGTGTCAAATGGCTATGTAAAAGACATCCATGATGTTTTAAGTGTAGGAGATGAAGTAACAGTCAAAGTTATTTCAGTAAATGATGATGGAAAAATCGGACTATCTATCCGGAAAGCGCAGGAACAACCTGCTGAATCTGGAGAAGAAAGCCGTCCTAAAAAATATCAACAAAAAGATCCCCGTGACAACCGAAATCGTCCAGCACAGAAAAAATCTTTTTCTCGCAGTCAACCTTCAGCTCAAAAAGAAGACTTCGATTCATTGATGAGTTCATTTTTGAAAGATAGCGATGACCGCTTATCTTCATTGAAGCGAAACACAGAAGGAAAGCGCGGTGGCCGTGGCGGACGTCGCAGCTAAAAAGCCGCAAATAATGATAGTGCGACTATTTGGGTCATAGTATCAACAGAGGGCAGGTTAATTGTCGTTTTAGACGTTTTCCCGCTCTCTTTTTTTTAGGAAGAAAGGGTGTGGAAAGGATGAACGTTGAAAAAGGCGGGAAAAAAGCACCGCTATTACAGCAGTCATTTATTCGGCACGGGAATGAACAAGGATTCTGGCAACAAGGATCGAGAATTTTAGCAGCGGTATCAGGTGGTGTTGATTCGATGGTTTTGCTCCATTTACTTTTACAAGTGCAACGCCAAATCGGTTTTTCTTTAGGTATCGTCCACATCAATCACCAATTAAGAGAAGAATCAGCAGAAGAAGCTGCCTATCTTCGCTCATATTGTGAAGAGAAGAATCTCCCTTTCTATGTAAGTATTTGGGAAGATCCAGCCAAATCCGCCATAGAAACAGAAGCTCGTAACTTTCGTTATCAAGAATTCACTCGCGTGATGGAAGAAGGACAATATGACACATTGATGACTGCTCATCACGGAGATGATCAAATCGAGACGGTGTTAATGAAAATCGTTCGTGGGGGACAGTTAAATACTTTTTCTGGAATCAAAGAAGTACAACCATTTGCTGCTGGCAGACTGGTTCGTCCGTTGCTGAGTTTTAGCAAAGAAGACCTATATACTTATGCAGCGGAATCGCAGCTTGTTTACTTTGAGGATCAGACAAACCAATTGTTAGATGTCCAGAGAAATCGGCTTCGTCATTTGGTAGTTCCTCAATTGAAACAAGAAAATACACAGGCGTTGAGACATTTCCAGCAATTTTCGCAACAGATCCAATGGGCAGACCAAGTCATTCAAAAATATATGGGACAGTTGATCGAAAAGGAAGTCGAACAGTGGGAGGAACAATTTCGATTTTCTGCAGAAATGATTGAAGAAATGACAGATGCTGAACGATACTATTTTTTTTACTCCTTTTTCGACAAAGCATTCTCAAAAACAGGGATTATTTTGAAAGAACAACAAATGGAGTCGATTTTAGACCAGTGGCAACAGAAAAAAAGCCAATGGCAACTCAGTATTGGCAATAATTGGATACTGAAAAGAGAGTATCATTTTGTTGTACTCGCTAAAAAAGAAAAACAAGCAACTAGCCAGACAGAAGACCAGCGCTTGTTGCTGATTCCAGAACAAGGAATATATTTGAATGAAACAGAATGGATTGGTCTGGTCAAACCTGAAAATGCAGGGGACATCAAAGCAACAGATTCATGGTCTCTATTTTCTCATGACATTTGGATTCCTGCTGATGTGCAACTGTATGTCGAAAAAAGAAAAGCAGGAGACCGCATTAAATTAACAGAGAATCTCACAAAAAAAGTATCTAGATATTTTATCGATCAGAAAGTACCTAATTCACAAAGGCAGCATGCTTGGATCATTACAGATGCCAAAAGAAATATATATAGCTTGATACCTTTTGCCTTTTCATATTTGAGTATTCGTGAAGAAACTGATAAAATACACTACATACTTCTTTACAAATATCAAAAAGAAGCAATTGGAAGGAGAACCTGATGTTGGAAAAGGATATTGAGAGAATTTTGATCTCACAAGAAGAGATACAAGTTCGTTGCAAAGAACTAGGCAAAGAGTTAACAGAAATTTACCAAAACACCAATCCCCTAGTAGTAGGTGTCTTAAAAGGAGCGGTACCATTCATGGCAGATATCGTTCGTTCTATCGATACGTATTTGGAATTGGATTTCATGGATGTTTCAAGCTACGGGAATGCAACAGTCTCGTCAGGGGAAGTAAAAATCGTCAAAGACTTAGATACGAATGTAGAAGGTCGCGATCTGTTGATCGTTGAAGATATCATTGACAGCGGAAGAACACTTGCTTATTTAGTGGATCTTTTCAAATACCGCAAAGCAAAATCAGTCAAAATTGTTACACTACTTGACAAACCTGAAGGAAGAGTAGTAAATATCGAAGCAGATTATGTTGGCTTCAACGTACCAAATGAATTTGTGGTCGGTTATGGCTTGGATTATGCAGAAGCATATCGTAACCTTCCGTACATCGGTGTATTGAAACCTAGTGTTTATCAATCAAATTAATGCTGTATCTCAATTAAATTATGGTACAATAGAATGGTCAGGATTGATAAAAAACTGTTAAATTAAATTGACGCTTAGGGAGGGCAACTATGAACAAAAAGAACAACGGCATGATGAAAAATGCCTTGTATTATGTCCTCGTAATCTTAGCGATGGTAATGGTCGTTTATTTTATTTTTGGTAATAACGGCCAGCGATCGTCAGATATCGAGTACTCAAAATTCACAGAACAACTACAAGCAGGCAAGATCAAAGAATTTGAAGTGCAGCCTGCAAATGGTGTATATAAGATCACTGGTGAATACAAAGAACAGCAGACCGTCGCTAACAGCGGTGGGTTAGCTATCTTAGGTTCAACAGATACGACTACTACCCATTTCACAACAATCATTTTGCCAAATGATACAACATTGAGCCAAGTAACAGAACTGGCAAAAGAAAACAAAGTTGCTACAACAGTAAAAGAAGAATCAAGCAGCGGTATATGGGTTTCCCTATTGCTTAGCTTCTTGCCAATCGTAATCATCATCTTTTTCTTTTACATGATGATGGGACAACAAGGCGGCGGCGGTGGCGGTGGCGGCCGTGTCATGAACTTTGGTAAATCAAAAGCCAAAGAAGCAGACAAAAAAGCTAATCGCGTACGTTTTTCTGATGTAGCGGGTGCGGAAGAAGAAAAACAAGAACTAGTTGAAGTTGTTGAATTTCTGAAAGATCCTCGCCGATTTGTTGAATTAGGTGCCCGTATCCCGGCAGGTGTACTTTTAGAAGGACCTCCAGGAACAGGTAAAACCTTATTAGCAAAAGCTGTTGCCGGAGAAGCTGGAGTACCGTTTTACTCGATCTCGGGTTCTGATTTCGTAGAAATGTTTGTCGGTGTTGGAGCAAGTCGTGTTCGTGATTTGTTTGAAACAGCGAAGAAAAACGCACCAGCTATCATTTTCATTGATGAAATTGATGCGGTAGGTCGTCAACGTGGTGCCGGTATGGGCGGCGGACATGATGAACGCGAACAAACATTGAACCAATTGCTTGTAGAAATGGATGGCTTCGACGGAAATGAAGGAGTAATCGTCATTGCTGCAACCAACCGTTCTGATGTACTAGACCCAGCGTTACTACGTCCGGGTCGTTTTGACCGCCAGATTTTAGTTGGACGTCCAGATGTAAAAGGTCGTGAAGCAATCTTGCGAGTCCATGCACGGAATAAACCGATGGCAGATGACGTTGACTTGAAAGTTGTGGCTCAACAGACACCAGGTTTTGCCGGAGCAGATTTAGAAAATGTCTTGAATGAAGCAGCGTTAGTAGCTGCTAGAAGAAATAAAAAGAAAATCGATGCTTCTGATATCGATGAAGCGGAAGATCGCGTGATTGCAGGTCCAGCTAAAAAAGATCGCGTAATCAGCAAAAAAGAACGCGAAATGGTTGCTTATCACGAAGCTGGTCATACGATTGTCGGATTAGTATTGAGTCGCGCTCGGGTCGTCCACAAAGTAACGATCATCCCTCGCGGACGCGCCGGCGGATATATGATCGCTTTACCAAAAGAAGATCAGTTCTTGATGACGAAAGAAGATATGTTTGAACAAATCGTAGGCTTACTTGGTGGACGTACAGCTGAAGAAATCATCTTCAATGTCCAATCAACTGGTGCTTCCAATGACTTTGAGCAAGCGACAGCTCTAGCACGAAGCATGGTAACAGAATATGGAATGAGTGATCGTTTAGGTCCTGTTCAATATGAAGGAAACCATCAAGTGTTTGTTGGCCGCGACTATGGTCAAACAAAAGCTTACTCTGAACAAGTCGCTTTCGAGATTGATCAAGAAGTACGAAAAATCTTGATGGAAGCTCATGATAAAGCTCGAGAAATCATCGAAGCTCATCGTGCACAGCATAAACTGATTGCTGAAAAACTTTTGGAATTCGAAACATTGGATGCCAAAGCAATCAAGTCATTGTTTGAACACGGTGTGATGCCTGAAGGTACTGAGTCAAATGATTATCCAAGCGAAAAAGAAGCGAAAACTTTTGAAGAAGCAAAACGTGCTTTGGAAGAAAAAGACGCTGAAAAACAAGCGGAAGAAAAACGTGATTTTGAAGAAGCAAAACATGAACTGAATGAGGAAAATAAAGCAGAACATGATTCAGATTCTCAACAATCAGAAGATAATCATTCAGACGATCAATACAAATAAAAAAATATAGGTCAATTGATCTGATATGACTCCCGAAAACCGGAACAAAAACCGGTTTTCGGGAGATTTCTTTATTTAAGTTGTAAATAGGATGATGTCCTGTTTTCTAGATGATTCTGAATTATTTTTAAAAGAAGCATTCCAAAGTTGAAAAAAGCAGTAGTTGCTAGTATGATTCACTATGAGTTTAAAAACGGAAAAAGGAGTACATAACAAATGAAAGATTATTTGGTTAAGGCACTTGCTCACGACGGATTCGTCCGAGCATACGCCGTTCAAGCAACAAATACCGTAGCGGAGGCACAAAGACGTCATGATACTTGGCACACCTCCTCAGCTGCTTTGGGACGGACATTGGTCGGTAGTCTGCTACTTGGTGCGACGCTCAAAGGAGAAGACAAACTAACTGTTCGAATCCAAGGCGATGGTCCAGCAACAGGAATTGTAGTAGATGCAAATGGAAAGGGAGATGTGAAAGGTTACATCAAAAATCCGCATCTCAGTCTTCCTCTAAATAGTGAAGGTAAAATCGATGTGCGGGGAGCAGTTGGAACACAAGGAATGTTTACTGTCACAAAAGACTTAGGATTAAAAGAACCTTTTTCTGGGCAAACGCCGATTGTTTCTGGAGAAATCGCTGAAGATTTTACTTACTATCTTGCTATCTCAGAACAAATCCCTTCAGCTGTTGGACTGAGTGTATTGGTCAATACTGACGACAGCATCAAGACGGCGGGAGGATTCATGATCCAAATCATGCCAGGTGCCGATGAAGAAACAATCAGCAAGATCGAAGAACAATTAAAAACGACACCAAGAATCTCTACCCTCTTAGATGAAGGACAGACACCAGAAGAAATATTGAAAGGATTGCTTGGTACAGAAGAATTGAACATTTTGGAAAAAATGCCTGTTCAATTCAAATGTGACTGTTCAAAAGAAAAATTTGCAGAAGCAATTATCGCGTTAGGTGCAGAAGAAATCCAAGCAATGATAGACGAAGATCACGGTGCAGAAGCGGTTTGTTCTTTCTGTAATAACAAATACAAGTATAGTGAAGAAGAATTAGCTGGATTGAAGAAAGAAGCCTTAGGAGGGATTTAAGTGGAACACACATGGAAAATCGGCAATGTGGAAATCCCTAATCGTGTCGTTGTTGCACCGATGGCTGGAATAACAAATTCAGCATTTCGAGTCACTGTCAAAGAATTTGGTGCAGGCTTAGTCGTATGTGAAATGATCAGTGACCAAGGTATTCATTTCAGAAACAAAAAAACTTTAGAGATGCTCCACATTGAAGAAACAGAACATCCATTAAGTTTACAGATATTTGGCGGAAATAAAGATAGTCTAGTTGAAGCTGCTCAATTTGTCGAAGAAAACACAGCTGCCGATATAATAGATATCAATATGGGCTGTCCAGTAAATAAAGTGATCAAAGCAGAAGCAGGAGCAAAATGGCTTTTAGATCCTGAGAAAGTATACGAAATGGTCCAAGCTGTTTCTTCAGCAGTAGATATCCCAGTAACAGTCAAGATGCGTATTGGTTGGGATGAAGAGCACGTCTTTGCTGTAGAAAATGCATTAGCAGCACAATCAGCTGGAGCAAGTGCCATCGCTATGCATGGACGTACACGGGTTCAGATGTATGAAGGAAAAGCGGACTGGGAAGTATTGAAAGAAGTGAAAAAACATTTGACGATCCCATTTATGGGGAACGGGGATGTCAAAACGCCAGAAGATGCAAAACGGATGCTTGACTATGTCGGTGCAGACGGTGTGATGATTGGTCGTGCAGCGCTGGGCAATCCATGGATGATTCACCGCACACAGCATTATCTCGAAACAGGAGAACTGATTCCTGAACCAACACCAGCCGAAAAAATTGCTACAGCTAAACTTCATTTACAACGCTTAGCAGATCTCAAAGGAGAAAAAGTAGCTTGTAGAGAATTCAGAACACATGCGGCTTATTATTTAAAAGGGATTCCTCGAGCAGCGAAAGTGAAAGTAGCAATCAATCAGACAGAAAAACAGCAAGAAATCAATGACCTGCTGGATCAATTTGTAGAAAAAGCGGAAAAAGTACTATTGAAACAAACGTTGTGATTTCTAAGTTTTTCGTGAATTTTCAAGCCGAAATTCCAAGTTCGGCTTGCTTTTTTTGTGTTTCATTGGCATTATAGGAAAGAGATTAACATGAGAATGGAGGAACTTTTGTGACACAGGAACAACAACATCAAGTAGAAGATTTAAATGATCAAATGCTTGTACGTCGTCAAAAAATGGAACAATTGCGTGAAGATGGAATCGATCCATTTGGAAAACGATTTGAACGCACGCACAACTCAGAAGAATTGCATGAACTATTTGATCCAAGAACAAAAGAAGAACTAGCAGAAATGGGATTGACCGCTAGTGTAGCTGGTCGTATGATGACTCGCCGAGGAAAAGGGAAAGCTGGATTTGCGCATCTACAAGATCGTGAAGGCCAAATTCAAATTTATGTAAGAAAAGACCAAGTAGGTGATGAGGCCTATGAAGTATTCAAACATGCAGACCTTGGAGATTTCTTTGGTGTAACTGGACAAATCATGAAAACAGACACAGGCGAAGTTTCTATCAAAGCTTCAGAAATCACGATTTTGTCAAAAGCACTTCGTCCACTGCCAGATAAATACCATGGCTTAACGAATATTGAACAACGCTACAGACAACGCTACTTGGATTTAATCAGTAATCGCGAAAGCTTTGACCGATTTATGAAACGAAGCCAAATTATCAGCGAAATCCGTCGCTATTTAGATGGCAATGGCTATATTGAAGTAGAAACACCAGTATTGCACAATGAGGCAGGTGGAGCTGCCGCACGCCCATTTATCACGCATCATAATGCACTGGACATTGATTTATATTTGCGTATTGCGCTAGAACTTCATTTAAAACGACTAATTGTTGGCGGAATGGAAAAAGTTTATGAAATCGGCCGCGTTTTCCGTAATGAAGGAATTGATACTACACATAATCCAGAATTTACGATGTTAGAAGCATACACAGCATATACTGATTTCAATGATGTAATGAATCTGACAGAAGGTATTATCCGTAACGCAGCTGAAAAAGTACTAGGAACAGCAAAAATCACATATGATGGACAAGCTGTCGACTTAGAAAGTGACTTTAAACGCATCCATATGGTAGATGCAATCAAAGAACAAACTGGTGTAGACTTCTGGCAAGAAATGACATTGGAAGAAGCATTAGCTTTAGCCGAAAAACACGATGTAGAAGTAACCGAAGCTATGGGTGTCGGACATGTTATCAATGAATTCTTTGAAACATTTGTTGAAGAAACATTGACACAACCGACGTTTGTATACGGACATCCAGTCGAAGTTTCGCCTTTAGCGAAGAAAAATCCAGAAGATCCTCGATTCACAGATCGATTCGAACTATTCATAGTGGGGCGCGAATTTGCTAATGCCTTTACAGAACTGAACGATCCAATTGATCAAAGAGAAAGATTCGAAGCGCAAGAAAAAGAACGTGAACTAGGAAATGACGAAGCTCACGGTGTAGACGAAGACTTCTTGGAAGCCTTAGAATACGGTATGCCGCCAACTGGTGGTCTAGGTATCGGGATCGACAGATTAGTAATGTTGCTAACTGATGCACAATCAATTCGGGATGTTTTGCTATTCCCAACAATGAGATAATCGAATAAAAGCTGTCTAAGGAATTCCTTAGGCAGCTTTTGCTGTGTAGAAAGGAATAAATAATAACGAAAGTTCAAAAGCTAATGCCGACTATTCTAGACATTAAAGAAGACGAAAACGAACGATAAAGAAAGAAAAGTTATGAATAATCGTTTATTGAAAAAAACTTGAAAAAATACAAAAAATTCGTTGACCAAGCTAAATTTAGTTGGTATATTATTACTTGTCCAAAAGACAGAAGAAAATATTTATTCAAAAACATAACAAAAAAGTTATTGACATGTTACTAACGACATGATAAGATAACTGAGTCGTTAAAAAAGAACCACTTGCGAAGCTTGGTTCTATCGAAAAAAACTTCAAAAAAGTTCTTGACAAATAACAAACGATAAGTTATGATAAATGAGTTGCTGAAAGATTTCGAAAAACGAAATCGAAAAAAACTTTTAAAAAAGAGTTGACAATCGCTTGTCTCTCTGATATGATATAAAAGTTGCTACGGCAGCCAAAAACGAATCGGGAAACACTCCCGATGAAGTAGACCTTTGAAAACTGAACAAAGTAAGACAAACCAAATGTGTAGGGCGTCTTGATTCAATTCAAGACAACAAACATTTTTAACAAGCAAGCAATATGCTAGCAAACAAATTGAGCTTAACAATCGCAAGATTGTTCGAACTTTTTATGAGAGTTTGATCCTGGCTCAGGACGAACGCTGGCGGCGTGCCTAATACATGCAAGTCGAACGCTTCTTTTTCCACCGGAGCTTGCTCCACCGGAAAAAGAAGAGTGGCGAACGGGTGAGTAACACGTGGGTAACCTGCCCATCAGAAGGGGATAACACTTGGAAACAGGTGCTAATACCGTATAACAATCGAAACCGCATGGTTTTGATTTGAAAGACGCTTTCGGGTGTCGCTGATGGATGGACCCGCGGTGCATTAGCTAGTTGGTGAGGTAACGGCTCACCAAGGCCACGATGCATAGCCGACCTGAGAGGGTGATCGGCCACATTGGGACTGAGACACGGCCCAAACTCCTACGGGAGGCAGCAGTAGGGAATCTTCGGCAATGGACGAAAGTCTGACCGAGCAACGCCGCGTGAGTGAAGAAGGTTTTCGGATCGTAAAACTCTGTTGTTAGAGAAGAACAAGGATGAGAGTAACTGTTCATCCCTTGACGGTATCTAACCAGAAAGCCACGGCTAACTACGTGCCAGCAGCCGCGGTAATACGTAGGTGGCAAGCGTTGTCCGGATTTATTGGGCGTAAAGCGAGCGCAGGCGGTTTCTTAAGTCTGATGTGAAAGCCCCCGGCTCAACCGGGGAGGGTCATTGGAAACTGGGAGACTTGAGTGCAGAAGAGGAGAGTGGAATTCCATGTGTAGCGGTGAAATGCGTAGATATATGGAGGAACACCAGTGGCGAAGGCGGCTCTCTGGTCTGTAACTGACGCTGAGGCTCGAAAGCGTGGGGAGCAAACAGGATTAGATACCCTGGTAGTCCACGCCGTAAACGATGAGTGCTAAGTGTTGGAGGGTTTCCGCCCTTCAGTGCTGCAGCTAACGCATTAAGCACTCCGCCTGGGGAGTACGACCGCAAGGTTGAAACTCAAAGGAATTGACGGGGGCCCGCACAAGCGGTGGAGCATGTGGTTTAATTCGAAGCAACGCGAAGAACCTTACCAGGTCTTGACATCCTTTGACCACTCTAGAGATAGAGCTTCCCCTTCGGGGGCAAAGTGACAGGTGGTGCATGGTTGTCGTCAGCTCGTGTCGTGAGATGTTGGGTTAAGTCCCGCAACGAGCGCAACCCTTATTGTTAGTTGCCATCATTCAGTTGGGCACTCTAGCAAGACTGCCGGTGACAAACCGGAGGAAGGTGGGGATGACGTCAAATCATCATGCCCCTTATGACCTGGGCTACACACGTGCTACAATGGGAAGTACAACGAGTTGCGAAGTCGCGAGGCTAAGCTAATCTCTTAAAGCTTCTCTCAGTTCGGATTGCAGGCTGCAACTCGCCTGCATGAAGCCGGAATCGCTAGTAATCGCGGATCAGCACGCCGCGGTGAATACGTTCCCGGGCCTTGTACACACCGCCCGTCACACCACGAGAGTTTGTAACACCCGAAGTCGGTGAGGTAACCTTTTTGGAGCCAGCCGCCTAAGGTGGGATAGATGATTGGGGTGAAGTCGTAACAAGGTAGCCGTATCGGAAGGTGCGGCTGGATCACCTCCTTTCTAAGGAATATTACGGAGACTACACAATTTGTTTTTACTTTGTTCAGTTTTGAGAGGTTTACTCTCAATTTAAAACGGGGCCTTAGCTCAGCTGGGAGAGCGCCTGCTTTGCACGCAGGAGGTCAGCGGTTCGATCCCGCTAGGCTCCATTAACAACATTAGTTGTTAAATTTGTTCATTGAAAACTGGATATTTGAAGTAAATGTAAGTAATACAAACCGAGAACACCGCGTTGAATTTGAAAGCTGAACAAATTGTTTAGCCTGAAGCAAAATAGGCGGACGGCCATAAAATCTTTGATTTTATGAGACGATCGATCTTTTTACCGCACAGGCTGATTTGTGAGCTGGATAGAGTTTTTTAATAAGTTCAATTGCTTATTTTCTTGATCTAACTTCTATCGCTAGAAGAAGGATCAAAACCCAACCGCAAGGTTGATAAGGTTAAGTGAATAAGGGCGCACGGTGGATGCCTTGGCACTAGGAGCCGATGAAGGACGGGACTAACACCGATATGCTTTGGGGAGCTGTACGTAAGCTATGATCCAGAGATTTCCGAATGGGGGAACCCAACATCTTTAATAGGATGTTACGATTGTGTGAATACATAGCACATTCGAGGTAGACGCAGAGAACTGAAACATCTAAGTACCTGCAGGAAGAGAAAGAAAATTCGATTCCCTGAGTAGCGGCGAGCGAAACGGGAAAAGCCCAAACCAGCAAGCTTGCTTGTTGGGGTTGTAGGACTCCAATATGGTAGTTCTTTCAGATAGTCGAATGACTTGGAAAAGTCAGTCAAAGAGGGTAAAAACCCCGTAGACGAAATGTGGAAGACACCTAGGAGGATCCTGAGTACGGCGGAACACGAGAAATTCCGTCGGAATCCGGGAGGACCATCTCCCAAGGCTAAATACTCCCTAGTGACCGA
>NZ_CP187862.1:2432500-2525000 GCF_050555565.1 Enterococcus sp. MSG3290 | reverse complement strand
CTCAATAAAAGATAACACCACAGTGTGGTGGCGATAGCGAGAAGGATACACCTGTAACCATGCCGAACACAGAAGTTAAGCTTCTTAGCGCCGATTGTAGTGAGGGGTTGCCCCTTGTGAGAGTAGGACGTCGCCACGCTTAAGTTATCCATGGAGGTTTAGCTCAGCTGGGAGAGCATCTGCCTTACAAGCAGAGGGTCAGCGGTTCGATCCCGTTAACCTCCATATGAGCCGTTAGCTCAGTTGGTAGAGCATCTGACTTTTAATCAGAGGGTCACAGGTTCGAGCCCTGTACGGCTCATATTTTTGCGGGTGTGGCGGAATTGGCAGACGCACTAGATTTAGGATCTAGCGCCTTACGGCGTGGGGGTTCAAGTCCCTTCACCCGCATAATTTAAGTTTTACATGCCGGCTTAGCTCAGTTGGTAGAGCATCTGATTTGTAATCAGAGGGTCGAGGGTTCAAGTCCTTTAGCCGGCATCTTTAAACACGCGGAAATAGCTCAGTGGTAGAGCACCACCTTGCCAAGGTGGGGGTCGCGGGTTCGAACCCCGTTTTCCGCTTTGCCAAAGCAATCGCGCCGGGGTGGCGGAACTGGCAGACGCACAGGACTTAAAATCCTGCGGTGAGTGATCACCGTACCGGTTCGATTCCGGTCCTCGGCATTTCAAATATGCGCCCATAGCTCAACTGGATAGAGTGTTTGACTACGGATCAAAAGGTTAGGGGTTCGACTCCTCTTGGGCGCGTTAATTAAACGGGAAGTAGCTCAGCTTGGTAGAGCACTTGGTTTGGGACCAAGGGGTCGCAGGTTCGAATCCTGTCTTCCCGATAATTATAAATTTAAACACGGGGCCTTAGCTCAGCTGGGAGAGCGCCTGCTTTGCACGCAGGAGGTCAGCGGTTCGATCCCGCTAGGCTCCATTTCATTTAAATAATGAATATCTTTTTCGCGGTGTAGCTCAGCTGGCTAGAGCGTCCGGTTCATACCCGGGAGGTCGGGGGTTCGATCCCCTCCGCCGCGATTTTTAAGAGCCTGGACCTTTAGCTCAGTTGGTTAGAGCAGACGGCTCATAACCGTCCGGTCGTAGGTTCGAGTCCTACAAGGTCCATTGTGGCGTTGTAAGTTTCATATGGAGGATTACCCAAGTCCGGCTGAAGGGAACGGTCTTGAAAACCGTCAGGCGGGTAAAACCGTGCAAGGGTTCGAATCCCTTATCCTCCTTTTTCATATTATCGCGGGATGGAGCAGTCTGGTAGCTCGTCGGGCTCATAACCCGAAGGTCGTAGGTTCAAATCCTGCTCCCGCAATTAAAAACTAAAAACACTGGTTCCGTGGTGTAGGGGTTAACATGCCTGCCTGTCACGCAGGAGATCGCGGGTTCGATTCCCGTCGGAACCGTTTGGCTCGGTAGCTCAGTTGGTAGAGCAATGGATTGAAGCTCCATGTGTCGGCAGTTCGATTCTGTCCCGCGCCATTATGCGGGTGTAGTTTAGTGGTAAAACCACAGCCTTCCAAGCTGTTGTCGCGAGTTCGATTCTCGTCACCCGCTTTTAGTTTTTATGGGCCTATAGCTCAGCTGGTTAGAGCGCACGCCTGATAAGCGTGAGGTCGATGGTTCGAGTCCATTTAGGCCCATTAGTACAAAATCTTATTGGTTTTGGGGAAGTACTCAAGTGGCTGAAGAGGCGCCCCTGCTAAGGGTGTAGGTCGGGAAACCGGCGCGAGGGTTCAAATCCCTCCTTCTCCGTTTCAATATTTTGTTTTACCTGGCCCGTTGGTCAAGCGGTTAAGACACCGCCCTTTCACGGCGGTAACACGGGTTCGAATCCCGTACGGGTCATTAATTTAATATAGTTTTACATGGAGGATTACCCAAGTCCGGCTGAAGGGAACGGTCTTGAAAACCGTCAGGCGGGTAAAACCGTGCAAGGGTTCGAATCCCTTATCCTCCTTTTTCATATTATCGCGGGATGGAGCAGTCTGGTAGCTCGTCGGGCTCATAACCCGAAGGTCGTAGGTTCAAATCCTGCTCCCGCAATTAAAAACTAAAAACATTGGTTCCGTGGTGTAGGGGTTAACATGCCTGCCTGTCACGCAGGAGATCGCGGGTTCGATTCCCGTCGGAACCGCCATGCGGGTGTAGTTTAGTGGTAAAACCACAGCCTTCCAAGCTGTTGTCGCGAGTTCGATTCTCGTCACCCGCTTTTAGTTTTTATGGGCCTATAGCTCAGCTGGTTAGAGCGCACGCCTGATAAGCGTGAGGTCGATGGTTCGAGTCCATTTAGGCCCATTTATTTTATTGGCCCGTTGGTCAAGCGGTTAAGACACCGCCCTTTCACGGCGGTAACACGGGTTCGAATCCCGTACGGGTCATGGAAGATACTTTTTGAGTATCTTTTTCTTTTTATCTGAAAGAATGATTTTAAAAAGCTTAGCAGAGTTATCTTTATGGATGATTGTGCTAAGCTTTTTTGGACAGTTCTAATGTAAAATATTTTTATATTTTTTAAGCAAAAAAATGAAAAAATACGAGCAGAAAACTGTTTTATCTGCTATACTTGGTTCGTTGCAAGTTCCCGAAAGGATCCGCAGGACGGAGATGCCTTGTAACCGAATTTAACTAGGGGGAATCATTATAATGGTAGAAAGACACTTATTTACATCAGAATCTGTTTCTGAAGGACATCCAGATAAAATTGCTGACCAAATCAGTGATGCAATCTTGGATGCAATTTTAAAACAAGATCCAACAGCACGAGTAGCGTGTGAAACGTCTGTAACAACTGGTCTTGTTTTAGTATTTGGAGAAATATCTACGACGGCATATGTAGATATTCAAAAAGTCGTACGGGAAACAATAAAAGAAATTGGTTATACACGTGCAAAATTCGGATTTGATGGAGATACAGCAGCTGTATTGGTTGCGATTGATGAACAATCTCCTGATATTGCTCAAGGAGTTGATGAAGCACTTGAGATCCGGGATGAAGATAAAAAAGACGTATTAGATGAGATTGGTGCTGGTGACCAAGGTTTAATGTTTGGGTTTGCTGTAGATGAAACACCAGAATTGATGCCTTTACCAATCGCTTTGAGTCATCGTCTGGTACGCCGCTTGGCAGATTTGCGTAAATCAAATGAATTAACGTATTTACGTCCAGATGCAAAATCTCAAGTAACGGTTGAATATGATGATCAAGGACAACCGGAACGCGTAGATACAATCGTTATTTCAACACAGCATGATGATGCAGTAGATAATGAAACAATTCGTCATGATGTCATCGAAAAAGTAGTGAAGGAAGTTATTCCAGCTGAATTATTAGATGATCAAACGAAATATTATATCAATCCGACTGGCCGATTTGTCATTGGTGGTCCTCAAGGGGATGCCGGATTAACAGGAAGAAAAATCATTGTTGATACGTATGGCGGTTATGCTCGTCATGGTGGCGGTGCTTTTTCTGGTAAAGATGCGACAAAAGTTGACCGTTCTGCCAGCTATGCTGCACGTTATATTGCTAAAAACATTGTTGCAGCAGGGCTTGCTCGCAAAGCAGAAGTACAGCTAGCTTATGCGATTGGTGTTGCTCAACCTGTTTCGATCTCAATCAATACTTTCGGTACTGGAACGGTTCCGGAAGAAGAACTGATTGCTGCAGTGAGAGAAAACTTCGATCTTCGGCCAGCAGGAATCATCGAGATGCTTGATTTGCGTCGTCCGATTTACAAACAAACAGCTGCTTACGGTCATTTTGGTCGTACAGATGTAGATTTGCCTTGGGAACATACGGACAAAGTAGATGCGTTGAAAGCAAGTTTAGCAAAATAAGTTATATTCAGCTGGAACGATCGCCAAGTGGTGGTTGTTCCAGCTTTTTTTATGGCAGTTAACCTCTTGAAAAAGATAGTAATTATTTATCTATTTTTAGATCCTGTCATAATGAAAGGGAGGAATAAGATGAAAAAAGAAACAAATGTTACTTTAGTCACAGTGAGTATTTTCATTGCAACGTTCATGACGGCTATTGAAGGAACAATCGTAACAACCGCTATGCCAACGATTGTCGGTTCATTACATGGAATGGAAATCATGAACTGGGTATTTTCGATTTATTTGCTGACAAACGCTATGCTTACTCCGATTTACGGAAAACTTGCGGATAAAGTGGGACGGAAACCAATCTTTATTTTTGGGACATTATTGTTTATTATCGGTTCGTTATTTTGCGGTTTATCTCAAAGCATGATTGGGTTGATTGCTGCTCGTGCGATTCAAGGGATGGGTGCTGGGGCAATGATGCCAGTAGCTTTGACGATCATCGGCGATCTTTATTCTATTGAAAAGCGAGCAAAAGTTTTAGGTTTGAATAGTTCAGCCTGGGGGATTGCCAGTGTTTTTGGACCGCTTGCGGGAGGATTCATCGTTGAAACGATCAGCTGGCACTGGATCTTTTTTATCAATGTGCCGATCGGTATTCTATTAATTATTTTGATTTGGCTATATTTAAATGAACCAAAAATCATACATGAGTCTAAACCAATGGATATTTTTGGTAGTTTTAGTTTGATGGCTATGCTGGTCTCATTGCTGTTAGGGTTCCAATTATTAGGAGACGAGGGAATGAGTCCGCTTGTTTCTGCTTTGTTGCTAGGCAGTATCGTACTGTTGGGTGTTTTTATTTTTGCTGAAAAAAGAGCTAAAGATCCTGTCATCATGATGCATTTATTCAAAAATCCACTATTTGTTGTGGTAAACTTGGCTGCAGCATTGGCTAGTGGTTTTTTGATGGGAATCGATGTTTATATTCCTATGTGGATGCAAGGTGTATTAGGACTGAATGCAGCAATTGGTGGGTTGGTATTAGCACCATTATCACTAGTCTGGATGGTCGGTTCTTTCCTTGCAAGCAAGTGGATGACTCAAATGAAAACTCATTGGGTCTTGAGAATTGGACTACTAATCGCAGCTATTGGGGGCGCTTGGTTGTATCTTATGCCTTTCAGAAGTAACTATTTATGGTTTTTTGCTATATCAACGGTCATCGGTATAGGCTTAGGTGTGACCATGACTACCTCGACTGTCAGTGCACAAAATAGTGTATCTCGTGACCAGCTTGGTGTAGCAACTTCTTTTAATACGTTAGTTCGAACAATTGGTCAAACAGTCATGGTTTCTATTTTTGGTTTATTGATAAATGGGGTAACTAAACGAGAACTTGCAGCAGCAAATTTAACAAATGATGCAGATATCATGAATAAACTGGTGAATCCACAAACGGCTAAATATATTGATGCGGATATTTTGTTACCATTAAGAAAAATTCTTTATGATGGGTTACATTCCGTTTATCTAGTTGGCTTGTTACTCGTGATCATTGCTTTGGTCTTAACGCTTTTCGTTCATGAAAAAAGTGGTAAAATAAAACAGTAGTTTCGGTTAAGATATGTACGTAGCCGAATCATTCAAATTTAAAGTTATTCAAAAATAACTTCTTACTAAGGAAGGCGAAAATATGGCATTTATTCAAGCAAATATTTATTCGAATGTGTTAGAAATGGAAGTCAATCTAAATGTGATACTACCGCAAACAACAAAAAAGGTGATTGGCACCAGTTCAGAGCAAGAGACAACGGATATACCTGTTTTATATTTACTTCATGGAATGGGTGGCAATCATAGTGTATGGGAAAGACGTACGTCGATTGAACGTTATGTAGCAGACTACGGATTAGCTGTCATAATGCCATCTACTGATCTTGGCTGGTACACAGATACAGTTTATGACATGAAGTATTGGACATTCATTGCAGAAGAGCTACCTGAGATTTGTCATGAATTATTCCCGCAATTAACAAGAAAAAGAGAAAAAACATATGCCGCTGGATTATCGATGGGCGGATATGGCGCGTTAAAACTAGGCCTTGCAAAATCAGAAAATTTCGCAGCAGTAATCTCTCTTTCAGGCGCTGTTTCTGTAGGAAATCGAATGGATGATCTTTTGATGGTTCGTAAAGCAGCTTTTTGGGAAGGGATCTTTGGACCATTGGATCAAATCGAAGGTTCAAAAAATGATCCGCAATACTTATTGAAAGAACTAGTAAAAAGCGGAAAACCAGTTCCAAGATTTTATATGGCTTGTGGGGAATCTGATTTTCTTTATCAGGCAAATCAGGAAATGGTATCTGCTATGCAGGAACAAGGCTTGGCGGTCACCTTTGAACAAGGACCTGGCGATCATAACTGGATCTTCTGGGACCAATGGATTCAACGTGCATTGGCGTGGCTAATGGAAGAAAAATAAAAAAAGAGTCTTAAAAAGATAGCTCCTATAGAGATCACAAACATAGTGATCTCTATAGGAGCTTTTTTACTGCTCGTTTTCTCTTCTTTTATTTTGTTGGCATAAGCCTTCAATATAGGTTTGTGCACTCGTTAGAAAGAGTGCTTTTTCATTCAATTCTGCATGGGACTGCATACTTTCTTTAAATCCCTCTAATTGATTTTCAACTACATAATTACGCATAAATAGAACTGTTTCTTTCAAAAATTCATTTCCGTCCATAATCTTTTGTCGAAGCTGCTGTTCATGCTGCTGATCCATTAACTGTCCAATCAATAAATTGTGGAGAGAGGCAATGGCCTGATGACTTTGGGTGACTGAAAATCCTTCACGAACAAGTAATTGGATCATTTGCTCCAAATGTTCTAATCGACTCGGAAAAGCGGGCACAGTATTGATTTCTAATTCTGCCCCACAAGGGAAACGTGTGTAAAGGTCATAGTAATTTTCCATATACTGCAGCAACTGTTCATTCCAAGGCAAAGTTGGATCTGGAAGCGCTAATTCATCTTCCATTGTTTCAGCCATTTTCTGCAAGAGCTGTTGTTTGTTTTTGAAATACCAATATAAAGCAGGTGCTTGAACATGAATTCTGTTTGCGATGTTTCGCATGGAAAGCTGCGAAAGAGCTTGTGTTTCAGCCAGGATATCAAAGGCGGCCTGAATGATGATTGCTTGAGAAAGCTTTATTTCCATTTTATCAACCTCGTGTATTGCATTATCTTTTTAAACATGGTAAATTGTTAGTCGGTCTAATTTTACAGTGTTAAATTAGTCCTGTCAATTTAAACAAAGGGGTGTAATCAACGAATGAAATTAATCTTACGACATGCGAAAAAATATAAAGTAGCTGTTTTTATTTCCTTGCTGTCCGTAGCAGTCATGGTTGCAGCAGCATTATGGCAACCTAAGTTACTACAGCAAGTATTGGAAGCTATTATTACAGAAGATAATGATGAAATGAAAACAATTGGTATTTACCTGATCAGTCTGGCTTTGCTAGGATTAGCCGCAGGTGTAACGAACACGATTTTCTCTGCAAAAGTAGCTCAAGGCGTAAGTGCAGATATCCGAGAAGAAGCATTTCGAAAGATCCAGACATTTTCATTTGGAAATATCGAACAGTTCTCTGCTGGAAATCTTGTTGTTCGTCTAACAAATGATATCACGCAAATCCAAAATTTAGTGATGATTTCTTTGCAATCACTTTTTCGAATTCCATTCTTATTTATTGGTGCCTTCATTTTAGCTATGATCACGATGCCGCAATTATGGTGGATCATCGTAGCGCTTATCGTTACGGTATTTCTGATTACGGCACTTTCATTTACAAGGATGGGCAAGCACTTCATGATCATTCAAAAACTGATTGATCGTGTGAATAGCATTGCAAAAGAAAACTTACTAGGGATTCGTGTGGTGAAATCTTTTGTACAGGAAGAAAACCAATTGAAGACATTCAGCAAAGTAAGTGAGGACTTAACAAAACACAACATCATAGTCGGTACATTATTTTCTGTGATGATCCCGTCCTTCATGTTGGCTGCCAATTTGGCTGTTGTTGGGGCGATCTTTTTTGTGAGCGATCTTGTTAAAGATGATCCTACGTTAATTGGTGGAATTGCTTCATTCATGAACTACTTGATGCAGATTATGATGGCAATCATTATTGGCGGAATGATGATGATGATGACTTCAAGAGCAGCGGTATCGCTGAAGCGGATTGCGGAAATTTTAGATGCTGAACCAGATCTTACTTATTTAGACGTTCCAGAACAAGAGTTGACGGGTTCTGTCACTTTTGACCATGTTTCTTTTCGTTATCCTGGTGAGGATACAGATACGCTTAAAGATATCAGCTTTTCTATCAAACCTGGAGAAATGGTTGGTATCGTCGGGGCGACTGGTGCCGGGAAGTCAACACTAGCACAATTGATCCCTCGTCTATTTGATCCGACAGAAGGCAAAGTTGAAGTAGGTGGTGTAGATCTTCGTCAAGTAAATGAAAAGAGTTTAAGACAAACGGTTTCCTTTGTTTTGCAAAAAGCAATTTTATTCTCAGGAACGATTGCTCAAAACTTGCGTCAAGGGAAAAAGAATGCAACAGAAAAAGAGATGGAACATGCTTCTTCTATTGCTCAAGCAAAAGAATTCATCGAAAAGTTATCTGATCGTTACGAAGCACCAGTAGAAGAACGTAGCAGTAACTTTTCTGGTGGTCAAAAGCAACGTTTATCCATTACTCGTGGCGTTATCGGTAATCCAAAGATCTTGATCCTAGATGACAGTACGAGTGCACTGGATGCTCGCTCTGAAAAGCTGGTCCGAGAAGCACTCGATCGAGATTTGAAGGGAACAACGACGATTGTCATCGCACAAAAAATTGCTTCTGTTGTCAAAGCAGACCGCATCTTAGTATTGGATGAAGGCAGATTAGTCGGCGAAGGAACCCATGAGGAATTGGTAGCTGGAAACCGTGTCTATCAGGAAATCTTTGAAACTCAAAAAGGAACGGAGGAGTAAGTATGACTGATCTAATAAAAGCAAGTAAATTTTTCTATCACTATTTGAAGCGGTACAAACTCTCCTTTTTCTTTATCTTTATCACAGTGATCATTGCTACCTATCTACAAGTAAAGGCACCTCAATACATCGGGGAAGCTTTTCAAGAATTAGCTAATTACGTAGGAGGCTTGATGCAAGGCGTAGACGATAAAAGCAAATTTGTTTCTGTAATATGGAAACTCTTGCTGTTTTATGTACTAGCTAGTGCAGCCAACTTTATCTATAGTATTTTGTTCACACAAGTAGTAGGGAAGTCAACGAACCGAATGCGTATCGGTCTATTCAACAAATTGGAAAAATTGACGATCCGTTTCTTTGATTCTCATCAAGACGGTGAAATTTTAAGTCGTTTTACCAGTGACTTAGATAATATTCAAAATAGTTTGAACCAAGCTTTGCTTCAAGTCATCACGAATGCTGTTTTACTTGTCGGGATCTTGATCATGATGTTCCGCCAAAATGTAGAGTTAGCTTGGGCTACAATTGCTTCCACTCCAGTAGCCGTTTTGATAGCTGTCTTGATTATCCGCAAAGCACGGAAATATGTGGATCTTCAGCAAGATGAAGTGGGGAAACTAAATGGTTATATGGATGAAAAAATCAGCGGACAACGTGTCATCATCACAAATGGCTTACAAGAAGAAACGATTGAAGGATTCTTAGAGCATAATCAAAGTGTTCGCGAAGCAACCTTCAAAGGACAAGCTTATTCTGGTCTACTATTTCCGATGATGCAAGGAATGTCACTGGTCAATACAGCGATAGTTATCTTTTTCGGCGGCTGGTTAGCATTAAATGGTGATTTGGAACGTTCGGTGGCATTAGGCTTAGTTGTGACATTCGTCCAGTATTCACAACAATATTACCAACCACTGATGCAGATTTCATCTGGATACAGCATGATCCAATTAGCGATTACAGGGGCAAGACGATTGAATGAAATGTTTGATGAAAAAGATGAAGTCAAACCAGAAAACGGTAAAGCATTTGATGGTGTTGAAAAAGGTCTTGCGTTGCAGCACGTAGATTTTGGTTATTCTCCAGAAAAACTAGTCTTGAAAGATGTCTCGATCAATGTGGACAAAGGAGAAATGGTTGCTCTTGTTGGTCCAACAGGATCGGGGAAAACGACGATCATGAATCTGCTAAACCGTTTTTACGATGTCAATGATGGTTCAGTAGTCATCGATGGAATAGATATCCGAGATTATGATCTTGATGCATTACGTAGACATGTAGGAATCGTTTTGCAAGAATCTGTATTGTTCTCCGGAACGATCAAAGACAATATCACATTCGGCAAACCGGACGCTTCAGATGAAGAAGTCATCAATGCAGCAAAACAAGCGAATATTCATGACTTCATCATGACGTTAGAAAAAGGTTATGATACAGAGATATCCGAAGAAAATAACTTATTCAGTACAGGTCAAAAGCAGTTGATCAGTATTGCTCGAACGATCATCACAAATCCATCTTTATTGATTTTGGATGAAGCAACAAGTAATGTAGACACGGTAACAGAAGCAAGGATCCAAAAAGCAATGGATGAAGCAATCAAAGGAAGAACCAGCTTTGTGATTGCTCACCGGCTGAAAACAATCTTGAATGCAGATAGAATCGTTGTCTTGCGTGATGGGGAAGTCATTGAAGAAGGCAGTCATCACGAGTTATTAGCAGAAAATGGATTTTATGCGGAACTTTATCATAATCAATTTGTATTTGAATAAAGAGGTTGTGAAAAAGCTGTCCTGCATCAAGTAATAAGAACAGCCAATCAAAAACAGCTTCTCATGTTTTTGATTTGGTTGGACTTATTACCGCAGATGCAAGCTTTTGAGCACCGTGAATAAAGAGGTTATGAAATCAACGCCTTAACCTGAGTATTAGAGAAAAAAACGCAAAACATATCATTTATGTTTTGCGTTTTTTATTTATCTTTTTTTCTCAATACAATATAAAATAGGCGGCTGGTTCTTTTGGTTGATAAACCGATAATTCAGCACATTATATGTTTCCTGTGGCAGTTTGGAACAAAAAGAATCAACCATATCCAGTTCTTTTTCTCCACCTTCATGACCATAGTAGACGACAAGGATCAATCGTCCGCGAGGCACAAGTCGTTTCAATATTTCTTCCATAGCTGTGCGTGTAGTCTCTGGCATAGTGATGATTGCTTTATCACTTTTTGGGAGATACCCTAGATTGAAAATCCCTGCTTTGAGATTTTGTTGTTCAGCTATCACTTCTCCTAACGTTTCGTGGCCTTGTAGAAACAATGAGACACGTTCTTCTAACTGACGCTGTTCTAGCCTTTCACGAGTAGCATCGATTGCTTGTTGCTGGATATCGAAACTATAGACATGACCAGTTTTTCCGATGTGTTCTGCTAGAAAAACCGTATCGTGGCCATTGCCCATCGTTGCATCTACGACGTGATCCCCTGGTTGCAAGATTTCTTGCAGTAATGTATGGCTGAAATGCAAAGCAGTTTGCAACATCAGACGCTCACCTTTTTCCGTACATCATATTTTCCTTGGAAGCTATCTCTGCGAAGAAGTTCTTCATCAATTGCATTCAAGACTTCCCATTTTTTCAAGCTCCACATTGGTCCAATCAAGGAATCCCACGGCGCATCCCCTGTCAAACGATGGATGATGATCTCTTTTGGTATCATTTCCAGCTGGTCGCAAATGACATTGACATAGTCAGGACGGCTCATTAATTGAAGGCGACCTTCATGATAGTCCCGCAACATTCTCGTTTTGCGCATCAGATGCATCAAATGGAGCTTGATTCCTTGGATATCTGAATCTAAAATGGTGCGTCTGACATTTTCTTTCATCATTTCTAAACTTTCGCCTGGTAATCCGTTGATCAAATGCGTACAAACACGGATATTATGTTTGCGTAATTTAGCCACGCCATCTAAATAAGTTTGATAATCATGTGCTCGGTTGATCAGTTTTGAAGTTTCTTCAAAAGTTGTTTGCAATCCAAGTTCTACCCATAAATACATCCGCTCGTTCAGTTCAGCAAGGTAATCAACTACTTCATCTGGCAGACAATCCGGTCGTGTACCGACTGATAATCCTACGACACCTGGTAAATTGACTACTTGCTCAAATCGTTCTTTGATTATTTCAACTGGCGCATGGGTGTTTGTAAAATTTTGGAAATAAACGATGTATTGTTGGACATGAGGCCATTTTTGATGCATCATGTCGATTTCTTTCTGGAATTGGATTGGAAGAGGGTCTTCAGGTGCAACGATCATGTCACCCGAACCAGATACACTGCAAAAAGTACATCCGCCATGGGCAACAGTCCCATCTCGATTCGGGCAGTCGAACCCTCCATCGATAGGCACCTTGAAAATTTTCCCGCCAAACTCATTTCGTAAAGCGTAATTCCAAGAATGATATCTTTTATTTCCTTCTGAATAAGGAAAAGTCATTAAAAGTCCTTCTTTCTGTAAGAGTTATCTATTTGTTTTCTTTTTTCTCTATACACTGGATAAGTCAGGCACAGCCAAGAAAGACTGAGTAAGTAGCCGCCGATGATATCAGTAGGAAAATGAACGCCCAGATAAATGCGGCTTATCCCGACACTTACTATAATAAACACCATCAGCAATTGAAGCAATGTGCGTAAGGTTCTTTTTTGAACAAAAGCTGGAAGCAGAAATAGTAAAGAACCGTAAAGAATCATACTGCCTGCTGCATGTCCACTAGGGAAACTGTAACTTGTTTCAACTACTAAGTGCACCAATGAAGGACGCTCTCGCATGAAAAATAGTTTGATCACCGGGTTGATGATTCCAGCAATTACAATAAATCCAGAAACGAACCAAAATGTTTCTGCCCTTTTTTTCTTATACCACATCCATAAAGCCGCACAAGCAAATAAAATGATGACGGTAAGAGGATTACCGAATTTAGTCATAAAGAGTTGGTAGCTGTTCAGATCAGGATAAGAAGCTCTGACAATGCCTGTAAACCACTGATCGAAACCAGAAAGCCACGACAGATGGAACTTTACGATCCAGCCCAAAATGAAAAACAGGACAAGAAAGAAGCTACCAGCCACCTGAAATGATGTTTTATATTTCATACAATTCCTCCTTTGAAGCAATGACTTATTATAGCATTTTTGGTCCAGCGAAAAAAACGGTAAAGAGATAAAACCAATGTATGATTCCTCTTTGAATAACCAATATTCTTATAAAAAAAATAACTGTAATCGGAAAGACATTTTTTGGTAATGCAAATGAAATGTTAGGGAAATAAAATCAGTGTTTTTCGAAATCCTTTTAAACAAGAACGTAGACGTAGGAAGAACTTGAAAATGAACAGAAGTTGTTCATTACGGTAAATTACAATATGATTACAAAAAACAACAAAGCTCTTAAATAACTTTTAATAAATATTAAGAGAAGTTATAATTATTAATAATAGATAAATTGAAGTTGGAGGATAGAAGATGGAAAACATTGCAAGAAAAGAACGGA
Organism: Enterococcus sp. MSG3290; assembly: GCF_050555565.1. Lineage (NCBI taxonomy): Bacteria > Bacillati > Bacillota > Bacilli > Lactobacillales > Enterococcaceae > Enterococcus > Enterococcus sp. MSG3290. The sequence goes on along the minus strand of NZ_CP187862.1, from coordinate 2,511,577 downwards.
GACGTTTAGAACAGACCAAACGTTTTCGAAAAGCAAAACGAGGGGCAGCAATCGTGGGAACTGCGATGGTAGGCTGTTCTGTCGCTGCCCCATTAGTACAGCCGGTTCCTGTTCAAGCGGATGAAACACCTGTTCAGTTCGGCGCAAGAATCAATACAGCGGCATTTATCACAGAAATTGCTACTTATGCTCAACCAATCGCTCAAGCCAACGATCTATATGCATCAGTGATGATCGCACAAGCAGTTGTAGAAAGCGGTTGGGGCAGTAGTGCGTTATCTCAAGCACCTTATTATAATCTTTTTGGGATAAAAGGCAGCTATCAAGGACAAACCGTCTACATGGATACGCTTGAATTTTTAAATAATCAATGGGTAAATAAAAAGGAGCCTTTCCGACAATATCCTTCTTTTGCTGAATCTTTCAATGACAATGCCTATGTACTTAGAAATACTTCATTTGGCAACGGTTATTACTATGCCGGTACTTGGAAGAGCAACACGAAATCCTATACAGATGCGACAGCTTGTTTGACAGGGCGTTATGCAACTGATCCTGGTTACGCAGGCAAATTAAATAATATCATCGCAACTTACGGATTGACCCAATATGATACACCAGCTAGCGGAAACGCAGGCGGTGGAGCGACTACAGGTGGCAATAATACTGGAAGTACAGGTAGTACTGGCGGTTCAAGCAATTCTGGTAATACAAACTCAGGTTCAGCAACTTCGACCACTTATACTGTCCAATCTGGTGATTCTGTTTGGGGAATCTCAAATAAATTCGGTATCACAATGGATCAATTGATCCAATGGAACAACATCCAAAACAATTTCATTTATCCAGGACAAAAACTGACAATCAAAGGTAGCCAGGAAAATGGCTCTTCGACGAATAATTCCGGTAACAATACCAATTCTTCAGGAAATGCTGGTACATCAAACGGAGGACAAACAACTGGTGCGAAATACACTGTTCAATCTGGTGATTCTGTTTGGAAGATCTCAAATGATCACGGAATTACGATGGCTCAATTGATTGAATGGAACAATATCAAGAACAATTTCGTTTATCCAGGACAACAGCTAATCGTATCAAATGGCGGTTCTTCTAATGCTGGAGCAAATACTGGCTCAAATACTGGGAATACAAGTGGCTCTAGTTCGTCCAGCTCAAGTTCTTCTAATACAGCTTCAGGAACGAAATATACAGTTAAAGCCGGAGACTCTGTTTGGAGCGTCTCAAATAAATACGGAATTACGATGGCTCAGCTAATCCAATGGAACAATATCCAAAATAACTTTATCTACCCAGGACAACAACTGACTGTTTCAAACAGTGGATCAACAAACAGCACGTCAGGTAATACAGGTTCGTCAACCAATACAAATAACAGCAGTTCAGTTAATACTGGCAGCAGTTCGTCTCAAGGCACTTATACCGTGAAAGCAGGTGAATCTGTTTGGAGCGTGGCAAATAAAAACGGCATCACGATGGATCAGTTAATCGAATGGAATAATATCAAAAACAACTTCATTTATCCAGGACAGCAATTGATCGTTAAAGGTGGAACTTCGGCAAATACAAATACAGGTTCAACTACTTCTGCAGCGAAACCAAATACACCGAATACGTCTGCTACGACAAGTACATCATCCACTGGTAATACGATGTATACCGTGAAAGCGGGCGAGTCAGTTTGGAGCGTAGCGAACAAACATCATATCACGATGGATCAGTTAATCGAATGGAATAATATCAAAAATAATTTCATCTATCCAGGACAGCAAGTGATTGTGAAGAAAGGTTCATCTCAATCAACAAACCAACAATCAGTTACTGGTTCGAAAACCTATACTGTGAAATCTGGAGAATCTGTTTGGAGTGTTGCTGACAGTCATGGAATTACAATGGCTCAACTAATCGAATGGAACAATATTAAGAACAACTTTATTTATCCAGGTCAAACGTTGATTGTAGCTAAATAAAATAGCTGTTCGAAGAAATAACGATTGAATTCCACAAAAATATTTGTTACTATAAGGCTACTTAAATATGACAACACTTGAAAAGGAAGTAGTAAAAAGACTGAAGTTTCAGAGAGCGCATGGCTGGTGAGAATGTGCACGGATGCTTTTGAACTCGCCTTTGAGTTGCCCTTGCTGAATACCCGAGTAAGCAAGTGGCGGTGACGGCCGTTACAACGTTCGAGGCCTTTTCACTAAGGTAAAATTAGGTGGTACCGCGTAGATTACGTCCTATAAAAAGAGCAATCTTTTTATAGGATTTTTTTATTTCTTTTGTGAAGTTTGAGAAAACAAAGCAAAAGGAAATAAAAATAAACAGATTCTGCCGGTTTTTTCGTTATATTTATAATAGAAACAAGTGTTTTCAATAGAACAGGAGGACAGCAAATGAGTTACAATCATAAAGAAATTGAGAAAAAATGGCAAAAATACTGGGCAAAAACGAATACTTTCAACACCCATGATGATCCTGAAAAGCCAAAATTTTACGCACTGGATATGTTTCCCTATCCATCCGGTCAAGGGCTACATGTAGGGCATCCTGAAGGTTATACGGCAACGGATATCCTTTCACGTGTGAAAAGAAGTCAAGGATACAACGTACTGCATCCAATGGGGTGGGATGCATTCGGTCTGCCTGCTGAACAATATGCGCTAGATACAGGAAACGATCCGGCTGAGTTTACCCAAAAAAATATCGAAACATTCCGACGCCAAATCAATTCTTTAGGATTTAGTTATGACTGGAATCGCGAAGTGAATACAACTGATCCGGAGTATTATAAATGGACACAATGGATCTTTACGAAGCTTTATGAAAAAGGTCTAGCTTATGAAGCAGAAGTAGCGGTAAACTGGGTACCTGAATTAGGAACAGTTATTTCAAATGAAGAAGTGATCGATGGGAAAAGTGAACGTGGTGGCTATGATGTAGTCAGAAAACCAATGCGCCAATGGATGCTGAAAATCACTGCTTATGCTGATCGCTTATTGGATGATCTAGAATTAGTTGACTGGCCAGAAAGCATTAAAGAAATGCAAAGAAATTGGATCGGTCGTTCAGTAGGAGCAAATATTGAATTTAAAGTGGCTGGTACGGATAAATCCTATACCGTATTTACGACACGACCAGATACTCTATTCGGTGCAACTTACTCGGTTCTTGCACCTGAACTAGATCTTGTTAGAGAAATTACGACCCCTGAACAAAAAGCTGCTGTAGAAGCTTATATCGAAGAGACAGCTAAAAAATCAGATCTAAAGAGAACAGATCTTGCAAAAGAAAAAACAGGAGTATTTACTGGTGCTTATGCAATCAATCCAGTTAATGGCAAGGAAATCCCAATCTGGATCGCCGATTATGTATTATCTTCATACGGCACAGGAGCCATCATGGCTGTTCCGGCACATGATGAACGTGACTTTGAATTCGCTCAAACTTTCGGACTAGAAATTCTTCCAGTTATCGAAGGTGGAGATGTTGAAAAAGCTGCTTACACAGAAGATGGTACGCACATCAACTCTGAATTTCTAGACGGCATGAACAAACAAGAAGCAATCGATAAAATGAATGAATGGCTAGAAGAAAATGGCGTAGGGAAAAAAGAAGTCAGCTATCGCTTACGTGACTGGCTATTCTCCCGTCAACGTTACTGGGGTGAACCAATCCCAATCATCCATTGGGAGGACGGAACAGTCACAGCTGTCCCAGAAGAAGAGCTACCATTACGGTTGCCTAAGACAAAAAACATCAAGCCAAGCGGTACTGGAGAATCTCCATTAGCAAATATCGAGGAGTGGGTCAATGTCGTTGATCCTGTAACAGGTAAAAAAGGCCGTCGCGAAACGAATACAATGCCACAATGGGCAGGAAGCTCATGGTATTACCTGCGTTATATCGACCCTCATAACAAAAAAGAATTAGCAGATTATGAAAAGTTGAAGCGTTGGCTACCAGTTGACATCTACATTGGTGGAGCAGAACATGCGGTACTTCATTTACTATATGCACGATTCTGGCATAAATTCTTATACGATATCGGTGTTGTTCCTACAAAAGAACCATTCCAAAAACTATACAATCAAGGAATGATCTTAGGCGAAAACAACGAAAAAATGTCAAAATCTCGTGGTAATGTAGTCAACCCTGATGATGTGGTCGAAACTTACGGTGCAGATACACTGCGCATGTACGAAATGTTCATGGGGCCATTAGATGCTTCGATTGCTTGGAGCGAAAATGGCTTAGAAGGAAGCCGTAAATTCTTGGATCGTGTATGGCGTTTGATCGTTGATGAGAACAATAAAATGCGTGACCGTATCACTACATTGAATGATGGCAAGCTTGATAAAGTGTATCATCAAACAGTGAAAAAAGTGACAGAAGACTATGAAAATCTTCATTTCAATACAGCAATCTCCCAATTGATGGTCTTTATCAATGAAGCCTATAAAGTGGACGCTCTGCCTTATGAATATATCGAAGGATTTGTTCAACTACTCGCACCGATTGCTCCTCACATGGGTGAAGAACTATGGGCAATCCTTGGAAATGATGGTGGTATTTCTTACGCACCATGGCCAACATACGATGAAGCAGCACTTGTTGAAGACGAAGTAGAAGTTGTTTTCCAAGTAAACGGTAAAGTTCGTGCGAAAAGCAATGTTCCCCGAGACTTAGGAAAAGATGAGCTAGAAAAAGCAGCATTAGCCAATGAAATAGTGCAAGAATATATTGAAGGCAAAACAGTCAGAAAAGTTATTGCGGTACCAAACAAGTTAGTCAATATCGTTGCTAATTAATTGGCTCTTTGTCAATAAGGACTGATGAGTTGTGCAAAATCAAATCTGGGCCAGAATGAACTTCATTCTGTCTCAGATTTTTTGTTATTTCAAATTGATTAATTGATTGATCAAAAAGGTTTTGATTTTCATGTTCTCAAACACGTTCAATGTCTTTTTCTTCTGAATGGTCTTGTAAGAGATCTCTGTAATCATCAAATTTTTGTCTATTAATCTTAGTATTTTTTGATGTATAAACTACCTGAAATTAAGAGTACATACCAAATTCATAAATTTTTTATTAGGGGGACTAGTGATTGTATGGATTTTGACGCATAATGAATGAAGTATGAGAAAAGGAGAGACAAATGGATCAAGAACTATTTATTATCGAAGTATTATCAGCTAAACAAAAAATTATCGAGAAAGCGAAAAAAAGAGCGAAAAGAATAATGTTCAAGCTTTTAAGCTTAGTATTTTTCTCTGGTTTGCTTTTTTTCGGAGCTGTATCGTTCCTATATCGCCATATGAGTGCAGTAGTCCGTTCAGCTGAAGGGATGCAAAAATTAAATAATTTGTATCACTTTTCGTGGGGAGTTGGCGGAATAACAATTGTTGTGCTTATTGTTTTTCTTCTACTTATTTGGCTCCGTTACCATCAATTGTCGCGTCATTTCGATCAATGGCTTAGTCAAAGAGCACAACAGTTTTTACATAATAAACCAACTTCTCAAGATGATGACTATCTTTATTTTGAGAAGACTTCGACGAGTCAAGCTTTTAGGATACAAAAAAGTGATTGCCAGTTATTGCTGAGATCACTTGATGATTTACCTGTCTACTTAGGCGAAAGCAAATCAAAATTCGGAATGAACACATTCCATATTTTTTTACTAGAAAACGAACCCAGATGGGAAAAAAGCCAGTCTTCGCCTGGTGGATACCTGACAACTAAGATGAGTACATTAGTCACTGGTTTTTTCCTCATTCTTTTAGCTGGAACAATCTATTATGGGAGATACACTCAGCCAAAAATGTCTTCTCATATAAATGCTGCTTCTCACATGACAATGAACTCAACTAACGATACGCATATACAAAAGACAAATGAAGGGTTGTTAGCTGATCCTAAGCAAAAGGTAAATTTGACAACACAAAAGATAAATGATCTCAAACTTGATACAGAGACGCACTCTCTCTATATGACAACAGATAGTGGTGCTAATTGGGTATTTGTGCCGATTGATTCGCAATGGTTGCGTTTTGGCGAATACACCCTGACAACGGGGCTGATTCCTGAAGGTTATTGGATGGACAACACATATGATATTTCCGCCGACTTCTCATGGTTTATCTATTCTTCTGGGGATGATGTACGTCTGCTGACTTCAAGAGATAATGGTAAAACATGGCAAACGTCTATTATCACCCAATCAGTTCAGCCGATACGTTATCGAAAAGCGGTATTTTATGGCAACGATGGTCTATTTATCTGTACATCAGCCAGTGGGATGTCTGCAGAAACTTTGTACATTTACACTACTATGGATGGCGGAATCACTTGGATAAAAAGTGGAAGTACAATGATCAATCAGCCAGTACAAAATGTCAGCTTCGTTACAACTTCTTTAGGTTTTGTTTCGACACGTGAAAGTTTGTTTTATACAAATAACGGAGGACGCTCATTCAAAGAATCAGTTCTGTCGATTCCAGAAAACTATCAGACAGGGGGGATAGATCTTTTTCAATCACCAAATGAAGTTACTCAAATAAGCGCGAATACGTTAGAGACAAAATTTTATTTGTTGAAAAAAGGACCAATCGATGCAGGGAAAATGTTTGCCTGCCTCTTCCGTTCAACTGATAACGGGGAAACATGGCAATTCGTTCAGCAACTATCGCAAGTAGAACAAGGAGATTAAAGAAGAGAGATTGTGAGCCTGACGTTCAGCTCCGAGTCACAAGAAACAAATTCAAAAAACAGCTTCTCATATTTGTTGAATAGTGTAACTCGTGACTCGGAGTTGGCAAGAGCAACAAGAAGCGATTTTGAAGAATAGCTTCTCGTATTTTACAAGATCGTGTCTTATTGCCGATAGGTTGTCTCTTGAACACCGTCTATTCGTAAAAAGGGATTGTGACAAGACTGTTGTCACTACTTACCGAACGAAACTGAAGGAGCTATCCAAAAAGTATCATTAGTATTATTCTTTGTGTTTCTAGTGGCACCACTAGTACATTTAAAAAAGCTATCGATCATGGACTAATCATACATGATCGATAGCTTTTTAGATAATGTTTGTTACGCTATCTGAAATTGACTATTATAAAGACTGGCATAAAGCGTTGGTGATTGGAGTAGTTCAGAATGTGTTCCTTTTTCGACGATATCGCCATTCTTCATTACAAGGATCATGTCTGCATTTTCAATCGTTGACAATCGGTGTGCAATCACAAAACTTGTCCTATCTTTTGTCACAGCTTCCATTGCTTGCTGAATCAATGCTTCTGTTCGTGTATCTACGCTAGAAGTTGCTTCATCTAAAATAACGACAGGAGGATTCGCTAGAATGACTCGAGCAATTGTCAATAATTGTTGCTGTCCTTGAGATAACGTGCCGTTTTCGCTAGAAATGATCGTATCATATCCGTCTGGCAGTGTTCGAATAAAGTGATCACATTGTGCGATTTCAGCCGCTTCGATAATTTGTTCTCTTGTGGCATCCATTTTCCCGTAGGCGATATTATCAGCTACCGTTCCTTCAAACAGCCAGGTATTTTGTAAAACCATCCCAAAAGAACGACGTAGTTCTCCACGTGAAAGCTTGGTAATATCAAGACCGTCGAATTCGATCTTTCCTTTATTCAGTTCATAAAAACGCATCAGCAGATTGACTAAAGTCGTTTTTCCTGCACCAGTGGGACCAACGATCGCTACCGTTTGTTTTGGCTTTACTGAAAAATCGACTTGATTCATCAATATTTTATCTGATGTGTAACCAAACTGTACATTTTTGAAAGCTATTTTTCCTTTCGGTTGTTCTAAAAGTCTTGCATCTGGAAGGTCTGGAATTTCATCTGTTTCATCTAATATCTCAAATATCCTATCGATTGCTGCCATTGCGGATTGGATCGAGTTGATCACATAAGAAGCGGTAGAAATTGGTTCAGAAATCTGATTGATGTACTGAAGATAAGCTTGTAAGAAGCCGATCGTCACACCACCTGATAGAACAAGCATAGCACCGAATACCGCACTTATGATGAAGGCGAGTTGATTAATGAAACGAATGGCCGGATAGATAGCAAAGTTCATAAATTGAGCACGTTTAAAAGCGTTGTATTGCTTTTTATTTACTTCGTGTATAGCAGCTTCTGCATGAGCTTGCTGATTGAATGTTTTGACCACTAGATTACCAGCTAGGATTTCTTCCATTCGATTATTTAAAACACCCAGTTCATACTGATTCTGTTCAGAAATCTGTTTGTTTTTGTTCGCAATCTTAGTTGTAACAATTGAACTGCCAACGATCAGCAATAAGACGAGCAAAGTAAGCTTGCTTTCGATATAAAACAGCATCAGACCGGCAGCAGCTATTGTTACGACAGAAGTAAAAAATTGATTGATACCTGTCAATAACACTTGAGAAAGTTGATTGAGACCGGTAGTTGTCCGACTAATGATGTCACCTACTTGATGATTGTCAAAAAACGACATCGGTAATGTTTTGAATTTTTTTGTGATTTCTTTTCGCACCCTCAATGTGATCTTTTCGCTTAACGCTGCCATTGTCCGTTCCTGAATAAATGAAGTGATGCTGCTTAAGACTGAACAGCCGATCAGCAATAAGACAGGGAACAACAATGCTTGTTTGATATCACTGAAAGAAAGCTGTCCAATACCTGTTTTTCTTATTTCTGATAAGAGATCATCGATCCCGATTCCCATGATCAAGGGCATGGCTACGACTAATAGGTTCCCGAATAAACTGCATAGAAACAATCCGTAAAAATATTTATGTTCAGGTTTGATCATTTTCCAAAAACGTATCAAAGCACGCGTGTTCAACGTTTTTTTCTTTTCCATCGTATCCCTTCTTTCTATATTCCTTGTGATTTTGCAAACTCCTGATAAGTTTGGCAATTAGACAGTAGTTCTTCATGAGTACCTTGTCCAACGATTTTTCCTTCATCTAAAACAATGATGTTATCTGCTTGTTGGATCGTACTGAGGCGTTGAGCAACAATCACGAGAGTTTTCTCCGACATGTGTTTATGAAGGGCTGCTCTTAATGCTGCATCTGTTTTATAGTCTAAAGCGGAGAAACTATCATCGAATACATAGATCTCTGCTGGTTTGATCAACGCTCGAGCAATACATATCCGCTGTTTCTGGCCACCTGAATAATTAGAACCGCCTTGAGCAACAAAGCTGTCCAATCCGTCAGGAAGGGTGTCCACTAGTTCTTCTAATTGAGCGATCTTGATCGCTTTAGACAACTCTTCTGTTGAGGCATATTCATTTCCCATCTGCAAGTTGCTTAAAATTGTCCCGCTGAATAAGAAAGCCTTCTGAGGGACATAACTGATGTGGGAGCGGATCTGTTCTTGAGTCATTTGAGTAAGAGGAATACCACCAAGGGTTACTTTTCCTATCGTAGGGTCACTAAGTCTCAAGAGAAGTTTCGCCAAACTACTTTTTCCAGATCCGGTCCCGCCAACGATCGCTGTTGTTTTTCCTTTAGGTATTGTGAAATCAATATCTTCTAGAACTGGATCAGAGGTTTCAGTATATTTAAATGTGACATGTTCAAAAGCAGCTGCATTTGTCTGATCAAAGGTTGGTTCAGCCACTGTTTTGATCGTCTCTTCCTCAATTTCGATCTCTGCTTGCAGTATTTCTTCTATCCGTCGTAATGAGGCAAACGATTTAGGGATAATGACCAATACCATAGCTGCGATCATCAAGTAAGCAAGTGTCAGCATAGAGTATTCGACTACAGCAGTCACGACACCGATTTGTAATGCTCCTTCTGCCACAAGATTTCCGCCAAACCACAAAATAGAAGCATAAACGATTCCCATGAGCAAAAAAGCAATTGGAGTGACCCAAGCAAATATTCGGTTCACTTTGATCATTTGATTAGCATAGTCAGCAAAGCTCTTATTCGTTCGCTTTTCTTCATATGATTGATTATCAAAGGCACGGATCATATTAATCCCAGTAAAGAATTCTCTCAATGTGATGGTGATCCGATCCATTTTTGGCTGGATACTCAAAGATAAAGGTGCCCCTCGTTTCATCAGTCGATAAACAATCCATACATAAAAAACAACAGAGATCAATGTAACCCATGTTAGTAATAGAGAATAACGAAACATCATGAGAATGGTGAAAACGCAAATAACCGGTGCTGGTAAGATCATTTGGCAAAATAAAACAATCATTTGCTGGACATTATCGACATCATTCGTCATTCTTGTCAAAAGAGATCCAGAACTAAAACGACTGATATCCTTCATTGACAGCTGTTGGAATTTACGGAAATATTTCTCCCGCGTTTGGAATCCAAACCTAGCGGAAGCCAATGCTGAAAAGTAACTAGAGGCAACTGCAGCGATTGTTCCTAGAAACGCTACAAGCAGCATTTCAACTCCGATTTTTTTTATAACTGAGGCTTCGCCACTTGCTATACCTGTGTCGATCAGCTTTGCTACTAATTTTGGTACACCTAATGTACCGGCGATTTGTAAACAGATCATCACAAAGGTAAGGAGAGCGAGTCCTTTGTTTTTCTGTAAGAATGTTTTTAAGATAGACATATTATTCCTCCTTTTTTCCTGATACTTTTCGATTCTATACCTTCAAGTAACTTGAAGGTCAATAGAAAAAAGAATAAACTGGAAAAGAGGTGAGAAAAAATGAAAAAAATGTATACGATTGGCCAAGTATCGGAACTATTTGATTTGCCAAAATCAACGATCCGCTATTGGGATGAACAAGGATTAATCCGTTCAAGTAGACAAGAAGAGAATGATTATCGATTGTTTGATATCGATGATATTTTTATGCTTTATGATATCGTTTTTTATAGAAAATTAGATATACCGATCAAACAGATGAAGAATTTATATGGAAAAACATTGACGGAGTTATATGAGACACTTGATGAAACAGAAAGAAGAATCCATAAAGAACTGGTGGTGATGAAACAAAAACAAAAAGAGATAAGGGCGCGAAAAAAACAGTTGAAATTGATGATCGATACAAACGAGGAAGAATTTCCTGTAGAAGAGATCCCTTTTGACTGTATGATCTCAACGGAGTTTGAAGATATTGTGGAAATCAAAAAATTTCTACCTAACTATTCAAGCTTTGGGATGATGAGTATGCCAGCTTCCAGTTCACAGACGATGTATGGATTTTTTATCGACCCTAGTGAAGTACATTTATTTACTCAAGACGTGATTTGGGAGAAAAAAGATACGGCTGTTTATCGTCGATTCTTATTGAAATCCGAGATGAACCATGCGGAACGTAATAATATTTTAGAAATCAGAGAAAGAATGTATGAAAAAGGATGGAAAACAGGAGAAGTGATCGGCCAGTATCTATTGACGAATACGGATGAAAACAATATCAGAACTGAATATTATCATGCATGGATAGAAATGAAAAAATAGGAAATATGTGTTTAAGATAACTCGGAAATGATGGTTGTTTTAGTTATAAAGAAAAATTTTCTGGTTCGATTACGGGTTTAATGTGGGGGATTATTAGTCGTGGATAGATAGAATTTTAGTTTTTTAGAGGAAATATGTCTTTAAAAATGGAACAGTTGCAATTCTTAGCGATATATACGATGTAATTGTCCTCTTAAAAAAGTATGGAAAAATAATTGTATTGGGTGTTATGTATAATTCATGGTGAACTGAGACTAATGAGAAGAAAAATTCATATTGTTATGAGTGAGATTGTATCAGATGAGAATGATAAATTAAATAGGTGCATAAAAGCATTACACTTAAAATACATTGTTGCTTACATTATTACAATATGTTAATAAGGCAAAAATAAATAGATGGATTGAATAAACATATTTTTTAATCAAATAGTCCCTACTGTGACTTTCCTCAGCTATCGGTGATACTACCGATAGCATTTTTTTTGCTTATAAAATAATTATAAGTATTTAGAGATTTTTCTTCTAACATTCTTCAAACAAGAAAAATCACAAAGGTTATTGTTATTTTTTGATATTCTTTTTAAGAATGATTATTTTTTTATAGAAATTTTAAAAAATAAAACACGTTATTGATGGATAGTTAGTTTGTTATTTGGTAATATTATAGAAGTTGACTGGTAGTGATTTATTTTTCGTCGTTTTATAAAAATGTTATTTTTTGGAAAAATTCACAAATATGTAACGAATGTTTTTCTGGAATTTGCTGCGTTAAAAAGCAGTATGACTAATATAAATACTATTGTCATTTATGCAATTTTTTATGGATAGTAATTTTAGAGGGGAATCAATGAAGGAAGAATAGAAGGGAAAAATAGTTGCAAATACGCCAGTTAGCAAAAATAGCAATACATCTTCAAGCTTTAAAATTCGAGAGAATCATCTTGGTAGTGGAATCAACTACAACAAAAGGATTAAACCAATTAATAGACAGAATTACCAATGGAAAAATAGAAAAGGTAGTTATTCTATACAAAAGTTGTTTAATCCGCTTCGGTTATGAACTTAGTGAAACCCTTTGCAATATATGGTACAGAATATAGAAATTATTGACATTACAGAAAATGATGAAGATTTAATACAGATTGTCACTATTTGTAGATACCTTTTACAAGGAAACCGAGCCAATAAAGCTAAGAAGATGATTAAGGAGTTGATAGAAGACGATACAAGTTAAGAAAGTAAAACTACGCCCAAATAAAGAGCAAAAAGAGTAATTGGACGTGGAAAATGCAAGAAATGAACCATCGATTCGGTGGACAGTTTATTAGTAATGACGGTTTGAGAACATCCATGACGAGAATGAAGGAACATCCTAAATGCGTTTAGTTGAACCAAGTGCCAAATAATATGGCCAAATAAGCGATCAGTTATCGATGAATCCCAAGTATTCTAAACTATATATTCATTTTGATGCTAAGCATTGATATATTTTTTTGGGATTGATGAAGGTTAACCAATACAGGGACTCACTGATGAAATTCTAGAGTCTGACCTTGGTATCAACGATTTAGTGATTGTTTCTAATGGAAAAGTATAAAAGTATATAAGTACATTAACAAAATAACTATTAGGGTTACGCTCCAGCTTGTGCAAGGCACTGGCAGGAGGAATCGTGAAATCATAATTATGGTTAAGCCACACGGACAACTAAAAGTCATACAAAGCTATCGAATCAATCAACAGAAGACAATCGGCAATCATTAGCTTTGTTTACAGCTTACATTGCAACGCTTGAGTTGAACCGAAAATACGAGGGAGGTAACGCAGCCATTTTGAGTTGGGGAATCTTTTTAGAAAATTATCGGGTACCTTGTTGTTTAGTCAAAATTATAAGGGGGAGTAATAGTGAGGAACAAATTTCATAAACTGTTAAGTATGTTTCTAGTTATGCTTATTGTGATCAATCAATTTGGGAACATAACGGTTCTAGCTGAGTCTTTAGCAGAACAGCCAGAGCGTTCGCTGACGATCGAAGTTGATCAAGAGGAGGCTGCTTTGGGTGAGCAGTTCCAGTTGCGAGTCAGAGGAACACCAGACCTGCTAAATGCATTGGTCATTGATAAGAGTGAGGATTTGATTGAAGGGGAAGTGAAGCAACTCAATGATTACGAACGTCTGATTACTTATTCTTCCCAGCATTCAGGTAAATACGAATTGACCGCAAGAAGCGGTGATATTCAATCAAATACGGTCTCAATAGAAATCAGTGTACCAGAAGAAAGCACAAGTGAGTCTTTTAATGTACCAGAAGAAAGCACAAGTGAATCTTTTAATATACCAGAAGAAAGCTTAAGTGAATCTTTTAATGAAGCGAGATCATCTGAGCCATCTATAACGCAGGAATCTCAGATTGAAAGACAAGAGGAGCTCTTGAATTATGACATCGGCATCTCTGCTGAGCGCCCCACTTTGCCGAGCAGGCATACACAAACGTTAAAGGGATACATTCAAGGAGGCGCTGGCGATATTCTTGAAGAATATGGGGAGATGGTCGTACGAGTTCCTAGAGCATCGATTGGCTTAATTGAGTTCATTAGAGTGGAGGTCGCTGATGATTCACCTTTAAAGCCACTGGCATTTTACCAAGAAGGCACAGACGTTGTTTTTCCATTTACCTTTGATTATGAAGGATTAAATGAAGCCGCTCAGTCGTATACATTCAGTATCACGTTTGAAGTTGCTTTCTTTCAATCAGGCGGTACTGAGCCAAATAATGACTTTCAAGTGAGTCTTACTTATGCTGAGCGAGCAGCAAACACGGAATTTTCAATTACGCCTATTCCTTCATCAAGACCCATTTTTTCGAAATTATACTATGGCTCTAGAGAAATCGACAGCCAAGGAAATCTTGGGAATCTGCTGATTGACGGGCAAGACGTGACCAACAGTAATAAATTTATTTTGCAGGTAAATTATGAAGGATCACGAAAAGACGGTGTAGTGGTTACCGATGTACTACCGCAAGGAACAACTTTGGCACCGAATCCGACTACATGGAGTTCCACTGGAAATAGAGAACCTATTTCAGGTGGGGTTCGGATCGCAGAAGTAACGAATCCAGGTGAAGCAAACGTTAGAACTCATTATGTTTCCGAGGAATTTGTGGACAAAGTATCTTTTAATAAGGAAACGAATACACTTGTTGTGGACTTTGGTAATCTAGCAGAGGGTCAATCGTATTTTATTGAATATGCTCTTGAAGTGACCGATGTCGACTTGTTCAATGAAGGAAGACAAGAGGATGGGTTTTCTCGGAATCGAGCGAGTATGACCTACAATAATCAGGTAATGAGCCGAGACTACCGCTTGAGAATCCCTGAAAGTAATCTTCCGGCAATCTCTTTAAGAAAAAGTGTGGACAAAAATGTTATCAATCTCAATGAAAATGAACTAACGTATACTCTGCATGTCTCGATGTTTTCTGGAACAAGCAATACGCTTGTTATTGAAGATGTTTTGGAAGAAGGCATGGAATTTGTGTCATTTCTATCAGATATTCCCTCTTTCATTGATGCCGAAGTCAATAATGGAATAGTTCGTTTCAGTGCGAATAATACGATTGGTGGTCCGACAAGTTTTACCCTCTCTTTTAAGGTCAATGTAGAAGCGTATGCGGTCGGCGATCAAATTTTAAACTTTGCAACGCTTGTGAATAGTGACAATCGATTGAATACGAGTACTGTAAGAACAAGGAAAATCGATGGGCGTATTAAAGTAATTAAAACTGATGAGAATGGCCAAAGGCTGGCAGGAGCAAAATTTGAAATTTTATCAAGCGATTCACAAGTGATACAAGAAGGTATAACGGCAGAAAACGGAGAATTTTTAAGTGAACCGCTTCCTGTAGGCAGCTATCAAGTCCGAGAAATAGAAGCACCGGAAGGGTATCTTTTAGATGCGACGGTACATGATGTTTTTATAAATGAATACTCCATAGAAGAAGTAACGTTAACCATTGAAAACATCCTTGATACGGGTGGTGTTGAACTAATTAAACATGCTGAAGGCAGTGGTGAAGTCCTTCAAGGAGCTGTTTTTGAGTTACAGAACCGAGAAGGAGAAACGCTACAAACCGGTCTAACTACAGGAGAAGATGGAAAACTGGCGATAGATGGCTTAGCACCAGGAGTGTATCAGCTGGTAGAAACTCAAGCGCCAATAGGGTATGAATTAGATGCGACACCAATCGAGTTTGAGATCGAAAGAAGTCAGACAGCGGTGGTAGAATTGACGAAAGAAAACCGACTTACACCAGGCGGTGTCGTGTTGACAAAGATCGATGACCAAAGCGGGGAAGTCCTGCAAGGAGCTGTTTTTGAGTTACAAGATGCCAATGGAACCGTTCTGCAGTCAGGTTTAACCACAGGAGCAGATGGAAAACTGGCGATAGATGGCTTAGCACCAGGAGTGTATCAGCTGGTAGAAACTCAAGCGCCAATAGGGTATGAATTAGATGCGACACCAATCGAGTTTGAGATCGAAAGAAGTCAGACAGCGGTGGTAGAATTGACGAAAGAAAACCGACTTACACCAGGCGGTGTCGTGTTGACAAAGATCGATGACCAAAGCGGAGAAGTATTACAAGGAGCTGTTTTTGAGTTACAGAACCGAGAAGGAGAAACACTACAAACCGGTCTAACTACAGGAGAAGATGGAAAACTGACAATTGACGGTTTAGCACCAGGAGTGTATCAGCTGGTAGAAACTCAAGCGCCAATAGGGTATGAATTAGATGCGATACCGATCGAGTTTGAGATCGAAAGAAGTCAGACAGCGGTGGTAGAATTGACGAAAGAAAATCGACTTACACCAGGCGGTGTCGTGTTGACAAAGATCGATGACCAAAGCGGAGAAGTCCTGCAAGGAGCTGTTTTTGAGTTACAGAACCGAGAAGGAGAAACACTACAAACCGGTCTAACTACAGGAGAAGATGGAAAACTGGCGATTGAAGGTTTAGCACCAGGAGTGTATCAGCTGGTAGAAACCCAAGCGCCAACGGGGTATGAATTGGATGCGACACCGATCGAGTTTGAGATCGAAAGAAGTCAGACAGCGGTGGTAGAATTGACGAAAGAAAATCGACTTACACCAGGCGGTGTCGTGTTGACAAAGATCGATGACCAAAGCGGGGAAATCCTGCAAGGAGCTGTTTTTGAGTTACAAGATGCCAATGGAACCGTTTTGCAGTCAGGTCTAACCACAGGAGCAGATGGAAAACTGGCAATTGACGGTTTAGCACCAGGAGCATATCAGCTGGTAGAAACTCAAGCGCCAATAGGGTATGAATTAGATGCGACACCAATCGAGTTTGAGATCGAAAGAAGTCAGACAGCGGTGGTAGAATTGACGAAAGAAAACCGACTTACACCAGGCGGTGTCGTGTTGACAAAGATCGATGACCAAAGCGGGGAAGTCCTGCAAGGAGCTGTTTTTGAGTTACAGAACCGAGAAGGAGAAACACTACAAACCGGTCTAACTACAGGAGCAGATGGAAAACTGACAATTGACGGTTTAGCACCAGGAGTGTATCAGCTGGTAGAAACTCAAGCACCAATAGGGTATGAATTAGATGCGACACCAATCGAGTTTGAGATCGAAAGAAGTCAGACAGCGGTGGTAGAATTGACGAAAGAAAATCGACTTACACCAGGCGGTGTCGTGTTGACAAAGATCGATGACCAAAGCGGAGAAGTATTACAAGGAGCTGTTTTTGAGTTACAGAACCGAGAAGGAGAAACACTACAAACCGGTCTAACTACAGGAGCAGATGGAAAACTGGCGATTGACGGTTTAGCACCAGGAGTGTATCAGCTGGTAGAAACCCAAGCGCCAACGGGGTATGAATTGGATGCGACACCGATCGAGTTTGAGATCGAAAGAAGTCAGACAGCGGTGGTAGAATTGACGAAAGAAAACCGACTTACACCAGGCGGTGTCGTGTTGACAAAGATCGATGACCAAAGCGGGGAAATCCTGCAAGGAGCTGTTTTTGAGTTACAGAACCGAGAAGGAGAAACACTACAAACCGGTCTAACTACAGGAGCAGATGGAAAACTGGCGATTGACGGTTTAGCACCAGGAGTGTATCAGCTGGTAGAAACCCAAGCGCCAACGGGGTATGAATTGGATGCGACACCGATCGAGTTTGAGATCGAAAGAAGTCAGACAGCGGTGGTAGAATTGACGAAAGAAAACCGACTTACACCAGGCGGTGTCGTGTTGACAAAGATCGATGACCAAAGCGGGGAAATCCTGCAAGGAGCTGTTTTTGAGTTACAAGATGCCAATGGAACCGTTTTGCAGTCAGGTCTAACCACAGGAGAAGATGGAAAACTGGCAATTGACGGTTTAGCACCAGGAGCATATCAGCTGGTAGAAACTCAAGCGCCAATAGGGTATGAATTAGATGCGACACCAATCGAGTTTGAGATCGAAAGAAGTCAGACAGCGGTGGTAGAATTGACGAAAGAAAACCGACTTACACCAGGCGGTGTCGTGTTGACAAAGATCGATGACCAAAGCGGAGAAGTCCTGCAAGGAGCTGTTTTTGAGTTACAGAACCGAGAAGGAGAAACACTACAAACCGGTCTAACTACAGGAGCAGATGGAAAACTGACAATTGACGGTTTAGCACCAGGAGTGTATCAGCTGGTAGAAACTCAAGCACCAATAGGGTATGAATTAGATGCGACACCAATCGAGTTTGAGATCGAAAGAAGTCAGACAGCGGTGGTAGAATTGACGAAAGAAAATCGACTTACACCAGGCGGTGTCGTGTTGACAAAGATCGATGACCAAAGCGGAGAAGTATTACAAGGAGCTGTTTTTGAGTTACAGAACCGAGAAGGAGAAACACTACAAACCGGTCTAACTACAGGAGAAGATGGAAAACTGACAATTGACGGTTTAGCACCAGGAGTGTATCAGCTGGTAGAAACTCAAGCACCAATAGGGTATGAATTAGATGCGATACCGATCGAGTTTGAGATCGAAAGAAGTCAGACAGCGGTGGTAGAATTGACGAAAGAAAATCGACTTACACCAGGCGGTGTCGTGTTGACAAAGATCGATGACCAAAGCGGAGAAGTCCTGCAAGGAGCTGTTTTTGAGTTACAGAACCGAGAAGGAGAAACACTACAAACCGGTCTAACTACAGGAGCAGATGGAAAACTGGCGATTGACGGTTTAGCACCAGGAGTGTATCAGCTGGTAGAAACCCAAGCGCCAACGGGGTATGAATTGGATGCGACACCGATCGAGTTTGAGATCGAAAGAAGTCAGACAGCGGTGGTAGAATTGACGAAAGAAAACCGACTTACACCAGGCGGTGTCGTGTTGACAAAGATCGATGACCAAAGCGGGGAAATCCTGCAAGGAGCTGTTTTTGAGTTACAAGATGCCAATGGAACCGTTTTGCAGTCAGGTTTAACCACAGGAGCAGATGGAAAACTGACAATTGACGGTTTAGCACCAGGAGTGTATCAGCTGGTAGAAACTCAAGCGCCAATAGGGTATGAATTAGATGCGACACCAGTAACTTTCAAGATCGAAAAAGAACAAGAAGTGGCGATCTTTTTAACAAAAGAGAATAGAAAAGTTGCTGATAGCTCAGATATAAGAGGAAACAATCCAACAAGCAGTGGAAATAAGCATCTTCCAAAAACTGGAGAAACCATCATTAGCCAGTTTATATTGTCAATATTGGGTGTGCTACTTGTTTTCATCAGTATAAAATTTAGAAAGAAACGAAATATATGAGCTAAAATAAAAAATTGAATAAGCATAGTTTTTAAAATCAACTAGTACCCATCAATTGAATGGAAACTACCGATTTTAGAAGGGGTATACAAACAAATATTAGTATCGGAGTAGAGAAGGTTGAACCCAACCAGTAAATAAGTAAAGACAATTTTGTGCTGCGTTGAGAAGTGAAAAATAAACCTTTGTAGTAATACTAGTTAATAAAAAATATACAAAAACACTGCGAAAATCATTCTTGAGTTTCGCAGTGTTTTTTGCCTAATGACTCAAGTTTATTGGGTAATACTTTGATTTTCTTTCTACAAATAATCAGCGATCAGTTGTAATTTTTTCTCTAGTTTTAATGGCTCTTTGTCAATAAGGAGAAAAACAAGTCGGGTCTTTTGTCTCGGAAAGCTTCAACCAACTCGTGAATAAAGGTTACGCTTCCTTGAAAGGCGTGGAAAAACCAAGTAATCGATCAATCACCAATTTCGCATTTGGTAGAACATGTTTGGTGAGCTGAAAGTAGGTGGCGTTCATGTCTGTAACTAAGAATTCTATTTCTTTAGGATTAGTGCAGCTAAGGAAATAGTTTGTTAATCGAGGAATTTTTTGTGTAGGTAAATTTTCTCGATTAATTTTACTGTCTCGCCATCCGCGGAAATAAAACTCAGTTTATCCTCAACGGAAACGTGAGAACGAAATTCACAACCCTCAACACTCAAGACAGAATTCTTTTGGAAGACTTTGGTAAATAGCTTCTCAACTCTTTCAATGTGCGAATAACGGTTGTCAAAGATACCTAACAACTTTTCGAAATAAAAAATAGCGACACTTTTTCAGTCAGTAAAGAAGTGATTTTATGTCTGACATGATTTGAAATCGAGTGCCTTGGACGGATAAAATAACTTTGAGCGGTCCAATGGCTTCGACAGTTTTTACAGGTATAGCGCTGCTTTTTTAGGCGTATAACCATTGGCATATGATTATATTATTCAAAGTGGACAATGGTTTCCTTCTTCTTGTTTTTCACCACCATTAATTTCCTATTTCCATCTACCACAGCAGAACCACAATTTCTACAGACACATGGAGCAGGGAAGAGAACTGCAGCAACGATCAATGTTTTTTTCTTCTGTAAGGTTTCGTAAGAGACCTCTGTAATCATCAAATTTTTGTCTATTGATCTCAGAATTTTTTTGATAGAACCATTCATAAAGCATATCGTTCTCTCAGTTGTTTATTTTGTGGTGATTTAATCATACAAGAAAACGATATGTTTTTTTATAAAAACATGAATAGGAAAAATAGTTGACAAGAAAATGACAACGCCATATGATGTTCCATAGTATTTACAACCTGTCATAGATGACTGTAAAAAATAAAAGTAAAAAGAAAGGACGACAACAGGTGGATTTTTATCAGTCTCTACAACTAGATCCGTTTATTTTAAAACAAAAAATACGAGAAGCAGCTTCTAAAAAAGAAAAGTGCATGTATATTTGTTCATTGTTTTTACGATCATTATTCATCGTATTGTTTGCCATTTGTTTTATCATTATAATTACAACATTATTTGAATCGAAGCATAAACCATACGCTGTGGTTTTATTCTGTATGTTGATGAGTATTCGTTTTGTTGACTTTGGTTATAAGATTTCCCATTCGATCATAGGTTTAGCAATCGTCATGTTCTCACTATTAGTAGCACCGTATGTCCAGCTGATCAAATGGTCAGTTATGGGCATGTTGATTCATTTTATTTTACTAAGCAGCATATTAATGGCAACCGCTAGTGATCCCAAAATGGGGAATGCTTCTTTGTACGGCTTTTCATATCTCTTTATTGTTTATTCGTTACCTAAAGATTCGTTGAACAAGAATTTCTTTACACAAACAAGTAGCTTATTATTTTTGTTTTTTTGTTGGTTTTCAGTTCTCCTTTACAGAAAACATCGAGAAAAGAACAAAGACAAAAGCTTGTTTAAAGAGATTTTTTTGAAAGGCATGTATTCGCAGGAAAAAATTTGGATGCTCATCTATGCATTTGGCATTAGTCTTTTGATCGTTGCAGGAGAGTATGTCCCTTTTCAGCGATTGATGTGGGCAGGGTTTGCATTTTCTTCTATTGTATCTAGCTATGGATTGATGTCGATTGGTTTCAAAGAACGAGCAGTAGACCGAATCATTGGCTCATTGATTGGATGTGTTTTATTTATTGGTATCAGCCAATTTATTCCTTTTAACTGGGTCGGTATATTAGGTGGTCTAGCTTTAGGTGTTTGTTCTACCTATAGATATAAAACAGTTTTTAATTCTTTTGGTGCTTTGGCAATCACTGCCAGTTTATTCGGGGTTCCAGGAGCAGTAACGATCCGCATTTTTGAGAATATCCTTGGGGTATGTTTAGGAATCATGTATATTGGGGTGACTGAAATACTTATCCGAAAAATAAGAGAAAAACACGGTTTGAATCATTAGATGAGATCGAATAAAAAATAAGGAAAAAGTGAAGATACACATGGATGATAAATTGCTATCATTCCATGTGTATCTTTTTACGGTAAATCAGTGAAACGTTCGACTTTCATTTTTAATTTATACTTTTTACGGAGTTCGTTTATTTGAGCCATCATTTCGGATTTGTGATGCTTTTCGATTGCTTCTTCATCTTTCCAACGGTCGATCAGTAAAAGAGATTCTGGATCTTCTAGTGGAAAGTAATAGTCATATTTCTCGTTTCCTTCTTCTGCACGAATCGCTTTGACAATGTTTCTTTCGACCATTTCTTCTGCAAATTTTCTGGCTTGTCCATTTGTACTTGTATACAAAATATTCACTGTGATACTCACTAAATCCCCTCCTGAAAAAATTCTATCACTAGTATATCACGGTGCCAGAAATTATTATTCAAGATATGATACACATTTTTTCCGCAATGCTACGGAAATATATATTTTGAATAGAAAACGCTTACAAGATATGCTTGGTTTATAAAAATAAAAGGAGTGATTGATTTATGAAAAAAGCATTGATTATTTGTGCGGCAGGAATGTCATCCTCGATGATGGCCTCAAAGACAACGGATTTCTTTAAGCAAAAAGGAGAAGAGGTACTCGTAGATGCAGTTTCAGCTACAGAAGGCGATAATATGATTAAGAATAGTGATTTTGATTTATTTCTGATCAGCCCGCAAACGACGATGTTTTTGGATAAATTCAAAAAATTAGGAGAATCTGTTGGAAAGCCTGTTGTTAGTATCCCTTTCCAAGCGTATGTCCCAATCCCTACAGGCATCCAGAAGTTAGCAGAGGTGATCGAAGAGAACATATGATGGAATAGGAGTGGATGATAATGAAACAGAAGGAAAAATTGCTGTTGAGATATTTGATTGATCACAAGAAGGAGTATGTCACCAGTCAACGTTTAGCTTCTGAATTGTTATTATCTGATCGGACAATCCGTAATTACTTGCAGCGGATCAAAGAGTTAGTAGAAAAAAACGGAGGTAAGATCATTGCTAAACCAGGTTATGGCTACCAACTGCATATTTTACAAAGACTGACATTTGACTTGTTTTTGAGTCGGCAAGAAATAGTACCTGGATATGCTAGAGAACCTCAAGGATTTTATGAGTCCGAAGATCGACAAAAGTATATATTGAACCAATTGCTTTTGGAAGATGCCATTCTTTTTATGGATGATTTGGCAGAAGAGCTTTATATCAGTCGTTCCAGTTTGACAAAGGACATGCAAGAAATCAAGGAGCGATTGATTCCATATTCACTAAAAATCGTTTCTAAGCATGGTCAAGGGACATGGATCGAAGGGGAAGAAAGAAATCGACGGCATTTTATCATGGATACTTTTTTTGGAAACCATTATGGAAATTCATTGAAAGAATATTTAGGACAAAGCCGTTTTTTCCCAGACATCAGTTTTGAAGAGCTAGTCATTATCATTCTCGATGAAACAAGAGAAGCTAAGTTAAAAGTTTCGGATTTTATCATACAGAATCTGACTTTACACTTGGCTTTGGGGATCAAACGGCTCCGAGAAGGGTTTGAAATCAAGGAATTAGGCATCGAACAAGAAGTTTCTAAGCGAGTAGAGTATCAAGTGGCGCAGCGGATCGTTCAACGTATTGAGGTAATCGCAGGTGTATCGTTTCCCGAAGAAGAAATTGCTTATTTGACATTACATCTCATGGCTAAGTCGAATCACAAAGAAAATCAAAATGATCAGGAACTATCAAAGGAATTAGCGAAAGTTCTGAAAAGATTGTCTCAGGAATTTCATTTTTCATTAGTAGAGGATCTCCAGCTTTTCAATGGACTACTTGATCATTTGTCACCGATGATGATTCGATTGAGCCGAGGTATTCGCATTGAGAACCCATTGACTGAGGAGATAAAGAAAGAAAATCCCAAAGTCTTTGACGCAGTAAAAAGGCATTTCAGCAACATGCCGGCTTTGAAAAACTATACCATCAATGAAGATGAATGGGCCTATTTGGCTTTGCATCTCATGGCGACATTGGAAAAAGAAAGAGCTGCGCATAAACTACATGCATTGATTATCTGTGCAACGGGTTACGGCAGTGCCCAACTATTAAAGAATCGCGTAGTCAGTGAATTCGGTAAAAATATTACAGTGGTAAGTGTAAAAGGCTATTATGAGATCAATGAAACAACTTTAAAAGGAATCGACCTGATTATTTCTTCTATTGATCTTTCGACAATGTTTTTCAAAATTCCAGTTTTACATGTCAGTATTTTTTTGAATGAAGATGATGTTCGTAAAATACGAAAGGTAATTGGAGAATCTATACCCTATCATTCCTCAGATAGACCGATACCAGCATTTTCTCTACAGCAAAAAAAGCAGATTTACACCGAACAGTTGTCTGAAAAATTTTTCAAGACTTATACGTACGAACCGAAAAAGGAAGAAATTCTTCATGATTTGCTGCAAAAGCTGAGCATAAATGAAGAAGAAGGATATATAAGAGAAATGCGAAAGCAGATCCAGCAACGTGAAAATATGGGACAAATCATATTCAGTGATACAGTGGCAGTCCCACATCCCGCTGTTCCAGTTGGAATCGAAACAAAGGTAGCCGTTGCATTGATTCCTTCTGGGATGCAGTGGGATCAATATCAAGAAATTCATTTTGTTTTTTTAGTTTCGCCTTCTTATATCGAAAATGAAGGAATTACGGTCGTGACTAAAGCAATCGTTAGGTTAGTTGACCAGCTAAAAGTACAGCAGGAAATCTTAGCTGAACCTATTTTTGAGAATTTCAGCAGTAAATTTATCAAACTGATCGAATAAGGAGGAAAACAGATGGCTGAAAAAATAAACAGTGAAACACTACAAGTGACTTCTTTTGATATCATTTTCCATAGCGGAAATGCACGGACACTGATACATGAAGCATTTCGCTCGATGCGTAAAGAGATGTTTGAAGAAGTAGAAGAGAAGTTGCGACAAGCAAATGAAGAGATTCTTCATGCGCATCAGTCACAAACTCAACTTCTGAAAGAATATGCCAGCGGGACAAAAATAGAAATGGAAATTATCATGGTCCATGCACAAGATCATCTGATGACGACGATGACATTATTGGAAGTTGCACAGGAAATGAATTATTTGTATCAAAAAAATAAATAGAAAGGAAGGAAGGATCATTGTGCAGGATACAGTAAAAAGGAAAATCGAATTAGAAAAAAAGCAACTTAGTTTGAAAAACATGTATTTCAATCGTTATCTAATCGTACGTTACCTGACTGCCTTTTTCTTTTTCATGAACATGCAATGGATGATTCTGCTTCTATCAGCTAAAAGTTTAGGAAGTAGTTTACCGATGATTCTGATTTTAGCTATTTTGCCTGCAGTAGGAGAACAAGTAAAGCTTTATCGAAAACACCAAACGAACGTTCCATGGACAAAGTGGTATTTTTTGTTCCAGAGTGTCTTTAATTTATTATTGATTCCAGTGTTGTTTACCTCAGGATTTACATTCTTGTATCCTTTTATGGCAAATAACAATGGAGGACAGTTATTTGTTTTCATTCTTGTTGTAAGCGGTATTTTTGCCAGTGCATTTATACAGTATCGTTTAAAGAAAATTTCACTCAACCAAGACCAACAGTATATCCGTATTAAACAATATGAAAAAGCGTTATATTTAGGAAAGGAGAATAACTAATGTTTGATTTTTTGCAGAAATACCTGATGGGACCTATGGGGAAAATTGCGCAACTTAAAATCGTTCGGGCTGTCATGGCAGCGGGGATGGCTTCTATTCCTTTCACGATTGTAGGCTCGATGTTTTTGGTTTTAAATATTTTGCCATTACCGTTCCCATTTTTAGAAGGATTTTTTAATGCAACTTTTTTCAAAGTTAGTGACTTGTACATGATCGTCAATACAATGACGATGGGGATTTTATCTATTTACTTTGCCATTGTGTTTGCTTATGAATTAACGTCAATTGAACGAGATGAACAAAAATTAAATGTTAATCCGCTCACGGGGGCATTACTATCTGTTTTTGCATTCTTTATGTGTATCCCTGAATTGATCATGACTGATGGTAAAATCAGCTTGATTGCTTCTATCAATGAGACAGAAACTGTAGTAAATGGTATTAGGATGGGCTCTTTTGTCGAACGTTTAGGAACTTCAGGAATCTTTACAGCTATTATTATGTCGATTATTGCGGTCGAATTGTATTGTATGTGTGTCAAGAGAAATTGGGTCATAAAAATGCCAGATGTTGTTCCGCCAGGAGTTTCTCGTTCTTTCACTGCTCTGATCCCAACATTTGTCATTGCGTTTGTGGTGATGATCATCAATGGATTATTAGTTGCACTAGGAACGGATATCTTCAAAATGATTGCTATCCCATTTGGGTTTGTTACGCAGTTGACGAATACATGGCTTGGTGTCATGGTGATTTATTTCTTGATCCATGCATTGTGGATCGTAGGGATCCATGGAGCGAATATCATCACTTCTTTCTTGACCCCAATCGTATTAGCTAATATGGCAGCTAACGCACAAGGCGCAAATTATCCGTTGGCAGGAGAATTCAACAATTCTTATGTAACCGTTGGTGGATCAGGTGCGACTTTAGGATTGATCATCTTTATTGCATTCCTCGCGAAATCTGATCAGCTGAAAGTGTTAGGAAAAGCCTCACTTGTACCAGGATTATTCAATATCAATGAACCAATCATTTTCGGGATGCCAATCGTCTACAATCCCTATTTAGCGGTTCCGTTTTTCTTAGCTCCGATGGCTTCTGCTACACTCGCTTATTTTGCCATTCGGCTGGAAATCGTCAAACCGATGCTTGCACAGATGCCGTGGCCTTCACCAGTCGGGATCGGAGCATTTGTTGGTAGTGGTGGTGATTGGAAAGCGGCTGTGTTAGCAGTCATTTGTGCAATCATCGCATTCATTATCTGGTTCCCATTTATCAAATTCTATGATAATAAATTATTAAATGAAGAAAGAGAAAAGGCAGCAGAATTAGCTAGTGAAAAGTTAAAATGATTTCTAAGAAAAAAGGAACTGTGACAAAAAATCACAGTCCCTTTTTTTCTTAGAAATGGGAAACCACTAGTATATAAATACCATTATTCTTCAATCAACCGCTTCACGATTGCATAATCCCCTTCATAAGGTTCATCTACACCATTGATTTTTTGATAGGGATCCACGCCTTTTCCCGCAATAACGACTGAATCTTGCGGAGCGCTTTCTGCTAAAGCGCGTCGAATCGCTTCAGGACGATCCATTTCATAATGAACGATCAAATCTGGATTAGTAATTGCTTCATTGATTTCTTCCGCGATTTTTTTCGGATCTTCAAATGCTGGGTCATCTGCCGTCAAAAAGGCGATGTCAGCTGTTTCTGATAGCACTTTTCCAAAATCATGTCGACGGGAGATTGCTTTGTTTCCTGGGCTGCCTAATACAACAATTACACGGCCATCTGGATGTTCATTTTTGGCAAATTCCAGCAATGTTTTCAAGCTTAGATAATTATGTGCGTAGTCCACATAGACATGCGCTCCATTGGATTGGATCAATTGATCCATTCGGCCTGGTACACGAGCTTCTTTTAATCCGTCTTGTGCATCTTGACTGGAGGCACCTGTTAGTGCTGCGGCAATGATCGCACTGGCTGCATTTTCTTGGTTGAATCCTCCAGCCAGCAAAATATCATAAGCAGTATCGCAGATAGCTAAGCGATCTTCATGAGAAGATAAAGTAAAACCGTGAGTACCTTTATCTGAACGGATCACTTGATAATTGCTTTCTTCCGAACGACCATAAGTGATCGTTGGAATCTGGAATAGATCGGCTGTTTCCCTAAGTAAATCAAAATAGTCACTTTCATGATTTAAAACAACTGTTTTTGAATTCAAGATCAATTGTCGCTTGCAATAGAAATAGTCATCAAATGTCGGATGTTCGATCGGACTGATATGGTCAGGCGAGATATTCAAGAAGATTCCGACATCTAAAGTCAAGCCGTATACGCGTTGTGTTTTGTAAGCTTGTGAAGAAACTTCCATCACTAGATGAGTCATACCATTTTCAACTGCTTCTGACATCATACGATATAAATCTAATGACTCAGGCGTTGTCAAATGGGATTTGAAATATGTTTTGCCATCTAACGTTGTATTCATAGTAGAAAGCAATGCTGTTTTTTTATTTGTTGTGTGATCCAAGATTGCTTTTGTAAAGTACGCAGCAGTTGTTTTACCTTTTGTTCCAGTGAATCCGATCACTTTCAATTTATTTTGCGGATAGTCGTAAAAAGCCATAGCAAGAAGCGCCATTGCTTTACGGATATCCGTTACGATGATTCCTACTGCTGAATTTTCGTATGGCTGTTCTGATACATAATATTGAATACCCTGTTCGATTGCTGAATCCAAATATTCTTCTTTGAAATTCATTCCTTTACAGAAAAACAAAGTAGAAGCATCAGCTTTTCTTGAATCATAACTTAACTGAAGAAATTCAGCTTTTTCTGGTACATCAAGATGCCAGCCTCTTGTTGAAACAAATTCTTTTAATAGATTTTCTTTTAATAGTAAATGACGGATGTCTTCTAAAGAGAAGCTCATTGATTGATCCCTCGCTTCATTCAATTTCTTGGTTTATTATAGCACACTCTTTTTAATATATCGTTTGTTTCCGCTATGACAAAATCCAGCTTTATTCAAATTTTCTTGACACAGGGGACAAGCGGATGAGTATTTTCATAAACAATGAACTGACTGTAATAGATAGGAGAACGAATAGTGTCTCCAACAATCCAAAAACATAATAATTCAAAAAGACGATAAGACTATTGGTAAGTAAAAGTCCTTGCGGCATTGGAAGCCGAAAAAATTTGTGGAAAATAATCGGCGGTATCGTTATACCGCCATTTGAGGCCCCGACTGTGTACAATGTGTAAACCCCAAGACTGAACAAAAGACTTCCTGAAATCAGTGAAAAGAAATGTGAGGAGATTATTTCCACTTTTGGAACAATCTCTAAAACAACAGGAAAAAGCAGACTTCCCGCTACAGTCTTAAAAAATACTGATTTTCCTAATAGGACAGCGGCTAGAAGCAGCATCATAAGATTGATGCTCCAAACAGTAACTGAGCGTTGGATAGAAAAGGCCGTTTCAACTAAATGTCCGATGGCGCCCACTCCGGCGGAAGCTATATCGTGAGGGAGCAAGAACCAATTCAATCCAACTGTGATAAAGAAAAGACCTAAAAATATAACGGGTAGTTTTTTTATTTCTTGTGTCATTGATATCTCCTATAAATGTTAGCCATAAAAGGCTGTATATTTCTTTACTTTACCAAAAAAACGAAACCGAATTCAAAAAAACAATTGTTCTTATAAAAGTTATATAAAATCGATTGCCAGTTTCTGTTTTACCAATTAAAATGATAGTAATGTTTTGTAGAAAGTTGGAATCTGACCGATGGATAATCAAAGAAAACCAGCATTAGATCAATTAACACCGCAAGAAAAAATGGCACGAGGCTCTGCTTGGATGACCGCCAGTAATATCATTTCAAGATTGCTAGGCGCTGTCTATATCATTCCCTGGTATGCTTGGATGGGCGAAAATGCTAAGGCTGCCAATGGATTATTCAATATGGGATACAATATATATGCATTGTTTCTACTGATCTCTACAGCAGGAATACCTGCTGCGATTGCAAAACAAACTGCACGCTATAATTCATTGAATGAATATGGCACTTCACGACGATTATTTATCCGTGCATTACAGATGATGGGCGGGTTAGGCCTATTGTTTGCTTTGTTCATGTACATCGCCTCTCCTTGGCTAGCTCATGCTTCTGGTGGCGGAGAAGAACTGATTCCAACGATGCGTTCTTTGAGTATCGCTGTATTGGTTTTTCCTTGTATGAGTGTGATACGAGGGTATTTTCAAGGCAATCAAGAGATGATGCCTTATGCGCTGTCGCAGATTGTAGAACAGGTGGCACGTATTTTTTATATGCTATTGGCTACATTCATCATCATGAAAGTCATGGATGGTGACTATGTGACGGCGGTCACGCAATCAACTTTCGCGGCATTTATCGGTATGCTAGCAAGTATTCTTGTCCTTTTGTATTTTTTGAAGAAACATCAAGCGTATACATCGGCGTTTATTCACTACAGCGAAAACAAAGTAAATATTGCAACGAAGGAATTGTTGTTAGATACCGTTAAAGAAGCGATTCCGTTTATTATTGTGGGTTCAGGGGTAACGATCTTCAAATTAGTCGATCAGTTCACATTTATGAAGATCATGTCTGCATCCACCGAGTATTCCAATGCACAGTTACTGGATCTTTTTTCGATTTTTAGTGCCAATCCAGATAAGTTGACGATGGTAGTTATCGCATTGGCAACATCGATCGCGTCTACTGGGTTACCGTTGATTACAGAAGCTGTTACGTTGAAAGATCGAGTAGGTCTGGCAAAATTGACAAGCGGAAATTTACAGTTGTTTTCATTTTTTATGTTTCCGGCGACATTTGGTGTTATGTTACTTGCCTATCCGCTAAATACATTATTTTATACACCGGATTCTCTAGGAAGTAATGTACTGATCCAAGCAAGTTTTGTAGGACTCTTCCTAGGACTATATATGCTAGTTTCCAACATGCTGCAAGGAATGTTTGAAAACAAGGCGGCAATTAATTATTTGGTTATTGGGTTTCTAGTGAAACTCCTTCTTCAATACCCAGCCATTCGTTTATTTGAAGTATACGGCCCTTTATTGGCGACAATGATCGGATTTGCTGTGTCTTGTACCTTGATCTTAAAGAGAATCCATGAAGTAGCCCGCTTTAAACCAAGTTTTGTCTGGCGCAGGACATTGCTGATCTTTATTCTTACCTTGATTATG
Organism: Enterococcus sp. MSG3290; assembly: GCF_050555565.1. Classification (NCBI taxonomy): domain Bacteria; kingdom Bacillati; phylum Bacillota; class Bacilli; order Lactobacillales; family Enterococcaceae; genus Enterococcus; species Enterococcus sp. MSG3290. The sequence continues at coordinate 2,480,819 of NZ_CP187862.1, read as the reverse complement.
CTTTTGGCTTCGTGGATCACAAAGATGATTTTTGGTGCTTTTTTAAACGAAGATAGCAAATTCCAGTCTCTATTGTTGATTCTTGTAGTAGCAGGTATAGGGGCTTTAGTGTATGGTTATTTAGCTTTGAAAATCCGCTTGGCAGAAAGACTACTAGGACCAGGAATAGCGCGTTTACGACATAAATTAAAAATAAAATAAGTGAATCAGAAGAGCTAGATTGATGCTCTTTTGAAATGGGGGAAACGCATGCGTTTAGATAAGTTTTTAGCAGATATGGGACTTGGCAGCCGCAAAGAAGTCAAAGGATTGATCAAAAAAGGAACGATCGAAGTCAATGGACAAGTGGTGAAAAGCGATAAAGCGCAAGTAAATGAATTCGAAGATGCGGTTACTTATTTAGGAGAAATCATTACGTATCAAAAAGATTTTTACTACATTTTGCATAAACCTGCAGGAGTCATTTCTGCTACTCAGGATAATCATGATCAAACCGTAATCGATTTATTGGAAGACCAGGATTATCGGGAAGATCTTTTTCCAGTCGGCCGATTAGATAAAGACACAGAGGGCCTCTTGATTTTAACGAATGACGGGGTGTTTGCCCATCAGTTACTATCACCTAAAAAACATGTGGAGAAAGAATATCTAGCTGAGGTTAGCGGTATAATGACAGAAGAAGATATCCGTTTATTTGCAGAAGGACTGATTATTGATGGCGATGAGCAGACATTGCCGGCAAAACTCCAAATTGATCAAGTAGATCAAGAGACAGAAACTTCAATTATCCGTCTGATTTTGCATGAAGGAAAGTTTCACCAAGTTAAGCGAATGGTCAAAGCAGTAGGAAAAGAAGTCTTATATTTAAAAAGAATCCGTATGGGAAAATTTTGGCTGCCTAAAGATTTGAATAAAGGGCAATATCGACCCATGACCAAAGAAGAGCTAGAACAAGTGAGAGAAAAATAATTGAATGGATAGCTAAAAGAATAAGCAGAGTAGTTGTAGCGCCATCTGAAAAGCAGACTTGTCCGTCTGACTTTCGGATGGCTTTTTTGTGAAATTTCGGCTTATTTCCGTAGAAGCTACTTCTGGAACACCGTTTGTTCGGAATAAGGGACTGTGACAAGACTTTTGTTACAGTCCCCATTGTTCCTTGTGACTCAGAGTTAGATAGTAAGGACACGATCTCCCTAATACTCAGGCCAAAACGCTGAATTCACAACCTCTGATAAACGGTGTTCAATCAGCTGACCCTCGGTATTAGCTCAAAAAACGGCAAAATATGAGGAACTATTTTCCCGTTTTTTTCTCTAATACTCAGGCCAAAACGCTGAATTCACAACCTCTCCTATACTTTGTTTCATTTTCCCTATACTTTGTTTATTTATTCTCATTATTGAAAGCGCTATAATTGCGTTGCGAATGAATCGAAAGGGGTTTTTAGATGAAAAAACGAAAGGGGTTCAATCATTTTTTTATGAATCTATGGCGTTATAAAGCACTTGTCCTGATGGCTGTACCGGGTATGCTTTGGATGATTTTTTTCTTTTACATACCTGTAATGGCGAATGTCGTAGCATTCAAAAATTTTCATATTTCAGCAGATGGGTTCTTGGCTAGCTTGAGGGAAAGTCCTTGGGTGGGTTGGGAAAATTTCAAATTTTTATTTTCTTCGGATCAAGCATTTCTCATCACTAAAAATACAATTTTATATAATGTAGCATTTATCCTTTTGAATCTGCTGATCTCAGTCGTATTTGCAATCATTATGAGCGAGTTGAGAAATAAACGACTCGTTAAAGTTTATCAAACGATGTCCTTACTACCTTATTTTCTATCTTGGGTCATTATCAGTTACTTTGTTTACGCTTTTTTAAGTCCTGACAAAGGAATATTCAATCAGTGGATCACTGGACATGGAGGAGAAGCTGTCAATTGGTATAATGAACCGAAATATTGGCCGTTTATCTTGGTGTTCATTGGTACATGGAAAGGGATTGGTTATAACAGCATTATTTACTTTGCATCTGTTATGGGAATCGATCCGACTTATTATGAAGCTGCTATGGTTGATGGAGCTAGCAAATGGCAGCAGATCAAACATGTGACGATACCACAACTTATTCCACTAATGACGATTTTAACGATTTTAGCCGTAGGAAACATTTTCCGAGCTGATTTTGGCCTGTTTTATAACATTCCTAGGAATTCCGGTGCATTATATGATGTGACTCAAGTTTTGGATACGTATATCTACAATGGCCTGACATCCACAGGAGATTTTGGTATGACGGCTGCTGCAGGACTTTACCAATCAGTTGTCGGCTTTGTCTTGTTGATGATCACAAATACGATCGCCCGACGTTTTGATAGCGATTCTGCATTATTCTAAGGAGGAAAAAAATGAAAAAAAAGAAAGTGGAGAGAGTCCAAGTCCGCTCTTTCAATAAGACGGCTAATTTTTTCTCTAATATAATGATTGCACTCTTTGCTATTTCCTGTATTTTGCCATTTATATTTGTTATCGCCATCTCTTTTACCGATGAGTCCATATTGTCGACTCACGGGTACAGTTTTTGGCCAGAAAAGTTCAGTATATTTGGTTATACGTACTTGTTCGACCAGATGCAGGATAAAATTTTCCAAGCGCTTTTCGTCACTGTACTTGTTACTGTTTTAGGTACACTGATCAATAGCACGGCTACTTCTTTATATGCTTATGCGATTTCACGGTCAAACTTTCCATTCCGTCGTTTTTTTACCGTTTTTTGTTTGATTACGATGTTGTTCTCACCAGGGATGGTGGCCAATTATCTTGTTATGACAAATCTTCTTCAGTTAAAAGATACGATTTGGGCATTGATCTTGCCAATGGCTGTCAGTCCCTTCAATATTATTGTGATGCGCACATTCTTTAAACGTTCGGTCTCTGATTCGATTATTGAATCGGCACGGATCGATGGAGCTAGCGAACTGCGAATATTTGTTCAGATCGTTTTACCGTTAGCTGTTCCAGGTATTGCGACAATCAGTTTATTTGCCGCATTGGGTTACTGGAATGACTGGTTCAATGCTTTACTATACATCCAAGATGATAAGCTAGTTCCACTACAGTATCTTTTGATGAAAATCCAAAGTAATATTCAATATCTGACACAAAATTCAGGAGCAGGAAGCCAATTGACAGGCGGATTAGCCTCAGTTCCAGGAGAATCTGCCAGAATGGCGATCGTAGTCATCTCGACGTTGCCTATTGCGATCAGCTATCCATTTTTCCAGAAGCATTTTGTCAAAGGTCTAACAATCGGCGGAGTAAAAGAATAAAGAAACAAAAATATAAATCATAAAATTAGGAGGAAGAAAAATGAAGTTATGGAAGAAACTAGCCTTTACAGGTGTTTCAGCGTTGTTGTTGGGAACATTAGCAGCATGCGGAGGTTCTGGTTCTAAAGACCAGGCAGAAGCTAGCAATTCGGACACTTTGCAGATGTATCAAATCGGAGATAAACCAGATAATTTCGATCAATTGATGGAAGTAGCAAACAAACGAATCGAAAAAGAGATCGGTGTAAAAGTCAATATCAATTACATTGGCTGGGGCGATTACGAAAAGAAAATGAACGTCATCATTTCTTCCGGGGAAAATTATGATATCGCCTTTGCGAACAACTATGTTTCCAATGCCCAAAAAGGAGCCTTTGCTGATTTGACTGAATTAGCGCCTAAGTACGCTGAAAAAGCTTATAATGATTTAGATGAAGCATATATTAAAGGAAATCTGGTCAATGGAAAATTATATGCTTTCCCAGTCAATGGAAATGTCTTTGCTCAACAAGTACTTACTTTTAACAAAGCTTTACTAGATAAATACGATCTTTCAATTGATGGAATCCAATCTTACGCTGATGCAGAAAAAGTCTTGAAGGAATTCCATGAAAAAGAACCAAACACGGCAGCTTTTGCCATTGGACAAGGCTTCAAAGTCCAAGGGAACTTTGATTATCCTTTAGGGAATACGTTACCATTTGCTATTGATCTGGATGGAGATGATTCGAAAATCATCAACCAATACGATAATGAAACGTATATCGGACTGTTACGTACAATGCATAGCTGGTACAAACAAGGACTCATTCCAAGTGACGCTGCAACGAGCAATAAGGATTATCCACTAGAAGGAAATACTTGGCTAATGCGTGGAGAAACACAAGGACCGTATGATTATGGCGATACAATTTTGACAAATGCAGCAAAACAAGAACTTGTCTCAAAAGCAATTACTGTTCCACTAAAATCTACAGCTCAAGCACAAATGGCAAATTTTGTCGTATCAAATACTTCAAAAAATAAAGAAAAATCAGTAGAACTTCTAGGGCTGCTTAACAGTGATCCAGAATTATTGAATGGGCTTGTTTGGGGGATCGAGGGAGAAGCATGGGAAAAAGTCGATGGTTCAGATGATAAAATCAAATTGCTAGATGGTTATCAGCCAAATACACATATGTCTGCTTGGAATACAGGAAACAACAAGATTCTATATACACAAGAGTCTATTACGGATGACATGATTGCCAAACGTGATCAATCGATTGCTGATGCAGAAACTTCACCGATTTTAGGATTCAGCTTCAACACTGACAGTGTCAAAACAGAATTAAGTAATATTTCTAATGTCATGAATCAATATTTAGATGGATTGAATACAGGGACTGTTGATCCAGATGAAACATTACCGAAATTGAAAGACGCTTTGGACAAGGCTGGCTATGATAAGGTATTGAAAGAAATGCAAAAACAATATGATGAGTTCCGACAAGAATAATAATGAATAAAGACAAAGAGGTTGTGACAAAAGACGTGTCACAACCTCTTGTTCCGAATAAACGGTGTTCAAAAGCCAGTTTCTCGGTATTAAGCTAAATATATGTAAAAATGTGGAAAGCCATATTCACAAAATTTTTCTTACTACTCGAAACTAAGCGGCTATTTCACAAACTCTTGGTAAACGGTGTTCAATCAGCTGACCCTCGGTATTCGCTCACAAAACGACAAAATATGAGGAACTATTTTTCCGTTTGTTTCTCTAATAATCAGGTCAAGGTGCTGATTGCCCAACCTTTTTTTGTATAATGAGAAAGTATAAACTTAATGTTTGGAGGAGAAGATATGTTAGGGAAGGTTTTGGAAGAGTTATTTATCCGGATCTGGGTCGTTATAAAACTAACCTTGTATTTCTGGATATATACATTTGCCGGCGGGATCATCTTTGGATTAGGTGCGGCATGGAAAACAGTCAATGAACTATTTTATTTGTACGGATTCGAGTATAAAGAAATCACAATAAAAAGAGGCTGGAATATATATAAAAGAAATTTTTTAAGAGGCAATCTGCTATTTAGTTTATTTTTATCTGGTACTGCTTTATTGAGTTACAATTTATATTTATCTGTTCAAATCAAAGGGCTCATTTTTTTAGCTATTGATTTTATTTTACTTTTTGCCTTGCTCTGCCTATTTGCTACTTATCAATACAGTATGATTTTAGATAGTGAATATACGATCTCTGTTCCTAATCTGCTAAAGCTAAGTTTTATTTCGGTTTTTTCCAGCTTTTCGTCTTTTCTAAAAATAATTATTGGTAGCGGTATAATTTTAGGCGTGACTTGGCAATTCAAAGGATTGATCCTGTTTGGTGTCATTGGTCTTTTGACGGTTTGGAATGGTACGATGACAACACATTGGCGTGAAGAATTAGATAAACAGTTGGAAAGTTATGAATAAGTTTCGGATTCTATTTTCAAAAGGAACCTTACTAAATCGTCTGTTGCGGAAATACGCGGTTATCATGATCGGTGTAACGATGACTGCTACCGTTATTTTTAGTATCCATACTTGGGAACAAAATCAAAAACAGGCAGAAAACATGACAAGTGATGCTGTTCAAAGCACAAGCAGAATGCTGAATGATAAAACAACCTTGAGTAGGATCATCAAAAACCAGCTTGTAGGGAATTCCGAAAAGATCGAAAATGTGACGACCTACTTAACAAAACCCATAGATCAGTATCTGATGTATGTATACGAACAGCAAAACAGTACCGATGAATTAGTTTCTTTCCCAAATCAAATCAAAGATCTCTACGCAAATTATGAAGAACTAAGTGCGATATATATCGTGTTGAATCAACTACCGGAGTATTATGAATCTTCTAGAGAAAACAAAGGTGGGGAAATAAAAAAGGGGACACCAAAATTACTAGACGCCTTTTATATCAAGTTGCCTATCACACAAGGAGGAGCTGAGTCAGGAAGTATTTTTATTGGTTTTCAAAAGAAAGAACTAGATATGATTTTAGAAAATCTAACGTCATTCAATGGACTCTCTTTATACATGATTTCTGGAACGACAAATCGACTATACACATTCCATGATAATAAAATAGCTAAAGAAACGTTTGAAAGACAAGAAATGATCATCACAGAGAGTCTGAAGAAAAATTCACAATTGCCGATTGACGATCTGGAAAAAAACAATTTTGTTCAACACCAAGAACTGTCTGATGATTATCGTATATTAGCTGTACTAGATAAAAAAAGTGTAAAAATCGAAACGGGAAAAAATCTTGCCCCGCTGATCATTGGTATCATTATTTTAGACAATATATTGCTTATCTTTCTTTATAAAACATTCAAACGATATTCACAGCAAGTATCTATCGTCATGCAGGCCATGGATCAAACAGCAGCAGGGAATTTAGAGACGCGGATCGACATAACAAACACGGAATATGAACTGAAGGAACTTTCAATCGGTATCAACGAAATGTTGGATAGCATCAATCAGTTTGTAGAAGACATCTACAAATTAGAAATCAAACAGCAAGACGCACATATGCGGGCGCTTCAAGCACAGATCAATCCACATTTTTTATATAATACATTAGAATATATCCGAATGTATGCAATCAGCGAAGGAAGTGAAGAATTAGCAGATGTTGTGTATGCGTTTTCCGCTTTGCTTCGAAACAATACGAATCAAGAGAAAACGATCACTTTAAAAGAAGAACTGGACTTTTGCGAAAAATATGTCTATTTGTATCAAATGCGTTATCCTAATCGAGTAGCCTATCATTTTATGATCGATCCTGATTTGGAAAAGATCGAAGTACCTAAATTTGTGATCCAGCCATTAGTTGAAAATTATTTTAAACACGGTATTGATTTTACTCGATTCGATAATGCGCTAAGTGTCAAAGTCTTGCAGGAAGGCAAACGGGTAAGGATCATCATCAAAGATAATGGAAAAGGGATGACTGAAAAACGGCTAAAACAGGTGGAAGAAAAACTGTCTCATCCTAAAGTGGAACTTCACGGATCTATCGGTCTGCAAAACGTGAATGAACGTTTACGTGCCAGCTTCGGCAGCAGTTATTATATGTCGCTTGAGAATAATGAGACAGGTGGACTGACCGTTTCTATTACATTCAAGGAGGGATGAGCGTGTATCAAGTGTTATTGGTAGATGATGAATACATGATTTTGAATGGGTTAAAAAAGATAATTGATTGGCAAAGTTTAGGCTTTCAAATAGTAGCAACAGCAGAGAATGCCAAAGAAGGACTAGCTGTACTTGAACAGCGACAGATTGATTTAGTAGTAACGGATGTGACAATGCCAGAAATAAATGGACTGGAATTTATTGAAGCGGCTCAAAAAGAACGTCATAATTTTGAATTTATGATTTTATCAGGATACCAAGAGTTCGATTATTTGAAAGGAGGTATGCAATTAGGCGCCGTGAATTATTTGATGAAACCCGTGAATAAGTTCGAATTGGTTGAAAGCCTCAAGAAAATCAAAACACGGTTAGATCAGCAAAATGAACAAAAAAATCAACAAGAAATCTATCAAGAACTGTTATTCAGTCAATGGTTGAATGAAGAATTGGATGAAATAAGTGAAGAAGAAATAATAGGACAAATAAGTGAGAAGCAGCATAGGATAGTATTGATTCAACTGGCAAGAACTCATGATACTCTTATCAATAGATGGTTGCAAGAACGGCAACAAATCTTTTACTATCAACGAAATTACGGAGACCGTGTATTGATCACGTTGTTGTTGGAGGCAGATGAAGTTGATGGCTTCTGTTGTTTTGTTCAAGAAAACTTTCCTGATCAGGAATGGCTGATCAGTATCGGGGAAGAGACAGATTCTTTGGACAAAATCCCTGAAACATTCCAACAAGCGAAAGACAATCTACAGTTGCATCAATTTTATGGAGATAAAGACGAGCATGTTTTTTACGCAGTACAAGCAGAAACAAAAGATCAAACCATCGATTTTTCAAGTTTCAGACGCGTGCTGCAAAATAAACAATTGGAAGTCGCTCAAAAAATGATCACTGATTTTTTTGAACAGTTTCAGTTAGCAGCCATGATGCCGGAAGATATACGATATTCCAGTTTTTTACTGTTTATGGAGATTCAACGGGAATTGATTGATCTGGAAGATGAGGAATATTTACAAGGAATCGAAAAAATCCATCAGGCAAAAACGGTGCAAGAACTTCAGCAGCTACTTCTGTCATTCATCAAAAAGCATCAGAGACAGAAAAAGTACAGTGACAATGTGGAAAAAGTAATCGTAATCCTGCACCAGCATTATCAAGAACCACTTACACTCAAAGAAGTGTCAGAAAACCTGCATTTAAATGTCATGTATCTAGGACAGCTGTTCAAAAAAGAAACGAAAAAAAGTTTTTCAGCTTATTTGAACCATTTACGTATGGAAAAAGCGAAACAACTGCTTTTGCACAGTAATCAAAACATCAATGAGATAGCAAGTGAGATTGGCTACAACAACACCACGTATTTCTCTAAATTATTCAAGAAAATCGTCGGCAGATCCCCTAAAGAGTACCGAGAAAACAGTGGAGAATCATAAAAGAAAAAGCCAATGTAATGAAATAACTTATAAAAAATTGTCTAGAAATCTAATTTTGGGCTGTTCTTATTACTTGAGGCAAGGCAGCATTTTCACGACCTCTCCACTAAACGGTGTTCAATCAGCTGCCCCTCGGTATTAGCTCAAAAAATGGCAAAATATGAGGAACTATTTTGCCATTTGTCTCTCTAATACTCAGGTCAGAACGCTGATTTCACAACCTCTCAATAAACGGAGTTCAAAAGCTTGCATCTGCGGTAATAAGACCAACCAAACGAAAAATATGAGGAGCTATTTTTGCTTGGCTGTTCTTATTACTTGATGCAGGACAGTTTTTTCACATCCTCTTGTTAATTATAGTTTGATAAGGAAAAAGGCAAATCTTTTGCTTGATATTTCTTAGGGTGAGGGACGATCCCTAATTGGTAAGAGATCGTGCCGCCTTTCAGCAAATCTTGATGGGTAAAATATAATTTCGTATATTCTTTGTCCATCCGTTTGATTTTATGGATAAATTGTTGCTGCGGCCGATTAGGCGTTGCTTCAATCGTCAATTCCTTTCCATTTGACAAAAGCAAAACAGCCTTGTCAATTAATGGCATACCGATAACATATTCACCGGTTCCAGGCGTGACAGGATAAAATCCCAGACTATTGAAGATATACCAAGCGGCCATACTTCCATTGTCCTCATCTCCAGGGTAACCCATTGGAGAATCGTCGAAGGTCTGAGTCATCAACTGTTTAAGCAGTGGCTGTGCCATTTCAGGTTGTCCTATATAACTGAACAAGTAAGGATAGTGAAAACTTGGCTGGTTTGAAATAGCTAATTGTCCAAATTCTATCGCGGCCATCTCACTCATTTCGTGGATCTCAAAACCATATCCTCCTGGGTCAAACGTTGGGGGCTGATTGCACAGCTCAATGAGTTTTTCTTTATATCTCTCACTGCCACCATATTTTCCGATCAGTCCTGAAAAATCGTGATAAACAGCAAAGCTGCTTTGCCAAGCACTTCCTTCTGCATAATCTTGTCCCCAACGATTAGCTGAAAATGGTTCTCTGAACTTGCCATCTTTATCTTTTGAACGCATAAATCCTGACTCATAGTCAAAGATATTTTGATAGTTCAATGATTGCTGCTGATATTTCTTCGCCATTTCCTCCTCTTCTAGTACCTTGGCAACTTGGCTAATACAAAAATCGCTATAAGCATAGTCTAATGTGTGATTGACTGATTCGTGGTAGTGATTAGGAACATAGCCATATGTCAAGTAATCTTCTGTTCCTTGTCGTCCATAATTTGGATGTTTGCTTTGAACCGTAGCACCTTTTTCCATTGCCGTTAGAAATTCAGGCATCAAGTCTCGTCGGATATCTTTTACAGCAGCATCTGCAATGACCGCATCGATCAATGTCCCAGGCATAAGTCCACGTTCATCAGGAGACAGCCATTTTGGCAAATAGCCACTTTCTCTATAGCTGTTCAAAAAACCTTCCAGCATTTCTTCGTATTTTTCTACAGCAATCAAAGAATAAAGAGGATAAACCGTTTTATACGTATCCCAAAACCCATTATTTGTATAGAGAACACCAGGTTTTATAGATCGACTAGTCGTATCATAGTGGATTTTTTGCCCACTAGGATCAATTTCATAAAATGTTTGTGGAAATAAAAACACCCGATATAAATTATGATAAAACGTCCGCAATTGTTGTTGATCATGGTGTGTGAGCTGTATACGATCAAAATAGGACTGCCATTGTTCTTGACTGTGAGCAAGGTAAGTCTCTTTGCTTTGGTTTTGTTCTAGTTCCAGGTTATAAGCTGCTTGTTCCGAGCTGATAAAAGATGTCCCAAATCGGATAGTTTGTTTTTTTGTCTGTTCAAAATACAACGGGATCGAGTCGCTATTTTTGTTGGAAACAGCTAACTCATCAATTGTTAAAGGATATTCAAATCTCAATATAAAATAAAAAGAAAAATCAGGATCTTCTGAACCAGCAAAATGTGTGATTTTTCCTTCCACTGTGTAAGGATCTATAACAAAGAGCTGATGGCGTCCCGGAAAGGATAAAAGTAAACCGCTGTCATTTTTGCTGTAATCAATAGATAAGATTCCGCCATACATGCTAGGTATCAATGTAGAACAGATGCCATAACGTAATTGACAGATCGACAGATGAGTCGGGCAAAATATACTTTCTTCTGGGCGGTAAGAACTTTGAGCATGGAAAAGGGTGTTCTCCTGTAGTTTTCCATTGATCGGCGTAAACAGCATATGACTGAAATCACCCATCCAAGGACTTGGTTGATGGGTAAGACGGTAGCCTTGAAAAACGCGGTCATCAGGATGAAACCACCAGCTGCCGTTTTGATACGTAGTTTGCGGTGCAAAATAATTCATCCCAAAAGGAACGCCAGTATAAGGCTGGCAGTTCCCATTAGAGAAATTTGGCTGATTCGCTGTTGCATGTCTAGTATCTATTTGACCGATATTCATTTTATTTCTCCTTTGTTGATTGTCTTTTGATGAATGAAACTGGAAATTTACTATCGGATGGTCGATCTTTTGTCTCTAACCAAGTGACCAAAGCATCTCCCGCAAGCTTACCTAACTGTTCAAAATCTTGTGCGATGGTTGTCAGTGGCGGGTCAACAAGAGCTGCTGCTTGGATATCATCAAATCCGATAATTGAAAAATCTTCAGGGATATGATAACCATGCTGTCTCAAGAGATTCATGGTCTGGATAGCGACAACATCGTTTTCACAAACAAAAGCAGTTACTTCATACTTAGTGATATAAGAAAGCAATTCATCTAATGTCGCGCTTTTGTCATCCAGTGAAGTGTGGAAAGTCAAACCAGCTTTGTCCAATGCTTCAAGGTAACCAAGGTAACGCTGTCGAACGGATTGTGGATGAGTCTGCGTACCAAACAAATAAGCGATTTTTGAATGTCCCTGTTCGATCAAATAAGAGGCAGCAAGCGCACCGCCTTGGAAATTATCGGAAAGAACGGTAGGAAAAGGTAACTCATAGATTTTTTTATCTAATATGACGACAGGGAATTCTTTCAATGAAAGCTCAAAAAGTAAGTCAAGATGTTGTTCTGTATCAAGAGCATAATAAATCAATCCGTCAAATTCATTGATTAGCTCTTTTGCTGTTTTATTTTGTAGAAAGTCAAGCGTCGTCATCATGACATCAATCTGTTTATCTTGCATCACAGGGTTCAATCCCTTGCTAAAATCACCAACAGACAAATCAGCGACATATGGAAGAAGAAACAGAATCCGTCGTGTTTTTGTAGGAGAAGCAAGCATCTGTTCCGGAGAAGCGGATTTAACGAAACTGCCTTTCCCGCGAACGCGATAAATAAGTCCTAATTGCTCTAATTCAGTCAATGCACGTTTGGAAGTGATTCTGCTTACTTTATAGGTACGTGAAAGTTCTTTTTCAGTTGGTAGTTGGCTGTCTACAGGTAATTCACCAGTTAAAATAGCCGTTTGCAAATCATTAAATATTGTCTGGTACAATGGTTGATTCATATAAACACCTCTTAATGATATATCATATTTAAATAATACCATAATGGATGAAAAAGTAAATAAAAAGATATTTTTTGAAAGCGTAGACATAATTGGCTGTATGAAGTATAATCTTTAAAGATATATCAAATAGAAAGAAGGTTTTATTAGTGGTTTATAAAGATATACCAAAATCGGTGCAGAAATTTATGGAAGATATCACACAAAAATGTGGGGATATCCATGCGGACTGGGCAAAGAATTTTACAGCAGCATTTGCCAATACTCTGTTGACAACAGTCAAAAAGCAAAATGACGGAACCACCTTTTTATTGACGGGAGACATTCCAGCGATGTGGTTAAGAGACTCTACTGCACAAGTTCGTCCTTATTTAGTGATTGCAAAAGAAGATGAGGAATTAGCTGACATGATCAGCGGGTTAGTCAAAAAGCAATTTTTTTATATCAATATCGATCCATATGCGAATGCCTTCAACGAGGAAGCTAACGGTGCTGGCCACCAAACAGATCATACAAAAATGAACGATTGGATCTGGGAAAGAAAATATGAAATTGATTCTTTATGCTACCCAATACAGTTGGCCTATCTTCTTTACAAAAATACAGGAAAAACTGATCAATTCAATCAATCTTTTATTGAAGGTATCAAAAAAATCTTGGACGTGTTCAAAACAGAGCAAGACCATGAACACTCTCCTTATACATTTGTACGAGACACGACAAGAAAAGAAGATACGCTGATCAATGACGGGCGAGGTGCAAAAACAGCTTTTACAGGAATGACATGGTCTGGTTTCCGTCCTAGTGATGATGCTTGCCGTTATGGATATCTGGTACCATCCAATATGTTTGCGGTGGTCGTGTTAGGTTATGTGGAAGAAATTTTTCAAACGATACTCGATGATAAAGAAATTGTACAGCAAACACAGAAATTGAAGAAAGAGATCCAAGAGGGGATTCAGAATCACGGACGAACGGTTAATCAAAAAGGGCAAACGATTTATGCATATGAAGTAGATGGAATGGGAAACGCCACAGTCATGGATGACAGTAATGTGCCCAATCTGATCGCCGCACCTTACTTGGGATATTGTTCTGAACAAGAGGAAGATTATCTGCAAACAAGAAGAACATTGTTGAGTAAAGAAAATCCATATTTCTATGAAGGAAAGTACGCAAAAGGAATTGGATCCTCCCATACGCCAGAAAAATACGTTTGGCCGATTGCATTAGCTATGGAAGGAATGACAACGTCAGACAAATCTGAAAAAGAGCGGATATTGAATTTACTTGTAGCAACTGACGCAGGAACACACCTTATGCACGAAGGATTCGATGTGAACAATCCTGAAAATTATACGAGAGAATGGTTTTCTTGGGCAAATATGATGTTTTGCGAATTAGTCATGGATTACTTTGATATTAGAGTAGAAAAGTAGGAGGTATCGTAAATGAAAAAGAAAGTATATATCATTTCTCATAGCCACTGGGATCGTGAATGGTACATGGCTTACGAACAGCATCACATGCGGCTGATTGAATTGATAGACGATCTACTAGAGCTATTTGAAGTTGATCCGTCCTTCAACAGTTTTCATTTGGATGGGCAAACGATTATTTTAGATGACTATCTTCAAGTAAGGCCAGAAAAAAGACAGGCAATCCAACAAGCAATCAATGAAGGAAAATTGAGAATTGGACCATTTTATATCTTGCAAGATGATTTTCTTATCAGCTCGGAATCGAACGTGAGAAATATGCTGATTGGCATGGAAGAAAGCCGTAAATGGGGAACCCCTGTCATGTTAGGCTATTTTCCCGATACATTTGGAAATATGGGACAGACGCCTCAATTAATGAAACAAGCTGGTATTTCAGCAGCAGCGTTTGGCCGTGGTGTAAAACCAATTGGCTTTGATAATCAAGTTTTGGAAGCAGAAAACTATTCTTCCCAATACTCAGAGATGTGGTGGAAAGGACCTGATCAAACAGCAATCTTTGGTCTGCTATTTGCCAATTGGTATAGCAACGGGAATGAGATTCCAGTAGAAAAAGAAGCAGCTCTTGCCTTTTGGAAGCAAAAATTAGCGGATGCAGAACAATATGCCTCTACGAACCACTTATTGATGATGAATGGTGTTGATCATCAACCGGTACAAAAAGATATATCAAAAGCAATCCATCTCGCAAATGAACTGTTTCCAGATTACGAGTTTATTCATTCTAATTTTACTGACTATCTGGAAGCAGTTCAAAAAGATGTGCCAGAAGACTTAGGCTCAGTAGAAGGAGAATTGACAAGTCAAGAAACGGATGGCTGGTATACTTTAGCCAATACAGCATCTGCTCGGGTTTACTTAAAACAATGGAATACCAAGGTCCAGCGACAGCTAGAAAATATTACAGAACCACTTGCGACGATGGCTTATGAAGTTAGTGGAAACTATCCCCATGATCAATTAGATTATGCTTGGAAGACATTAATGCAAAATCATCCTCACGACAGTATTTGCGGTTGTTCAGTCGATTCTGTCCATCGGGAAATGATACCTCGTTTTGAAAAAGCAGATGAAGTTGGAAAGTATCTTGCACAAGATTCCTTAGAACAGCTGACCGCAGCAATCGATACGACCGGATTCCCAAAAGACAGCTTTCCATTTGTCATTGTAAATACTGCAGGAATGGATAAAACTGGTGAAGCAGAAATAACCATCGAATTAGAAAGAAAAAGATTCGCTGAAGGAATACCTGAACAACTATATCAAGAGTTAGAAAATTTGCCTAAACGTAAGTATCATGTAGAAACAAAAAGTGGGGCCACTATACCAGCTATTTTATCTGAAGAAACTGTCCAATTTGGTTATGATTTGCCGAAAGACCGTTTCCGTGTGCCATATATGGCAAGAATGATCAAAGTGACTTTACCATTAGAAAACATGCCAGCATTTTCTTGGGAAACATTCGCGCTTGTAGAAGGGGAAGCGAAAGAAGAAGAAAAGGAAACAATGATTCATCAGAGTGGACGAATCATCGAAAACGGCCCTCTACATTTGACGATTGAAAAAAATGGTACCATTACAATGGAAGATCGCAAAAACAAACGAAAGTTGAATAATCTGCATATTTTTGAAGATATCGGCGATATAGGAAATGAGTATATCTTTAAACAACCTTTCTGTGATCAGCCAATCCTATCCAGTAACAAAGAAAACTCTGAAGTAAAAGTATTAGTAGATACACCGGAAATAGCAAAAATAAGTATTCTACAGGAAATGGAAATCCCTGTTTCTGCAGACGAGCGTTTAGAAAAAGAACAGCAGATGGTTGTGGAATTTCGTTATCGAAAAGCAGAACGATCCAAAGAAAAACGAATCCTTCAAATAAAAACAATCATGACAATTAGAAAAGATAGTAAAAAAATCGACTTTGAAACGACTCTCGACAATCAGATGAAAGATCATCGCTTACGTGTCTTGTTTCCTACAAAGTTACATGTGGAACATCACGAAGCAGATAGTATTTTTGAAGTGGTGAAGCGCCCAAACCATGTGTCTAAAAGTTGGGAAAACCCCACGAATCCGCAACATCAGCAAGCATTTGTCAATATTCATGATGAAGAGTACGGTGTAACAGTCGGAAACTTTGGTTTGAATGAATATGAAGTAACAGAAGACGGACAAATCGCAGTGACGCTACTTCGCAGTGTGGGAGAACTAGGCGATTGGGGATATTTTCCAACACCAGAAGCACAGTGTTTAGGTGAGCATCGGTTCAATTACAGCATTGAACTACATGGACCAGAAGAAAAATTCTCTACTTATTTGCATGCATACGCAGCACAGATTCCTTTTTCCACTCAACAAATCAAACATCATGAAGGAACATTGATTTCAAAACAACAATATTTAACGATAAAAAGTGAAACGTTTGCAATTACAGCTTTGAAACGCAGCAAGTTTAGTGATAAAGTAGTAGTAAGAGGTTTCAATATGTCTAGTCATTTAGAAAAATTGGAAATAACTAAAGACAATGGAAAAACTGTCATATTGAATCTGCTTGAAGAACCAACGAAGCAAGCGGTTGTCCCAATAATCCAACCTTATGAGATTCGGACAATCGGATTCGAGGAGGAAAACGAATGTATGGCGGAATAGAAGCAGGCGGAACAAAATTTGTGTGTGCGGTTTCAGATGGTGGAGAAATTTTAGAAAAATTAAGTATCCCTACCACAACACCAGAAGAAACATTGGATCAGGTATTTGAATTTTTTGATCGTTATGAATTGAAGGGAATCGGGATTGGCTCATTCGGCCCGATTGGTATCGACAAAACAAAAGATAATTACGGGTACGTTTTGGCAACTCCCAAAAAAGGGTGGGCACAATTCGATTTTCTTGGCACAATCAAGGAACGCTACAATATTCCTGCTGCTTGGACAACGGATGTCAATGCTGCTGCATATGGGGAATTGAAGCAAGGAGCAGCACAAGGAAAAAATAGTTGTATTTACCTTACCGTGGGAACAGGAATCGGTGCAGGTGTCGTGATCAATGAAGAAATTTTTTCAGGGATCGCACATCCTGAAATGGGACATATTTGGGTGAAACGCCATCCAGATGACCATTATGAAGGTACTTGTCCTTATCATAAAGATTGTTTAGAAGGATTAGCAGCAGGACCGTCTATTGAGGCACGCACAGGGATCAAAGGGCAAGATCTGCCGCAAGATCATCCTGTTTGGGCTATTCAGGCTTATTATATTGCTCAAGCACTGATCAACTATACGTTGACGTTAGCACCTGAAAAGATTATTTTAGGCGGTGGGGTAATGAATCAGGATCATCTCCTTCAAAAAATCCGTCAGCAATTTGTTGAATTGATGGGTGGTTATATGGAAACACCTCAAGTAAGTGAATATATCGTTCGTTGGGGACTGCCGAATGAAAGTGGGATTATCGGTAGTTTGCTGTTAGCAGAACACGAACATCAAAAGTAAGCAGACAAATTACACAAAAAGAACAGAGTCTTATCATTATCTGCTGATAAGACTCTGTTCTTTTTTATTTCTATTCCCATAATCCAGGTAAAGCTTTACCGACTATTTTTTCTTGAGTAAATGGATGGATCATGTGCAGTTCTAATGCATGGAGCATCAGTCGTTCAGCAGTTCTATTTTGGTAGAGAGGGTCTCCAACGATCGGATGTCCCTTATGAGCTAAATGAACTCTGATCTGGTGTGTACGTCCGGTTTCCAAAACACAATAGACTTGTGTTTGTTCAGAAAGTACTTTGTTGACAGTGACATGTGTCAAGGCGCTCTGACCATTTTTATCATCTACGACCCTTTTTCTCCGATCATGGCGATCTCGTCCAATTTTATTGGTGATGGTCATATCTTTGGCAATTTCTCCCCATACGATGGCTTGATATCTCCGATAGATCATTTTTTGTTCCAACATTCTTCCAAGTATCGGCAAGACAAATGGATTTTTTGCAAATAAAACGGCACCGCTTGTTTCTTTGTCCAAGCGATGGACAACGTAAGGTCGTTGCTGTTTAGTGTCGAGATAAGCAGCTAAATGATTGAGTAAGGTACTGTTTTCTGTCGGTTCATTTGGATGAGTCTTCATTCCTGCAGGCTTATCCACTATAATCAAATGCTCATCTTCATATAAAACACGGATGTGCTTCGCATCTCCTAATTGAACTTCTTGATAATTATAATCTGTTTCTTCGAATAACAATGTGATCTGGTCATTGCCCTTTACTTCATGATGGAACAAAGCAGGTTGTTGATTGATCCAAACGTTTTTACGTATACGCAAAAAGTGTCGAACCTTTCTAGGAACTAACCATTCCTTTTCAAGCAAGTCGCGAATTGTTGTTTCAGGATGGTTCATAGGTAAAGTGATCGTGATTTTCACAAGTGTACTCCTTTCAGTGCAATTGCAGACTAATTGTACCATTTTTAAAACATATTTAAGAAAAAACTTACATTTTTCTGTTCATTCTTATGTTACTCTACTTGCACTAACGTAAAAAAACATATTGAACTACAACTTAAGCAGGAAGAAAACACTCTTTCACTATGGTAAAATAAGACGATTGAATCAAATAGACAGGAGAAGAAACAAATGGATTTTCAAAGCATTTTAGAAAAGATAAAAGCTGCTTTGATCAGTTTTTGGCGTTGGATCAGACCATATCTCGGACAATTCCATCGATGGCGAAAGCGCATCTGGAAAAAATATCATGTGAACAAATTGATTTTGCTGATTGGTTTGATCTGTGTCTTAGTGACAAGTATCTACCTCTTTATTTTAGCAAAACAAGCAAATGTCGAAACGTTAAAATCAGGATTAAGCCAATCGACAGTCATTTATGATAAGAAAAACGAAGAAGCTGGCACACTGTACGCCCAAAAAGGAACATATGTAGAATTAAACGCGATTTCTCCCTATATCCAAGATGCAGTAATCTCGACAGAAGATAGGAATTTTTACGAGCATCACGGGTTTGATATCAAAGGGATTGCCCGTGCAGCAGTCCGAATGGTCTTGTCTGGCGGAACATCAGGGGGCGGAGGAAGTACGATCACTCAGCAGCTTGCCAAAAATGCGTATCTGACATTAGACCAAACGTTTGATCGAAAAGCGAAGGAATTATTTTTGGCAATCGAGATCGAAAAGAAGTACAGCAAAGAAGAAATCTTGACCATGTATCTTAACAATGCCTATTTTGGCAACGGGGTATGGGGTGTCCAAGACGCTTCCAGAAAGTATTTTGGAGTAGATGCAACGAATGTTACGCTGTCTGAGGCTGCTACTTTGGCAGGAATGCTGAAAGGTCCTGGTATTTATAATCCGATCGATCACCCAAAAAATGCGAATGATCGGAAAAACACAGTACTAAGTGTAATGGAAGAAAACGGAAAAATCACAAAAGAACAAGAACAAGCAGAAAGCCAGACAGATATCAGCGCGTATCTTAATGACACATACGATAATTCAGATTCTGGTTATCGTTATCCTTATTATTTTGATGCAGTGATCGATGAAGCAGTTAACGAGTATGGTCTTGATGAAGAAGATGTCATGAATAAAGGCTATAAAATCTATACAGCTTTAGATCAGGATTATCAAAAGCAATTAGAAGCTACTTATCAAAACAGTGCATTATTCCCAGCAAATGCTTCAGATGGTGCCATGGTCCAATCTGCTTCAGTAGCTTTAGATCC
This sequence comes from Enterococcus sp. MSG3290, assembly GCF_050555565.1. Lineage (NCBI taxonomy): Bacteria > Bacillati > Bacillota > Bacilli > Lactobacillales > Enterococcaceae > Enterococcus > Enterococcus sp. MSG3290. Next base: position 2,461,081 of record NZ_CP187862.1, on the reverse strand, counting down.
GAATACAGGTGGTGTACAAGCACTAGTAGGACGAAGAGGAGATCATGTCTTTAGAGGATTCAGCTTTGCTACACAGATGCGTCGTTCACCAGGATCAACGATCAAACCATTAAGCGTATATACACCAGCACTGGAAGCTGGATACAAGCCTTCCAGTATCTTGAAAGACGAACCGCAAAGTTATTACGATGCGCATAATTTTGACGGGACATACCAAGGAGAAGTACCGATGTATCAAGCTGTTGCACAAAGTTTGAATTTGCCTGCTGTATGGCTTTTGCATGAGATCGGTTTACAAAAAGGATATGATAAAGCAGAAGAATTCGGCCTGCCTTTAGCAAAATCTGATAAGTATTATGGCTTAGCCCTTGGTGGACTGGAAAAAGGAGTATCTCCATTGATCATGGCGGGTGCTTACAGTGCATTTGCCAATGATGGTCAGATGTATACGCCGCATCTTATCACGAAAATCGTTGATTCGACTGGAGCGGTGATCGTCGATAACACAAACAAAAAACCAAAACAGGTCATATCAAAGGAAACAGCCGATGAAATGACCAGCATGCTTCTTGGTACATTTTCAAATGGAACAGCGGCTGCTGCGAATCCTGCAGGTTATACGATAGCAGGGAAAACAGGAACCACAGAAACTAATTTCGATGCCACAAAAGCAAATGACCAATGGATGATCGGTTACACGCCAGACGTAGTGATTTCGACATGGATGGGTTACGAAGAATCCAGCAAGCTGCACTATTTGGAAGGGACAAGTGGAAATGTTGTCGGGAAAGTCTTCAAATCAGCGGCAGAAGGCATCCTTCCGTATACTTCAAAAACAGGATTTAGTGTAGCAGATGCCTATGCCACAGGAGGACAAGTGGTAGCTGCAGATCAAGTTGGAAACACAGGAAATTCTAATGGAGAGTCTGGAAATTGGCAAGATAACTTGAATCAATATGGTGAACAAGCAAAAGAAGGGCTGAAAAACTTCGGCGATATGGTGAAAGAAGGCGTTCAGGGAATTGGTGAAGCGGCTAAAGACCTCTGGCGGAAATATCAAGGAGAGTAGACCCTTTGAAAACGAATAACCCCATGTTACAATAGAGAGTAACTACTAAAAGAAAAGAGGGCATAACATGTCAAACATCTACGATAGCGCGAATCAAATCGAACGTGAGATCCGTGAATTACCAGAATTCAAAGCGTTGAAAGAAGCGTACGAGAAAGTACAAGCAAACGAAGAAGCACACAAACTGTTCAAAGACTTCCAAGCGATGCAAATCGAATTACAAGAAAAACAAATGAGTGGACAAGAGTTCAGCGACGAAGATGCAATGAAAGCACAAGAAATGGCTGTGAAAATCCAATCAGAAGAAGTAATCAATGACTTGATGCAAAAAGAGCAAGGCTTCAGTACAATCATCAATGACTTGAACCGTATCATCATGACACCAGTTCGCGACCTTTACAGCGAATAAAACTATTTTATGAAACAACAGAGGGTGTGAAAGAGACGTTCGGCCTTGAGCGATGACAAAATTGCTTCTTATTGCCGATAGGCTATCTCTTGAACACCGTTTACCAAGAGGTCGTGAGCCTACCGTTTAACTCTGAGTTACAAGGAACAATTTCAAAAAACAGCTTCTCATGTTTGATGACTATTGTGACTTGTGACCGAGGAGTTGGCAGGAGAACACCGTTTATTCAGAAATAGGAGCTACGACAAAAGTCTTGTCATAGCTCCTATTTTTTGTCATTCATTTTTCAAGCGGTAGAAATAGCCTTTTTGAGCTAACAGTTTTTCGTAAGTACCTATTTCAACGATTTTTCCTTCATCGATCACAACGATTTTATCTGCCTCTTTGATCGTTGAAAGCCGATGAGCCACAATAAAAGTAGTGGGTGTTTCTGTCAGGTAATTCAGGGCTTGCTGGATTTTTTTCTCTGACTGGTTATCTAAAGCTGAGGTTGCTTCATCTAGCAAAATGATTTTTGGCTGACGTATCAACGCTCGTGCAATGGAGATACGTTGCTTTTGGCCACCAGACAGCTTGTTGCCATGTTCGCCTACTAAGGTATCCAGACCATCAGGAAGCTGGTCAATCAGTGAAGAAAGTTGCGCAGCTTCGATGACTTCATCTAAACGTTCTTTTGATACGTTTTTCAAGCCATAAGTGATGTTCTCTTTGATCGAAGCGGAGAACAACAAAGTGGTTTGAGGAACAACGGCTAAATAATTTCGCACACTTCGCATATCCAGTTCATCCAAAGGCTGATCATCTAGAAAAATTTTTCCTGAAGTCGGCTGGATAAATCCAATCAATAAGTTAAGGAGTGTAGATTTTCCAGAGCCAGATGGCCCAACAAAAGCAATTGTTTCTCCAGCTTTCACCTCTAGAGAAAAATGATCGATAATCGGTTTGAGTGAGTCCGGATAAAGAAAAGAAACATCCTCAAAACGAAAATTTCCATCCAAATGTTGGATTTTTTTCTTACCGTGATAAGTTTCTACATCGCCAGCAATCAACAGTTCGCCAATAGAAGTGATAGATTCCATGCCTTTTGAAATCGTAGGAATCAGCGTGATCATTCCAGAAACGGAATTGACGATCGTCGTGAAATACGTCTGATACATCACGACATCGCCGGGTTGGATGCGCCCTTGTAAAGCTAATATCCCAGTGAAAATCAAACAAATCAGCTGAAATATCTGAAAACTAGCCCAGCTGACTGATCCGAAAACAGATTGCAGGATATCTAAGTGGAATCCTTTTTCATAGATTTGAGTAAAATGCTTATTTAAGCGAGTTGTTTCGTGTTTTTCTAACCCATGAGCTCGAGCAATCGGTGCTAATTCGATCACTTCGATCACTTTTGCAGAAGTCTCTTCCATTTCTTGCCTGAAGTCTGAGTTGGACTGTCTGATCCTTTTACGGAAAAAGAGAGTAACGAATGCGGCGAGAGGAACAGTCAATAAGAAAAACATGAAAACAACAGGACTTTTATAAAGCGTGATACCTAAAGCTACGAATAAATTGACAGCGATATTTAATCCGCTGACAAATACTTGAGAGGACAACGTTTGGATAGCTTCTACATCACGGATGATCTTTGACTGGATTCGTCCAGATTGCAATTCTTTTTGATAAGGAATAGATAGTTCTTGGATTTTCTTGATAAGGGTCGCTCTTAGTCCAGCTTCTACTTGACGGATCGAAGTGCTATGGTATTTTACATGAAAATAATTCGTCAATATATTTTGACCAATCAGACAAGCCATCAAAAAAGCGTTGAAATAAATGGCCTGCAACTGAGAAGAATCTTTCGATGAAGCTGCATTGATTACATTGGCAATAGCGATCGGCATTAACCAAGATGGAAGATGTTTGATAATAAAAAAGAGTCCTGACATGGCAAAACGCCAATAATTTCCCTGATAAAGATGCAGCAATGTCTGAAAAGCATTTGCATGATATTTTTGATAACTTTTCTGTATTCGTTCCTCCATAATCTTCTCCTTAACAATCTTGGTAAATAAACTGCAAGTGTTCTATTGCTTCAGGAACATAAATCTCAGGAGTAGCTTCAAGAGTGGCGTACATTAGAGGACGCTCATATTTGATATAATGCAGTACCGGGCGGAAATCTAAACAGCCCTTGCCAACAGGTACCATGCGGATCTTTCCATTTTCCATGATATAGTCTTTGAGATGAAGCGCTGTAATATAACCATGTAAATTGTCCAAGGCACCTCGGATCACTTTTTCCTGATCAGCATGATTTTCTTTATGCATCAAATTCGCACAATCTAAAATGATTTTTAAATTTGGTGAAGCTACTTCATCGATTAAACGTTTAGCTAACTGATAGTTATAGATTGGATGATTGATCCCTGCTTCAACAGCAACAGTTATGCCAAAATTTTCTGCATGAGCGACTAATTCAATGATAGAATTTCTGGCGATCTGATAAGCTTCTTCAGTAAAATTTTCTTTTGTGTAACCGACAGAGACACTACCGGTTTCCGTAGCAATCATCTTGGCTTGATAGGCAGAGCACAGAGCAATTTGCTGTTTGAAAGTTGCCAATGCTTGTGCACGAACTTCTTGATTTTTGCTGGATAGGTTGATATAGCATCCTAAAATGGAAAGTTCGATATTGTTTTTTTGGAAGTATTCACCAAAATAGGCAGCACTCCCAAGTGTCATGTCAGTTAATTTAAGTTGTTCAGGAAATGCTTTTTGTGGTGCAAATTGGATATGGGACAAGTGAAGCTGTGATACTTTTTGAACGATTTCTTCACGATTTCGAACATCTAAATCGTGGGCACGGATGCCTAAATTTAATGGAAACATCTCAAACTCCTTTTTGTAAATAATTAGCAAGAGGCAGACGGGATTCTTTTATCAATTCAACAATTATTCGGGCAACTTTATCAGCGCCTTCTGGACTAAAGTGGGTATTGTCCTTTAGTCCTTCTGGGTAATTTTTACAAGTATCAGGCATAAGATGCAGGTAGAATTTTTTTGTCTCTTCTTTTGAGAAGGTCTGGAACAATTCTTGTGATCTTGAGAACACATCTAAAAGAGGAATATGGTGTTTCTCAGCAAATGCACGCATCGCTTTTGGATAGTCTCCAAGTATATCTGGATTCAATGTTCCGCTTTCTAAGTAATCTCGTCGCGTCACAGATGTCAGTAAGACCATTTGGACGTTCGCTTTTTTTGCGCATTCAAAAAATATCTGCAGATTTTTTAAATAGCTACCGAAGGGAAGCGTACCTCTTTCTTCTTGGATTTTCTGGTCGTTATGTCCAAATTGTACAAATAAGAAATCATTCGGCTGAAACTGTGAAGCTAGACGGGCTAACCTTCCTTCCTGGATAAATGATTTGGTGCTGCGTCCATTCTTTGCTTGGTTATTGATCTGGATCTCGGGTGAAAAATAAGCAGAGATTTTTTCTCCCCAACCTGTCTCGGGACGCTTGTCTTCATCTTTTTCTGCCGCAGTAGAATCACCGGCAATATGGATAGTAGGCATGTTATCTCTTCTTTCATAAAGGTTTATAGGCAATGAAGCAGAACAGCAAGAGAAGAAGACGGAGCAAATTTGGTCCGTCTTCTTCTCTAAAACGTGGATAAACGGATTCCGTTATTTCGCTATCCTGTTTTTGATTCGTTACTGTTACTATTAATCAATTAGGCAAAAAAGCCAAAGTAATTTTTAGCATTTGTATAACTAATCGCTTGAACTAGACTTCCTAAAAGTTGTTCATCTTCAGGTGCTTCTCCTCGCATGACCATTTCGCCTAAAAATTCACAAAGAACACGACGGAAATATTCATGTCTAGTGTAGGACAGGAAACTTCTTGAATCTGTCAGCATGCCGACAAAATTCCCCAAAGCACTACCATCAGCAAATTGTGTCAATTGATCGCGCATACCAGCTCGAGTATCGTTGTACCACCATCCAGAACCTAACTGCAGTTTTCCATTCTGTTCTTTTTGGAAACAGCCCATCAAAGCTAAAATCGCAGGATAGTCATTCGGATTCAATGAATAAAGGATCGTCTTTGGCAACTGATCCGTTTCTTCTGCACGATTCAATAATTTTTGCAGAGGAATAGTCAAAGAAAGATCATTCATTCCATCATAGCCGGTATCGGGCCCTAATTTTTCCAACATTTGTGTATTACAGTTACGATAAGCATGGATGTGCAGCTGCATCGTCCAATTATGAGAATGATAGAAGTGGGTCAAATGTATCAGTGTTTCTGTACGATAAGCATCGATTTCATCTGAAGATAATAGTTTGTTAGCTCGTGCTTTTTGAAAAATCTCTTCTAATACTGTTTCATCCGCTTCTTTATAGCGTAAGATGTCTAAAGCGTGGTCGGAAACACGACATCCATGTTGATGGAAGTATTCTATCCGCTGCCCTAAGACTTCTATCAGTTCTTGATAGGTGGTGATCGTTTGGTCAGCTGCTTCTTCCAGTAGTGTGACCCATGCATTAAATCCTTCTTTTTCAATATTGAGTGCTTTATCTGGACGGAATGAAGGTAGAACCTTCAAATCTGGTTCTTCATGAGCAAGCAACTGATGATAGTGCAAGTCGTCTGCGGGATCATCTGTTGTACAAATCACTTCTACATTCGATTTTTTTGCGATTTCCCGACGGCGAAAATCAGGAGCTGCCAAAATTTCATTTGCTTGTGTCCAAATTTTCTCTGCATTTTCTTCATTTATCAACAAGTCAATACCGAAGAAACGCTTCAATTCAAGATGTGACCAACTGTAAAGCGGATTTCCGATAATTTTTGGTACGGTTTGACACCAAGCTAAAAATTTTTCAAAATCAGAAGCATTTCCTGTGATTTTTTCTTCAGGCACGCCGCAAGCTCGCATCAAGCGCCATTTGTAATGATCGCCTCCTAACCAAGCTTCTGTCAGATTGCTGAAATTGTTGTTTTCGTAAATTTCTTTTGGATCTAAGTGACAGTGATAATCAATAATGGGCATGTTTTTTGCGTAGGAATGGTAAAGCTTTTTCGCCCAATCGTCTTTTAATAAAAAATCATCAGATAAAAACATAAATCTTCCTTCTTTCTTTTTATACTGTTTTATGAAAATCAAAGTGTTACTCCGTTTTTAAAAATGGCAATTTCTCGAACGTCATTTTGTTCATTTTTCGTTTCTTCTCCACTAGCTACAGCGATGATTTTTTGAACAAACGATTCTAAGATTACTTCCATTGGTTGTTCTAATAAGACGCCTGCATTAAAATCCATCCAATGACCTTTGCGTTCAAAAAGAGTTGTATTCGTAGATACCTTGACCGTTGGGACATATGAGCCAAACGGAGTCCCTCTTCCTGTGGTAAACAAGACCAACTGGCAATCGGATGAAGCAAGAGCAGAGGCAGCTACAAGATCATTCCCGGGAGCTTGCAATAAACTAAGCCCTGGTTTTCTGATTTTCTCGCCATATTGTAGCACATCAACGACAGGAGAGCTTCCTGATTTTTGCGTGCAGCCTAAAGACTTATCTTCTAATGTAGTGATCCCACCTGCTTTATTACCAGGAGATGGGTTTTCGTAAACTGGTTCCCCGTAAGACAAGAAATACTGTTTGAAGTCATTGATCAAGTCAACGATTGAGTCAAAAACTTCTTCATTTTCCGCTCGTGCCATCAATACTTGTTCTGCGCCAAACATTTCTGGCACTTCTGTTAAGATCGTGCTGCCTCCTTGAGCAATCAAGTAGTCAGAAAATGCACCAAGTAAAGGATTAGCAGTTATTCCCGATAGACCATCAGAACCGCCGCATTTCAAACCGACATTCAACTTAGAGAGCGGGACTGATATGCGCTGGTCATTTTCCGCCGCTGTTAAAAGCTCTTCTAATAGAGCCACACCTTGTTCGATCTCATCGTAAACATCTTGAGCCACTAGAAATTTCACTCGTTCTTCATCATATTCACCTAAAATTTTTTTGAATTCAGGAACTGTATTGTTCTCACAACCTAATCCAAATACTAAAACTCCTCCGGCATTGGGATGGTTTACTGCGTCCGCTAAAATTTCTCGAGTATTTTGATGATCTTTTCCAAGCTGCGAACAGCCATAAGGATGCTTTAAAATCGTAATATGGTCAAACTGTCCCAGATCTGGATGTTTTTCCTTGAACTGTTTGACGATCAGTTCAGCAATGCCATTCACACACCCAACGGTAGGTACTAAAAACAAATCATTACGAATCCCTACTTTTCCATTTTTTCGCAAGTAACCTTGAAATGTTCGGTTCTCAAAAAGGTAATGACTTGGATGGACATCTTTTTCATATCGATAATCCAATTCACCAGAAAGATTGGTTTTTACATTATGAGTGTGCAGCCATTGACCGGCAGTTACGTCTGTCGTCACATGACCGATTGGATAGCCATATTTGATCACGTTGTCTCCAGCTTTCAAATCACCCAATGCAATCTTATGACCTTGCGGGATATCTTCAAGAGTGGTGATCGTTTGCTGATCAATCGTCAGTTGTGTTTGTTTTGGAATAGGGGTTAATGCGACGACCACACTGTCTCGTCGATTTAATTTCATTGTTGGTTGCAGGGTTTCAAGCATGGACCATCGTTCCTTTCATTTCTTGTAATACTGACCGGACACCTTTTTGATCGATCTTTGCAGCTATTTCTTGAACTGTATCTGTCACATTCGGTATTTGAGACAAATCTTCTCCCCAAAGCGCAGCGTTTTGCAATAATCGAGGAATAGCTGTTCCATTATCAGACCAAGCATCAGTAAATTCGCTTATCGTCTTTTCATCATCATGTGGCTTTACTTGATCGCCTCGATACATAAGAAGTAGCGCAGCTAGTGAAACAGTGATTAACGGTGGTACCTGATTTTGTTCTTCGATATACTTCTTGAACACTGGAAGCAGACGGGTGCTGAACTTTGAAACACTATTTAATGAAATCGCTTCTAATTTGTGATGGGCAAAAGGATTCAAGAAACGTTCTTTGATTTGGTCAGCATAAATGGCTAATTCATCTTTAGGTAAAGAAAGCATAGGAATCAATTCTAGATTGAATAACTGATCAACATATGCGGAGAATAAAGGATCTTTCATTACTTCTTCTACAGTTTCCAATTCCGCCAACAAAGCAAGAGGGACCATCGCTGTATGCGGTCCATTAAGCAAATGCACCTTACGTTCACGATAAGGAGTCATATCATCTGTGATGATGACATTCAAGCCAGCCTGTTTGAATGGTAGTTGATTCTCCAATTCTTTAGGCCCTTCGATCACCCAAAGCATGAATGGTTCTGCTTTGACCATCAATTGATCTTCATAGTTATGCCGTTGATTGAAAACACCTGCATCTTCGCGAGGATAACCTGGGACGATGCGATCAACTAAACTACAACAGAAAACATTTTCTTTTTCTAACCACTCAACAAAAGCAGGTTCTAAATCCCATTTTTCTGCGTAGCGTAAAATGATTTCTTTTAGACGTTCGCCGTTTCTGTCAATCAGTTCGCAAGGAATGATGGTAAAGCCAGCTTTGTTTAATTTGAAACGTCGGTATAAAAAGGCTGTCAGTTTGCCCGGGAAGCTCTGTGGGGGAGTATCTGTTAAATTATCAGTCTCCACGAATTGGATTCCTGCCTCTGTTGTATTGGAGACGATATAGGCCAAGTCGTCATTTTCTGCTAGAGATAGATAAGCATCCCATTCATCATAAGGATTGATCATTTGTTCTACTACGGTGATAATCTCGGAAGTATCAACGATTTCGCCATTGCTGAGTCCTTGTAAAATGACCGTATATAAATTATCTTGCTGGTTCATCATATTTCCAAGACCTTGTTCTAAAGGTTGAATGATTGCAACATTACCTTTAAACAATTGTTGGTTATTCAGCTGCTGAATCTGCCAATCAATAAATCCACGCATAAAATTGCCTTCACCAAACTGAAGAACTTTTACAGGTGCTTCGTTTTTTTTCACTAATTCTTTTGTCAGTTTTTTCATATAAACTTCCTTTCTGTGTTATGCACACGTTAACATTTTTATATAAAATTACTTGTAGTTTACAAGTAATTGATCGACTCACGAAGGATCAACAAGGTGGAGAGCTCAATTTTAGATTGTTCGATCGTCCTGCCTTCGATCAAATCTAGTAAAAGCTTTGTTCCTTCTTGACACATTTCTTTCAAAGGCTTACGTACGGTGGTAAGCGGCGGATTGAGATAGGAGACGACTGGAGAATCATCGAACCCGATCAGAGAAATGTTCTGGGGAACACGGAGGCCAGCTAAATGTACAGCTCTCAATGCACCAATCGCTATGTCGTCGTTGCCGCAAAAAACCAGAGTAGGCAGGTCAGAAAGTGATAATAGGTATTCCATGTTTTGGAGGCCGCTTTCTAAGCTGTAATCTCCTGTTAAAAAATAGGCTGGATTGACAGGGATGCTCGCTTTTTTTAGACTTTTCAATACCCCTTTTTCCCGTTCTTTTGTCGAACGAAAATTTTTCTTTCCGCCAATATAAGCGATCTTCGTATGTCTGCATCCAATACCGTAATCTACTGCCTGCATAACACCGGCCGCATCATCGGCAGTGACGTTGATAACCGCTGAATCATTGATGTGACGATTGACAACAACGAAAGGAAATTCTTTTTCTTTGAGATAGTCGATGAAAGGCTGATCATCATCACTTTGACTCATAACGATCAGTCCATCGTAGCGTTGCAGGTTGATTTCTGTTAAATCAACAACATCGATACTTTCAACAGATAAACTGTAATTTGTGTCTAATACTGAATGGATGCCTGCAATGGAATCTGCTAGGAAATTTGATGAAGTTCCTTTATGCAAACTTGAGAAAAATAGTCCGATTAGATATTTTTTTTGATTCACTAAACCTTTTGCACTATAGTTTGGCGAATAATTCATTTCCTTAGCTAGTTGTCGTATTTTTTGTTTTGTTTCATTTTTTATTAAACTGCTGTTATTCAAAGCACGAGAAACTGTCGTATGAGAAACGCCAGCTGCTTTAGCGATATCTTTGATCGTTACCATTCCATCATTTTCCTTACTTTTTCACTTTTTGTTAACGCATTCATCATATTACGATAACTACGATAAGTCAATAGATCTTTGATATGAAAAGATTGCACACGTTAAAAATTACTTGGATTTTTATTTTTAATTATGCTATTCTTGAAAGCGGGGAATGCTCATTTAATTAGATGAGTATCAATTTTACAGAAAAATGAAAGCCTTTTATTTTAAAAGTAGGAGAGGAAGAAAATGAAGAAAAGTACAGTATTTTATAAAATATTTTTACCGATGTTTTTATTAGGAGCCGTACTTGTCATAGGATTTAGTTTATTCATTTACCAGAATACCTATGAATCGATCGAATCGAGTTATTTAACAGACAAAAAGAATTTGCTCAGGCAAGTTAAAACTAACGTTGAATGGAAAATTAGAACGATTGAATATTCGTTTTCTACGTATGGTTCGACCAAAAATTTCTCGGACATATTCAAGCATCCGCTGACATATACAGATTACTCCACTTATTCTGAAATCAGGAAAGAACTAAATTTTATAGAAACGATTGTTATGGATGATAATAATTATGATTTAGTCAGTTTGGCTGGTAAATGGGGAGTAATCAATGGATCGTTGAGTCAACTGACCGAAGAGGAAGTTGAAAAGTATCAACAGAAGTACATAAATAACAAAAATAATTTATTTTGGCAAAAGAAAAACAAAGGAATCGAAATGGTGATTTCTTTGCCAATGTTTGAAAAAGAAAAATATGCATTGGGAATTGCTACGATAGAGAAACATACAATAGAACAAGTTGTTGGTGAAAGTGGAGAAGACATACTTTCTATTGAAAACGAAGTTGGCAACCTTTTTACTACTCAGACAGTAAAAAATAAAGAGCAACCAACTGTATTAACGGACGTGGATCTAGATTACAATCAGCTGAAAGTGATAAGAGAAAAAGATAAAACGTATATAGTACTGAAATCAGATTATAATAATTGGATTTACAGATTAGAAGTTGACTCTAGTGCAATTGGCGCAATGATCCGCAATCTGAGAATCGGGCTAGTTGCAGTGTCTTTAACACTGGTAGGACTCATTGGTCTTCTTTCCTACTTATTTTCGGACAGATTTGCCCGTCCGATTTCTCAAATACAGGAACGTCTGAATCTTAAATCAAAAGGATTCAGTGGGAAAGAACTAGATTTGGTCGCTCAATCAGTCAGTCGGATCATAGGAGAAAAAGAAGCGTTAAGTGCACACTTAGTTACCCAAAAGCCACAGCTGGAAACGCTATTTGTACTTAGTTTATTTAGAAATCGAGTAGAAAGGCGAGAACTAGATCAGCGGTTGCAGCAATTTGGTTATAGTTCTCAAAATGACTGCTATTATACAGCTTTGGTTCAAATCGATCTGTTAGAAGATAGTCACGGTGGGGAGCGTGATTTGCTACTTTTAGCGATCAACAACATGATCACGGAAATTGTGCCAAAGGAAAATCGAATGCTGCCGATCGTTTTGAATGAAGAAATGCAAGCCACTATTTATCGAATGGATAAAGATGATGCAGAAGCAAGCAAAAAAGTCATGGAGTATTGCCGACTCATTCAAAAACGTGTAAAAGAATACTTGAATTTAACTATCAGTATAGGCATCAGTAACCGGTTCGAAACGCTGAATGAAAGCAAGCAATCGGTTGATCGGGCAAAAGAAGCCCTGTATTATCGTGTAAATACTGGTCCAAGTTCAATTATTTTTTATCAGGAAATCGTTCCTGCTGCTCATGAAAAAACACTTATTAGATATCCGATAGAAGAACAAAATCGATTGTTTGAAGCCATTCGTTCTGGAAATCAGGAAGTGAAGAATTTAGTACATGAATTGATTGATGCATTGTTTGCACAAAATAAAAATCCTTTGAGTCGGGAAGTAGTTTCGGTCCGCTTGATCAATGAACTCGTTCAATTAGGACAGTTATTGGGAGTAGATTCAAAAAACTTTGATAACATGAAACAAATTTATGTAAAAGCACTGAACAATTATCATCCCAAAGAACTAGAAAAACTTGTTTTAGAACAATTAGTTCTGCCAATCACAGAATGCTCTCAAGCAATCACTGATCATGAATTTAAAAATTTGTCGGAGAATATTATGCATATCGTCTACACAGAATATGATCGTGATCTGTCTTTAGATGTGATCGCTGATAGGTTGCATTATAACCCTAACTATTTAAGTAATGTATTTAAAAAGGAAACAGGAGAAAAATTTGGTGATTTTGTTCAAAATCATCGTTTAGAGGTAGCAAAAAAATGGTTGAAAGAGACTAACCTCTCCGTAAAAGAGATTGCAGAAAGATTGCAATATCGAAATCCGCAAAATTTTATTCGTTTCTTTAAAAAGAAGGAATCGATTACGCCGGGAGAATATCGAAAAAAATATTTGTGAATCAAGAGGCTGTTTTTCTTGTGATCTGATTCAAGCAATAAAAGAGGACAGCAAAAAACAGCACTTCATGTTTTGCTGCTGGCTGATTTTATTGCCGCAGAATCAACAAGATAAACGCCGTTTAATCAAGAGACTGTTTTTCTTGTGGACTGATTCAAGCAATAAAAGAAGTTATAATAACCCTAGTATTTGTATTTATGGGTAGTTAAATTTCAAGGCTAAGCACGCAAAAAGAACTGTGACAAAAGTCTTGTCACAGTTCTTTTTTACGAATAAATGGCGTTCAAGAGACAGTCTATCGACAATAAGGCATAATTTTGTGAAATATGGGAAGCTATTTTTCAAAATCGCTTCTTATTGCTCCTGTGGGTTACTCGTCGCAATGTTTGTGAGAGTTTTTATCATCGCTCAAGGCTGAACGTCTCTTTCACAACCTCTGATACACGGTGTTCCAGGAGTAGATTCTTCGAAAAATAAGCCGAAATTTCACAAAAATTTAAGAAGCAATTTTCGTAAATGCCTTCTTATTTCTTGAAGCTGACCACTTCTGACACAACTACCATTTTGCGTTCAGTACATAATCACCCTTTGACAGAACCTACGAGTGCTCCTTTGACAAAATATTTCTGAACAAAAGGATAAGCAATCAGCATAGGCACTGTTGCAATAACGATAACAGCCATTTTAACTGTTTGTGCTGGTGGAATCACATCAACGGCACTACTTTCTGCTTGCATCCCACTTGATACAATGACGATTTGGCGTAAAAGAATCTGTATCGGCCATTTAGATGAATCGTTGATATACAAAATAGCAGTCATATAAGTGTTCCAGTAAGTAACAGCATAAAAAAGCGAGATAGTAGCAATAGACGGTAACGCTAATGGCAGCATAATTTTGAAAAATACACCAAAATCTGTGCAACCATCCATTTTTGCTGATTCTTCCAAACTATCCGGCAAGGCTTGGAAAAAGTTTCTCATAATGATCATATTCATTGCATTAACAGCCACAGGCAGGATCATGGCCCAGTAAGAATTGACCAGCCCTAGAGAACGAACAACTAAGAACGTTGGAATCATCCCCCCGCTGAACAACATAGAAAATACAACAAGAAAGTTGACGAAACCTCGACCAAACAAATACTTTCTGGAAAGACCGTAGGCCATCAGTGAAGTTGCACACATACTGACGATCGTTCCGACACCTGTAACACCAATCGAAACAGCAAGTGCTCTAAAAATGGTCGGCGTAGAAAGAATGTAGCGATACGCGTCTAAAGAAAAGGTAGTAGGAAAAAGGATAAACTTTTTCGCGACGACTTCTTGTGTAGAAGCAAAAGATGTAGCGATGATATTTAAAAAAGGAACGATACAGATCAAAGCTAGCAAAATTAGAAACGTATTGTTGAAAAGTGTAAAACTTCTTTCTCCTATAGAGACTTTCTTTTTCATATAGATAGGCTCCTCCTCAAAATAAATTAAATGTTTCTGTTTCTATATGTTCAATTTATCATCGGTGAAAGATTACGTATATAATCATTTCCTATGCTAAGTGTCAGATAGAAAAAAATAGAAGGTTTGCTATGCGTAGTTTATTTGTGAAAAAATACACTTTTCGTTTTGTATAGCACAAAAATCATTGCTATGTAAGCGTTTTTACATACGATAAAAATGATTATATACGTAATTCAGATAGTTATCTATCATGAAGTCATAAGCAGCAAACATTCACAAAACTAAGGAGGGGCTTATGGAAAGTGTAAAGAAACAAGAACCATTTCAACTGACGCTATCGAAAAAAGAAGAAAAGCTCAGAAGACGAAAAAAAATAATTGCAGGAATCAAAACGAATAAATTTTTATATGTGATGATTCTGCCGGGAGTCCTTTATTTCTTGATTTTTAGGTATCTTCCTATGGGGGGACTCGTTATTGCTTTTCAAGATTATCAACCATTTTTAGGAATAATGGGAAGTCCTTGGGTCGGTTTCAAACATTTCATTCGTTTGTTTACAGAACCGACATTCTTTACATTATTAAGAAATACGTTGATCTTGTTCGGATTAAATATCTTCGTGTTTTTTCCGATGCCAATCATTTTGTCTTTACTATTAAATGAAGTAACGAACAAACGATTGAAAAACGGGATTCAAACGATCATTTACATCCCTCACTTCATGTCTTGGGTAATCATTGTTTCGATTACTTATGTATTTTTGAATGTTGACGGAGGGGTATTGAATGAATTCCTTGCAACAATGGGATTTGAAAAAATCAGTTTTCTAACATCCCCTGAATGGACACGCACAGTATATATCGGACAAGTGATCTGGAAAGAGTTGGGCTGGTCTACGATCATCTATCTTTCAGCGATAACTGCAGTCGATACACAGTTGTATGAAGCTGCAGAAATGGATGGAGCAGGACGCTTACGCAAAACATGGCATGTTACATTGCCGGCAATTCGTCCAGTAATCATTACCTTGCTGATTCTAAAAATCGGTCAGACATTAGACTTAGGGTTCGAGCATATGTACTTGTTATTGAATTCATTGAATCGAAGCGTTGCAGAAATTTTCGACACCTATATTTATACAGCTGGATTGAAGAATGGACAGTTAAGTTTCAGTACAGCAATGGGATTGTTTAAAGGGGTCGTAGGATTGTTTATGGTAATTTTAGCTAATAAGATTGCCAAAAAGCTAGGAGAAGACGGCGTTTACTAAGATAGAAAGAGAGGGAAAGATATGCTGCAGTCATTAGATAAAATAAACGGAAGGCTAAATCGTATTTTACAGTTGGTTTATTTGAATTTTCTGTGGGGCGGTTTAGTCATCGCAGGTTTGGGAGTTTTTACTTTCGGTCCTGCATCGTATGCGATGGTTGCAGTGATTAGAAAATGGCTGCGCTCAAAAGAAACGTTTCCTTTGACGAAAACGTACTTCACATATTTTAAAGAAAACTATCGTGAAACCTTGCTGATGAGCTGGATATATGGCGCCATCGGGATTGTTTTACTTGTGGATCTTTCTTTCATACACAATTGGTATCTTAGGATCGCTTTGTATATTGCTGCGTTCATATATGTGCTCTCAGCACTCTATATTTTCCCAATCATGGCTCATTATGATTGGAAAGGATATTTTTTCAAAATGAAAATGGCATTTTTATTCGGATTCTCACATCTTCATTACTCATTAGTGTTGATATTAAGTATGGTAGGGATTTATCTGATGATCATCCAAACAATGCCAGGTGTTTTAACCTTTATCGGTGGTAGTCTCTTCTTTTCCGCAGTCACGTGGACAGCAAATTCTATATTTTGCCATTTGGAATGGAAGAACTCATATACAGAAAAAACAGAAGAAAACAAAAATATTATTAAAACAGTGAAGGAGAAAATTTATGAAAAAAGCAACGCTCGTAAAATTAGGTCTTAGTTTTGCAGGAATTCTAGCACTTGCCGCATGCGGCAGCAGTTCAAGTAACAGTTCTTCAGAGACAGAAGATGGAAAAGCTAAAATCACTTGGTTAAATATTTTGCATCATGCTTCACCGCCTACAGACACGATTGTGAACTTGATCGAAGAAAAAACCGATACGGAACTGACATTCAACTGGATTCCTGATGCTTCAAAAGAAGAAAGATTAACAACTGCATTGGCTTCTGATGAACTAGGAGATATCGTTACACTTCAAATTGCGATGTTGAAAAACTCTTCTGTCCGCAATGCGTTAAAATCAGGCGTATTCTGGGATGTATCAGAATATTTAAAAGACTATAAAAATTTAAGTCAAATTTCTGAAGATAGAATCGAAGCTGCGAGTATCGACGGTGCCTTGTACGGCGTACCGATACAAAAAGACTACGCTCGTGCTGGCTTAGTCATTCGAAAAGACTGGTTGGATAATCTAGGACTAGATGTTCCAACTACCATGGATGAGCTTTATGAAGTAGCTAAACAATTTACAGAAAACGATCCTGATGGAAATGGTGTGGACGACACAGTTGGTTTTGGCGATCGTGCGCCTAGTGATATTCGTTATACCAGCTTTAAACTTTTCACTTCTTATTTTGGAGCACCAAATGGCTGGGCTGTAGACGATAATGGCAAATTCACTCCAGAATTTGATACAGAAGAGTATATGAAAGCTTTGAATTTTTCAAGAGATCTATTTGAGAATGGCTATTTGGCACAAGACTTTGCAGTTACCCAAAAGACTGATCAGCAAGAACAATTTGCACAAGGAAGAACTGGAATCTACACTGGAATGGTGGATATCAAGAATCTGAAGACGATGGGTCAAGGTATTCAAGATGATATGGAATTAGTGCCTGTAAACAAGATCTCAGATGGTGAAGGCGGCGGTTATCATGTTTGGTCAGAAGGAAATGGTATTGGCGGCTTGCTAGCATTTCCCAAATCTCAAGTAAAAGACGAAGCACAATTGAAGAAATTACTTCAATTTGTTGATGATCTTTTAGAAGAAGATGTGTATAAATTGATGACTGGCGGTATCGAAGGAACGCATTATGAATTGAATGATGATGGTTCTATCGAATTTATCGATATGGATCTTTGGCAGCAAGAGGTGCAACCGTTATCAAGCTCTCGTCCTAGTGAAGTGACGTTCTCTTTCAAAGATACAGACCCTGAAAAAGAATTCTCTAATCAATTGATCAAAGAAAACGAAGAATTCGCTGTAATGGATCCTTCTGTGCCATTGGATTCACCGACGAACAATGAAGTAGGATCAGAAATCGAAAAAATCATTATTGATGCAACTGTCCAATATATCATGGGACAGATTGACGAAGATGGATTCAAAAAAGCTGTAGAAGACTGGAAAGCACAAGGAGGCGATCGAATCACACAAGAGTACGAAGAAGCATACAAAGCGGCACAATAATATGGACGATTGGGACAAATATCTTCTTGGTATTTGTCCCAAATCCTATTTTAATTTTTAAAGGAGAGCAAATAATGGAAAACTGGTCAAAGAAATTAGCAAAAAGTATCATGGAAAGAACACCTCGCTTATATGAAGAAAAGTGGTATAAAGGAAAATGGTCTTATGACTATGGCGTCGTACTTAAAGGGTTCCAACTACTTTGGGAACGAACCCAAGAAAAAATTTATTTTGATTTCATAAAAGACAATATCGACTATTTCGTGCAAGAAGATGGAACGATCCGTGGCTACAGCGTTGAAGAATACAATATCGACCATGTAAATACAGGAAAGCTTTTCTTTTTATTGTACAAAGAAACAGGCGAAGAAAAATATAAAAAAGCAGCAGAACTCCTTTCCCAGCAGTTGGCAAACCATCCACGCACATCCGAAGGAGCTTTTTGGCATAAAGAAATTTATCCTTATCAAATTTGGTTGGATGGCTTATATATGGGTTCTCCTTTTTATGCTGAATTTATCCAGAATTTTAGTGAAGAAAAAGATTACCAAGATGTTTTGAGACAGTTTGAAATCAGTTATAAACATCTATTCGATCCAAAAACAAATTTGCTGATTCATGCATGGGATGAAAAGAAGGTCCAACCATGGGCTGATCCAAAAACAGGTCTATCCCATCATTTTTGGAGCCGATCGATTGGCTGGTATTTGATGGCTGCAGCAGATACCTATGAATTACTTCATGAAGAAACAGATTGTTCTTTGCTGAAAGAAATTCTAGAAAAGACACTGGCTGCATTACTTCCATATCAAGAAGAAAACAGCGGGACATGGTATCAAGTAACAACAGAAACAAAACGGAAAGGAAATTATCTGGAAGCTTCCGGCAGTAGTATGTTTGTTTACGCAATGGCTAAAGGAATACGTTTGGGCCTGCTGAACAAAGAAGAATGGCTTCCACAAGTGAAGAAATCACATCAAGGATTACTTGATGAATTTGTTCTGGAAACAAAAGAAGGCTGGCTGAACTTGAATAAAAACTGTCAAGTAGCAGGGTTAGGCGGAGCAGATCAGCGAGATGGTTCATATGCTTACTACATCAGTGAACCAATTATTTGTAATGATCAAAAAGGCGTTGGTGCATTCTTGCAAGCATTGATTGAAGTGGAGGCATTATAAATATGTATGATATTTTGACATTTGGCGCATCAATTGATGAATTGAATACTGAAGCAATACAACAAGCCATTGATGCTGCAGCAAGTGACGGAGGCGGGACCGTAGTTGTTCCAGCAGGTGAATTTCTAACAGGAGCTTTATTTTTAAAAAGCAATGTCGAACTTCATTTAAGCGCAGGAGCGGTTCTGAAATTCTCTGACGATCCAAAAGATTATCCTGTTGTTCATTCACGTTGGGAAGGAGTCCATCGAAAAGTTTATGCTTCCTGTATCTATGCTCAAAATGTAGAGAACATCTCTGTCACTGGTTTCGGTACATTAGATGGAAATGGAAAAAAATGGTGGCATACTTTTAGAAATGAACCAGATAATCTCGCTTATCCTCGTCCTAAATTGATGAGTTTCCATAACTGTCATCGAATTACTGTGAAAGATATTAAATTGATCCAGTCACCAAGTTGGACGATCAACCCGATTCTTTGCAGTAATGCAACGTTTGATAACTTGACGATCTTGAACCCAGCGGATTCACCAAATACAGACGGAATTGATCCAGAATCATGCAAAAATGTGCGTATTAGTAATTGCCATATTGACGTGGGAGATGACTGTATTGCAATCAAGGCAGGGACTGAAGATACGTACGAAAGGATCGCTTGCGAAAATATCACGATCACAAATTGCACGATGGTCCATGGACATGGCGGTGTCGTATTAGGAAGTGAAATGAGTGGTAGTATTCGTAATATTACCATTTCAAATTGTATCTTCCAAGAAACTGATCGAGGAATACGATTGAAATCTAGACGAGGTCGAGGCGGGATCGTTGAAGATATTCGAGTATCCAATATAGTCATGGATAATGTGATGTGTCCATTTATACTGAATCTTTATTATTTCTGTGGTCCGCGAGGGAAAGAACCGTATGTATGGGAAAAAAAGGCTTATCCGATAGATGAACGGACACCAGCATTCAGAAGGATCCATTTTTCGAATATCACGGCAAGGAATGTCCATGCTTCTGCAGGTTTTATTTATGGATTAGCGGAACAATTCATACAAGAAATCACATTTGACAATATCGATGTCTCGATGGCCCAAGATGCAGTTCCCGGTGTTCCTGCTATGATGACAGGAATAGAGGAAATGAGCAGACAAGGATTTTATATTGGCTTTGCGGGTAAGGTTTCCTTTAACCAGATGTCGATTGAAAATCACGAGGGACCAGCATTTCTATTAGAAAATACGAAAGAAATCAGTATTGAGAAATTCCAATCAAATCAATCAGAAAATATGGATGAACTGGTTGTTCGTAAAAACTTTGCTTATGCAGTTGAATGATTTTTTAGGTGCTCCATCTAGCAGACGTACCCCTAGTGGAAAACGATTATACCGAGAAAAACAAAACGGTTTTATGCTTGAATACTATCAATTGTACTTAAATGAATTGGAAACAGTACCAGCCCTCTATGCTTATCCAGAAAAAGAAGGACCGTTTCCGACGGTCCTTTACCTGCATTCTCACGGCGGAGATTTTTCAGTCGGGAAAAGTGAATTGATCCATGGTGCTCCTTACTTAGCTTCTCCATCTTTTGCAGAAGTACTGACAGGAATGGGATATGCTGTTTGGTCGATTGATGCTTGGGGATTTGAAGAACGCGGAGGTATTTCTGAAAGCGAGTTGTTCAAACAATTTTTATTAACAGGAAAAACGTTATGGGGAATGCGTATTTATGATGTGATCAGCTTGATCGATTATTTGGAGACAAGGGAAGACACAGATACTCAACGGCTCGCAACGATTGGTCTTTCTATGGGAGGCTTATTAAGCTGGTGGGTGGCAGCATTGGATTCTCGTGTCAAAGTTTGTATTGATCTAGCGGCACAGGTGGACATCGAAACACTTTTGCTACATCGCCGCCTAGATCATCATGGGTTTTATTACTATGTGCCAAATCTATTGACAGCTTATACAACGTTAGCAATCCAAGAAAAAATCGCTCCGCGCCCTCGTCTTAGCTTAGTTGGAAAAAACGATACGATGTGCTTGGACGAAGGCGTACTGAAGCTGAGAAAAGGGCTGGACAAAAAGTATCAATCAATGGGTAGTCCAGAAAACTTTTCTTCTTTTTCTTTAACAGGCGGTCATATGGAAACACAAGAAATGAGAAACATTTGGAAACAATTCATAAGGGAGCATTTATGAGGATGAAAGACAAACTGATAATTGGAAAGAATGCTATAGATACCCCGACGGATTTTGAAACTATCCAAGAAGGAATCGATTATTTGGCAGGCCTGCCGGATAGCCATCCAAAGGTCTTGATAGTAAAAGAAGGAAGATATGATGAATATATAGAAAGCAGATTATCCAATTTTAAACTTGTGGGAGCAGGAACAGTAGTTATCTCCGGTAATCGTTTTGCAAAACAGGAGTATCTTGACGGTAGCCAGTTAGGGACTTTCCGAAGTGCTACTTTTTTCTTAGAAGGATCGAATGTCGTATTAGAAAATCTTCACATCGAAAATACAGCAGGTCCAGGAGAAAAGGTAGGACAGGCTGTTGCTTTATTCAATTCAGGAGATCGCGTATCTTTAAAAAACTGTCGACTATCTGGTTATCAGGATACCTTATGCACGGGTCCGTTGCCTGATTTGCAAAAAGATGGTACTCCTTTTTGTACACCGGCTTCTGCCAATCCTGAGTATTGTCGTCAGACCTATGAATATTGCTGGATTGAAGGAACGGTGGATTTCATATTTGGTGGGGCAGATGCCGTTTTTCATCAGTGTCATATCCATAGCTTAGCCAGTAAAAATCCTGGATACATCACAGCAGCATCTACGCCGAAAAATCAAAAAACAGGGTATCGTTTTGAAAGCTGTACCTTGACTGCAGAACCTGATACTAGAAACGTCTATTTAGGAAGACCGTGGCGTCCGTATGCAAATGTCTTATTTGAAGCGTGTAAGATAGGTGGGCATGTTCACCCAACTGGTTGGGATAATTGGGATGACAAGAAAAATGAACAGACTGTCAAATTCTCTGAACGTAATAACAATTATGAAACATCGATCAAAAGACCTGAATGGATACATTTAGAAAAGCAGGGGGTTCAGAAATGAAAAGAAAATGGGAACTATTGCTAGGAATGGTCGGTGGCAGTCTATCTTTGATTTTCTTTGGCGGGTTAGCAGTTACTTTAAGTAATATGTCTGCGTCAGAGTTTAAAAAAAGTTATCAGTCGCTTGCTGTAGATCATCCAACTTTGTCTTTAGAAAATACATTTGGATTATTACAGGACATGACTGGTCTGTTTGCCGTTGTGTTGTTTATTTCACTTGCTTTTTTAGCAGTAGCATTGTTTTTGACTGCTAAAGGAAAATACTTAACAACTGCCACTGGTTTGTATTTTATAACAGGATTCATATTGTTGATTGGCACTCAGTTTATTGCGTTTCCTTTTGCATTTTTTTATTTCGCAGCTGGGGCATTCAGTTTATATCGAGTAAGAATGAGAAAAGGAGCCTGAATCATGCAGACTATCAAAGTGAAAAATCCTATTTTAAGAGGATTCAATCCAGATCCTAATATATTAAGAGTGAAAGAGCGGTATTACATTATTGTCTCCTCTTTTGAATGGCTTCCAGGAATCCGAGTATATGAGTCGAAAAATTTAGTCAACTGGTCACATACAACGGATATTTTGACCACTCAAGTATCTTTGCAAGGAAATCCTACAAATGGAAGTATATGGGCGCCACAGATCAGTTATGCTGATGGATTGTTTTATCTTGTTTACACAGATGTCAAAAGTGCAGGCCGTCCGTTTAAAGATGTCCACAATTATTTGATCACTGCATCTGAGATCACAGGTCCTTGGTCCGAACCAATTTATTTAAATAGTAACGGCTTTGATCCTTCTTTGTTCCATGATCTTGAAACGGGAAAAAAATGGCTTGTCAATGAACTATGGGATTATCGTCTGGTCACACCGAATAAATCCAGCGGTATCGTATTACAAGAATATGATGCAGAGAAGAAGAAGCTTGATGGTCCCATCTATAAAATATTTGCAGGTACAGAATTAGCGAAAACGGAGGCACCACATTTGTATTTTCGTAACGGGTATTATTATTTGATGACGGCAGAAGGCGGTACAGGAAGAGGACATTCAGTTACAGTTTGCCGAGCAAAGAATATTACTGGTCCTTACGAGCTTGATCCTGGTTTTCCTATGCTGACAGCTAGTGACAAACCTGCTTCTACATTGCAATGTACAGGACATGGGAGCTTAGTACAAACCCCGTCAGGAAGATGGTACATGACATATCTTTGTACCAGACCATTAAACGGTGCGGCTATTTTGGGAAGAGAAACCGCTATTCAAGAAGTGTATTGGACGTCCGACGATTGGTTAAGACTTAAAGATAGCCAGACAACTCCGATGGAAGAAATAATGATTGAGACAAATGAAGAGGTACAACAAGAAAAAGATCATCAGTTTATGGATACATTTGAAGGAGAGCTAAAGAAGAACTGGAATGCCAGACGCATTTTGCCAAATGCTGATTGGTGTGATACAAAATGTAGACCAGGTTTTTTACGTCTGATTTCCGGTGAATCTCTTCAATCTACCTTCGAACATCATTTGTTAGCTATTCGGCAAACGGATTTTACTTTTGATGCGGAGACAGCATTTGAATACATGCCTAATAATTTTAATCAGATGGCTGGACTGGTACTGTACTTAAATGAATCCAATTATATTTATTGTTATGTTACTTGGAATGAGGACAAGGGAAAATGCCTACGTATGATAGAATCAGAAAACGGAGTAGCACAAATAGAAGATTGGACGATTCCACTCACAGAAAAGAAGACTTTTTTGAAAGTCACTGTAAAGAAAGAGACAGCACAGTTTCATTTGAAAGACGTATCAACTGAAGAATGGAAGAAAGTAGGTCCGCAAAAAAACATGTGTATACTCTCAGGAGGGTTTACTGGAAATTTTATCGGGATAGCAGTGCATGATCTAAATAAAAAAAGAGGAAGTTATGCTGATTTTGAGTTTTTTAAGTATGATGGAAAAGATCATCTGTAATTTAATTCTTTAATAAATGAGGTTCACTAACTTATTTTCACTAGTTAGTGAATTTTTTTGTTTGTATATATTGTTATGTAAAAAAAGTTATCAATCTTATGTATCAATGTTTTTAGATTATTTTTTGTTTTTTATCTGTCAAGATAATGCAATAAAAAGCCAACATTGTGAATATAAAAACAAGGAAAAAAGAGTTATAATTTTGAAAACGTTTACTAGAAGAGGTAGGAGGAATTCAAATGCTTTCACAAAATGCTGTTACAGCAAATACAGTAAAAAAAGAAAAAAAGGAATTTGGGATTTCCGATAAGATAGGCTACATGTTCGGTGATCTAGGTAACTGTTTTATTTTAGGTTTAGTCAATAGTTTCTTGATGATTTATTATACGAATGTTCTTGGCGTTTCAGGGGCAATCGTAGGTACGTTATTCTTGATTTCGAGAATTTTGGATGCGTTTGCTGATGTGATGGTTGGAAGATTATGTGATGTCTCAGAGTTAACAGAAGCTGGCCGATTTATTCCTTGGATCAGAAAAATGAAGTATCCATTTTGCTTAGTGACTGTCATTTTGTTTTTGCCATTCGTCCAACATCTTCCAATGACGGTGAAGATTGCTTATATTTTTGTTTCATACATTGTTTATGGGATTTTTCTCTCAACAATCAATATCCCGTATGGAGCAATGGCAGCAGCAATTAGCTCAAATCCTAATGACCGCACCTCGTTGTCCACTTTCCGAAGCATTGGTTCTGCGATTGGCGGATCAACTACAGGATTCTTCATTCCGATTTTAATGTATACCCATAACAAGAGTGGACAACAAGTCGTTTCAGGGAATCATTTCTTTTGGATTTCAATCGGATGTGCTGCAATTGCATTTGTCGCATATATGTTAACTTGTAAATTGACTACTGAAAGAGTAAGAGTTGTCAAAAACGAAAAAGTATCTGCTTCTCAGTTGGTAAAAGGTTTGTTAGCTAATCGAGCACTGATTATTTTAGTCATTGTTGACATTTTCATTGTGATCAATCAGATTTTAGCTGGGACGAATATGACTTATTTATTCAATGATTACTTCCATAATAAACAAGCAATGTCTGTTGCTCTTTTATTTACTTACGGAACAGTAGTAGTTTTAGCACCATTTGCTACAAAGCTGACAAAATTATTTGGTAAAAAGGAAGCAAGCGTATTTGCGTTACTTGCTTCTTCATGTATGTACTTGCTGATGTATTTCCTTCATATAACAAATGCATGGGTATATCTGATTCTTTTATTTATCGCTACTTTAGGATCTGGTTTATTCAATTTGATGGTCTGGGCATTCATTACTGACGTGATTGATTATCATCAATATAAGACAGGCTTAAGAGAAGATGGAACAGTATATGGAGTAAATTCTTTTGCGAGAAAAGTAGGACAAGCATGTGCAGGAGCGGTAGGCGGATTTATGCTGGCACTCATTGGTTACCAATCGTCTACAACAGGTGGAGCCATCCAATCAGTTTTAGTACAAGAAAGGATTTATACGATGGCAAACTTGTTACCAGCATTCTGCTTATTTGTATCCGCAATCATTTTGCTAGTAGGTTACCCACTGAATCGTTCAAAAACTGTATTTATTGGTGAAGAATTGAAAAAAATCAATGAAAGATAGGGAGAAACGTATTGCGGACAAAAAAAGGGATTATCAATGCTTTGAACTTTAAAACAAACGACACTCAACAAGATGATACAATAATACTGCAAAAAGCAATCGATCAAGGTGCGAAAGAACACTTACCTGTATTTATTCCAAAAGGCATTTATTTAGTCGGAGCCCTTTTTTTAAAAGATAAGAGTCATCTTATCTTTGAAGAAGGTGCAGTCCTCAAGGGGAGAACAGATATCGAAGCATTTCCAGAAATCGATACACGAGTAGCCGGCGTAGAAATGAAATGGCCAGCAGCGATTTTGAATGTTCTCTCGGCGAAAGATATTCTTATAGAAGGAAAAGGAATAATCGACGGTCAAGGAGACCATTGGTGGGAGCTGTATTGGGGAAAAGATCAAAAAAGCGGGACAAGAGCTGAATACGATCAAAAGGGACTTCGTTGGATTGCGGATTATGCTATTAAACGTCCACGCGCTTGTTTACTGTATCATGCAGAACATGTTGTTGTTCGTGATTTGATTTTTCAGAAATCAGGTTTTTGGAACTTGCAAATCACTTATTCTAACGATGTATTAGTAGAAAAAGTAATCATCCGCAACAATGATGGACCAAGTACAGATGGGATTGATATTGATTCTTCAACAAATGTGCGTGTCTATGAATGTGATTTGGCCTGTGGTGATGATTGTATTGCTATTAAGTCTGGCAGAGATGGCAATGGTGCAAGAGTCAATCGAAAATCATCAAGAATCGAGGTTGCTAGATGTAAAATCCGTTCAGGATACGGTGTAACTATTGGTAGCGAAGTTAGTGCTGGAGTTAGTGACGTATATATTCACGATATCGATTTTTTTCAGTCAGACTGTGGTATTCGAATGAAATCTTCAAAAGAAAGAGGGGGAGTGATCGAAAATATCAGGGTAGAAAATCTGAATATGATTGATGTACAATTTCCTTTTTCTTGGATAATGGACTGGCATAATGAATACAATAGAAAAAATAGCAATGACCTTGCTCAAATGCCAGAAAGTTGGCAAGCAGTGGCTGAAGAAATACCTGAATCAAAGCAAATGACGAAAGTCAAAGACATACACATCAAAAACGTACAGGCATGCCTTTCTCCAGGTTACTCACTTCCTTCCCGAGCTTTTGATTTAGTAGCATTTCCTGAAAAGCCTATAGAAGATGTCTGCTTTTCTCATTGCCAAATAACTGCAAAAGAATTCGGGCGAATCGAAGCAGTACAAAACTTATGTTTCAAAAGCTGTGATTTATCTATAGAAACTGGCAATACAGCTGCAAACAATACTTTTGACAATCGTTGAAATTATAATAAGGTCAAGCTTAAATAATATTTTAGCTTGACCTTTATTTTTTTTAATGATATATTAAACAACGTTGTCGCGCTTCATTGAAAAATTTTATGAAAATTCCAAAAAAGAGTTGACACATGTTTTTAGACGTGATAAGATAACTAAGTCGTTAAAAAGAACCACTTGCGAAGCTTGATTCTATCGAAAAAAACTTCAAAAAAGTTCTTGACAAATAACAAACGATAAGTTATGATAAATGAGTTGTTGAAAGATTTCGAAAAACGAAATCGAAAAAACTTTTAAAAAAGAGTTGACAATTACTTGTCTCTCTGATATGATATAAAAGTTGCTACGGCAGCCAAAAATGAATCGGGAAATACTCTCGATGAAGTAGACCTTTGAAAACTGAACAAAGTAAGACAAACCAAATGTGTAGGGCGTCTTGATTCAATTCAAGACAACAAACATTTTTAACAAGCAAGCAATATGCTAGCAAACAAATTGAGCTTAACAATCGCAAGATTGTTCGAACTTTTTATGAGAGTTTGATCCTGGCTCAGGACGAACGCTGGCGGCGTGCCTAATACATGCAAGTCGAACGCTTCTTTTTCCACCGGAGCTTGCTCCACCGGAAAAAGAGGAGTGGCGAACGGGTGAGTAACACGTGGGTAACCTGCCCATCAGAAGGGGATAACACTTGGAAACAGGTGCTAATACCGTATAACAATCAAAACCGCATGGTTTTGATTTGAAAGGCGCTTTCGGGTGTCGCTGATGGATGGACCCGCGGTGCATTAGCTAGTTGGTGAGGTAACGGCTCACCAAGGCCACGATGCATAGCCGACCTGAGAGGGTGATCGGCCACATTGGGACTGAGACACGGCCCAAACTCCTACGGGAGGCAGCAGTAGGGAATCTTCGGCAATGGACGAAAGTCTGACCGAGCAACGCCGCGTGAGTGAAGAAGGTTTTCGGATCGTAAAACTCTGTTGTTAGAGAAGAACAAGGATGAGAGTAACTGTTCATCCCTTGACGGTATCTAACCAGAAAGCCACGGCTAACTACGTGCCAGCAGCCGCGGTAATACGTAGGTGGCAAGCGTTGTCCGGATTTATTGGGCGTAAAGCGAGCGCAGGCGGTTTCTTAAGTCTGATGTGAAAGCCCCCGGCTCAACCGGGGAGGGTCATTGGAAACTGGGAGACTTGAGTGCAGAAGAGGAGAGTGGAATTCCATGTGTAGCGGTGAAATGCGTAGATATATGGAGGAACACCAGTGGCGAAGGCGGCTCTCTGGTCTGTAACTGACGCTGAGGCTCGAAAGCGTGGGGAGCAAACAGGATTAGATACCCTGGTAGTCCACGCCGTAAACGATGAGTGCTAAGTGTTGGAGGGT
>NZ_CP187862.1:2112500-2427500 GCF_050555565.1 Enterococcus sp. MSG3290 | reverse complement strand
TTATTTTTATTCCTAATCGTCAATTGAAAGCTAATATATTTAACCATTTGAAAAAGATGCTAAATGTGTCTGTTACTGAATCGGCACCTGTAAATATTGAAATCGTACCTCAAAATGTATCTAAAGGCGTGGTGTTTGATCGTTTGGAATCAATCTACAATTTAAAGAAACCTTTGAGAATCGCGATCGGAGATAGTTTAAATGACTTATCTATGTTTGAAAGTGCAGATATTAGTTTTGCAATGGGAAATAGTCATCAAGAAATCATGAAAAAAGCTGATTATGTCACTGTTTCAAATGATAAAGACGGAGTATCTCAAGCATTTGAAAGAATTCTTACCATATAAACTAATTAAGGTAGTATAGAACATAGAATTCTAAATACGGAAAAATGGAGCATAAATTCCAGTACAAATAGTACTTCTTCAGTGTCAAACGAAGCGAATATAACATAGATATTTAGGATTGTGACAAAAATCATGTCACAATCTTTTTTTCGAATAAACTCATTTTTTGAAGCCGGCCATTTATCGTAATTTCTTTGCATAATACGAACAAATTTTCGGTTATTGATGAAAAAAAACATTGAAAATGGTATGATAAAAGAAAAAAAGGAGGAAATTTTTAATGGTGAAATTTATCCATGCGGCAGATTTACATATGGATCGGTCATTTGAAGGACTGACAACTCTTGATAAAACTGTACAGGAAAAACTATTGAAGACGAATCTGACCGTTTTATCAAATATCATTGAACAGGCAATAATAAATAACGTTGATTTTGTTTTACTTGCAGGAGATAATTTTCATCAAAATCGTCCTTCATTAAAAATACAGAAACATTTTTCAGAACAGATGAAACGGTTAGAAAAGAACCATATACCTGTATTTATAATATTCGGAAATCATGATTTCTATCAAAAAGAGCGGTATTGGTTCTCCTTTCCTAAAAATGTCCATTTATTTACATCCGAAACGGTAGAGACAAAAAAAATAACGATAAAAAGTGGAGAAACTGTCTCTCTCAGTGGATTTAGTTATCGTCAACCGTGGATTCAAAAAGACAAAGTGATGGAATTTCCTTCTAGAGAACTCACAGATTACCATATTGGGTTGTACCACGGGGAACCTGGCGTCTCTCAAAAAGGAAACTATGCTCCTTTCCAACCCTCAAAGATGCAAGAAAAGGGATACGATTATTGGGCTTTAGGGCATATCCATGTGCCAACGGTCTTAAATGAAAAGCAAACAATTGTTTATCCAGGTGCGCCTCAAGGTCATACTAAAAAGGAACAAGCTTCTACATCTATTCTACTAGTTGAATTAAGTAAAGGAAGTTGCCAAATACATCCGATTAAAGTAGCAGAGGTCTATTGGAAGACAAAGGAAATATCATTGAGGAAAGCAAGAACGACAAAAGAGGTCATTGTTCACATTCGTCAGCAGCTTTCAAAAGTAGAGGATGGATTTAGTTTAATTGAGATAAAATTAAAAGATTATGACCATCTCAATACAGATGTTTTGGAACGGATACAATCAGGAGAGCTATTAGACTATTTGTTAGAGGAATTCTCAGATAGGATAAATGATTTCTTTATTTGGCGTATTTCTCTCATAGAGAATACTTTTTATACGAAGATCCCACTTGCTGCTTCTGCTAAATTGATGGAACAGTTATTTCAATACTATCAGACACCTCAAGATTTCCAACAAATTTTAAATGAAGTATATAGTCATCAAGAAGCGGCTAGAATATTGAGCGAACTGCCGGAATATCAAGAAGAAACACTTGAAAAAGCCAAGCAGCTGCTTAATCAAGATTTTTTATTTGAGGAGGATCAGGAATGAAGATTTTAAGGATCGAGATTGCTGCTTTTGGAAAATGGCGTCAAAAAAGTTTTGACTTTTATTCAGGCAATCAGCTGATCTATGGGGGAAACGAAGCAGGAAAATCAACGATTTATCAATTTATTCAAGCAATATTATTTGGTTTCCCTTCAAAAGGCCGTAAAAAAAAGGATTATACACCAAAAGACGGCTCAGCCTATGGCGGCAAAATATGGCTTAAACATCCTGTATATGGTGAATTTGCTGTCGAGCGCTACAAGCAGCAAAATCGCGGAAAATCGAAGGTGTGGCTGGGGGATCAAGTGGGAAGTGATGAGTTACTAGAAAAACTGATCGCACCTTTGACGAAAGAGTTATTCCAGCAGGTATTTACTTTCCAGCAAGAGCAGTTGATGGAACTAGATCATTTGAGAGAAAAAGAGCTACATGATGCGCTGATTTCTTTAGGCATCACGGGCAGTTCTCAAGTATTCCAAAAGCGGCAAGAATATTATCAGAAAGCACAACAATTATTCAAGAAAAAAGGCCAAAAACTACTAATCAATCAAAAATTAAATGAATGGAAAGAGCTGCAAGAAAAAATTCATCAAAAACAAGAACAGGAAGCTTATTTTGGCAAGTTGATCCAACAAGAACAGGAATACGAGTCGCAACAGCAGCAGTTATTGGCACAATTAAAAGAGGCGAACAAACAATTTTCATTAGCCAGACAGCAAGAACTTAATTTTTCTTTATATGAAGAATGGCAATCTCTCAAAAAAAACAGCACTACAGGTCTTCCTGATGAGCAACTTCTTTTAGATCTGGAGTCTTTCTCCAAACGGTATCAGCAAACAAATGAGCGTTTGGAAGAATTAGAAGCAACACTGGAAAAGCATAGCGGGATGGATCAGCAGTCAGCCAGATATTATTTTTATTTAGAGCAGGAGCAGGAACTAAAAGATCTCCAGCAACTTCAATTTACAGCGGAACAATTAAACGAAGAATGGCAAAGATTACAAATTGAGACTAGAGAAACAAATTCAGAATTGAAGATTTTGGAACAAAGGTGGCATTGGCAGAAAAATCCGTTACCGGAAGAATTTTTATATGAAGAAGAATGGAAGCATCTTCTGGCTGAAGAAAGAAGGATTGCTGATCTAGAAAGCCAGATTTCTGTGCGTCTCCAAATAGCTAAAGAACAGCAAGAGATGATTGAAGCAGAAGTGAATGACTTGGAAGAGACCTATCCAGCATTATTACAAAATCAGTCAGAGATAGCACCAGTCTCTTCATCTAAACCGTATATGCTGATGGCTGGCGGAGCAATAATCATTGCAGGTATATTTGTACCAATGCCCTTGAAAGTGATCCTTTTACTAATTGGTGCAGGCATGATTGGCTATTTCTTCTACAAAAGGCAACCAAAAATTAAAACTAAAAATGATTTCTCTGAGATAAAAGGAATGTGGCAAGAAAAACTAGGACAACTTGATCTAGCCTTAGCTCAATTAGCTGAAGCAGAAGAAAAACAAAAGAGAACTGGAGAAGAAAAACAGATTCTTCAGCAAGAAGTATATCGTTTTGCGGATCATCGGCACTTAGGAAAGATGGATACGCTCAAACTCATGAAAGAATATGGACAGGAAGTCATAGATTATCAGAAATTATATGGCGTATTTGAGCGGAAACATAAAAGAGAACAGGAAATACAAGAAAAACTACGACAAATCGACCAAAAATTTGAGTTTGTTAAAGAATGGTTACCGATACAAGATAAGACAATTTCAGAAAAAATGGTATTGCTTTCCCGTTTTATACAAGAGATGGAACAGATGAAATTTGCCAGAAGCTATCAGCAAAATACTTTATTGAAGCAAGAAATCAATCAATTGAAAAAGAAACAAAAAGTATGGATACAAGAATACAGCGAACAATTGACTCAAGCAGGCTTATCTTATCCTTCGGAAGTACCTGTCTTTTTACAAAAAGCCAAACAAGCCGAACAGCAGATGAAAAGATACAATGAATTATCGGAAATGCTTACTCCACTATTTCCTGAAGAGCTGACAAAAGAGAAATTATCTGTAAGACTGCGCCAACTGAAAGAAAAGCAATCCCAACTCCAGCAAGAAGAAAAAGAAGCAAGTGAAAATCGGCAACGACTCCAACTTCAAGTAGAAGAGTTGCAAAGAGACGGCACATTGGACGAACTTTATCAACAAGCTAGCCGGCAAAAAGCAAAATTACAGGAATTACTGGAGGAATGGGGAGCACTTGAAATCGCCGGGACATTCTTAGGTGATCTTTCAACAGAGATGAGTGAAAGACAATTACCCCAGTTGTTAAGAGCAGCAGGTGATTATTTAGGTATTTTAACAAAAGGAAATTATCAGAAGATATTACTGAAAAATGATACACTGACTTTAACAGACGGATATACAGAATTTCCCATCTATGAGTTATCTACAGGTACGAAAGATCAGCTGATTATGGCGATGAGATTTGCTTACCTCTCATTAGAAGCTAACCGTTCGATATGCCCGATCATCATTGATGATGGCTGGCTTCATTATGATCATCAGCGAAAGTATCAATTAGCTGAACTTTTAGCTAAATTTGGAGAAAAGTATCAAATAATTTGTTTTTCTTCTGATAAAGAAATGGTAAGCTATTACCATGAGATGAACCAAATCGTAAAACAATTAGAAGGAGCAAATAATGAAAAAAATTCGTGATTTAGTAATCGATGAGCAGTTTGAACAATTTGTCCTGATCAAAAGTGCAGATGTAAGAATCGCTAAAAACGGAAAAAAATTTATTGCTTTTACTTTCCAAGATACTTCAGGTACTATCGATGGTAAATACTGGGATGCTTCGGAGGAGGAAATCAATAAATTTACAGCCGGCACAGTCGT
The DNA here is from genome assembly GCF_050555565.1 of Enterococcus sp. MSG3290. Lineage (NCBI taxonomy): Bacteria > Bacillati > Bacillota > Bacilli > Lactobacillales > Enterococcaceae > Enterococcus > Enterococcus sp. MSG3290. The sequence goes on along the minus strand of NZ_CP187862.1, from coordinate 2,422,755 downwards.
TTTTCTAAACGGTAAAAGAGAGGTTTATCAAGGAAACCCTCAAGTAAAGATTCTTCATATGCGCTTAACAAGGGTAGATGAGCCAGGAGAGCCTAGTTTATACATGGAAAGAGCCCCTTTGAAGAAAGAAGAAATGGAAGAAGAAATCAATCAATTGTTGTTTGAGATCACCAATGCGCATTGGAATCGTATTGTTCGCTATCTACTTAATAAATATCAAAAACAATTTTTTGAGTTTCCGGCAGCAAAAAGAAACCATCATGCATTTGCCAGTGGATTAGCTTATCATACTTTGACAATGCTTCACTTAGGGAAATCAATCGCCGATGAATATCCTGAGCTGAATCGAGCATTGTTGTATGCTGGTATCATTTTGCATGATTTAGGAAAGGTGATTGAACTTTCCGGTCCTATGTCGACAGAATATACGCTTGCAGGAAATTTGATCGGTCATCTGGTATTGATTGACGAAGAAATAACTAAAGCCTGTCTTGCGTTGAAAATCAGCGAAGCTGACGAAGATGTTCTCGTATTACGTCATATGGTTTTAGCACACCATGGCTTATTAGAATATGGCTCACCTGTACGTCCAAGAATAATGGAAGCAGAAATATTACATCAAATCGACAATATCGATGCTTCGATGCAGATGATGTTGACTTCGATTCGTCAAACAGAACCAGGAAAATACACCGATCGGATTTTCGGTATGGACAACCGAAGTTTCTATGTACCAAAAGATTTATAGCAAAAATTTATTTTTTTCATTCAAAACAAAAAAGCGAGACATAAGTCTTCGCTTTTTTTGTTTTCTTTTATTTTGATGAATCAGTTGTTTCTTCAGTTGAAGATTCTTTTGTTGAATCAGTTGATTTTGTGTCAGAACTCTTTGTTGAAGCTGTAGTTTCACTTGAGTCTTTCGTACTTGATGAAGTTGTTGTGAATGCACTCAACACATTTTCAAAGGCATCATCTTTGATTTTTACATTTGCATCTTTTAATTCTTCACCGATTACTTTAGTTGTGAATGCATTGTCACTTAGTTTAGTTTCAGTAGCGATATCTTTTAGTTGATCTTTGTATTTATCCATGTCATTGCCTTTATTTTGGTTTTTCACCATTTTGACAACGTAGTATTCTGTCGCATAAGAAGTAGGATTTGTTGTAGTAATAACATCGGAGATCTCACCGTCTTTCAATTTGAAAGCTGCTTCTTTTACTTCTGCAGGAATAGTTGTTGTCGTTGAGTCGAATTTAACTTTACCGCCATCTTCTTTTGTCTCTGTATCAGTTGATTTGTCTTTGGCTAATTTAGAGAAATCATCTCCATCATCCGCTGATTTTTTCACATCTTTTGCTTCATCTTCACTTGATAATTTGATGATTTGTGCTTCTACTTCTGGATGGAAAGATTTCCAAGCAGTTTTCAAATCGTCATCTGTAATATCTACGTGAGCTTTCAAGCCAGCTTCAAAAGCTAAATTGTTACGAATATATTCTTTATAAGTATCTTTCGTATATCCAGCAGCTTCTAATTGTGATTCAAAAGTATCACCTAATGATTTCGCTTGTTTGTCGTATTCTGCATCCACTTGCTTATCGGTTACTTTATCGCCATATTTGTTATTGAATACTTTATAAATGATCATCCGTTGTACTAAGGATTGGTTCGATGATTCAAGTTTTGCTTCATCATAGAAATCAGATACAGTGATCGTTCCGCCTTTCATCGTTGCGATATCTTTATTAGTATCGCCTGAACAAGCTGCTAGAGTTAAAACAGCCAACGCACTAGTAGCTGCCAAAATAATTGATTTTTTTTTCATTAAAATTTGCACTCCTGTAATTAGTTATTATTTTTATATATTAACTATACCATATCCCATTTCCTTTAAAAACGTTGTCGTGGTAGTTTCAAACAAAATTCAAAATTTCATCACATTCCTAGGAAATACGCAAACTTTTCTCACTTATATAGTTAAATCTGTTGAGAAAATAATCATTATTATATTTGTTCAGGATACTCTGGCAGATCAGCTTTTAGTTTTTCTACTTGTTCATTGATTTGTGTGATACGTGGTTCGGCTTGGAATTTAAAATCTTCGATATCTTTTTTGATTGCTTCTTGGAAAGCAGGAATCACAGATTCAGCTGTTTCTTTTGTTTCGATCAATGCGCTTTTAAAATGATTCAGGCTGTTATTTAAATCATTTGTCAGAGTTGTTGCTTCTTCCAATTCTTCGATCAGTTTCTTTCTTGTTTCATTCCCGCTCCTGGGCGCCAATAACAGACCTCCGACAGTGCCAGCAGCAGCTCCAAATAACAGTCCTTTGAAAAAGTTTTTAATCATCGCAGGACACCTGCTTTACGATTGTTTCTTGAATAGCTTTTAGTTCTTCCGATCCATAACTATCTTGATGATTGACAAAGTGAATAGAAAAATCATCCTCTTTGCTGTAGCGAGGGACTAAATGGATATGTGAATGAAAAACAGATTGATAGGCTAGTTCACGGTTGTTATTCAAGATATTAAGACCTTTCATTTCTGGAAAAGCTTTTTCCAATGCTTGAGCAATCTTAGGCACACGCGAAAAAACCTCTCCTGCAAGTTCGGGATCATATTCAAAAATATCTGCTACATGACGTTTAGGCACAACTAATGTGTGTCCTTTCGTTGCTTGAGAGATGTCTAAAAAAGCATAGACCTTGTCGTCTTCATATATTTTATAGCTTGGGATTTCTTGATTGATGATTTTGCAAAAAATACAGTTTTCCATATAAAACATCCTTTCTATAAAGAATAAATACTTCAGCTTAACTTTACCATAAGTTAAAGCTATTGTAAGGAAAAAAACAAAATACCGTCATTTTCTTCGTGGTATAATAAATAAAAATAAATGGCGGAGGAAAAAGAATGAGTTTAATTATCGATCATGTCACAGGGGGGTACGGACATCTCCCTGTGTTAAAAGATATCAGTTTCGATGTACAGCCTGGAGAGATAGTAGGGTTGATTGGACTGAACGGAGCAGGGAAAAGTACGACCATCAAGCACATTATCGGTCTGCTGGAAGCTTCAAAAGGAACGATAGAAATCAATCATCTATCCTTAAAGAAAAATACGGAAGAATATCGCAAACAAATTGGGTATATTCCAGAGACTCCTTCTTTATATGAAGAATTGACATTGAGAGAACATATCGAAGTCACTGCGATGGCCTACGATATACCTATGGATACAGCAATGAAAAGAGCAGAAAAGTTGTTGGAGACTTTTCGGTTATCTAATCGTCTTGACTGGTTCCCAGCTAATTTTTCAAAGGGAATGAAACAGAAAGTGATGATCTTATGCGCCTTTTTGATCGAGCCTTCTTTATATATCATCGACGAACCATTTTTAGGCTTGGATCCACTAGCTATCAATGCATTGCTTGAATTGATGGTAGAAATGAAAAAAGAAGGAGCCGGTATTTTGATGTCTACGCATATTTTAGCTACTGCAGAAAAATATTGTGATCGTTTTGTGGTCTTACATAACGGAGAGATACGAGCAGACGGTTCTCTTGAGATGTTGAGAAAAGAATTTCAGCTGCCGGATTCTTCTTTGGACGAAATCTATATTGCTTTAACAAAGGAGCAGGCACATGAGTAGTTTTTTTCAAAAACGTTTAGCAAGACATCAAAAGAAAATGATGAAATATATGCGTTATGTATTGAACGATCATTTTGTTTTAGTTTGTCTTTTCTTGATTGGCGGTGTGGGATTATATTATTCTAATTGGTTGAAAACCCTGCAGCCACCGTTTGCAATTGGAGGGCTCATAATCTCTGTATTTTGGATGCTCTGTTTATTCGTGGGTAAGATGGCTACTTTTGCAGAGGCAGCAGATATTGTTTTTTTACTTCCTAAAGAAAAAGAAATGCAAACCTATTTGGAACGAGCTTTTCGCTATTCTTGCATTTTTCCGTTGATCTTTTTGATATTGGCATGCGGATTGGCCATGCCATTAGTGGTGGTTAGTACGGAGCAATCCTTTTCGATGTTTTTCGTCTATCTGATCATATTATGGAGTTTGAAATTCAGTCATCTGCAAATCAAGAGAGCAGAATTGTTTCGACTAGATCAACAAGTTATTCGTTATTGGAAATTAGGCTGGTTTTTTTCTTCTCTGATCTTTTTGTTTCTATCATTTTATTGGCTAATATGGGCAGGAATAGCAGGTGCATTAGTACAGGCAAGTCTATATTACTGGTTTTTGTGGAAGCAACAAGAAAAAGGATTGGATTGGGAGAAAATGGTGCATGTAGAAGAACATAGGTTGCATCAGATCTATCAATTTATCAATTTATTCACAGATGTTCCTGAAATTACGGCAAAGATCAAAAGAAGACGCTATTTGGATCCTATATTGACTCATATTAAAAGAGAATCAAAAAACACTTATCTTTACTTGTTTGCAAGAAGATTGGCAAGAGGTTCTGATTTTAGTGGTCTTTATTTCCGATTAGTAATTATAGGTGGGTTATTGATTGCCGGAGTAGTCGACTTTTATTTTAGTCTGATTATCGGTTTCTTATTTTTATATTTGATCGGTTTCCAACTGTTACCTTTAGCGAACCAGTTCCGCTATATGGTTCTCGTTCAGCTTTATCCAATCCATAAGAATCAGAAGAAGCAGGCGATTCAGTATCTACTCACATGGGTATTAATTATCGCGTCGGTTATTTTTGGTTTGATTGCTGCAGTCGTATTAGATGGGCAGCAGCGATGGGTTCCGCTAGCGGCTTATTTGATTGTTACTATGCTCTTTGTTAAACTATATGTACCAACTCGTTTGAAGAAGATGTCAGACTGAAAACAAAGCTGTGTAGGGTAAAAATGAGAATGAAAAATAGAGCGTTGACAGTAAGAATGCTGTTCGTTCTATTTTTTTTGAGAAAAGCTGGTTTTTTGAATGGCAATTAAATGAAAAAGAACGTATATGTGCTTGACGTGTAGTGTTCAGGCGACTAGAATAATAAGTACTGCAAAACAAAGAGTAAGAGGACGGGAGAATGCATGATGGAGTTTCAGTTAGACCAAGAGTGGCGGTTACGTCCCATCAAAGGCGACACAGGAAAAACATACATAGGCATGCGTGATGAGGACAAAGTCTTTATTAAACGAAACACGACTCCGATGTTGGCTGCTCTTTCAAGGGAAGGAATTACACCAAAACTTGTTTGGACAAAACGAACGGGGAATGGCGATACTTTGACAGCACAAGAGTGGCTGGAAGGTCGCTTGCTGACTCCTAATGAGATTGGTCAAAGAAACGACGTGATTGATGTTTTGTACCATTTACATCATTCAAATTCTCTTAAAACCATGCTGACCCGTATCGGTGGTCGTGTCATGACGCCGGAGAAGATGCTGCAAAAATATGAAAAAGAATTACCGGAAGAACTCCAGAAAAATCAATTTCTGCAAATTGTCCATCGTTTTCTTCGTGAGCAGATCCCGTCAATAGATAAGGAAAACTTATCAGTAGTACACGGAGATGTAAACCATCGTAATTGGTTAGTATGTAAAAATTATTTATATCTAGTCGATTGGGATTCAATCATGTTTGCAGACCCTGCGGTGGATATTGCAACGATTTTAGGAAATTATGTGCCACTGTCTAGCTGGAATCAGTGGCTGATCAGTTATGGCATACGCCCGACTGACGAAATGCTTGAAAAATTTCATTGGTATGCGGCCATGAATTTGCTCCAAGAAATCACCAGATATTGCAAACGTGAAGATCATCGACGGATGAACGAAGAAATTTTACAATTAAAACGAATTTTCAGTGGCTGAGGTTTGGCCCAAACTCTGCGGAGATTTGGCCAGACCTTTTTAATTAGAGGAAAGGAATGGAGATAAATAATGCGTGTCCGAAATCGTCCGGGAGCAGCGGAAATGTTAGCGGCTCACCCGAATTTTGTAATTAGTGATCCAACATTGTGGAAGGGAAAATGGAATGAATTGTTTGAAAACGATCATCCAATCCACATTGAGATTGGTATGGGGAAAGGCCAGTTCATTACTGGAATGGCAAAAGCCCATCCTGAAATCAATTATATTGGAGTAGAAATGCAGGTCAGTGTTGTTTCGATTGCACTAGACAAGTTGATCGAACAACCGCTTCCTAACCTGAAACTTCTACATGTGGATGGATCAGCGTTGACAGAGTATTTCGCTGACAGCGAAGTAGATCAAATCTATCTGAATTTTTCCGATCCATGGCCAAAAAAACGTCATGAAAAACGGCGATTGACATATAAGACTTTTCTTGCTGTAGATGAACAGATTCTTCGTCCAAATGGAGAAATCCATTTCAAAACAGATAATCAAGGATTGTTTGAGTATTCTCTGGCAAGTTTTTCTCAATATGGCATGATCCTCAAACAGGTATGGTTAGATTTACATCAAAGTCAATTTGAAGGCAATATTATGACGGAGTATGAAGAAAAATTTTCTTCAAAAGGTCAACGTATTTATCGAGTAGAAGCTCAATTTCAAGATAAGACCAAAAAGAAAAGTCTGTGAAACTAACTTTCTGCTTTCATAAAAACATTAATATCCATAAATAAATCCCAGAAAATGAACATTACAGATGTAATGTATTTTCTGGGATTTATTTGATTTAAAATGTATTTATTTCATCGGTTTTTCCACAAGGTGGAATCAATTGGAAGCGAGAAAATGAAAATAATCCTTTGTCGGTGATCTTCAATTCGGGTATGACAGATAATGTTAAGAAAGAAAGTGTCAAAAAAGGATCAAAGGTTTTAGCTGCTCCTAGTTGATGTGCTTTAGTTATTAATTCATTCAACTGTTCATAGACGATCGAAAAAGGTTCCTGTGTCATGATTCCGCCTATAGGAAGAGAAACACAAGCTATTTCCTGCTGTTTGTTGACAACGGTCATCCCGCCACCTTTTTGAATCAAAAGATTAGCAGCATACAGCATATCCTCGTCGTTTGTCCCAACGACAACTAGATTATGCGAGTCATGGGCAATCGTTGTCGCTATCGCTCCTTGTTTCAGCTGAAATCCTTTCACTATGCCTAATCCAATGTTTCCCGTTTGATGGTGACGCTCGATCACCGCAATCTTTAATTGGTCTTTTTCGATTGAAGGAATGAATCGTTCGCCTTGTCGGTCCACTTTTTCTACCAAATCTTTAGTCACTAGACTATTCGGGATAATTTCGATCACATGGGCTTGTGAAGAAGAAAGAAGCAGCTCTAACGAATGTGGATTTAATGGTTGAGCGTTTAGTTTTGGCAGACAACACGTATATGAATTTGAATGATCAGCAAATAAATGGTCTTGGAGTTGCCCAGATTGAACAACTAATGTTCCCTTATAGAAAACTTCATGAATTGGCAGCTTGGTAAGATCGTCTGTTAAGAAGAAATCAGCTTGATACCCAGGGGCAATCGCACCTAGTGTTTTCAAATCAAAACATTCTGCTGCATTCAATGTTGCCATCTGAATGGCTTGTAATGGATCGATTCCAAGTGCAATAGCTTGACGGACGATATGATCGATTGATCCTTCTTTTACTAAATCATTGATCAGTTTATCATCGGTGACAAAGAAGCATCTTCTTGAATTTTCAGGTGTGATCGCCGGTAGTAGCGATGCCAGATCTTTTGCAACGGTCCCTTCTCGAACCATTAAATACATACCAAGATCCAAACGTTCTTTAGCTTCTTTTGCAGTTGTAGCTTCATGATCCGTCCGAATACCTGCTGCAGGATAAACATTTAACTCTTCCATGCCGATACCAGCTGCATGCCCGTCAATTTTTTTCTTATGCTGGTGCATCAATTGGATCTTTTCTAGGATGTCTGTTTCATTATTTGCTACTGCTTGATAGTTCATGACTTCAGCTAAGCCTAAAACTTCGGGTTTTTGTAAAAAAGGGGCTAATTTTTTTGCATTTAAATTTGCACCATTGGTCTCAAAAGGGGTTACAGGTACACAAGAAGGTAGCATAAAAAAGATATTCATGAGTGTTTGTCTTGCATCTTCTATCATAAACTCAAGACCTGTACTCCCAGCAATGTTTCCTATTTCATGGGGATCTGTCACTACAGTAGTAACTCCATGAAGCAAGGATACTTTTGAAAATTCGCTTGGTGATAAAAGTGAGCTTTCGATATGCACATGGCCATCGATGAATCCTGGCACTAGATATTGCCCATTAGCATTATGTACGCTTTTTCCTTCGTATTCACCGATTCCTACGATCATTCCTTCGCAGATTGCTACATCTTTTTCCATGATTTCTTTCGTAAAGACGTTGACGATCTTAGCATGCTTGATCACTAGGTCAGCAGGCTTTTTTTTACTTGCTACTTCGATATATTTCCTTAATGTTGTTTCCAATGGAGTGCCTCCCAAGATAAATTTTTATAAGTATAACATAAATTCGGCTTTTGCCAATATTTTTTTGTAAATTCATTTTATTTGAAACAAAAAGATCAAAAAGACGTATGTTTTTTGTGGAGGGGAGAATAATGGAAATAAAACGATTATCGGATCAAATGATAAGTGAAAGTTTTGCCAAACATGCCCAAGACGTATATATATTGCCAGCTTCAGAAGTATTTTACATCTATTTTCGCTATGGAAAAAAACGAACATTCTGGAAGAAAGTCTCTTCGGCAGATGGACAGCAACTGATCTCAAGATTTAAGTATTTGGGACAGATGGATATCGGAGAAAAAAGAAAAGCTCAGTTAGGTGCATTTACTTATTCTTTAGAAAAACAGGAAGTTCGTCTGCGGTTGTCTTCTGTAGGAGATTACCTTCAACGAGAGAGTTTAGTGATTCGGCTATTATACGGTACTTTTGAAACACCCCATCGTTGCTTTAGTTCTCGAGATTTTGCAACTATTTTACAGAAAACCGTCAGACGTGGATTATACCTTTTCAGCGGACCAGTCGGATCAGGCAAGACTTCTCTAATGTATCGGTTGGCTTTGGAAGAAAAATTGCAAGTGATTACTATCGAAGATCCTGTAGAGATAGAAGAACCGTTTTTTCTGCAGCTACAGATCAATCCGAAAATAGCACAGACTTATGATACACTTTTGAAACTCGCATTACGGCATCGTCCAGACTTGCTAATCATTGGCGAGATAAGAGATGAATCAACTGCACATGCTGCGGTAAGAGCAGCACTAACAGGGCACCGGGTTTTTGCAACCGTACATGCACGCAATCTTGAAGGTACATTGGTCAGAATCCATGAACTGACAAAGAAAAAAGAAGAGCTATCTGAATGTTTAGCTGGTGTCATTTATCAAGAACTTTTGGAAGATGCCAATCACCATCCTTCTGTTTTATGGAGTTATCAATTTATGGAGGAAGAATCAGTAAAAAAATCATGGGAGGAAAGTTATGAAGAAGCTCAGGAAAATATTTGGCAGTCAGAACTATTCTAAAGGATTAACAAGAAGCCAGCAAAACCAGTTTGCACAAACCATGGGAGAACTGCTTTTATCTGGTTTTAGTCTGCAAGAATCCCTTTATTTATTACTCACGATCCGTTCGTTTCCACCTGTTATTTTGGCAAATATCCAACATCAGCTAAAGGAAGGGCAAGCGTTTAGTGAGGTACTTTCGCAAATAGGATATGGAGCAGAGCAACTGGTACAGATCGAGTTAGCTGAACGTCATGGGAATCTGCCGACAACTTTGTTGGAAATTGCCAAACAGTTTCGGCTTGTTGAAGGATTTCGCAATGATTTGAAAAAGCTGCTTGCATATCCGATGCTATTGCTCACCTTTTTGCTAGGTATCTTGTTTAGTATGCGGTTGTTCGTTTTGCCTCAGCTTATTGGTTCAGGAATGGTCATGCAAGAGCATTGGGGTATTCAGCTGATACAAGTCTTTCATTGGTATGTTCTACTATTCATCCTAGCGGTTACTCTATTGGCTTTACTAGTAAGGTATCGTCTGATGAAGTTGTCTCCTGTTGATCAGAGTGAATGGATAAGCAGACAATTATTGATTGGACCGATATATTCCTTGTATCAATCGGCTTATTTGTCACTAGAGATTGGAAAGCTTTTTCATGAAGGTTTCGAATTAAGGCAAATCATAGTCTGCTTAAAGGAAACGAAACAAGAAAGTCTGATTCAGCATCTTGCCTCTAAGTTGATTCAAGGATTGGAGGCAGGTATGTCATTGGCTGAGCAGTTCCAGAATTATCGTTTTCTATCAGAAGAATTCAGTAAAATTGTTTTACAGGGAGAGGCAAAGGGAAGTTTAGGTAAAGAACTGATTTTTTACAGCGAATGGACAAGAAAACAGCTTTTCAAACGTCTTCATCACTGGATGCATTTTATTCAGCCAATCATTTTTTTGGGCGTAGCGGCTTTGATTTTATTAGTTTATGCCGCTGTTTTATTACCTGTTTACGGAAGCATAGAGGAGGTTTTGCCATGAAAAAGAGAAAAATATCTTATTATAGCGGTTTTACATTGATCGAAATGCTAATCGTCTTACTGATCATCAGTGTATTAGTGTTGTTGTTCGTCCCTAATTTGTCGCGTTATAGGAATCATGTAGACCAAGAAAGTCGTGAAGCGATCATCCAGTTGGTAGACACACAAAAAGAGCTCTATGCGCTTCAAAATAACGGAAGAGTTCCTACTGTGGAGGAATTGTTGAATGAAGGCTATATCAAACGAGAACATGCAGAAATCTATCAGCGGCCTTGAAGGTAAGGTTTTAGCATCAGGATATACGTTGTTTGAATCACTCTTACTGATTTTATTACTTACAACGATCCTTTCTTTTCCAGTTCTCGCATTTTCTGCATGGAAGAATGAATTGGCAGTCTATCAATTTTTCGGCCAATTTGAAAAACGAATCTATTCTACGCAAAAAATCGCTATTGTGAATCAGATCCAAACAGGCTTTTATTGGAATAGTGAAGAGAATCAAATCATTTTTCATGTTCCGAATCCAGATAAAATAAATTGGGAAGTATTAGATATTCCTGATGAGATTACCTTGAAACGCCATGCTTCTATTACTTTTGCTGCTAGAACCGGGAATGAAAGTTCACTAAAAGCTTATCAATTTTATTGGGAAGAAAAAGAGCGGACGATTACGTATCAATTCCAGATAGGGAGTGGTCGCTATACAAAAAGAATTGAATAAAACAGGATTTGTTTTGTTGGAGTCCCTTACAGCGCTTATGATCGCTTCTGTCTGTGTCTACTTAGTGAGCTTTGGCCAGCTGTTTTTGCTTCAGGCAGAAAAGAAAAGTGGGGAGGAACTGCTATTTATTCGAATGATTTATGAAGATATCAAGACGCAGCGGATGTATCACAAAAGACCAGAGCGAAGGGAAGAAATGATCCCATACGATATCCAAATTGTCGATAATAATGGAGTAATCGAAAAAGTGTTTGTCAATATGGAGAAAGAAGCGATCAGTATTGAAAAAACAAGTAATTCCAGCATTTACGCTGATTGAATGTCTAATTGGACTGATGATATTGAGCAGTCTATTGCTCACATTCAATCTTTTGATTCAGCAAACCATCCAAGTAAGTGAATTTTTGCAGCGTAAAGATCAAAAAGAGTGGCTAATATTTTTAGCACAATTAGAAGAAGAACTCAAGAGCAGTCACAATGTCTCTGTGAAAAATCAGCAACTGCACTACACGATCGAGGATAAACAGTATATCATCGAAAGATATCAGGCAATGATACGTAAAAGAAGAACTTCCGGCGGACATCAACCTATGTTAACAAGTATCACTGAGCTTCAATTATTGGAAAAAGAACACACAATTTCTTTTTATGTACACTTTGAAAATGGAGAAGATGGATATGCCATATGGACAAAAAACGATCAGTAGAAAATGTTATAAGGGCTCTATTTTATTTTCTGTCTTGCTTTTATTTCTTTTATGTACGTTTTTATTGATGGCAGCATTAGAAAGCTACCGTTTGTCAATGGATCTTAATATACGAATCAAAAATTATTATATAGCAAAAATAATGAAGCAGATGGCTTTATCGGAACAGTCTACGCTTGCCGAAAGTTCGGAAGGAGTTTTTTACTACACAACTGGATCTGTAACATATCAGTGGGTACAACAGTCCCTATTCTTAGAGGTGGAAGTCTCACCGTTTATCTTTCGGTTCACAGAAGAAGTAAAAAATGATACAGATACTAGTACAGAATGATGGAATGTTCGTGAAAACGCCCTCTTTTCTGTTATAACACTGTTTTTAATAAAAAAATGTTTGCCGTTTCACAAATAAAAAACAGTGAAAACGATTGAAATTTTGTCAATTGTTCGATAGAATTAAACAGGTGAAAAAATTGTTATAATATATCTAGAAATGAGGTGCACCATGTTACCAGAAAAAATGGAACAAGGGTTTAATCAAAACCTGGAAGCTATTCAGCTTTTACAGAATGCATTGGGAACTTCCTTTTTAGAAGCCTATGTCGAAAATGCAGAAAATTTAATAGATGATTATCAAGTACGTGTGGTGGATGGAGTGCCGACAAAAGAGACAACGCAACGGATCACAGCTCTTTATGAAGAGTTGAAGAAACTTTCTTTCGAGCCAGAAGAATGGCGCAGACTGTCTCAATTACTTTTATTGAAGGGCAGCCAGACAGAACATTTGCAGGCGAACCATCAACTCACTCCTGATAGTATCGGTTTTTTATTTGTTTTTCTTATTGAACAACTATACACAAATAAAAAAGCACCGGTTAAGATTCTGGATATTGCGGCAGGAATGGGCAACTTGTTATTAACAGTTCTTTTAAACCTATCGAATGCGGGGTACCAAACAGAAGGAATTGGTGTGGATATTGATGATACATTGTTGGCTGTCGCAGCTTCTACAAGTGATTTGACACAAGCAAATGTTCAATACTTTCATCAAGACGGGTTGCAGGATTTATTAATAGATCCTGTCGATTTTGCAATCAGCGATTTGCCAATCGGTTATTATCCGAATGACGAAAAAGCAAAAGAGTTTTTAACAAGTACCGAAGAAGGCCATAGTTATGCACATCATTTATTGCTAGAGCAATCAATGAAATATGTGAAGCCGGATGGTTTTGGTTTGTTTTTGATGCCGAGTGGATTTTTAGAAACGGATCAAAGTGAAAAAATCAAAAAATGGTTTAAAGAAGAAGGTTATCTTCAAGGAATGATTCAATTGCCAGATGAATTGTTCCGTAATAAACAATCGCAAAAAAGTATTTTGATCTTACAGAAAAAAGGACCACAAGCACAACAAGTAAAAGAAGTCTTGCTTGTGAAACTTGCTTCATTAAAAGAACCAGAGAAGGTGACGGAATTTTTCAACGAGTTTAAAAACTGGAAATCATCTGCTCTGTAATCATTCAACGAGAAGGAGAGTCATATGTCTAAAACAATTGCAATCAATGCTGGGAGTTCAAGTTTGAAATGGCAATTATATCAAATGCCAGAAGAAACCGTAGTTGCGAAAGGGATCGTCGAACGTATCGGTTTACAAGATTCTATTTTTACCATCAAGTACGGCGATAATCAAAAATTCGAACAAATCATGGATATCGAAAACCACGAAGTAGCAGTAAAAATGCTGTTAGATCAGTTGATTGAACTGCAAATTTTAAGCTCTTATGATGAAATCACCGGAGTAGGGCACCGTGTTGTTCACGGAGGAGAAACTTATGGGGATTCAGTAGTGATCGATGAGAAAGTAATGGACCGCATTGCTGAATTAGCAGAATTTGCTCCTTTGCATAATCCTGCAAACTTAATGGGGATCAAAGCGTTTAAAAAGATTTTACCTGACATTTTGAGTGTGGCTGTATTCGATACATCTTTCCACTCAACAATGCCAAAGCAAAATTATTTATATAGCTTACCGGTGTCTTATTATGAAGATTTCAAAGTAAGAAAATATGGCTTCCATGGCACAAGTCATCGTTATGTGTCGGAACGTGCGGCAAAATTATTGAACAAACCGATCGAAGAACTAAAAATCATCACTTGCCACTTAGGAAATGGTGTATCGATCACAGCAGTCGATGGAGGTAAATCCATGGATACTTCTATGGGATTCACACCATTAGCTGGGGTGACAATGGGTACACGTTCAGGTGATATCGATCCAGCTGTTCTCCCATATTTAATGGAAAAATTAGAGATTGATATTGATGAAATGATCAATGTTTTGAACAAGAAATCTGGTCTGCTAGGCCTAACAGGATTGTCTAGTGATATGCGTGATCTTGAAAAGAACTATGAAAAAGAACATATTCGTTTAGCTTATGACATTTTCGTGGACCGCATCCGAAAATACATCGGCGGTTATGTGACAACGATGAATGGTGTTGATGCAATTGTCTTTACTGCTGGTATCGGCGAGAATGACGGACATGTACGTAGTGAAATCATCAAAGGTATGTCTTGGTTTGGTTGTGAAATCGATCCAGCGTTGAATGAATTGCGTGGTGAAGAAGTAGATATCTCTACAAAAGAATCAAAAGTAAGAGTATTAGTGATCCCAACAGATGAGGAACTAATGATTGCCCGTGATGTGGAGCGTCTGCGCGGCTAAGCCAAAGCATTCGTTAGGATAAAAGATGAAACGCATGCAAGAGGGAATTCTTGCATGTGTTTTTTTTGCGGAGAAGACCGCAAAATGGTAATTTAACTTCAATTTCCCTTCTTTTTTACAGGATCTTCTTAGGGAATTTTGCTTGGAAAAGTGGTCAAAAGGGAAAAGACTGGCATTTTATTTATTGATTTTCAGGAAAATCCCAATATTTTATTTTCATTCATCTTTATAAGGGACATTACATATGTAAAAAGAAAAAACATTTTTAGATCAGCCTCGTGGGCTGTCGACTTTATTCTTCGCTTTATGTTTAGCTAGAAAATCGATCCGAAACATTTATTGATCGAATAATAAAAACTTGATTTTCCACCTGTGCTTTGACTGAATCGTGAAAGCACAGGTATGAAAATCAAGTTTTTTGTTGCGAAAAAGCGTCCTAGTCAATCAGTTGGCCGAGCGGCTGGCGGCTGATCTGCTCCTGCTCAATAACGAGTGCTTCTTGGAAGTGTTGCTGCAAAAAGTAGCGATCATGGCTGACTGCTAGGAGCGTTCCTTGATAGTCTTGCAGCATTTCTTCAATTTCTTCTCGAGCATAGCTGTCGAGGTGATTGGTTGGTTCATCCAAAATCAGGACGTTGATTTTTTCTAAAAAGAGTTTCAGCAACGCCAAACGGATTTTTTCACCACCGGATAAATCTTTGATCCGTTTACCCACATCGCTTTGATAAAAGCCACTTTTGGCTAATTGCCGTCGAGCGACTTCTTCGTTTCCAGTCAATGTGATGGCGTAAGCCAGCAAACGGCTATCGGGATCGGCAAACTGCAGCTGCTGCGGCAAATAACCGATTTGCAAGCTACTACCTAATTTGATGGTGCCACCGTAAGGCTTTTCCTCACCGAGTAATAATTTGAGTAAGGTTGATTTTCCTGCACCATTGTCGCCGATGATGGCTAAATGATCTCCACGATAGACTGCAAAACTGCTGTCTTTGAATAGTACTTGATCAGCGTACTGCTGGTGCAAGTTTTGAATGATGAAAACTTCTTTGCCAGATTTTCCACCATTAGACAAGCTTTGCAGCCGATTTTTCGGGGGAGCTGGCGGTTTGACGAGTGTCAGTTTCGCCAGGCGGCGTTCCAGTTCTTTGGCTTTTTTGAAGAAGGACTCATTGTCTCCTTCATGTGCCCACTGACGAAAACGACGAATCATGACTTTCAACCGCTGGACTTCTTTTTGCTGCAGTTCGTAATTTTTTGTCAGCTCAGCCAAGCGAGCTTCTTTCAAGACTCGAAAACGGCTGTAGTTTCCGGGATACTCAATCAATGCACCTTCTTCCAGTTCCCATGTTTTTGTGGTGACTTGATCGAGAAATTGCCGATCATGAGAAACGACCAGAATCGATTTTTTTGTATTCTGTAAATAGTTTTCCAACCAGCGAATACTGTTAAGATCTAAATGATTGGTCGGTTCATCGAGTAAAAGTAAATCGGCATCGGCTGCTAAAATTTTGGCTAAAGCGACTTTAACTCGTTCGCCTCCGCTAAGTTCTGTTAACCGTGCTTCCTGACGGTGTGGAATCCCTAAGCCTTGCAAGATCGCTGCAATCCGGTCTTCTAATACGTAACCGCCTAGTTCTTCAAAGCGATGCTGCAGCTCACCGTAACGGGTCAGACACTTCTCTAAGTTTGTATCTGGTTCTGTCATCAATGCTTCGTAGCGACTCATTTGCTGTTTGAGGTCCTGTATCTCAGCGGCAGAATGGAGCAAGTAGTGGTTGACGGTTGCTTCGGAAACTGTAAGTTCTTGTTCGACCGTCCCGATCTTTAAGCCTTTTTTGCGACTGATAACACCGCTGTCGACACCTTCTCTGCCGGTCAAGATTTGTAAAAAGGTTGATTTGCCAGTTCCGTTGATACCGACTAAGGCAATTTTTTCACCAGCTTCAATTTGACAGGATAAATCCTCAAATAATGGATTCCCGCCGATTGTTTTTTTAATAGAAATTGCTTGTATGATCATGATCTCTCTCCTTGAGACCACTCAAAAAGGCCATGGTTATCCATGGCCTGTGTTATTTAAACTCAGATTATCATGAGAAAAATACCTTGAGATGGCCATTGATTTTACGTGAATTCAACTGTTTTGGACAAACTTGTCCCGTCAACAGCAACTGTAAAACCAATTGCATGGCTAAATGCGATATGGTATCGTTGGTAATTTTCATTACTTGTTATTTTAGTCATGCGCATCATAGTATTTTCCCTCCTTCGTGTAGTTGTCTTTTCCAGTGTACCTGAAAGTGTCAGAAAGTTCAACTAGCGCTGACATTTACTTAATATTTATCGATGTGTAATTCTGTCAGAGAGCTTTTTTTATCTGACTGAGGGTAATGTCTCGTGGACCACATCATTGTATTCTGAGCTAAACCAGCGTTCAGGCGAAATCATATGGTGTTTGATAAAAAACTTTGTCTACATGACTTCCTTTTGCCATTTGCTTAATACCGTTGCATTAAACAGCTCTTCTCTTTGGAAATCTCACCAACATCGCGTTCAGGAGTATCGTTGTGGTTGCAATGGCAAGCGGTAGCCTTTCATCAATTCTTGAATGATTTACCGAATGTAGCACTTGCCTTCTCGCGGTACCCGAACCCGAAATAAAATTTTAGTTTGGCGATAAAATCGGTATCCGCCATCGATACTTCATATTTTTTCGTATCAGATTCATCGGAAACTTCCACATTGACGAACCAATAAGCTTTGGCATGCTTAGGTCGTTTTAAACCACACCAGGGCGACTAATCGCCCTGGTGTTCACTTTTTTTTATTTTACTTGAACTCATTGACTGTTTTCCCTTTATTTTAAACATTATAAAGACCGATGAGTGCTTGCCGCGTCTTTTGTTTTTATCACGGTTTTTTGTGCAAAAAAACCTGCCGATAGTTGGCAGGTCGTCTACGTGTTAAGCTTTGGTGTGGTCTTTAGCTGGCAATTGGTTTTCTAAATCAGTTCGGACAACAAGCACATCGCAAGCTGCGTTTCTAATAACATATTCAGAAACAGAACCAATAAATAAACGTTCTACAGCATTCAATCCTGTGGCTCCTAACATAATCAAATCTACTTGATTATCTTCTGGGATTTCTCTGGCAATAATTTGTTTTGGTGAGCCATATTCTACGACAGAGGTTACATTATTCAAGCCAGCTTTCTTCGCATTGCTTTCATAATCTGCCAATGTTTGCTTTGCCATTTCAGTAGCTTGTTCTGCAAGCATTCCATCAAAGGATGAAACGGTTTGGAAAGAACGTGTGTCAATGACATGTGCTAATAGAAGTTCTCCGTTATTTCGGATAGCTACATTGACCGCCTTTTTAAAAGCTAATTCAGCTTCATCAGAACCATCTACGGCAACCATGATTTTTTTGTATTGTTGTAACATAAGCATTCACTCCTCAAGTCAATCGTATTGTACTCTTTTATTGTAGAACACTTTAGGGAAAAAGAGAATTATTTACTGCTTTGGTTCAGCAATTTTTTTTGCAAATCGGATACTGAAGGTGGCAGAAACAATAATTACGATCAGTAAAAAGACCAAGGCAATAAAGCGTTGATTGAAAAAAGCTGTTAAAATACCCATTACGCCTAAAACAGCATATGCAGCTCCGTAAAATTGTAGGAATCCTTGATTTTTATCATTTTTGTTGATCAATACAAAAAAGATATCCTGTTTATTAAATAAATAATAGCTAACGAATAATAATACTAAAGTGGCGATAATCATTAAAATCCTAATCATGAACAAATCCTCCAAAATAAGCAACAAATAGAAAAAGCAATTTGCCAAGAGCAAATTGCTTTATTCTTTAAAAGATGGTAATCTCCGTTAATGCCGTTGTTTGTCCTGTAGTATTGATCCCGCGAATTCAAGCAGGTGGGTCCCATGGTCGTAGCTTCGAACTACCAAATGATAAGGCATGTTACCAGCAGTGACACAAGACGGGTCCCAAGATATCAATAAAAATGTTCGGTCAACACACAAAGAGGACAATTCGAACATCACAGATTTCCCACCTCTATAGTAGCATATGAATTTAAAAAGAGCAATGAGAGAGCTCGCAGAAACAGAACCGTTTTCTTGTCTAGTTTTTTGGAGGATGCTTTTTCCACTCTTTTATACGGTAATACTGTTGACCCAGAGCCTGTTCATATTTCCCTGTATCTTTTGGCTGATAATACTGAGCATTCTTCAGTTTATCTGGTAAATATTGCTGATTGACCCAAGCCTGATCAAAATGATGAGGATACTGATAACCCACGCCACGGTTGAGTGATTTCGCACCTTTGTAATGGCTATCTCTCAAATGATCAGGAACATCTCCAGCTTTGCCCTCTCGAATATCAGCAAGTGCTGCATCTAATGCCATGTAGGCAGAATTGGATTTTGGCGACAAGCAAAGATCGACGACGACGTCTGCTAGTGGGATACGTGCCTCAGGCAATCCCAATTTTTCAGCAGCTAATACAGCGTTCACTGTACGAGCCGCAGCAGCAGGATTACCTAAACCTATATCTTCATAACCGATAACCATCAGACGCCGGCAAATACTTGCCAGATCACCTGCCTCAACTAAACGGGCGAGATAATGAAGTGCAGCATCCACATCACTTCCACGAATCGATTTTTGAAAAGCCGAAATAACGTCATAATGAGCATCTCCATTTTTGTCATGGGTAAGAGCTTTTCTTTGGACACATTCTTCAATGATCGACAGTGTAAGATGAATCCTTCCTTCTTTATCTGAAGGAGTCGATAGTGTAGCCAGTTCCAGCCCATTCAATGCACTCCGCAAATCGCCGTTCGTTGCACGCGAAAGGTGAAGAAGAGCATCTTCGTCTAACTGGATTGCTTGTTGTCCAAGGCCGCGTTCTTTATCCCTTAAAGCATGTTCGACTGCCAACTGGATGTCTTGTTCTGTTAATGGTTTGACTTCAAAGATCTGTGTACGGCTGCGGATCGCTGGATTGATGGTAATATAAGGATTCTCAGTAGTCGCTCCGATCAAGATGATTCGGCCACTTTCTAAATGAGGAAGCAGAAAATCCTGTTTTGTTTTATCTAATCGGTGTACTTCATCCAATAAGAGGATCACTGTACCACTCATTTTTGCTTCTTCCGCTACAACTTGTAGATCCTTTTTTGAATCTGTAGCGGCGTTTAGCATGCGAAATGCATAATTAGTAGAGCCGGCGATCGCACTTGCGATACTCGTTTTTCCAGTACCAGGAGGTCCATATAGAATCATGGAAGAGAGCATGCGAGCATCGACCATGCGGCGTATGATTTTTCCTTCCCCGACTAGATGCTGCTGACCAACGACTTCATCGATCGTTCGAGGTCTCATGCGATAAGCCAATGGCTGTTGCATAGGATTTTCCTCCTTCTTGTTTTTACGTCCCTTAATTATATCATATTTAGCAAGATGCCTAGAAAGAACAGCCTTCTGTTGTTTTGTTTTCATAGCTTATCCAACTAATATTGTGTATGATAAAGTAGGTGAGAAAAATGACGGATAAACAAAAGATAGATGAATTTTTTTGGAATAAAACGACGCCAGAAGTGGCACGGGATTTATTGGGGATGTATTTGGAGCATGACACACCAGAAGGAAGATTAGCTGGATATATTGTAGACGCGGAAGCATACCTAGGTCCAGAAGACGAGGCCGCCCATAGCTATGGTTTAAGAAGAACACCGCGTGTGCGGGCAATGTATGAAAAACCAGGTACGATCTACCTTTACACGATGCATACTCATCGGATTTTGAACATCATTACTCAGCCAGAAGGGATTCCTCAAGGAGTAATGATACGTGCAATCGAACCCGCCGCAATGATTGATCAAATGAGTAAAAATCGTGGCGGAAAAACTGGTCCAGATATCAGCAACGGTCCGGGAAAATTAGTGGAAGCATTAGCAATTCCTCAAGAACTTTATGGTCAGTCTATAGCAGATAGTTCGTTACGCTTAGTTTTTGAGAAAAAAAAGACACCAAAAAAGATCAATGCTTTGCCTAGAATCGGTATCCCAAACAAAGGTGTATGGACAGAAAAGCCGTTGCGTTTTGTTGTGTCGGGAAATCCTTATATCTCTTTACAAAGAAAAAACCAAATCGAGAAAGATTGGGGTTGGAGGAAAGAAAATGAAAAAGAAGGATCTATTAACATATTTAGATGAAATAATTGAAAAACAAGTGACAGACTATGATGTAGCTTTAGATTGGGATACAAAAAATCATACGATCGAGATCGTTGTTCGCTTGTTTGCAGAAAATAAAGCACAATTTGAGATTGATGATGCAGAAGGGATCGTTTCGCAAGAACCAATTATCGAATTTGAAGACGGCGTACTTCTTTTTAATCCTCAGAAATCTGTTTTTGATGAACGCAATTATCTAGCAGTAATCCCTTATGAAGGAAAAAAAGGGTTGGCAAAATCAGTAGCTGATTCTTTAGTGGAATATCTAAATGAAGTATTAGCTCAAGGGCAAAGCGATTTGCTTGATTTTTTGGATGAAGACGATGACGAAGCTGTATTCGAGCTTCACTGGGATAATCAGCAACTAGCAGAATTAGTAGAAGTAAAACAGCAAAATGAAGCAGATACTTATTTACCGTACCCAAGTTATTAAGGAGTGACAGATATGAAATGGAATGAAGTAAAAGTAGAAACTGAAAGTGAAGCAGTCGAAGCAGTTGCTAATATTTTGATGGAGGCAGGGGCGAGTGGTGTCGCGATTGAAGATTCTTTAGATGTTGAACATTTTCAGTCGGATCAATATGGTGAGATTTTAGATAAAAATGATTTTACATCGCTGAAAGAAGGCGCACTAGTCATGGCTTATTTTCCGGAAACGACTTTCTTACCGGAAATCTTGCCTTTTATCAAAGATCGTATCACACAATTACCTGAGTTTGGTCTAGCTATTGGAAAAAATAAAGTAACAGTTAGTGAAGTAGAGGAAAGCAACTGGGCAACAGCCTGGAAGAAATACTATCATCCGGTGCGTATTACGCGAATGCTGACGGTTGCGCCAAGCTGGGAAAACTACCAGACAGAAGATCCTCTAGAAAAAATTATCACACTAGATCCTGGTATGGCATTTGGCACAGGCACTCATCCCACGACTTCCTTGACATTGACAGCACTAGAAACAGTCTTGCGTGGTGGTGAAACATTGCTAGATGTGGGAACTGGGTCGGGCGTGCTAAGTATTGCAGCAAAATATCTTGGTGCAAAAGATGTCTATGCCTTTGATTTAGACGAAGTAGCCGTTCGTTCAGCGAAAGAAAATATGGATATGAATGAAATAGCCAAAGATGTCCATGTATCAGCTAACGATCTTTTGACAGGAATCGAGATTGAAAGTGATGTAATCGTTGCGAACATTTTAGCAGATATCATCTTATTGATGATCCCAGATGCTTGGCGTTTACTGAAGCAAACAGGCACGCTGATCGTTTCAGGAATCATTGAAGAGAAGAAGCAAATGGTTCTGGATGCCATGTTAGAACAAGGGTTTATCGTGGATCAAATTTTCCAGCAAAAAGACTGGTATGCAATTATTTTGAAAAAACCAGAGGTGGAATAGATGCAGCGGTATTTTTTAAAAGAATCATATGAATCAAAAGACTATTTTGTTTTAGAAGGGGAAAACTATCACCACATTGTACGGGTTATGAGGATGGAACCCGAGGATGAAGTTTTTTTGGCATTCAATGATCAAATAGCCATTGTTGCAGAAATCACGGAGATTACTGAAGAGGCTGTTTATCTGAAAGAAATTAAAAAAGAAGAAAATCAAAAGGAACTGCCAAGTTCGATTACCATAGCGAGTGGCTATCCTAAAGGGGAAAAGCTGGATTGGATCGTTCAGAAATCCACTGAATTAGGAGCGCAAGCTTTTCTTGGTTTCCCGGCATCAGCCTCTGTCGTTAAATGGGATGCAAAAAAACGTATGAAACGACAACAACGGCTTGAAAAGATTGCTCAAGAGGCAGCGGAACAATCCCATCGGCAGATCGTGCCATCAGTAGAGTTATTGGAAACGAAACAAGATTTATTTGAGCGGCTAGATGATTATGACGTGGTCTTGGTTGCTTATGAGGAATCAGCAAAGCAAGGCGAAAAATCAAATGCAGCCAAAATTCTTAGTGAAACAAAACCAGATAGTCGAATCTTAGCTGTCTTTGGACCAGAAGGTGGATTATCCCGCGATGAAGTCGATTATTTTGTAGAACACAAAGGGATACTTTGTGGATTAGGACCAAGAATCCTTCGTACAGAAACAGCACCTCTTTATTTATTAAGTGCTGCTAGCTATCAATGGGAATTAATGAATCCTTCTTTCAGCTAACGTTCTTCATTAATAAAAGAGTATCGACAGAAAGAATTGAAAAAATAGTCAACAATTTGTATAATAGAAACAATTATTTATACAATGGATACGAAAAATCGTTTGAAAAAGCTTTTAAAAAGCGAACATTTCCGTAAAAAAACGTATAACTGCACGGATTTTGGGACAATTATCAAACAGATATTTGTCCCGATTCCCGTTTTACCGAAAAAAGAAAGGGGGATCGATTCCTGTGACAAAAGAAGAAATTTTAACGGGACCCGGTGTCATAAAGCTCGTTAGTCAATACATGGGTCCCGAACATGTAGCATTTGTTGAGAAAGCATGCGAATACGCGACTGCTGCACATGACGGACAGTTTAGAAAATCAGGCGAACCCTACATTATTCATCCTATCCAAGTCGCAGGTATATTAGCAGATTTAAAAATGGATCCCCATACAGTGGCTACAGGCTTCTTACATGATGTTGTTGAAGATACAGAAATCACTTTAGAAGATCTGAGAGAAGAATTTGGCGATGACGTTGCTATGTTAGTGGACGGCGTAACCAAATTAGGGAAAATAAAATATAAATCCCACGAAGAGCAGCTAGCAGAAAACCACCGAAAGATGCTGCTAGCAATGGCTCAAGATTTACGAGTTATCATGGTCAAATTAGCTGATAGACTACATAACATGCGTACGTTGAAGCACCTGCGAGAAGATAAGCAAAGAAGGATCGCTCAGGAAACTTTAGAAATCTATGCGCCTCTTGCACATCGTCTAGGGATCAGCCGGATCAAATGGGAATTAGAAGATACAGCACTTCGTTATCTAAATCCAAAACAGTATTACCGTATCGTCCACTTGATGCAGACGAAGAGAGAAGAACGTGAAAAATACGTAAGTGGTACTGTTGAAGATATTCGAATAGCGACAGAAGAGCTGGGGATTTTTGCAGAAATCTATGGACGGCCAAAACACATTTATTCAATCTATCGTAAAATGAAAGATCAGAAAAAGCAGTTCAACGAAATTTATGACTTGCTAGCTATTCGAGTGATCGTAGATTCAATCAAGGATTGTTATGCTGTATTAGGAGCAATCCACACAAAATGGAAACCAATGCCCGGCAGATTTAAGGATTATATTGCCATGCCAAAAGCTAATATGTACCAATCTTTGCATACTACCGTGATCGGTCCGGCAGGAAATCCGGTAGAAATTCAAATCCGAACACAGGAAATGCATGAAATCGCTGAATTCGGGGTTGCTGCACACTGGGCCTATAAAGAAGGAAAAAATGAAAAAGTAGAACCAGATGGTATAACGAAACAATTAAGCTGGTTCCATGAGATACTCGAACTTCAAGACGAAAGCTATGATGCTTCTGAATTTATGGAAGGCGTAAAAGGAGATATCTTTAGTGATAAAGTCTACGTCTTCACACCAAAAGGAGACGTTACTGAGTTACCAAAAGGATCCGGACCATTGGACTTTGCATACAGTATCCATACAGATATCGGTAACAAAACCACTGGTGCAAAAGTAAATGGCAAAATGGTGCAGCTTGATTACAAATTGAAAAACGGAGATATCATTGAGATCATGACTTCTCCAAATTCATTTGGCCCAAGTCGCGACTGGTTGAAATTAGTTGCTACTAGCAAAGCAAGAAATAAGATCAAACGTTTCTTCAAAGCCCAAGATCGAGAAGAAAATGTGATCAAAGGCCACGAATCCGTGGTCAAATGTATTACAGATCTAGGATTTACGCCTAAAGATATTTTGACGAAGAACAAACTGCAAGAAGCACTCGATCGTTTTAATTATCAAACAGAAGATGATCTCTATGCAGCTGTAGGGTATGGAGAAGTTAGCCCCTTGACGATGGCCAATCGTCTGACTGAAAAAGAACGTAAAGAACAAAAAATCGAGCAGCAAAAGCAAGAAGCAGAAGAAATCATGAATCAGCCGAAAAAAGAACCTGACAAAATGAAAGTACGTCATGAAGGTGGCGTTGTCATTCAAGGGGTAGAAAACTTACTAATTCGTATCAGTCGCTGCTGTAATCCGATTCCTGGTGATGATATCGTTGGTTATATCACTAAAGGCAGAGGGATATCCATTCATCGTCGAGATTGTCCGAATGTTCAGCCTGACAAACCAAATGTAGCAGAACGTTTGATTGAAGTCGAATGGGAAGATACATCGAATACACGAAAAGAGTATGATGCAGATTTGGAAATTTACGGCTATAATCGTTCAGGCTTATTGAATGATGTACTTCAAACAGTCAATGCGCTAACGAAAAATCTCAACAGCGTTGAAGCACGGACGAATAAAGATAAAATGGCGACGATCCATTTGACGGTTGGTATCCAGAATTTATCCCACCTAAAGAGTATCGTGGATAAAATCAAAGCAGTACCTGATGTCTACAGTGTACGCCGGACGAATGGATAGGAGGACAGATATGAGAGCAGTTGTTCAACGGGTAAGTAAAGCTGCTGTGTCAGTCGATCAGCAAGAAATTGGAAAAATTGGCTACGGCCTACTTGTTTTATTAGGCATTCATGAAACCGATACGCAAAAAGATGTGGACTATCTGGTAAAAAAAATTGCACAAATGCGTATTTTTGAAGATGAACAAGGAAAAATGAATATTAGTGTAGAAGATGTGGGAGGACAAATTTTAAGTATCTCTCAATTCACACTGTTTGCGGATACGAAAAAAGGAAATCGACCAAGCTTTGTGGAAGCCGCACGACCAGAAACAGCTATTCCTTTATACGAATCATTCAATGAAGGAATCAGAAGTCGCGGCATCACAGTCGCTACCGGACAATTCGGAGCAGATATGTCGGTTTCTCTCGTCAATGATGGACCTGTAACGATCATTATTGATTCTAAAAACAAATAAAGTAATCTGGTTTTCACTAGTAAAAACTATGAAACACGTCGCTTAAGTTAGACTGATAAACTCTAACTTAAGTGGCTTTTTTGTCTGCAAAAAGCGCTTCTTTTGTCAGCAGTCGGAAAAAAAGTTAAGCTTAAATTATACAAGTTATTTTTTATAGGAGGTTGCTGAAGATGAAAGAAGTACCAGTAGTAGATATCAAAATCACAGATTTAAAAAAATTGTATCAAAAAGGATACAACATGTTGGAGGAGTTACGCCATGAAGCGGACGCTCCCGTCGTCAAAGCAAAGATTTTCAATAAAGAAGCTATCACGATCTACGGATCATCAGCAGCAAAAGTATTTTATGATCCAAGGAATTTCAAACGAAAAGGTGCTATGCCAAAATTAGTATTGAAGACACTTTTTGGTCAAGGTGGAGTACAGACTTTGGATGGAGCTGCTCATCACCATCGGAAAAATATTTTTATGGATCTAATGACACCGGAAAGAATGGAAGATTATCATCGTATCTTAGATAAGAATCTGACACAAGCACTTGAAGCACAGCATGGTCAATTTGAACTATTTGATTTAAGTAAGATGGTTTTCTTTACATCTATTTGCGAGTGGGCAGGTATCAATTTATCAGCGATTTCTAAAGATGAGGTCGAAAAATTAGCAGAATATCAAATCTCTATGATCAGCGGAACGTTTACTTCTCCGATTGATCACATAAAAGGTGTCGAAAATCGCAAAAAATCAGAAAAATGGGCGCAAGGCTTGATTGAAGAAGCTCGACAAAATCCTGTGGCTGGAAAAGAAAATGTGGCATTATATGCTTTTGCCAATGCCACAGATTTAGATGGTCAGCTTTTACCTCTGGAAGTGGCAGCTGTTGAATTATTGAACATCATCCGTCCAACGGTTGCTCTAACTGTGTGGGCGGCATTGATGGGACATGCACTTTTCAGTAGACCAGATTTGTATCAGCAATTAAAAAATGACTTTTCGACGTTACAAGATCCGTTTATTCAAGAAATGAGACGCTATTATCCTTTCTTCCCAATGCTACCTGCGATTTCGCTGAAAGAAGTAGAAGTAGATGGTTATCGTATACCAGAAGGCAGTTGGGTTATTTTAGATTTATATGGAACAGACCATGATGAACGAACAGTTGAAGCGCCAGATTCCTTTATGATCAAACGGTATGTAGGAAAAGCAAAAGATATTTCCTATAAAGAAGAATATGAGATGATTGCACAAGGCGGGGGAGATTTTCGACAAATGCATCGCTGTGCAGGAGAATGGATCACTCTTCATAGTCTACGTGTGTTTTCCGATCAGCTAGTAAATAAGTTTGAGTTCTCTGTACCTGAACAAGATTGGACGATTCCATTCAATCAGTTTCCGACTTATCCGAATAGCCGAGCGCTACTTTACAAGAATTAGATTAGCATAAACTTATCGAAAAAAAGGAAGATCAAACAGTGCTGATCTTCCTTTTTTCATATTACTATAAATTGATAAGGTCAATTGATCAAAATCCACGAAATGCTTCATCAATGGTTTGATAATCTTCATTGGATAAATGCAAATCTAAAGCTTGGACATTGTCAGATACTTGCTCTGGACGCTTAGCTCCAGGTATAACTACAGACACTCGTGGATTCTTCATGTACCAAGCTAAAACAAGTTGCGCAGGAGTGGCTTGGTATCTTTTAGCAATGGGGCGAAGTACATCGACAGCGGTTAAAATTTCTCTGAAACGTTCTCCTTGGAAATCTGGATTTCTTTTTCGAGGATCTCCTTCACCAAATTGTTTTTCCTCACCAAGTTCATATTTTCCTGTCAGCAAACCGGAAGCAAGAGGAAAATAGGGAACAAAACTGATTTTGTTTTTTTCAAGATAAGGGAATAATTCTTTTTCAGCCTGCCGATGGATCAAACTGTATTTATCTTCTACTACATCGACATATCCATCTGCATTCGCTTCTTTCAATTGTTCTAACGTGAAGTTTGACACACCGACTGCTCGGATTTTTCCTGCTTCTTTTAATTCGTGCAATGTAGCAACTGATTCATTTTTTGGTGTGCTTTCATCCGGAAAGTGGATATAAAAAATGTCGATGTAATCAGTTTGCAGACGTTTTAGTGCATCTTCCACCGATTGTTTGAGAAACTCAGGAGAATTATCAAATGTTCGCCCTTTATTTGGTACATGAGCAGCTTTTGTAGCGATGACGACACGTGAGCGATCATATTCTTTTTCCTTCAGTACCTCGCCAATCAGTTCTTCGGAACGGCCGTTTCCGTAAGCATAAGCGGTATCGATCAAATTGATCCCGCTATTCAAAGCTGTACGAACTACTTGTTTTCCTGTCTCATCTTCCAAACCGTCAAAAAGATTATGTCCTCCAACGGCATTTGCTCCTAATCCAAGCTGTTCTGCGTAGACTTGTGAATGTCCGATTCTTATTTCTGCCATAGCTGATTCCTCCTTTTTGTCTAGTCTAAAGCAAAATACCAAAAAGCTGAACTAAAACGTTTTTGTGAGGGGAAATAGTCAGATATCTCTTGACTTTGAGACTGGTTTTTAGTAGGTTATAAGTAATATCGAATGTCAATGAAAGAGCGAGTAAGTTTTTGAAACTTTACAAGAGAGGATCATCGAGGCTGAAAATGATCTAAAGTTTCATTAGCCTAAAGACACTCTGGAGATGGACGAGTGAAAAGCCGTCCCGCGTACGAGCGTTATTCGTAAGAGGAAAGAGAAATCTTTCAAAATTAGGTGGTACCGTGTATGAATTTCATTCACCCTTGTTCATGATGAACAAGGGTGATTTTTTTATTTACATAGCTAAGAAAGGGAGAGAAAACTATGAGTTTCCAAAGACCAAAAGGAACAAATGATATTTTGCCAGGCGAATCAGAAAAATGGCAGTTTGTCGAAGAAACAGCACGTTTATTATTCAGAGATTATCAGTATAATGAAATGCGTACACCGATTTTTGAACACTATGAAGTGATATCCCGAAGTGTAGGGGATACAACGGATATCGTTTCAAAAGAGATGTATGATTTTTATGACAAAGGGGAACGCCATGTGACGCTTCGACCAGAAGGTACAGCACCAATCGTTCGTTCTTTTGTTGAGCATAAATTGTTCGGCCCAGAGTATGCGAAACCGTTCAAAACTTTTTATATGGGACCAATGTTTCGCTACGAACGCCCTCAAAAAGGACGGTTACGTCAATTCCATCAAATCGGAGTAGAAGCATTTGGATCAGAAAACCCTGCAACTGATGTGGAGAGCATGGTGATGGCACTTGATTTCTTCAAACAGTTGGGGATCACGCAAATCCGGCTAGTCATCAATTCATTAGGTGATAAAGAAACGCGTCAAGCCTATCGTCAAGCATTGATCGACTATCTTTTACCTTTTGAATCAGAGCTGAGTGAAGACTCTAAACGCCGCCTTCATGAAAATCCATTACGCGTATTGGACAGTAAAGACAAACGAGATCAAAAATTTGTGGCAGAAGCTCCATCTATCTTAGATTATCTAAGCGAGCCTGCTCAAAAACATTTTGATACCGTTGTTTCCATGCTGGATGCATTGGCTGTTCCTTATGAAATCGACAGTAATATGGTTCGCGGACTAGATTATTACACACATACGATTTTTGAAATCATGAGTGACGCACCAAAAATGGGGGCACAAGCAACGATTTGCGCAGGCGGACGTTATGACAATCTAGTGGAAGAACTAGGTGGTCCTTCAACACCTGGCTTCGGATTTGCAATGGGTATCGAGCGATTACTCTTGACTATGGAGGCAGAGGAAGTAGTTATCCCTGCATTTAATGAGTTGGATGCTTACGTGGTCGTACTCGGAGACGAAACAAATATCGAAGCATTGAAAGTGGTCCAAGCGATTCGAAACTTTGGTTTTTCAGCTGACCGCGACTTCATGAACCGTAAAGCAAAAGCGCAATTTAAGACAGCAGATAAAGCGAATGCCAAATTAGTATTGGTGATCGGTGAAGATGAGCTTGCTAGTCAAACGATTAATGTCAAAGCAATGGCAAGCCGAAAAGAAAAAAGTTTTCCATTAGAAGAGATATATGAACATTTTGATGAAGTCTATGATGAAATGACTTTATTCGAGTAGGAGGAAAAAAATAAATGGCACAAAGAACGATCTATTGCGGATTAGTTTCCGAACAACAATTAGAACAAACAGTTACATTAAAAGGATGGGTACAAAAAAGACGAGACCTTGGGGGAGTAATCTTTATCGACCTACGTGATCGTGAAGGAATCGTTCAAATCGTCTTTAATCCTGAAATCAACAAAGAAGCATGGGAAATCGCGGATAAATGTCGCAGTGAATACGTGATCGAAGTGACTGGGGAAGTTAGAAGACGCGGAGAAAATGCAGTAAATCCTAAAATGGCCACTGGTGAATTCGAAGTGATTGCAAGTGAAATCGTGATTTTGAATCAAGCAAAAACCCCGCCATTTCAAATTGAAGATGATCAAGCAATCAGTGACGAAATACGTTTGAAATATCGTTATTTGGATCTGCGTCGTCCAAAAATGACTAAAAACATCAAATTAAGAAATGCGACAACAAAAGCGATTCGTCATTATTTAGATGATAATGACTTTCTCGATATCGAAACACCTTACCTAGGGAAATCTACACCAGAAGGCGCAAGAGACTACCTAGTTCCTTCACGTGTCCATGCTGGACATTTCTATGCGTTGCCGCAATCTCCTCAATTGTTTAAACAATTGCTGATGAATGCTGGATTCGACCGTTATTATCAAATCGTTCGTTGTTTCCGCGATGAAGATTTACGTGGAGACCGTCAGCCTGAATTTACGCAAGTAGATATTGAAACAACGTTCTTAACAGCAGAAGAAATCCAAACTTACACAGAGGGATTGATTGCGAAGGTAATGAAAGAAGTTCGCGGTATCGAAGTCACATTGCCATTTCCTCGTATGACCTATGATGAAGCAATGGCTCGCTACGGCAGCGACAAACCGGATACACGTTTTGACATGGAATTGATCGATCTAAGCGATACAGTCAAAGAAGTAGAATTCAAAGTCTTCCAAATGGCTCTTGAAAACGGCGGTGTCGTGAAAGCATTGAATGCTAAAGGCGCTGCAGATCGCTACTCACGAAAAGACATGGATCAGTTAGGTCAATATGTAGGACAATTCGGAGCTAAGGGGCTTGCATGGCTGAAAGTAGAAGAAGACGGATTGAAAGGTCCAATTGCTAAATTCATGGGAGAAGCAACAGAAGCAATCATTAAAGCAACAGATGCAAAACCAGGTGACTTGCTGATGTTTGGCGCAGATAAAAGTGAAATCGTCGCTGCTGCATTAGGTGCTATCCGGACACGTTTAGGAAAAGAATTAGGACTAATTGATGAATCGAAATTCAATTTCTTATGGGTAACTGATTGGCCACAATTTGAATTTTCAGAAGAAGAAGGTCGATATGTCTCTGCTCACCATCCATTCACGATGCCAAAAGAAGAAGATATCCCGTTATTGGCTGAAGACCCTGCAAAAGTCTATGCAGAAGCTTATGATATCGTCTTGAACGGTTATGAACTAGGCGGAGGTTCTATCCGTATTCATACTCGTGAGCTTCAAGAAAAAGTACTAGAAACTCTAGGCTTTACAAAAGAACAAATGGAAGAACAATTTGGTTTCTTGTTAACAGCTTTAGATTACGGATTCCCTCCACATGGCGGTATTGCATTAGGATTGGACCGTTTTGCAATGTTATTAGCCGGAGAAGATAATATTCGTGAAGTCATTGCCTTTCCTAAAAACGGAAAAGCAGCAGATGTGATGAGTGATGCACCAAGTATGGTTTCGCCTTTACAATTGTTCGAATTGAATATTGATGTAACGAATATAGAAGAATAGCCGATAAAAAGGTAAAAAGGATTTGTCGAATACGCTTCTTTTGACAACCTTGATTTAATTGAAAAACACTTTATAATGAAGCCATAACATATAAAGCGGGGCTTTTCCATGAAAAAAACATTCGAAAATTGGGCTTATCATGATTACACGACCAAGCTTTCGGTATCTATCGTTTATGCGTTGATCGCATCAGTCGCATTGAATTTCTTTTATCAGCCAGGACATATTTATTCAAGTGGTATTACTGGTCTAGCTCAGATTTTGACGACTTTGTCAAAATCACTGATAGGATTCGAAGTACCGGTATCAACAACTTTGTATTTACTGAATATACCTTTGTTTGTATTGGCGTGGTTAAAAATCGGGAAGAAGTTTACAATTTTCACTTTTATCACAGTCACTTTGACCTCCCTTTGTATCCATATTTTACCGGAAACAGTCCTATCTACTGATCCAATCATCTGTGCGTTGTTTGGGGGGGCTGTGATGGGACTAGGTATTGGGCTAGCGTTGAGAAACGGCCTATCATCGGGCGGTCTAGATATCGTGAGTATCACGATTCGTAAAAAAACAGGAAAGTCGATTGGTTCTATTTCGATCTACTTCAATGCATTGATCGTTTTTGTTGCCGGAATTCTATTTGGCTGGCAATATATGTTTTACAGTACGTTGTCTATTTTCGTCAGTGGAAAAGTAACTGATGTCGTTTATACTAAACAAAAGAAGATGCAGGTAATGATCGTAACGAAACATCCAGAAAAAGTAGTAAATGAAATCCAAAACTGTATGCGTAGAGGGATCACGATCATCAATGAAGCAGAAGGTGCTTATAAGCATGATAAGCAGACAGTATTGATGACGATCGTTACACGATACGAACTGCCTCTACTTAGAGAAGCAATGAAAGCTTCTGATCCACAAGCTTTTGTAAGTATTGCAGAAAACGTCCAGATACTTGGTCGTTTCTATGAGGATGGCATTTAAATCGAGTTTGACAAAGATTCATGAAATACTGCTGTAGACAGACGTTCGTTTGTCTGCAGTTTTTTTCTACCATAGTAGAATCAGCAAAGAAAAACTGCTTTTTTATTTGAAATTTTCTTAAAGTTGAAAAAAAGCATGTTTATTTTTTTAAATTTATGGGATGATAGAAAAAAATAGTAGAGAAAGGACACGATTCTACTTGCTATTTTCACTTAATACCCGTATATTACGAATGAAAAAAGTTTATGAAAAGTTGGAATATTGAATGGAAAAACAAAAAAGGTTAAAAAACAGCCGCTACATCACTGGGTTTGATGGGCTCCGTTCATTAGCTGTGGTGGGTGTTATCTTCTATCACCTTCTGCCAACTAGTATGAAAGGCGGCTATTTGGGCGTTCCGATTTTTTTCGTCGTATCTGGTTATTTGATCACGGATCTGCTGCGGCAGGAATGGGAACAAAATGGAAAAATCAATATTTGGCAATTTTATGTCAGAAGAATGAAGAGACTCTATCCGGCACTTGTTTTTATGCTTGTGACAGCTTCGGCTTATATCACTTTGTTTCAGCGAGGGCTGTTAAACAATCTTCGAGGAGTTGTGGTCAGCAGCTTACTGTATGTCAACAACTGGTGGCAAATCAATAACGGTTTATCTTATTTCGATCGATTTGCTAATGAGTCACCGTTTACGCATATCTGGTCTTTAGCAGTAGAAGGTCAAAACTATTTGGTTTGGCCGATCTTATTTGTATTGTTGATGGTATTTGTTCGTAAAAGAAAATGGATCTTTTATACTGTGTTAGGTACATCCTTCCTCTCCGCCATCTTGATGATGATCTTGTATACACCAGGAGGCGATCCAACCCGTGTTTATTACGGTACCGACACTCGTCTGTTTTCTATATGGTTGGGAAGTGCGCTTGCGTTTGTTTGGCCAAGTACGCGTTTAAAGAAAAACATCCCGAAACAAGCGAAAAATATTCTGAATATCGCTGGAGGAATCTCGCTTTTGGCACTGATTCTTTGCTTCTTCTTTTTAGATGATCATTACAATTTCATCTATTACGGAGGAATGCTCCTAGTGAGTCTGTTATGCGTAGTGCTAGTTGCAGTGACAGCACACCCTGGAGCAAGTTTGAATCGATGGCTGACAAATCCAGTATTTACTTGGATTGGTAAACGAAGCTATGGCATTTATCTGTATCAGTTTCCAGTTATGATTTTTTATGAAGCAAAGGTGACTGATATTGCCGATCATGTTTTGTTGCATACTTTAGTGGAAATCACATTGATTCTAATCATCAGTGAACTTTCTTATCGATATGTGGAGCGTCCGCTAGCACGTTTTGATTATGGTCGTACATTCCAAGTGATGAAAGGATGGTTCAGCAAACCGATCATCAGTAAGAGCAAACCATGGGTTGTTCCAGGCACATTACTTGTAGCAATTGCACTCGTTGGTTTCGTTACGGCACCGAAAAACGCTGTAACAGCCGATCAAAAACAACTGCAGGCAAAAATCGCTGAAAGTAAAAAATTAGCAGAAGAAACCAGAAACAATTCAGAAAACACCACTAGTTCGGTTGACCAAGCGATCCTTGATAAGTACGAGTTGTCCAAGGCACAAGGGAATAAGGCACAAAAATTAGAACTAACGGCATTTGGTGATTCAGTTATGTTGGATGCTGCAACGGATCTACAAGAACTTTATCCAAAAGTAGTGGTAGATGGAGATGTCGGACGACAATTATATGCCAGTGTACCGTACATTGAAAAATTAAAGGAACAAGATTTGTTGAAAGACACTGTTCTGATTGGACTAGGAACGAATGGCTCATTCTCGGAAGCTCAGTTTGATAGTGTGATGGATGCAATCGGTGATCGAAAAGTATACTGGGTCAATGTCCGAGTACCGACGAAGCGCTGGCAAAATGACGTGAATGCGATGCTTGAACAGATGACGAAAAAATACGACAATATGACGCTGATTGATTGGTACAGCTACAGTAATGACCATAGTGACTGGTTTTATGATGATCAAGTCCATCCAAATCCTGAAGGGATGACACATTACATTCACTTAGTCAGCGAAGCCTTGCTAGGAGGAAGTTCAAGTACGAACAGCAGTGAGACAAACGTGACAGAATGATAGCTACAAAAAACTTCAGGCAAAAACATTTGTTTTTGCCTGAAGTTTTTTTATATTTATCGTGTTTTTAACATTCATATAGATTCAGGAAGCAAAACGGTTGAGTGTGTCTGTAAATAACGTTCTTTTTGTTTTCGGGTGAGTTTTTTGAATGCAGCTTCTGCTTTTGTTGCTTCGCTTCTTGAAGAAAATACTTCTGCATGGATCATCTTAACAGGTCTTCTTTTTTGAAGACGAGTATATTTAGCACCAGTACCATTGTTATGTTCCTCTAATCGTCTAGAAAGATCGGTTGTATATCCACCATAAAATGTCTGATCTTTACAGAATAATACGTAAAAATAATGTTCATTTGCCATAGAGCATCTCACGAATCTCTGCAGTGTATTCTCCATCCATATTGTAAGTGATCAATGGTGGAGCGACTTTGAATCCGTCTAATTTGCCTTCTTTGATTCCTTCAACTAACAAAATATTTGCCTCTTTTCCAGGTTTTGGGTAAACAAATTGGATCCTTTTAGGTGCAATTCGATAGTATTCCATGACCTGAATGATTTCTAAGAACCGATCAGGACGATGGACCATAGTAAAGCGTCCATTTGTTTTTAGTAGCTTACTTGAAATATCGATCACTTCTTCTAACGTCGTATGGATCTCATGACGGGCGATTGCCAGGTGTTTATTAGGGTTCGTTTTATTTGTTGGCAGCCCTTTGAAATAAGGTGGATTACAGACGACTAAGTCACAAGAATTATGTCGAACGACAGATAAGCTGTCTTTCAGATCGATGGTGTGGACGGTCATTTGTTCATTTAAATGGTTAAGCGCGATACTACGTCTTGCCATGTCTGCTAGACGAGGTTGAAGTTCGATAGCGTCGATAGCCGCCTGGGTTCGTTTACTTAAAAAAAGTCCAACTGCGCCATTTCCTGCACAAAGGTCAACAATCTTCCCTTTTTTTGGTACACGGGAAAAGTGAGCAAGCAGCACAGCATCTAAAGAAAAAGAAAACACTTTGGAACTTTGGATAATCTTGATATCTTCTGCGTATAATTGGTCGATTCGTTCGTCTTCGTGAAGCATGGATTCCCTCCAAAATGAAAAAAATAGTCGTCTGTATTATACTATTTTTATTAAAAAGAACCAAGGTGGCTTGTCAAACCTCTATTTTTTATGCATACTATGACCATAAGAAGGGAAAGGAAGAGACTATGTTTTATCGATTTATGCGCGGGGTAGTTCGAGTACTATTAGCCTTAGTTAATGGAAATGCCCGCTATGAGAATAAAGAAGTTTTACCGCAAGATGAGAATTACATACTAGTTGCTCCCCATCGTACTTGGTGGGACCCATTATATCTGGCGGTAGCTGCAGCACCCAAGGAATTCAGCTTTATGGCAAAAGAAGAACTGTTCAAAAATCCAGTTCTGCGATTTATATTAACTCGATCCAATGCTTTTCCAGTTAAAAGAGAAAATCCAGGACCAAGCGTCATTAAAACACCTGTAAAGATTTTGAAATCGACAAATTTGAGTTTGATCATGTTTCCCAGTGGGACAAGACATGCTACAGAACTTAAAGGCGGAATGGCATTGATTTCCAGAATGTCTAAAGCGAAAATCGTGCCAGCTGTATATCAAGGTCCGTTGACACTTTGGGATCTGTTCAAGCGTCAGAGAGTGACAGTGCGTTTCGGCGAACCAATCGACTTATCAGATATCAAGAAAACGGATAAAGAAGGTATGGCGGAGATCGAACGACGAACACAAGCAGCTTTTGACAAATTGGACAAAGAAGTGAACCCTGATTTCAAATATGAAGTCAAAAAAAAATAAAATGATAAGTTTATGCGTGGGCGGTCTTTTGAATCTACTGTCCTGTTCAGTTCAGACTTTTCAATGAAAACGAGGGAGAGACGTCAAGTCTGCCCTCTTTTTGCGTTCCAATATGTAAAATAGAAGACAGGTGTCATGTAATGGATCAAAGTGTTATAATAATTAGAAGGACATTTTTTGAGGTGATTGAATGCGTTTTTTACATACAGCCGATTGGCATATCGGAAAAAAACTACAAGGTTATGACTTGATTGAAGACCAGCGTCATGTACTATCTTCTATACTAGATATCGCGAAAGAAGAAAAAGTAGAGGCAATCGTGATTGCCGGAGACTTATATGATAGGAGTGTCCCAGCTGTTGATGCCGTAGAATTATACAATGAATTGATGGTCGATTGGAATTTAAAGGAAAAGATCCCGATTTTTGCTATATCAGGAAATCACGATAGCAGTACGAGACTTTCAGCGGGTACGCCATGGTTCAGTTATTCGAACTATTTTTTGCGAACACAGCTAGCAGAAGCATTTGAACCAGTCGAGTTTAAAAACGTACAATTTTTCTTTCTTCCTTACTTTGAACCAATTGCAGCGAGATTATATTTTGAAGATGACAATATCCGAACGATCAAGCAAGCGGTAGCCAAGGTGATAGATAAAATGCAGGAGCTATTTGATTCAGAAAAAAAACAAGTATTGATTAGCCATTTTTTTGTAATGGGAAGTGTAAAATCTGATTCGGAAACGAAAATCGAAGTAGGCGGGTTGGATTCGATCCCTGGTGAACTACTTACACCGTTTGATTATGTAGCACTAGGACATTTGCATAATCAAGCTGCTTTGAGACAGGATAATGCTCGCTATAGCGGTTCCCCATTGAAATTCTCTTTATCTGAGATCAACCAAAAAAAAGGCGTATGGATCGTTGACCTGACAACAGGCCTGGAGTTGAATTTTAGGGAGATCGAACCCCTGCATGATATTGAAGAAATAACAGCGAGTTTCAAAGAATTGCTGGACCCTGCCTTTTATCAGTCCGTCAATCGGGAGAATTACATCCATATCTATCTCACTGACAGAACGATCATCCCGAATATGATGAACCAGCTTCGGCAAATATATCCTCGTATTTTGGGGATTGAACGGGCAAACGGTCGAGCAGAACAAACAAAGCGCAAACGGAAAGTACTAGAAATGAAAGATCCTCAAAAATTAGCAAAAGCATTTTTTAGTGAAATGACGGAAGAACAGCTAACTGCAAACCAAGAAAAATGGCTCGGAGAAACGTTGCAAGAAATCATGGAAATGGAATGATCAAGAATGAAACCGAAAAAATTACAACTTAAAAATTTTGGTCCTTTTATCAATGAGACCGTAGATTTTTCACGTTTGACAGAAGCACCGCTTTTTTTGATCAGCGGGAAGACAGGAGCTGGCAAAACGACGATTTTTGATGGGATCACCTTCGCACTTTTTGGTGAAACTTCCGGAAGACTTCGCTCTGGAAAAGAGATGCGTTCTTTGTTTGCTACACCAGACGAAGAAACAAGCGTGACTTTTTCTTTTGAACATCAGCAGATGAGCTATGAAATCGAACGAAAACCAGAACAAGTTTTAGCAAAACGAAAAGGAAACGGAACAAAAAAACAGGCAGCCAAAGTAACGTTGACCATTTTTGATGGGAAAGGAAAAGAAATAAAACAAATCACAAAACGTACAGAAGCAGATCAGTTGATCAGAGAACTGATGAATCTCGATGCGAAACAGTTTTCTCAAATCGTTTTACTACCCCAAGGAGAATTCCGTAATTTTTTGGTTTCATCAAGCAGTGATAAAGAGACTGTTTTACGTCATTTATTCGGTACTCAATTTTTCCAACAGTTCAATGAGCGATTAAAAGAAAAAGCAAAACAACAGCAACAAAAATTGGATCATTTAGAGCAAGAGCTGCATCTTCTGCAAAAAAGGTTTGTTTTAGTCAAAGAAGAGGAACCAGCAGCAGGGTTTGAAGCCGTTTTAGCCCAATGGACAAACCATCAGGCAATACTCGAAAAACAAATCACGGAAGAAAAAGAAGCTCTAACGGAACTTCAGGAAAAACAAAAGCAACTAGAAAATTCCTACTATCGTTTTGAAAGCTTGAAAAAAAGTTATGAAGAAAAAACGATATTAATAAACAAGCAAAAGGAATTAGCTGCTCAAAAAGACGAAATAGAGGAAAAGAAACGATGGATTGGGTATTATGAATTTACGCAACGATTAGTCGAACCAATCCAGCGCCTACAAGAAATAAAAGCTGAAAAAATAGAACTGTCACAAAAAAGTAGTGAGCAAACAAAGAAACTAGCGATGACTACGCAGAATTATGAAGAGTGGCAAAAAAATGAAGCAAACCGCGTACGCCGACAAACAAAAATCAAAGAAGCTGCTCAAAAACTGCAAAACAAACAGATGATGGTGCCAATTGTCGAATCCTTACGTAGTAAAAAACAAGACGCAGAACAATTAACAATTTCATTGGATAAAGAAGAATTGAATGCCGAGAAGCTGTATCAAAATCTCGCTATCTATCAGGAAAGAACTCGAATTCTTCAAGAAAATTTACTGGATCAGGAAAAACTGCAAGAAGATCGTCTTGCTTTTGGACAGTTAAAATATCTAGATGAAAAGCAGCAAGAAATAGAAAAACAAAAAGCAAAAGACACTGGGTCGCTCGCACAGATAAGAGAAGAACTCAAAAAAGCAACTGAAGAAATAACAAAAAATAGTCAGCTATTGAAAGAACAGACAGAACAAGCAGAACAGCTGAAAAGCCAATGGGCAAAGCAGCAAATTGCTCGTCTTCAG
This sequence comes from Enterococcus sp. MSG3290, assembly GCF_050555565.1. Lineage (NCBI taxonomy): Bacteria > Bacillati > Bacillota > Bacilli > Lactobacillales > Enterococcaceae > Enterococcus > Enterococcus sp. MSG3290. The sequence goes on along the minus strand of NZ_CP187862.1, from coordinate 2,383,046 downwards.
CTTTTTTTGCGTCCAGGGGAGCCATGTCTTGTTTGTGGATCAACGGAACACCCCATACAACAATCAAAACACGAACAGCCAAATAAGGAAGATATCTTAAAAGTAGAACAACAACTGGCAGAAGCTGAGTCTGCTGTAGAAAGAACTCAGCAAATCATTGCCAAAAGTGAAGCACATGAAAATAATCTTCAACAACAATTATCAGATTTAGAACAAAAAATCATGGCAACGAATATACAATTGGCTGAACAAGAAGAACACTTGCAACAGGCTTTGAAAAAGGCATTTCCTGAGATAACAGAACAAAAAACAAAAACAGCTCTTGTAGTAATCGAACAATCTTTAGATAGACGAAAAAGCAAGATGGCCAATGCAAGAATAGAGCTGGAAGAAATAAGACAACAAGCAGAAAAGCTCGAACAACAATTAGCTGTCTACAAACAGCAGCAGACAGAAAAAAATAATCAGCTCCAGCAACTGCAAGGAGAAATCAAAAGTTTAGAACAACAATTGCAAGATACGGATAGTAACTGTTTAGAAGAGGAGATACGACGACTTGAAAAACAGTTAGAAGAAGACTCGAATCAACTAGCTGTTGAGCAGAAAGCAGGAGTGCAATTGTTGCAAGATCTTCATACGCTTCGGACACAGCTTGATCTTCAACATGAACAAATAGAAAAAATAGATGAAAAAATAGAAAAGGAACAAGAAAGAATAGCTAAAAAGTTAGAAAGCCAGTCGTATTTTTCAACAATTGAAGAAATCTGTGCATTTGCACAACAGCAAGCACAATATAAAGAAAACCAACGTACAGTTACTTCTTATCATGAAGAGCAATTAGTGACAGCTGACCGGCTGCGTCAATTAGAAAATATCCAGCTAACTGAGACATTCCCAGATACAGAAGAGATCAGCCAACAGTTAGAAGAAATAAGACGTATGATCGAAATAAAGCAAGAAAAGATATACGGTTTACAAGAACAAAAAATTAGTAATCAAAAAATCTACGATGAATGTCTTTCGATTTATCACACAAGCCAGACGAAATTAGATGAGCTTACGCAATTACAGCAGCTTTCGCAAACATTCAACGGAGAAAATCCTAAGAAGACTAGTTTGGAACGGTATGTGCTTCAGGTTTATCTTCAAGAAGTGTTACAAGTAGCAAATGATCATCTCCAACGTTTAACGAAAAATCGTTATCAATTTGAGCTAGCGGATACCATTGGCAGTTATCGAGGGAAAACCGGATTAGAAATCAATATCTATGATGATCAGGCAGGTATGTCTCGAAGTGCGCATACCCTGTCTGGCGGTGAGAGTTTTATTGCAGCACTTTCTTTAGCATTAGCTCTTGCCGATGTGATCCAGACACAAGCTGGTGGTGTAGCAATCGATGCATTGTTTATTGATGAAGGATTTGGGTCATTAGATGAAGAAGCTTTGGAAATGGCAATGGAAGCTTTAGAAACGATCGAAAGTGAAGGAAGAATGATCGGCATCATTAGTCATGTAAGGGAATTGAAAGAACGAGTATTACAACAAATAAGAATTGATACAGAAGGTAGCGGACAAAGCAAAATACGCTATCAACTTGGATAAAAAGGGAGATTGGTAACTATGAAATGGAGTATTCCAGAAAAAGTCATTGCACGTGGACGTCAATACTTGCAAGAAGGCCGAGTGTTATCGGTTGTCCCTGACCAAGAAGAAAACGTGTGGCATGCAGAAGTCTTGGGCAGTGAATTGTATATGGTTGATTTGGATGGTACAGCAAAAGAGATAGATTACTGCCAATGTCCCTATTGGGAGGAACATAAATATTGTAAGCATACAGTTGCTGTGGAACTTTATTTACGGTCGAAAAATCTATCTCGTATCATGAAAAAAGACCAGCCAATGCTAGAACCGGTAAAAGCAACAAGTGAGGGAGAAATCATTGCAAAAGGTTTTTCTCGTCTAAAAACACAAAACAATCCTCAAGCGGTGCAACCTTTGATTATTGAATACCAAGTAGAAACGATTGAGACTAATCAGTATCACCCAGAGCTTTCTATTTTGGCACTTTACTTGCGTATCGGTTCATTGGCATCACCGAAAAAAACATATATCGTAAAAAACATCTATGATTTTTTACAAGCTTACACAGAAAAAGAAACTTACACTGTTAATAAACAGTACCAGTTTCGTCTAGATAAACGGGCGTTTCAAAAAGAAGATCAAAAAATACTCACGCATCTTGCAGGAAGTGCTCAGACGCATCAATTATTAGGTACGAACGGCTTACAAGTCAAAGGAAAACTAGATAAAAGATATCTGCTTCTCCCAGTAGAACAAGCCCGCTTCCTGTTAGAGCAGATGAATCAGACTACACGTTTGCATCTGCAGATAAATGAACAAAACGATCAAGGAATACAATTTTCCGATCAAAACAAACCTTTATCATTCAAAGTGGAAAAATTTGGAGAAGATTATTTGCTGCAAGCATTGAATGATTTTGATTTTTTCTTTATGCATTATCAGTGGGGAGTTATCCAAGGGACATTTTATTCTCTGACGAAATATCAACAAACGGTTTATCAAACTTGGAAACAATTGATTCGCCGATTGGAGAAACCAGAAGTAGTGTTCAAGAAAAAAGAATTACCGTCTTTGTTTAAAGAGATTATCCCTCTGCTTTCAGAGATCGGCGACGTAGCTATTGCCCCTGCAGTAGAAGAGGAAGTAGCAGATATCCCCGTCGAATTTATTTTCTTTTTCCGAAAAGCAAAAGGAAAAATCCAAGCTCGAGTCGATTTCGTCTATGGCGAAGTCATCTATTCGACTGACCCGAAGCATGAGGTCTCGACAGAACAGGCTTTTCAGGTGTTACGTGACACAGTAGAAGAGAAACGAGTACTTGATCTATTCAGAATGTATCGCTACCAGAAAAATGAAACTGGTTATGAACGTCCATTGCCAAGCGGGGAAGAACTATATGCCTTTTTCCGCACAGAACTATCTGTCTTCCGTCAGTTTGGTGAAGTCAGACTTGGAAGAAAATTGCGAGAGTTGTATTTAGATGCGCATAAACATCAACCGAAAATCGAAGTAACCGAGACCGGTTCATGGCTCGATATTCGATTCGATGTGACAGGGATAGAGGAGCAAGAAATCGATCATGTCCTGCAAAGCTTGCTGAGAAATGATGCTTTTTATACATTAGAAAATGGTCAGGTTCTTTCTTTTGATTCAGAAGAATTTCAACAAACAAGCCAAGTGTTGCAACAATTACGGGAATCGATACGTACAGAAGAAGGAACGATCCATGTACCTAAAAATCAAGGATTGATCATTCAAAATCAATTGGAAAAAAGCAATGCTACTTTTAGTGAATCGTTCCAAACGATGGTACAAGATCTCATTCATCCAGAAAGATACCAGGCGCAGCTTCCCAAAGGATTGAATGCAACGATGAGAGATTATCAAAAGCAAGGTTTTCGATGGTTGAAGATGTTAGGTCATTATCAGTTTGGCGGTATTTTAGCCGATGAAATGGGACTTGGGAAAACACTACAGACAATTGCCTTTTTACTTTCGGAAAAAGAAGAACGGAAAAGCTTCTCTGCTTTGATCGTAGCGCCTGCGAGCTTAATTTACAACTGGCAGGCAGAGGTGAGAAAATTCGCCCCTTCTTTAAGTATCCAAGTAATCAATGGGAATAAAAAAGAACGTGAAGAATTACTGGCTAAAGACACAGATATCCGAGTGACTTCTTATGCCAGCTTAAGACAGGATCTAGCTAATTATCAGTCGCAAAAAATTGATTATTTGATTCTTGATGAGGCACAAATGGTCAAAAATAGCAGTACGAAAACTGCACAAGCATTGAGAGAATTAGCTGTACCTCAGCGGTTTGCACTGAGTGGGACACCAATCGAGAATAATTTAGAAGAATTGTGGTCATTGTTTGCAACGATTATGCCAGGATTTTTCCCGACTAAAACAAAATTCAGGGAACTTGCCGCAGAAGAAATTGCGCAAATGATTCGACCGTTTATTTTACGGCGAGATAAACAAACTGTGTTGAAAGACTTGCCGGAAAAAACAGAGATGAATCTATATTCTGCACTTACAGAAGAACAAAAAACTGTTTATTTAGCTTACTTGCGTCAAATGCGTGAAGAAATCACATCAATGGATTCTGAAGCATTCAAGAAAAACCGGATCGGGATACTTGCTGGTCTGACAAGACTGCGACAAATTTGCTGCGATCCTCGTCTGTTTATTGAAGATTATCAAGGCGGTTCCGGCAAGCTCGAACAAGTAAAAGATCTACTGGTAGCTGCCAAAGAGAACAAACGAAGAGTTTTGCTGTTTTCTCAATTTACAGGGATGCTGACTATCTTGCAAGAAGAGTTAGCCGAGCTAGGGATCTCGACATTTTATTTAAGAGGCAGTACGAAACCACAAGATCGGTTAAGTATGGTAGACGCATTTAATGCTGGCGAAAAAGATGTTTTTCTGATTTCCTTAAAGGCTGGGGGAACTGGATTGAATCTCACGGGAGCAGATACGGTCATCTTGTATGACCTTTGGTGGAATCCTGCCATTGAAGAACAAGCTGCTGGACGTGCACATCGGATCGGACAAAAAAATGTGGTAGAAGTGTGGCGTATGATCTCTGAAGGAACGATTGAGGAACGCATGGATTCACTCCAGCAAGAAAAACGCGAACTGTTCCAAAAAGTGATCCAAGGTAATGAAGAACAGTTGACGAAACTGACTGAAGAAGACATCCGCATGATTTTAAGTGTAGGAGAAATCGAGGAGTAAGAGACTCGAAAAAGCGTTCAGTAATGGGTAAGAAAGTCTTTCTAAAGAAGCGATTGTTTATTTGATTTAAAAAATAGCAAGGAGGCTGGGATTCCATTTTATCCCAGCTTCCTTGCTATCATTTTTTTATTTCTATTTTTAAAGGTTATACAAAGATTGTCTTCATTGTCTCTAACAGCTGATCAAAAGAAGAAATCTCGATATCGCAAATTGGAGTCTGTTCAATTTTGCGTTCTCGATGGTTGAACCAAAGCGCTTGCCAGTTAGCACTTTTTGCACCTAGAACATCATTGTCGTAATTATCGCCAACGTATAAGGTCTCTTCTGGAAGCATATGAAATTCTTTCTCAGCCAGCTGAAAAATCTCTTTTTCTGGTTTTTGGAAACCTGTTGCTTGAGAAATGAGCATATTGCGGGAAGGAATCCAATTGTTCAATTGAAGTTGCTTCAGTTTTTTTGTCTGATGGTCAGTCGGCCCATTTGTGATAATTCCTAATGGGACATTCTTTTCCTTCAAGAAATCGAGGGTTTTTTTGACCTCCTCATGCAAGCAGATATTATCAAGTTCTTCCTCGTAAATTTTTTGAAATAAGAGGCCATCTTCTTCCGTAATATGAGGGTAGTCTAAATCTTTTAGTGATTGGCTGATCCGATGTGCTCGCATATATTCTAGTGTCCAATCTCCTGCCATTACTTTTGGGAAGTTTTCATCACTATGATGGCGGAACCGGATATATAGTGGATGCATATCTGCATCTGAAACAAGCGGAACGACTCTTTTGACCGCGTTTCGAAATGGCTGCTGCTGATCATACATCGTATCATCAACATCAAACACAACTGATTTAATCAAAATTTTACACGCCTTTCGGTTTTCATTGATTTTTTCACAAATCCTTGACTATTGTAACAGAAAAAATTGTCTAAAAAAGCTGATAAATAAAGGTTTTTCTTACTATATTTCTATTTCCTTGACAGAATAAGGTTTTTATATTTCAGTTTTTTTCACTAAAAATCGTGAAACACGTCAATAAGTTTGATGAACAAATTAATCATTATGGTAGAAGTCGATTGATTTATTTTAATGCAATCTCTGTGGAATTTTCGAAAGATTTATTTTTTTAATACAGTCTCAATATAACTATTCAAACATAAAATAACGTTATTTGATTTATTTGTTTATAGTAAATTTTATTTAGTAATCATTGCTTTAAAATACTACGCTTATATAACAGAGAAAATAAGCGTTATAATAAAGAACAGTATTATTTAAAATGACAGAAAACATTACTATTAAAGAAATAAAAAACATAAAAAATCTTAAGAAATCGGTTTCATTTAGCTTTTGAGATAAAATAATAGTACAGTTTTATACGCTGTTTCATATGTTTAGAAAATTTGAATTAGATTTGAAAACTCTAATTTTTAAATGATAAAAAAAGCGAGAATGCTGGTTTTACTGTATATTAACCTTAGATAACTTTCATTTTTTTAAAAAAATTATGAAAAAAAGGTAGCTATTTAAAAGTTGATTATGTATAATAGAAACAGATGGGAGATTATTATGATCTTCTGTTACAAAAAAGTGATTCTTATCACGAAAAGGAGTGGTGCACGTTGTTAACATTATATACTTCCCCAAGTTGTACTTCCTGCAGAAAGGCTCGTGCGTGGTTGCAAGAACATCAGATTCCATTTGTTGAACGTAATATTTTTTCAGAACCATTGAACAGTTCTGAATTAAAAGCGATTTTACAAATGACAGAAGACGGAACAGAAGAAATCATCTCGACACGTTCCAAAGTATTCCAAAAACTGAACATGGATTTAGATGATCTGCCGTTACAAGAATTATTGGAACTTGTGCAAAACAATCCTGGATTGCTTCGCCGTCCAATCATGATTGATGATAAACGTCTGCAAGTTGGTTTTAATGAAGATGAAATTCGTCGGTTCCTACCGCGCGATGTACGACAATTAGAATTACGTCAAGCGCAATTGATGGCTGGATTATAGAAGGATAATACGAAACTTGGAAAAGACTATTACAAAGATAGTTTTTCCAAGTTTTTTTGTTTTTACAAAAAGTATTCTTGATTAGATGTATAAAAAGGTAGTAGAAGATGATGATTGCACGAAAAATAGAGAGGAAAAATTAGCTGAAAAGTCGGCTATATAGTATTCGTCTGCCAAAAATGTTATAGTTAAATAAGATAGCTTGAAAGGTTGAAAAATCCGCTGGTTTTATTAAATTCACTTAACAGCGAGATTTTTTTTCTTTACATTTAAGCTGATTTCGCTACAATGAATCTATATTAAACATTGTGGCAAAGTGAGGTGTAGCAAAATGGAAATGGAACATATTAATGAAAATACGATCCGTGTACTAATTGGTCATGAAGATTTAGAGGAACGGGGCGTTTCATTTTTGGATTTACTTGGCAATCACAAAGAAATCGAAAATTTCTTTTATAGTATTTTGGAAGAAGTTGATATCGAAGAGGAGTTCCGAGGAAGCGAAGCTGTCACTTTCCAAGTTTTGCCAAAAGGAGACGGATTAGAACTGTTTATCAGTAAAAATCTTCCGGATGAAGAAATTTCTCAATCAGAAGATTCTACTGTTGATTCAGAAGATGTGAGTGACTTTCTTCGTCAGCAGATTATTGGCAGCGATCCGGAGGAAGAATTATCTGGAAGCGCCCTAGAAGAACAGGAAAGACAAGCAACTTTTGCTTTTGAAGATTTTGAACAAGTGATCCAACTTGCAACAGATGTCGAACTAGAGTCTGCTTGGACTGATTTGTATTTATTCGAAGAGCGCTATTACCTAGTCGTTCACTTCTGGATGGAAAATCTCAACCAAGCGGATGTAGAGAATCAGATTGCTCGAATTTTGGAGTTTGCTGAAAAGAGCGATCGTACACCAGAAACATTGAATGAATATGGAAAATGTCTGATGGCGCGTAATGCTATCGAGCGAACGAAATTTTATTTTGTATAAATCAGCATTATAGTAAGAGACTGTGACAAAAATTGTGTCGCAGTCTTTTTTTCGTATAAATAGTGTTCAAAAGCTTGCATCTGCGGTAACAAGCCCAACCAAACGAAAAATATTGGGAACTATTTTTGTTTAGCTGTTCTTATTACTTGATGCAGAATAGCTTTTTCACGCCCTCTTTTTTCGTGTAAATAAATTCTTAGACGTAAATAAGTTCAGAGGGAGAAAAATGCTGCTTGCAATGAATGAATATAATAAGTGCTGTTTTGCTAAACATGCAGAAAAAGGAAAGAAATATTATTGTCGTGGCTGTCGAAAAAGAGTGATTTTGAAAAAGGGAAAGAAAAAATGTGCTCATTTTGCCCATCAAAAATCAGATAACTGTTCGGTCTTTAGTGAAAGAGAATCAAAAGAGCACTTACAGTTAAAGGAATGCTTCATGGATTGGCTGGGACAGTCAGTAGAACCAGTATTTTTGGAAGCCTATTTGCCGAGGTTGCGGCAAAGGCCTGATATTTTGTTGGCGAATCTAGCAATAGAAATCCAATGTTCTAGACTGTCTCACCAGAGATTTATTGAAAGAACCCAAAATTATTTGAATAACAGTTACCAAGTATGGTGGATACTTGGTAATTCTTTTCTTGGACAATCGCAATTCTCATTGATAGAAAAAAGTTGCTGCTACTATAATAGAAAAAGAGGAGTGCATTGCTGGAAAGCTGATCTCAAGAAACAAAAGCTTTATTTGTATCATCATATTACAGAGACTGTATCAGGGCATATTTCCTTTTGCAGTAGCTGCTGGACTTTTTCTAGTAGGGACCTTAAAGAAATATTCACTAGTAACGAAATTAAAATGAACCAAATGAAAAAAATAGAAAAAGTGAGTGAAGATGGGAAGAAATGGCTGACACGCCAACTTATTCACAAGCAAAAGAATACAGTATCCATACAAGAACAATGCTACTTGCGTCATAAACATCTTTTGCATCTATCATCGTGGATCTATCAAAAAAGTCGGTTTTTCTTTTATTTACAAGAACAGGTTTTTCTTTATCGAATGTTGTACGAAGAAGCCTTGGAAAACCAGAAAGTTCCTGATTTCAACTCATGGATTTGCCAAATAAAAGAACATAAAAGGGAATGGCTTTTTCCTATGATTGATGAAGAGATGGTCTATCAGCAGTTTTTTAACGAATGCATACATTTGTCTTCTTTGAAAAAATAGTAAGTATAAAAATAGGCTAGGAATCGGTTTTCTATGTAAAACAAGATTTAGTTATGCTAAAATTGATGGAAGCAGACACATGAATGAGTAGAAAAGTTAGATGCTGTGACATGTGGATGTTAGACTATGATCTATTTTGATAGATAGAGCTAAGGGAAGAAAAGGAGTGGATTTCATGGAAGTAAAGCAGTTGCCAAAACGAGAAGAATTGCCTGAAAATTTAACTTGGGACTTGACCAAGATCTTTTCAAGCGACCAAGAGTTTGATGAGAAATATTTGGAATTATCAGAAGAGTTAAAACAATCTGAAAAACACAAAGGAACACTTGATCAAGGCGCTTCTCAATTTTTAAATGCGATTGAATTCGTATTGAGGGTTTATCGCCAAACTGAAGTCATTTATGTATATGCGCACCTTAAAAACGATCAAGACACTGGAAATACAGATTACCAAGCGCTTTATGCAAGAGCAAGCAGTCTGTTTTCGAAAGTTAGTGAAGCCGTTTCCTGGTTTGAACCAGAAATATTGCAATTGTCAGATGACCAGATTTGGCAATATTTCAAAGAAGAACCAAAATTGGAAGTCTATCGCCATTATATCCAGCAAATAGTAGATAATCGAGCCCATGTCTTATCTGCTGAGCAGGAATCTCTTCTTGCTGGAGCAGGTGAAATCTTTGATGCTTCAAGTGATACATTTGCTGTTTTGAATAATGCAGATCTAGTTTTTCCAACGATTGAAGGAGAAAATGGTGAAATAGTCCAATTATCTCATGGCGTGTATGGTCAGTTGCTAGAAAGCACGGATCGAAGGGTACGCGAAGCAGCATTTAAGGGATTGTACAGTGTTTACGAACAATTTAGAAATACATTTGCTTCTACTTTAGGCACACATATAAAAGGACATAATTTTAAAGCGAAAGTCCGTAATTACAGCTCTGCCAGAGAAGCGTCTTTGAGCAATAATCATATTCCTGAAAGTGTATACGATACTTTGGTAGACGTGGTAAACAAGCATTTGCCTTTGTTACATCGATACATGGAATTACGGAAACGTTTATTAGAAGTGGAAAAACTGCACATGTATGATCTTTATACACCGGTCTTAGGGGAAGCTCCAATTACCTTTACGTACGAAGAAGCAAAAGAAAAAGCTTTAGAAGCACTGAAACCAATGGGTGAAGAATACATGGCCATCGTAGAAAAAGCATTCTCTGAACGTTGGATCGATGTTGTCGAAAATAAAGGGAAACGAAGCGGTGCTTATTCTTCGGGAAGCTATGACACAAATCCATATATTTTATTGAATTGGCATGATACGCTGGATCAGCTATTTACGCTTGTCCACGAAATGGGACATAGTGTTCATAGTTATTTCACTCGTTCGAACCAGCCTTATGTGTACGGCGACTACTCCATCTTTTTAGCAGAAATTGCTTCGACAACGAATGAAAATATCCTAACGGAGTATTTATTGGAAACAGAAAAAGACCCTCGTGTACGGGCTTATGTACTCAACCATTACTTGGATGGGTTTAAAGGAACAGTTTTCCGCCAGACACAATTCGCTGAATTCGAGCATTTCATGCATACGGAAGATGAAAAAGGTGTGCCATTGACTAGTGAATACCTAAGTGATAGTTATGGTAAATTGAATGCAAAATATTATGGTCCAGCAGTCGAAGAAGACCCAGAAATTAAATTCGAATGGTCACGGATACCGCATTTTTATTATAATTACTATGTTTTCCAATACTCGACTGGCTTTTCTGCTGCTTCAGCACTGGCGAAGAAAATACTAAACCAGGAACCAGAGGCACTAGAGAACTACTTGGCTTACCTAAAAGCAGGTAACAGCGATTATCCTGTGGAAGTAATGAAAAAAGCAGGAGTTGATATGACACAGGCTGCATATATCGAAGATGCAATGTCGATGTTTGAACAACGTCTAAATGAATTAGAAGAATTGATCGATCGTTTATAAGGCTTTCTATTTTTGATTTTCTCGAATAGAAACGAAAAAAATACGTCGGCTCTCTTGTAAGGGAGTCGACGTATTTTTTTAATTAGAAAGCAAGTGTAAATGGCTAGTTCTTGAATGGAACTGAGAATCATTTGTATGTAAATGTTCACCATTAAAAACTTGATATGAGTTATCTGTTGTTTTACACAGCTCTGTGATTCTCCAAAGGCTACTTGTACCTTTTACTTCTACTAAAACACCAAAATCACGGTCGCAGGCATAATTGTAAACGACTGCAGAAGGGTGTTTTGTGATGCCCATTTCCCGAGCAATTTTTTGATCAGAAAAGAATACTTCTTTAACGAAGTCAGACTGCCGATCTTCTTTAAACATATTCAAATCGCCGCCGATTTCTTCAAATATGGATTCAGCAAGTTCTTGAGAATATGGTATGTCATTACAGCCGACTGCTTCTTGCAATTTGATCAAAAAACGGCGGCCTTTTTTCTTTCCTTGAAACTGCGCCGCTTTGCAGTCTAATGCTGCAGAATAAGTCATTGAGAATAAGTGATTACGTTCCTCAAGATTGTTCTGAGAAATTCCTTTTTGTTGCATGACATCCCCAATTGTCTGCAAATTGACCAAAGGAAGAAAGCGAAATTGCATCTTTTCTTTTGATGGTGTTCCGTACTCTTCTTCGATAAATTGTAATAACTGTTGTTCCATTTCGAAACAATATTCCCCTAAAGGATTAACAAATAAATAGATTTCGATCATATGAATCTCCCCCAAAATAGATTCTATACAACTAGTGACTAGATTCTTTCACATCCTATAACTTAACAGAAAAAAGTAAAAAAATGAACTCAAGTGCCTTGTGAAAATGAAAGGTTTCTAATTTTTAGCTTCAAGCATACGTTGGATCTTGTTCTTAGCAGGACGATAAGGTAAAGAAAAACGTTTTAAAAAATTTATAAAAGCAATTTTTCCCACAGATGCATCCCCTACCTCTAGTTCCAGTTCAAAATCGTGTAGATTGTCTCCCCAGCTTTCATCAATAGCTAAAAGTCCTTCTTCAATAGGGAATTCAGCCCGTTTTGTTGTAAGCTTTCCGGTTTGGATTAATGAAGCAGGATCGATATTCAAATCAGAAAGTTTTTGAAAAACTGCGCCTGAACGAGGCAGACGTTTTTCGAAGATAAATGCTTCTGCTTCTTCTGTTATAAAGGTATCCGTTGTTTCGAGACGCCCTTTTTCAGCAGGTGTTTTTAATGTATATTCAGCTTGATGACCAACGAAACGGATCCGTAGGCCACAATTTTGTTTCTTCAGCTGTTCATCAACGGTATCGAAATAAATATTAGTCTGTACACGGAAATCTTTATCTGTTAATTGATAGTGAGCGATGAATATCTCGTACTCTTGCTTTGTCAGCATAGATTTATATTCGATTTCAAGCATTTGTGTCATTTGATCGACTCCTTTTTGTCTATTTTGCCTAATTTTCTTTTTTTGGTCAATGCATAAATCAAGAGTACGAAAAAACTTTGCATATATGGTAGAATAAACAATGAATGTTAATGAAGTAGAGGTATCAGCTATGGAACGAGATTGGGAAGCATTTTTAGCACCATATGAACAAACTGTATCAGAATTGAAAGTGAAACTGCGGGGGATCCGCAAACAGTTCCGTGAACAAAATCGACATGTCCCGATTGAATTTGTCACTGGGAGAGTCAAGCCAGTCGATAGTATTGTAACAAAATCACAATTACGGCATATTCCAATGGGACGTTTAGAAGAAGAAATGTCTGATATTGCCGGGTTAAGGATCATGTGTCAGTTTGTAGAAGATATCCATCAAGTTGTTGAGATCATCCGTAAAAGAAAAGACATGAAAGTTCTCCAAGAACGAGATTACATCACAAATAAAAAAGCAAGTGGCTACCGTTCTTATCATCTGGTGATCGAGTATCCTGTACAGCTGATCAGCGGTGAGAAGAAAATTTTGGCGGAAATCCAGATTCGGACTCTTGCGATGAATTTCTGGGCAACGATTGAGCATTCGCTGAATTATAAATATCAAGGCGTTTTTCCAGAAGAAATGAGTGAACGACTTCAGCGTGCGGCAGAAGCTGCCTATCAGTTGGATGAAGAGATGTCCAGTATCCGTGAAGAAATCCAAGAAGCACAGCGGTTATTCTCCCATGGAAGAGGAAAATCAGATGATGTCTACTATCGAACGCTTTTGAAGAAAGAAAGCGAAAGAGAGGAGGCAGGGGATGAAAGTAGCGATCGTTCATAATAAAGAGGCAAAGACTATAGAAGTGACAGAACGTTTGAACGCACTTTTAGAACAAGCAGGGATTCAACGAGATGATCATGAGCCAGAATTGGTCATCTCAGTCGGCGGAGACGGCACATTATTGTCGGCGTTCCATCACTACAGTCATTGTCTGAATGATGTGCGTTTCTTGGGCGTGCATACAGGTCATTTAGGGTTTTACACGGATTGGCGGGATTACGAGCTGGAAGAACTAGTAGACAGCTTACGAACGAACCGGGAACAAAGTGTTAGTTATCCCTTGCTGGATGTTCGGATCAGTTATTTGGATGAAACACCGGACCAGCATTTTTTAGCACTGAATGAATCAACGATTAAACGGGCCAATCGTACGATGGTAGCCGATGTATACATCAAAAACGAGCTGTTTGAAAGTTTTAGAGGAGATGGATTGACGATTTCTACGCCTACTGGTTCGACAGCATATAATAAAAGTGTCGGCGGTGCTGTGATCCATCCTAGTATCAATGCCTTTCAGTTGGCAGAGATTGCTTCACTGAATAATCGAGTGTTTCGTACTTTGGGTTCTCCGATCGTGATTGCCCATGATGAATGGCTAGAAATAAAATTGGAAAATACAGAAGATTATCTTGTAACGGTTGATCAATTGAATGTCGCAAAAGCAAATATCCGCTCAATTTATTATCGAATAGCAGAAGAACGGATCCATTTTGCTTCTTATCGACATATGCATTTTTGGCATCGTGTGAAAGATGCCTTTATTAGTGAGGATTGATATGCAGTTTACATGGGATTATGAGAAAGATCATTCTCAGCAAGTAAAATATTTTTTAAAAGAAAAAGGGATCTCAAAGGGTCTGTTAGCGAAAATAAAATTTCAAGGCGGTCAAATCAAAGTTAATGATCAAGTAGAAAATGTCTTGTTTTCTCTAGCTAAGGATGATAAGGTAACCATTGTGATTCCTGCTGAAGGAGAACATGAAACCGTACTTTTGGATGAAACACCGATCGATATCGTGTATGAAGATGAACACGTTCTGGTAGTAAATAAACCAGCAGGCGTTTCGTCTATTCCTGCCCAATACCATCCAAATGGGACAATGGCTAATCGTGTAAAGGCTTATTATAAAAAACAAGGTTACGAAAACCAAGTAATCCATGTGGTGACGCGACTAGATCGGGATACATCTGGTTTGATGCTTTTTGCAAAGCATGGATTTGCGCACGCAAAATTAGATATGCAACTTCGTGAAAAGAAGTTTGTGAAAAAATATCAGGCCTTAGTCAGTGGAAGGCTTTCAGATTTATCGGCACATGGACATATCGATTTGCCGATCGCCCGAGATTATTCTTCGCTATTGAAGCGAATGGTCTCTGATGAAGGACGTTCGGCACAGACTGAGTACTGGATAGAGAAGCGACTAACAGAAATCGCGTTAGTTGATATCCAGCTGCATACAGGAAGGACACATCAAATAAGAGTTCATTTTTCCGCAATTGGCTGTGCCCTGCTCGGTGATGATATGTATGGCGGGCGAATGGATCTGGGAATAAAAAGACAAGCCCTTCATTGTTATGATCTGCGTTTTTACCATCCATTTACAGAAGAGTTGCTGGAGTTCAAGCAGCCTTTAGCCGCAGACATGGAGGCAGTTGTGAGACGGTTTGAAGAATAAGGCGAGGTGAGATTGGTTTGGATGAAAATCAAGAATTAGAGGAAAGATTTGCCCAGTTGACTCAAGATTTAAGGGAAAATAATATTCAGGCATTCAGAAACAGTTTTTTAGAGATGCATATCTATGAGCAGGGGCAATTCTACCAATCTCTTACAGAAGAGAACAGGCAGCTGATCTATTCCTATCTGTCGCCTAAAGAATTAGCGGATATGTTCGATGTGATTGAAGAAGACAACGAACATATGAAAGAATACCTAGATGAAATGCGTCCTAGCTATGCAGCTGATATGCTTTCTGAGATGTATACAGATAATGCTGTTGACTTGCTTAATACGCTGGATAAAAAGCAAATTGCTAAATATTTAAGTTTGATGTCGGCAGACGATGCCAGTGAAATCAAGGAACTTCTCCATTACGAGGATGAAACGGCTGGCGCGATCATGACAACTGAATTTGTTTCGATCGTAGCCAATCAAACTGTTCGCTCTGCGATGTACGTGCTGAAGAACGAAGCAGATGTAGCTGAAACAATCTATTACATCTATGTCGTTAATCAAGAAGGTCAGCTAGTAGGGGTTATTTCTCTGCGCGACCTAATCGTGAATGATGACGACGCAATGATTTCTGATCTGATGAGCGAACGAGTGCTTTCAGTTCATGTAGGCGACGACCAAGAAGATGTGGCACAAACATTTAGAGATTATGACTTCTTAGCTCTTCCTGTTACCGATTATGATGATCATTTGTTAGGAATCGTCACAGTCGATGATATCATCGACGTTATTGATGATGAAGCTGCTAGCGATTATTCAGGACTTGCCGGGGTCAATGTGGAAGAAATTAATGAAAATCCAGTAAAGGCAGCGTCTCGACGTTTGCCTTGGCTGATCACTCTGTTGTTTTTAGGTATGTCGACCGCTTCTTTAATCAGTCACTATGAAGACTTGGTAAGTGAAGCGAGTATTTTAGCAGTCTTCATTTCGCTGATTACAGGAACTGCCGGTAATGCTGGAACCCAGTCGCTAGCTGTGGCTGTTCGTCGACTTGCGATTTCTGATGAGAAAGATCATGGATTTGTTCGACTTGTTTTGGCTGAAGTCTTGACCGGCGTTGTCACAGGAGCTGTTACGGGGATCACGATTTTTCTAATCGTAGGTTTTTGGAAACATAATTTTATCTTGGGGTTTGTCATAGGGATGGCTATGCTATTTGCAATCACAGTGGCGAATCTTGCAGGTAGTTTAATCCCGATGCTAATGGATCGTCTAGGATTTGATCCAGCAGTAGCAAGCGGTCCCTTTATCACGACTTTGAGCGATTTGACGAGTGTACTGATTTATTTCAATATTGCTTCTTTATTTATGGGCTATTTTATGTAAAAAAACAAAAACATTTGCAATAAGCATTATGCCTGTTGCAAATGTTTTTTTGTTTATAAGATTATAACTGAAGATCCACGATTTTGGTTCCGTGTACTTCGCTTACGTTCAATTCTTTAGCTACATGTGCTGCATTCTCTGCAGTGACACCACCACCAGGCAAAATGATTAAGCGGCCATCTGTATAGGCAATCAATTCTTTAAGCCGTGGGAAATTTTCTACAATAGTTTTGTCAGCAGGACCGCCATGAGTCAAGATACGGTCAACACCATGTTCTACCAGCCAATCGATTGCTTCGAATTGCCGATCTTCAGGAATACTGTCAAAAGCCATATGGAAGGTGATCTGCAACCCTTCTGCTGTTTCGATCAATAGTTCTAAGGCCTCTTCGTCTAGCCAGCCTGAAGGAGTAAGACAACCAAATACTACGCCATCCGTCCCTAATTTCTTTGCTTCAATCAAATCAGTATGCATGATTTTCAATTCGATATCGTTATAGACGAAGTCGCCCCCTCTAGGACGAATAATCGTCATTACGGGGATATCTTTTTCCCCAGCATAACTTAACGTTTCTTCGATCACACCAGTACTCGGGGTTGTGCCACCGACCGCTAAGTTGTCACACAATTCGATCCGATCGGCTCCTCTAGCAATTGCTAGAGGAATAGATGTGTAGTTTTCAGCGCAAAATTCTTTGATCATCTAATCTTCTCCTTTATCTTTCACTTTCTTCTAGGCATTGTATCATATTTTTAGCAGTTGCCAAAGTGAGCATCTAACGGTAAGATAAAACAGAAATGAGGGGGAACTATGTTAAAAAAAATTGACCGAGGACGCCAGTTTTTGGCAGAAAATCATCAGCTGTTCCGCTGTCCGGTTTGCCAAGAAGAAGTAAAAAAGTCTGATAATGGCTTGATATGCAAAAATAATCACCGTTTTGACCTTTCCAAAAAAGGAACACTTTATTTTTTATCCCATGCGGTTAAAACAGAATACGATCAAGGAATGTTCGTTCCAAGGCGTAGAATGATCCAATCAGGCATGTATCAGCCCGTTATTGAGACTATTGCGCAGCATCTACCTGAAGAAGTCTCGCTATTAGATGTTGGCTGCGGAGAAGGTAGCTTCTTGAATGAACTTTCAAAATTGAAAAAGATTCAAAATGCTGTTGGATTTGATATTTCAAAAGAAGGAGTCTACGCAGCTACAGAACAATCTGCCGAAGCATTTTGGTGTGTAGCTGATTTGACCAATTTGCCGTTTGCTGATCAAACATTCAACGCGGTTTTAAATATCTTTTCGCCTTCTCATTACCAAGAATTCCAACGTGTACTCTCAGAAGATGGAGAAGTGTTGAAGGTGGTGCCACAAGAAAATTATTTAAAGGAACTACGTCAGGCTTTTTATCCGAATCAACCTGAAAAACAGAGTTATTCCAATGAACGTGTAGTAGCCAAGTTTGCTGAAGCAATGAAATTAACTGAACGTCAGCGTGTAACCTATGAATTTGAGATACCAGAGGAAAATAAAAAAGATCTTTTGGCCATGTCACCTTTAGAATGGCAGGTAGAAGAGCGAATCAAAGCAGACTTATATAAGAATCCTTTGAAGAAGATTACAATTGACATAGAATTATTAAAAGGAACTAAGAGAAAACGTTTTTCTAGCAGTTTTTAATGAGTAGAGGTTGCAAAAAAAAGTTGAGGGTGTTATATTAGCAACAAGTTGTTTTTCATTGGTTTTTATCAGGTTCCTGTTCTGATAAAAGTTAGTGAGAAGAGCTTCACTAACGTAACGACTCGCAGTGACTGACACCGAGTTGATACGTTTTTTTTTATGCAAAAATCAAATTGTCAGAAAATAGAAACGAACATAAATATGAGAGGAATGATCCTGATGAATCATATCGTTTTATTTGAACCATTAATCCCTGCAAACACTGGAAATATTGCCCGTACGTGTGCAGCCACGAATACTCCGCTTCATTTAATCGAGCCACTAGGTTTTTCAACTGATGACAAACATCTAAAACGGGCAGGGTTGGATTATTGGAATGATGTAAATATTACTTACCACAGTAATTTAGAAGCTTTTTTAACATTTTTAGGTAATCGTAAACTACATTTGATCTCAAAATTTGCCCATAAAGTATATAGTGACGAAAATTTTGCTGATGGAGAAGAGCACTTCTTTTTATTTGGAAAAGAAACAACCGGTTTGCCAGAAACATTTATGCGTGAAAACGAAGAAAAGTGTTTACGCATCCCTATGAATGATGAGCATGTCCGCTCATTGAATTTATCGAATACAGCTGCAATGATAGTGTATGAAGCACTTCGCCAGCAAGGATTCCCTAATTTAGAATTGACGCATCACTATGAAAATGACAAGCTGGATTAGACAGTTTATTATAGAGTAAAATAAAAGAAAGACAGGAGAGTGCTGCGTATGGAACTATATTTTACCCGACATGGGAAGACACAATGGAATCAGGAAAGACGTTTTCAAGGGAGCAATGGCGATTCTCCGCTTTTGCCACAAAGTTACGAAGAAATCAAAGCATTTGGGAAAAAGGTAAAATATGTTCCTTTTAAAGCAATTTATTCCAGTACAGCAAAGCGAGCACGTGATACAGCAGAAGGTATCAACAAAGAGCTTGCTCGTCCGGTAGAGATTTTTTATACAGATAAGCTAAGAGAACTAGGGCTGGGTACTTTAGAAGGTCAGTCGATCGATGAAATGTACCAGAAATATCCGGATAATCTGCCGAATTTGCGTAATCATTTAGATCTGTATGATCCTTCTCCTTTTCACGGAGAAACGATTGAATCGGCAATCACACGTATCGAAACTGTTGTAGCAGATGCGGTTGCCCAACATAAAGATGGCCCACTTTTATTCGTAGGACATGGAGCTTCTTTAACTGCAGCTATTCAATGGATGACAGGAAAAGAGCTAAGTGAGTTGCGTGAAATGGGTGGATTGTTCAATAGTAGTTTGACGATTTTAGAGACTGAAGAGCCTTGCAGATTATTGCCATATGAACTGAAAGTATGGAACCAAACAGATTTTTTAGGAACTGAAACAGCACCAGAACCTTTACTATAGAAGAAGGAGGCGGCTTCCGATGCAGCCAGAAGAAATGCCTTATTTCGTTGGTACAGTTGCCGCGATTTTTTTTCAAAATCCTAGTAATTTTTACAAAGTGCTTTTGGTACACATCAGTGAAACCACAGCTGATTACCGTGAAAAAGAGATTGTAGTCACCGGAAGTTTCGGCGATATTCAAGAAAATGAGACTTATCGTTTTTATGGAGAATTAGTGGATCATCCTAAATACGGAAGGCAGCTTAAACTCGAAAGATATGAGCAAGAAAAGCCAACAACTGCAAATGGGATCGTAGCGTATCTTTCCAGCGAAAAATTCCCAGGAATCGGGAAGAAAACAGCAGAAAAAATTGTAGAATTGCTGGGAGAAGATGCTATCGAAAAAATCATTGCTGATCCTTCGGTATTAAAACAAATCTCCGGTTTGACGAAGCCAAAAAGAGAAATGCTTGCTGAGACGATTCGGCTAAACCACGGGATGGATCAAGTGATCATGGGACTGAATCGTTACGGGTTCGGTAGTCAGTTAGCTTTCAGTATCTACCAGGCCTATAAGAACGAGTCTTTGGATATCATCGAAGAAAATCCGTACCAGCTAGTCGAAGACATAGAAGGAATCGGGTTCAAACGTGCAGATAATCTAGCCGAACAAATCGGTATTGCAGCAGATTCACCGAGAAGAATTCGAGCAGCTATCTTGCATCAGATTTTTCAGCATGCAGTTCAAACAGGAGATACATACGTACCGGCGGAGACATTGCTTCAGCAAACGATCCGTATTTTAGAAACAAGTCGCCCAATTGAAATCCAGCCTGATCAGGTTGCTACTGTAATTATCCAACTTGTTGAAGAAGGAAAGATACAACAAGAAGAGACTAATCTTTACGAAAACAGTTTGTACTTTTCTGAATGGGGGATCGGTAATTCGATCCAGCGCCTTCTCAGTCGTAAAAAAGAAATCCATTATCCTGAAAAAGAAGTGCAGAAGAATATTCGGCGTATCGAAAAAATATTCGGCATACAGTATGGACCTTCGCAAGAACAAGCTATCGCTGAAGCAATCCGTTCCCCTCTATTTATTTTAACAGGAGGACCAGGTACGGGGAAAACTACTGTGATCAACGGAATCGTCAATCTTTTTGCAGAGTTGAACGGACTGGAATTGGATCCTTCAAAATATACCCAAGAAATTTTTCCTATTCTACTTGCAGCACCAACTGGCCGAGCAGCTAAACGAATGAACGAAACGACAGGTCTGCCTGCCAGTACGATCCATCGTCTTCTGGGGCTGAATGGACGGGAAAAAACACCTTCAGTCAGTACGAAAGAATTAGAAGGCGGACTTTTGATTGTTGATGAGATGTCTATGGTCGATACATGGCTGGCTAACACATTATTCAAAGCGATTCCGACGAATATGCAAGTTATCTTAGTAGGAGACAAAGATCAGCTTCCCTCTGTCGGTCCTGGTCAAGTACTCCATGATCTTTTGGAAATCGAACAAATTCCCAAAATGGAACTCAATCAGATTTATCGGCAAGGTGATGGTTCTAGTATTATTCCTCTTGCCCATGAGATCAAAGAAGGACGTCTGCCAAAAGATTTCACAAAGAATCAAAAAGATCGTTCCTATTTCCGAAGTGATGCTTATCAAATTGAACCCTTGATCTCTAAAATTGTGGAAAAAGCGAAAAATAAGGGATTCCGTGCACAAGATATCCAAGTATTAGCACCAATGTATCGGGGACCTGCAGGGATCGATGCGTTAAATAAAATGATGCAGGAGATATTCAATCCAGGGAAACCTGGAAAAAAGGAAGTACATTGGAACGACACCGTTTATCGGATAGGAGACAAAGTCCTCCAATTAGTCAATACTCCCGAATTGAATGTATTCAATGGAGATATGGGAGAAATCACGGGTATCATCTTGGCAAAAGATTCTGAAGATAAAGTGGATGAATTAGTTATCCAGTTTGATGCAAATGAGGTCACTTATAAAAGAAACGAATGGAATAAAATCACTCTTTCTTATTGTTGCTCAATCCATAAATCACAAGGCAGTGAATTCAAGATGGTTATTTTGCCCATGGTCCATCAATATCAGCGGATGCTTCAGCGTAATTTGCTCTACACGGCAGTGACTCGCAGTAAGGAACTGTTGATTTTGTTAGGGGAAGAGCAAGCCTATGTCACTTGTGTAGCGAATGAATCAGCAAGCCGGATGACTACGTTGAAATCAAGGATCATAGATAATGATAAAATGAATATCACTCTCCGGACCAAACTAGCAGCTTATGAAGATTCTTTGGTCGGAAATGATCCATTTGAAGATGGGAACTATACAAAAGAGCCACGGGTTGTAAAAGAAAAGCTACCTGTAGAAGATGACAGAGGGACGAATGAATCGAAAAAACAAGTAATGGAAACAGTGGAACCAGATCTGTTTTCTTCATTTGTTGGAGAAGAAAAGAAAGAAGAGGTAGAACCTGCTGTTTCTAAAGATTTCGTTCTTACAGCAGAAGTGATCGATAACCAGTTAGTAGATCCGATGATTGGTATGGAAAACAGTTCTCCCTACGATTTTATACCGGCAAAAAATGCTTGATTTTAAAGATGAGAAATAGCTAAAAATGATCATTGGTTAGCGTTTTCTTTTGTTTTTTCAGTGTGATATGCTAAGCTGAAATCAAAAGGGGGACGTTACTTTATGGCTAAAGAAACCGAAGATAAATTAGCGAAATTAGCAAAAGAATCTGGCAATGACTTTAAAAAGTTAGATGAGATGGAAAAAGAATTCAAATTGAATGAAAGTCCTGATGTAGAACGAGACGATCGTGAAGAATCAAAACTAGAAAAAACGTTAGACAAGGCGCCTATTTTTCCGCCTAACACGCCGAACAATCCAACGAATCCTTGATTCTTTCAATCGTGAGGAAATGGTTTGCGGGACAATTGAATAGAAGATGTGAAAAAAACCTGAATGATGCGAAGGAGCATCATTCAGGTTTTTTTGTGTTAGATAAGACTTATTGCAAATGCTGATAAAAATAGATAGCCAATTGCGTGCGATCCCGTAAATCTAGCTTTTCTAGTAATTGGCTGATGTAATTACGAACAGTGCCGTCACTCAAGTACAAGGCATCTGCAATTTCTTTATTGTTTTTCCCGGCAGCTACTTCTTTGATGATTGCAAGCTCACGTTCACTAAAAGAAGCATAAGCATGACTATCAATCGTCGGTTTATTCTTCATCATTTGAGTGAAAGTCTCGATGATTTCATTACCAAATACGGCCTGTCCATTATAAGCGGATTTGACAGAAGGAATAATCGCTTGCAAGTTCTGTTTGATTAAATACCCTTTGACACCGATGGAAAATGCTTCGCGGATGTATTCTTCATCTTTGAATGTCGTCAAAAGCAAAAGGATGGCTTTGGGAAATTTAGCCAAAATTTCTTTGGCAGCATCGATGCCCGTTTGTTTAGGCATGCGGATGTCCGTCAGCAAAACATCGGGACGATGGGTTTCGTATAAGACTAGCGCATCCTTGGCACAATGACCAATGCCTAACACACGGATCTCTTTCGTGCTTTCTAAAATGGTTTGTAACGATTTCGTCACAAATGGATCATCATCAATAATGACTACTGTTATCATTGGTGTCCCTCCCTTGGTAAAATGATCGTTAACTGAAATTGCTGGTTTTCTTGGAAAATATGGACTTGTCCCTTTTATTCTTGAACACGTTGACGCATCGTTTTCAAACCAATACCGGGAGCAGAATTTTTTTGTGGGCTGGTGCCATCATTCGTGATTTGCAAGCGATAAAAGGCCGGCAACGTTCGAAAATGTAAAACAACGGTTTTGGCATGACTATGTTTGATACTGTTGGTTAAGGCTTCTTTGATGACCATTAAGAAGCAGTTTTGCTGCGTTTCATTCAATCCTTCAAACAAGTTTCCTTCAATCGTAACAGAAGAAGGAAAATCAGCGATCAGAAACTCTAAGGAGTGTTGAAAAGAGATCGATGTCTCATGGAGGTCATGGACACTTTGACGAATCCGATCCATCCCAGTGTGAACGGTGGCACTTAAATTTTCTAATGGTTCTTTTAGTTTTGGTTCTTGATTGATCATTTCAAGCGCACCAATTTGTAAAATCGCACTTGACAGCAGATGACCGACATTGTCATGGATGTCTCGGGCAATTCGGTTCCGTTCTTCCACAATTTGCAAGGCTAATTGTGTTTCTTGTGACAGGGCCAATGCTTTATTTTGTTCCGATAACTCTTGTTGTTTTTCCCAATGAGTATCTTTGGAGACAATGTACTTTTTCTCAAGATCGGTCGTTCGTTGATCTTTTTTTCGTAAGTAAAAGGAAAAAAACAGCAAAATTACGACAAAGGCGACCTTGATGGGGGGATGATTACCAACCGTCGAAATCAACAAAAAACCTAACAAAAACAAGTAATCAAGGTGGCTTTCTTCAGGGGCGATCACTCGCATCGTCGCTGGCAGAAACAGGACAAGATCAGGTAAAAAGGCACATAAAAGAAATAGAATAACTTGGAAAATCCAATTTGGCTTTGTAGGCAGTAAATAACTGACACCAGTGAATAAAACGGCGATCAATAAATAGATAACTTGCATAGCAACGAATCCTTGACTTACCAGCAAAAGCAATGAGATAACCAGTAGAAAGCTAGTTTCGTTGAGTAGCCGAGATTTATGCATAGCAGACTCCTTCATTGTGACAAATGTCATGTGTGGTTTAGCCAATCGTCACTAGTTTCTTTTCTTGCACTTTATTATAGTCAGATCAACAAGAAATTTGGAAGGAGTTTTTCATGATGATTATCGAAATTGATAAATTAGTCAAACGCTATGGAGATTTTGTAGCATTGAATCATTTTGATCTGCAAGTACAAGAAGGAGAAGTCTTAGGTCTGTTAGGACCAAACGGCAGTGGGAAATCGACTGCCATCAACTGTATGCTTTCTTTGTTAAATTATGACAAAGGAACCATTAAATTGTTCGGGACAACAATGACTCCTGAAAATTATGCTGTCAAGGCAATGATTGGGGTCGTTCCTCAAGACGTTGCGGTCTTTGACGAACTAAGTGTGCAAGAAAATATCGATTATTTTTGCGGTTTATATGTTTCCGAAAAAGAGAAAAGGAAAGCCTTGATTGAAGAGGTGATTCAATTAGTGGGATTAGAAAAATATGTGTCGTTTCGTCCAGGAGAACTTAGTGGTGGCTTGAAACGTCGGTTGAACATCGCATGTGGGATTGCCCACAAGCCGCGGTTAATTTTTTTAGATGAGCCGACAGTAGCTGTAGACCCCCAAAGTCGGAATAAAATTTTAGAAAGTATCAAGGAGCTGAATCGACAAGGAGCAACCATTGTCTATACAACACATTACATGGAAGAAGTAGAAATTCTTTGCGACCAGATCGTGATCATGGATCAAGGACAGGTGATTGCTAAAGGAACCAAAGAATCTCTAAAAGATATGGTACGGACGGCGGATCGTTTGACGATCGACATCCCATTACTCCCAGAAAACGTGTTGTCAGCGATTCAGCGAACAATAGCTTCTGATGGAATCGCTTATAAAAAAGGTCAGCTCCAAGTAACAACTACTGAACTAAATACAGTATTGTTGCCGATTCTTACAATCTTACAAGAAGAAAAGATCAGTTACGGAAAAATAGCAACCAAAGAAGCGTCCTTGAATGATGTCTTTTTAGAGATTACTGGCAAGGATTTGAGAGACTAGAGGAGGGGAAATAATGTTTTGGCATTTTTATAAATATCGCACAAAAATACTGCTGCGAAATAAATCCATGTTGTTTTGGACATTGGCCTTTCCAATTCTTTTAGGATTGATGTTTATGGCGGCCTTTGGCGAGATTGATCAAGGTGGCAATCTCGAAACGATTAATACTGGAATTGTAATCAAAGCGGATCAAACAGCGCTTTCGGAAAATTTTACCACAGTCTTAGAACAAGTCGAAGTCAATGATAAACCATTATTTGAAGTACAGGAACTATCGGAAGTAGAAGCGAATGAAAAGCTAAATGCAGATGATTTGGCTGGTTTTTATCTCATTGATGGTTCATCTGTTTCGCTCCATGTGGGTCAAGCAGGAATGAGTCAGACGTTGATGAAAAACGTCATGGATCAATTTTTACAGCGTATTGGTATAATTTCGAGTAAAGTGGCAGAAGTGGAGAACGTTGATCTCGCGCCCATCATGACTGTTTTTGAACAAGAAGTATCTTTTCAAGAAGTTCATGCAGGTCGTAATATGAGTTTCAAAAGTTTTTATTTCTTCACTCTGATTGGAATGGCGATTCTCTACGGGACGATGTGGGGGGTCCGCAATGTACAGGATCAGCAAGCAAATCAATCGTCAAATGGTATTCGCTTGTCCTTGATTCCTAGAAAGCAATCGTTAGTTTCAATCGCTAATTTGGCAGCAAGCTTTACGATTGTTTTGACAGAGATTTATATTATGTTAGCTGTCTTTCGTTTTATCTATCAAGTAGACTTTGGTGAACGTTGGCAATGGTTGATGATTGTTACCGCTCTGGGGTCGTTGTGTGCGATTTTGTTAGGTACATTGGTTGGTAATTTGATACCAAAAATGAATCTGGTGCAAAAGGATAGCATCTTGATTTCAGTGACGATTGCGATGAGCTTTTTTGCTGGTATGATGGGGTCGGAACAAGTGAAGTATTGGATTGATCTTCATATTCCGATTGTTGGTCAATTAAATCTCGTCAACTTGATCAGCGAAAGTTTGTATAAACTTTATTTCTACACTGATTTGGCTAGTTTTTATACCAATCTTCTATGGTTGATCGGATTTATTTTCCTTTTTGCGTTAGGAAATGCTTGGATGGAAAGAGGGGTGCGTTATGACGCTTTATAAAACGATTTGGACATTGCTTAAAGCAAATAAATCGAATTTACTGATAGGTGTAATTATCACTGTTGTTGCCACATTCTTTTTTGCGCAAAATATTGATGTTGAAAATACCTCTCTGCAAGATGCGAAAATCGCCTTGATTAGTGAAGAAGAGTCGCCTGTAGTCGAAGGCCTTCGTAAATATTTGAATGACAAGGAAACAGTCGTTACATTGGATGGAACCTCACAAAAAGAAATCGATGATGCTCTTTATTTTAATCGTGTAAACATTATCTTGCATCTGCCTGCAGACTTTACCGAACAAGTCGAAGTAGGAAAGATGCCGACGATCAAGATACAGAGTCGCCCAGATGCCTTTTCTAAAACAGTTGTTACACAGCAAGTGAACACCTTTTTGCAAACACTGATTCTGTTTCAAGAAGAAGATAAAACAATCGATGCAGCTATGGAACAGACACAAATGGCACTCTCGGTTACTGGAGAAGTTGAGCTAAGTGCGGGATATAGTCAGCGGATGAAAAAGCTGTTGACGGGCACAACCTTTAATTTCTTGTCTTATGGGTTGTTTCTATCCATTTTTAGCGGTTTCAGCGTCATCAATCTAGCGTTTAATCGCAAAGAGATCAGTAAACGAAACCAGAGTGCGCCCATTACCAAACGAAACTTGAATCGCAAAGTAACCTTTAGTTTGATTAGTTACTCGCTGCTGTTGTTCAGTGGCTTCTTACTTCTAATGGTTCTGTTAGTGATCCACACCTCGTGGGATATAACGGTATGGTATCATATTTTAAATACTTTCTTGTTTTTATTGCCGGTCATTAGCTTTTCGGCTTGTATCACTTCATTGGTAAAAAACTCAGAAACCAGCAGTGGGATCAAAGATATTTTTATCACAGGCAGTTGCTTTATCGGTGGGGTGTTTGTACCAGCAGAATACTTGCCAGAAATGGTTAGCAAAATAGCGGCATTCACACCAACATATTGGTTTGTTCAAAATAATAACTTGATCAGTGAAACACTCAGTTACAATCAAACATTTGCAGAATCTTTTTGGTTCAATGGTTGTGTCTTAGTTGCTTTTGCTGCGGTGTTTTCAATGATCCAATTTATTTTGGGTAAAGAAAGAAACTATCGATGGCAACCCAATTGGGCAAAGAATTAACTGCATAGTAAAAAAAGGACTGTGACAAAAGTCGTGTCACAGTCCTTTTTTCCGAATAAACGGTGTTCCAGATGTAGCTTCTGACAAAACCTCTTTTATTAACACCAAAACAACTGTTTAGTTGTGGTTATTGTGATATCAAAAGGTCGTTTTTCCATTTCTTCTCCATCTTCTTGACCATGTTGCGGTGTTGTTGAAACGATACGTAATCTGTTTGTTGTGTAGTGATGGAAATATTTCGATTTCAATTGTTTTTTCTGTATAAGTAAAAGAATGAGCCACAAGATTTTAAAGAAATTGATTCGTTCGACCACGACAAAATCAATGACTGGTTTAGACGCATCAGCAGTTGGAACAATCGCGATTCCTCCGCCAAAAAAAGGATGCTTCGTTGCTGTACATAAAAATGCGTTTGAAAAACTTAATTGTTTTCCTCCTGCATCTACCAGAATTGGAAATCCTTTTTGAGTGAATAAAGCACGGAGAATAGAGAATAAATACGAAAATGATCCTAAGTTGTATTTGTTCAATCGCTTTTTTGTGGAAGAATGATTTGTCGCATGGACGATAGCTGCATCTAATCCTATACCGAAATTATTAACAGCTATTCCTTTTTTTTCACTTATTTTTTCTTCATAAGCCATTATGTGGACTTTTTCTGGTGATTGAGCTGCTAAAATCAGCTGAAGTCCTTTTTTGGGATTTTTTGGAAGGCCTGCCCCTCGAGCAAAATCATTTCCAGAACCTGCTGGAATATAAGCAACTGGGAATTCTACTTCCATCTGATAGAAAGTATCAAGTACCTGATGTAAGGTGCCGTCACCTCCTACGATGATCAAAAGGGGGAAAATATCGATTGTTTTCTGTTCTTCTTCTATCCAAGGAATCAATGTTTCTTTTGCCAAAGTTTCAGCAATCTCAGCATCGTGTCCTTTGTATTCACTATAATGAAGTGTATAGTCAATATGCTTATTTTTTAATACCGGTAAAATTCTTTCTGCTACTTTATAGCCATTTCCGCTGCCTGCCGATGGATTGATCAATATATGATAATGGAATTTCATAATTTCCTCCTGCTATTCAATAAAACAAGATATTTTAATACTCCTGTTTGCTGGTTAACCAATAATTAGCAAGCTTTTTCTATTTTTTGAATGAAAGAAACTTGTTTTTTCAAAAAAATCTGTTACAAAATTAATTCTTGGTTATTATAGCAGAAGTCTAGGAAAATGAAAAAGGTCCGAAGACCGAAAAACACAAAAAAGCCTAGCAAGCGCATGATCCATTACTTACGTAAGGAGAAGTTCCAAGGTTCGGCATGTCCACTTAGATCTTCAGCTGCTTGCTAGACCGTTCTCTAGTAAGAGGTTGCTCAAATTCCCACATCCTTTTTTATTTATTTAAGTTTCACAACAATTCTGTTCTTGCAGATCCTACTTCGTCTGCTTTACTGGGAATTCTTATGACCCCTTACACTTACTTTATACCATATCCCACGATTTTTAGCAAACGTTTACATTATTTAAGCTTTTGCTTTTTTAAAAGCAGATAAGACGGATTGAAATAAATGAAAAGTCTGTTATAATTATTGTTTGTTTCACATAACCGCGGTTCATCAACCATCCCGCGTTAAAAAAACTAGGAGAAAAGAGGAGAGAAAATGCAAAAAACGAAAAGCAGACAACGGTTATCCGTAATCGTTGTAAATGGCATCATCATGGCTCTTTATCTAGCGTTAACTATTTTAGTTGCGCCTGTATCCTCAGGGCCGATCCAGTTTCGTATTTCAGAAAGTTTGAATCATTTAGTTGTCTTTAACCGTAAATTGCTTGGGGGAGTTTTAGGCGGGGTCATCGTCTATAATGCCTTCTTTGGTTTTGGTATCATGGATGTGGTTTTTGGTGGCGGCCAAACATTGCTTTCTTTAGGCCTGACAGCTTTATTGCAAAACAAAGTGAAAAATGTAAAGATGCGTTTAGTATTGAACACGATCTTCTTTACCATCAGCATGGGACTGATTGCTTATATGTTAGTTCCAACAGGTGGCCAAGCATTTTGGACAACCTATGGCACGCTTGCATTAAGTGAGTTTATCGTCATGGCTGTTTCAGCACCATTGATGTATTATTTAGATCGCGCGCTTGATTTTGAAAAGCGTGTCTAATTATAAAAAGCGAAAAAAGAAAGCAGATTAGCTGTTTTCTTTTTTCGCTTTTTGATTATGCTTCTTGGTTTTGCAAATTTTCAATTTCTACCACTTTATAATTCTTTTTCTCTAAGTGGTTGACGATCGTTTCACATACTTTCGCTTCAGTGTTAGCCGGTAGCGTGATCAATGTACGTCGAATGTATTCGTCTTTTTCGATATCAAGAGTAATACAGCTGGCAATGCTGCTGTGTTTTGAAATGATTTTTGCAATAGCAGCCAAATCTCCTTGCTTTCCTGTGGAAGCAATTGTCAGTACATAGCTTCCTTGTTCTACGCTCCAAGATTGAGAGAGCATATTAAGCAACGTACTATGTGTCAAAATACCATAAAAATGATTTTCACTGTCAAGGACAGCAATATAAGGAAGCTCTTTGATCGTAAAGAATACTTTGAAGAAAGAAGTATCCAGGTAAATGAACTTTGTAGCGTTTTTCAAAAGATGAGTGACAGGAAGTGTCATATCACCGCCATTTGCTTTATGACGATAGATATGCATTTTGTAAATGTTTCCACGGAAAATATTACCTGAAGAATCTAAGATCGGCACACAACGGTATCCGGAAGTTTCTAAAATTTTTAATGCTTCTTCTAATGTACTAGTCTCTGTAACGGTTGTCAGATCTTTTTTCTTATATACAAGTGTTTTTAATAGCATCGCTATACCTCCAATTGTCTCATTTTAGCTTAATTTCAAATTAATCATATCATAATTTTATCCAAAACAATAGATAGTTTATTTCACAAATTGACAAGTAAAAAGTTACGTGATACTGTTATGAAGTATAAGTCTGATTCTCAGCAAGGGGGCAGAAGTAAATGGCAAAGAAAAAAGCAGCACTCGCTTGTTCCATTTGTGGGTCTCGCAACTACACAAAATCAGTCAGTGAAGGAAAAAGCGGCGAACGTTTGGAAATCAATAAGTTTTGTAAATATTGTAATCAATATACATTACATAAAGAAACGAAATAAACAGTAGCAAGGGAGGTTGTCTCATGAAATTTCTAAAAAGCGTAAAAGATGAAATCAAACAAGTAACTTGGCCAAGCAGAAAACAACTCCGTAAAGATACGTTAGTAGTCATCGAAACTTCTATTATTTTCGGATTGATGTTTTACGTAATGGATACAGCCATCCAAAGTTTATTTGGCTGGATCTTAAAATAACTCGCTAGCCACAACGTACTTTTAGTGCTATAATGAAGCGAAAGAAAAACTTCGGGTGTACTGAGGTTTTTTTATTTTACAATGAAATGAGGAGCCTTCAATGGAATCTTTTGAAAAAAACTGGTATGTCTTGCATACATATTCAGGATATGAAAACAAAGTAAAAGCAAATATCGAATCTCGTGCGCAAAGTATGAAAATGGCCGACTTTATTTTCCGTGTCGTTGTTCCTGAAGAAAAAGAAACTGAAGTCAAAAATGGGAAAGAAAAAGAAATCGTTCATAAAACATTCCCAGGATACGTACTTGTTGAAATGATCATGACAGACGCTTCATGGTATGTTGTCCGCAACACACCTGGTGTGACAGGATTCGTTGGTTCACACGGAGCCGGAAGCAAACCAGCACCATTACTTCCAGAAGAAGTCAATCATATCTTGCGTTCTATCGGTATGAGCCTGCGACAAAATGATCTAGAAGTAGAAGTTGGCGAAGTCGTGAAAATCATCGAAGGCGCATTTGCTGGATTAGAAGGACAAGTAACAGAAGTTGACGGAGAAAAAGAAAAATTGAAAGTCAACATCGATATGTTTGGACGTGAAACCAGTACAGAACTTGATTTCGATCAAGTAGATAAAATCGATTAATAAAGAGACTTGAAATGTTGATCATATGATTGGCCTTTCAAGTCTTTCTTTTTTCTATATGGAAAGGAAGAGGTGTATGACAGAACCAATCAAAAATTTATGCAAACGTGCAACTGCAGCAGCTTTAGTCCTTATCAGTTTGTTTGCGTTAAGTGGTTGCCAGACGACGAAGATAAATACTACTGAAGTTTCTGATAAAGAAAAAACGGCAGAATCCAGTAAAGTGATAGAAAAAACCACTATTCCAACACTTTTTTTCCACGGCTACAGCGGGACAGAAAATTCCTTTAAAGGGATGTTGCGGCGTTTGGAAAAAAATCAGCAAGCAGTAAAAGAATTGGTTTTAACAGTAGGAACAGATGGACAAATACAAGCAACAGGAGATTTGTCTGGAAAAGCAGACAATCCGATGGTCCAAGTATTGTTTGAAGATAATAAAAATAACGAGTGGAATCAAGCAGAATGGATCAAATCTTGTCTTTTGTATCTGAAAGAAAACTACGGCATAGATAAAGTCAACATAGTGGGGCATTCCATGGGAGGAGTTAGTGCACTACGCTATTTAGGAACGTATGGACAGGATACGTCATTGCCACAAGTTCAGACATTAACAGCAATTGGCGCGCCTTTTAATGATTTTGTCGATGACAGTGCGCAGTCTCTGACAGATGAGTTAGCAAAGGGGCCTGCTGTCGTTTCTAACCGCTATCAAGATTACCAGCAAATGATCGGTAATATTCCTATAACCACTCGATTTTTCTTGATTGCTGGTCAACTAGATGAAACAGACTTGAGTGATGGAACAGTACCGTTAAACAGTGCATTAGCGGTCTATGCGTTGTTGAAGCAACGCGGAAATGAAATAGAGGAAAAAGTAGTGACAGGTGAAAATGCCTCTCATAGTATGCTTCATGAAAACCAAGAAGTAGATCAGCTTGTAAGTCGATTTATTTGGAAAGAATAGCGATAAAAGTATCTGAGAGTAAATGTTTGCTTACTTTTTGTAAGTTTAGTATGATTTATATGTAATCAAGAAGATGAAAGAAGGATCTACTATGACTTATCATACAAGTAATGAAGAACATCCAATCGATATTGTAAACATTGCCTCACTAGAAGGTCGTGTAAAAGAGCGCATGGAAGCAGGAGCTTTTGGCTATATTCGCGGTGGTTCTGAAGATGAGTGGACGATGAAAGAAAATACGACTTCTTTTAATACAAAGAAAATCATGCCACGGATATTACGCGGAATCGACTCAGCCGATTTGCATACATCTGTTTTCGGAATTGAATTAGATACACCGATTATCCAAGCGCCATCAGCGGCCCAAGGATTGGCACATGAAAAAGGGGAAGCTGATACAGCTAAAGGAGTAGCTGCTGCTGGATCAATCTTTTCCATCAGCACTTATGCAAATACGACAATCAAAGACGCAGCCGATGCAGCGCCAGGCGCACCGCAGTTTTTCCAATTATATATGAGTAAAGACGACAGATTCAATGAGTTCATTTTGAACAAAGCAGTAGAAGCAGGGGCTAAAGCTATCATTTTAACGGCAGATTCAACGCTCGGTGGTTACCGTGAAGAAGACGTCATCAATCAATTCCAATTTCCATTACCAATGCCTAACTTAGCTGCGTATAGCGAACAAAGTGCAAGTGGTAATGGCGAAGGAAAAGGAATCGCAGAAATTTATGCAGCTGCAAAACAAGGCTTGACACCAGATGACATCAAAACAATCAAAGAAATCACCCATCTTCCAGTTATCGTAAAAGGAATACAATCGCCAGAAGATGCAGTAATCGCTATCTCTGCAGGGGCAGATGGTATCTGGGTATCCAATCATGGTGGACGTCAATTAGATGGAGGTCCTGCTTCCTTTGAAGTATTGCCAAAAATTGCCGAAGTAGTCAACAAACGTGTACCAGTGATTTTCGACTCTGGTGTCCGTCGAGGAGAGCATGTCTTCAAAGCTCTGGCAAGTGGTGCTGACTTAGTTGCGATTGGCCGACCAGTGATTTATGGGTTGAATCTAGGTGGGGCAGAAGGAGTAACATCTGTTTTTGAACACCTGAACAAAGAATTGTCGATCACGATGCAACTTGCAGGAACAAAAACGATCGATGAAGTAAAAAATACGAAATTGATGGATTAATAAAAAACGAAGAGAAGGGCAATTAGTCCTCTCTTCGTTTTTTGTTATGAAGATAACTAATCTCTTAATACTCGAAATTAAGGAGCTTTATCACGCCCTCTTATTTAAAATCTCTTCCGCAAGTCGTTTAGCAGTTGGCGTAACAGCTAAGCCACCTTCTGCTGTTTCTTTGAAAATCGACGGCATTTGACGTCCGACTTGGTACATTGCAGCAACGACTTCATCCGGCGGAATGACACTTTCGATACCCGCTAATGCCATATCAGCAGAGATAAAAGCTTGAGAAGAGCCTAAAGCATTACGTTTGACACACGGGACTTCAACTAAGCCTGCAACGGGATCGCAAATCAGTCCCATCATATTTTTCAATGTAATGGCTACTGCTTGTGCTGCTTGATGAGGAGTCCCATTTTTTGCACAAACCAAAGCTGCTGCTGCCATTGCACTTGCAGAACCAACTTCTGCTTGACATCCCCCTTCTGCACCACTGATAGAAGCGTTGTTTGCGATAACTAACCCGAAAGCGCCAGCGGTAAATAAGAATTCCAATTGCTGTTCATGTGTCAAATCAAGCCGATCTCGGACAGCCATCAGCACACCAGGAACAACACCCGCGCTTCCGGCAGTCGGTGTAGCACAAATCAACCCCATTTTTGCATTGACTTCATTAACAGCTACAGCATTGCGTACAGCTTTTAAGATTGTTTCTCCACTTAAAAAGTCTGCCTCATTTAAATAATCATCTAATTTTTTTGCATCACCACCGGTAATTCCTGTGACGGAGGTAACACCTTCTTTTCCCTCGTTGATTGATTGTTCCATTACTGAGAGGTTTTTTTCCATAATCTCGATGATGTGACTACGGGAACGGCCACTCATTTCCATTTCAACTGCAATCATCAATTCTGCTACACTTGGATAAGCTTTTGCTTGATCTACTAATTCTTCAATCGATAAAAACATTTTTTTAGCTCCTTAATCGAAATAATTTACGCTGTCGATATTTGGCAGCTGTTTGAGTCTTTTTACCGTTTCTTCAACTTGAGGATTATCTACTTCAATGATCATGATGGCACTTTCGCCTTTTGATTCCCGTGTCACTGTCATAGTACCGATATTCGTATTGGTCTCAGAAAGTATACTAGTCACTTTAGCAATCATACCTGGAACATCTTGGTGGACAACGATCAAGGTAGGAGTACCCATGCTTAAAGAAATTTTGAATCCATTCAATTCAGAAATCTGGATATTGCCACCGCCGATCGAAATGCCAGTGACTGAAAGCTTTCGTGTTCCTTTTTTTAGAAGCATCTTTACAGAGTTTGGATGTTCGGCTTTTTCACTCTTAGGAACAAACAAGACTTCCATACCGGCTTCATATGCCAATTTCAAAGAATCAGCTAAACGTTCATCATCGGGTTCCATCCCTAACAGGCCGCCAACTAATGCAATATCTGTTCCGTGCCCCCGATAGGTTTTTGCAAATGATTCATATAGATAAATATCTACAGAATCAGGTTGTTCGCCAAATATACTACGTATGATTTTCCCGATTCTAGCAGCTCCGGCAGTGTGAGAGCTACTTGGACCAATCATCACAGGTCCAATAATATCAAAGACACTTCTATACCTTAAATCTTTCATTTTCTCCACCTCATTTTGTTATGTAGGAATCTTTGTACAAGGGTCTAAAAAACCGTGTTATTGTTTGCTTTCATCTGTTGAACCATGCTAGCGCAAGTGTAACATAAAAGAAGAAATGGGAACGAAAAATTGTTGTTTTTTTAGAATAAATTTAGCGTTTATTCAAGCAAAATGTAAAAATAGCAGAAAAAAATCTTGAAAAAACAAATAAATTTGCTATACTGTACCAGTGTGCATTGTTTTGCACATTATTTGTCTGGATTTTTTCAGATCAGATAAAACGTGGGAGGAGAAATATGCATCTCCAATTAACCACATCACGGACTTAAGGAGGTATGTCTCGTGGCAAAGAAAGTAGAAAAAATCGTTAAATTGCAAATTCCTGCAGGTAAAGCAACTCCAGCTCCACCAGTAGGTCCTGCACTAGGTCAAGCGGGTATCAATATCATGGGATTCACAAAAGAATTCAACGCTCGTACAGCTGATCAAGCAGGTTTGATCATTCCGGTTGTTATTTCTGTATACGAAGACCGTTCATTCACATTCGTTACAAAAACACCGCCAGCTGCTGTTCTATTGAAAAAAGCAGCTAAAATCGAAAAAGGTTCAGGCGAACCAAACAAAAATAAAGTTGCGAAAGTTTCTAGCGATCAAGTAAGAGAAATCGCTGAATTAAAAATGGAAGACCTAAACGCAGCTAACGTTGAAGCAGCAATGCGCATGGTTGAAGGAACTGCACGAAGCATGGGGATCACTGTAGAATAATCTATACACCCTAAGACAGCAGCTTCTCAGTTGGCTCTATATTGAAAGATATAGAACACGTGGGAGGTACAACCGTTATAACCACAATCAAGGAGGAACCAAAATGGCTAAAAAGAGCAAAAAAATGCAAGATGCATTAAAAAAAGTTGATTCAAGTAAAGTTTATCCTGTTGCCGAAGCAGTAGCTTTAGCAAAAGAAACAAACATTGCAAAATTTGATGCAACAGTTGAAGTTGCATACCGTTTGAACGTAGACCCTAAAAAAGCAGACCAACAAATCCGTGGTGCTGTTGTATTACCAAACGGAACTGGTAAAACACAAACTGTTTTAGTTTTTGCTAAAGGAGACAAAGCAAAAGAAGCTGAAGCAGCTGGTGCAGATTTCGTAGGTGACGACGACATGGTTCAAAAAATCCAAAACGGATGGTTTGACTTTGATGTAGTTGTTGCAACACCTGATATGATGGCTACTGTAGGTCGTCTAGGACGAGTATTAGGACCAAAAGGCTTAATGCCAAACCCTAAAACTGGTACAGTTACAATGGACGTAACAAAAGCAGTAAACGAAGTGAAAGCTGGTAAAGTAACTTACCGTGTGGACAAAGCTGGAAATATCCATGTACCAATCGGAAAAGTTTCATTTGACGATGAAAAATTAGTTGAAAACTTTGCAGCAATCCATGATGTATTGCTAAAAGCTAAACCATCAGCAGCTAAAGGTCAATACATGAAAAATGTAACGATCACAACAACATTTGGACCTGGTATCCATGTTGACCAAGCTTCTTTCTAATTAAATATTAGAATGTTGATTGATCCAACTGAAAAATAATTCTTGACTCAACTAGTTTAGCATGCTAAGCTAGTTGAGGTTAATAATTAACTTGTACCGAAGACAGTAGGTGGCATCAAACCTTAATTTCCTACCGAGGACGTTTATTGAATATATTCAATAGTCCCTCTATGTCTGCGGTGGCATAGAGTTTTTTATTGTGAATCACTATGAACGAAGTGAAGAGATGATGAACAATACTGGTTGAGCAAAGCGAAAGGAGTTTCCTTTCGAGCAAAGCGAGTAGAATCACTATGAACGAAGTGAATAGGTGATGAACAATACTGGTTGAGCAAAGTAACTATAAAAGTGACTTGCCTTTTCAGTGCAAAAAACTCTTCCATCAAAATTCAGGAGGTGAAACTCAAAAATGAGTGAAGCAATTATCGCAAAAAAAGCAGCAATCGTTGATGAAGTAAGCGAAAAATTTACAGCAGCTGCATCAGTAGTAGTCGTTGACTACCGCGGATTAACAGTTGATGAAGTAACACGTTTACGTAAACAACTTCGTGATGCTAACGTAGAAATGAAAGTTATCAAAAATTCTATTCTTTCACGTGCAGCTAAAAAAGCTGGCCTTGAAGGCATGGACGAAGTATTCACTGGACCTACAGCTGTTGCATTCAGTAACGAAGATGTAGTCGCACCAGCGAAAATCATGGACGAATTTGCTAAAGAAGCAAAAGCATTAGAAATCAAAGGCGGTATCATCGAAGGTAAAGTCTCTTCATTGGAAGAAATCACAGCATTGGCAAAATTGCCAAATCGCGAAGGACTTCTATCTATGTTGCTATCTGTACTACAAGCGCCAGTCCGCAACGTGGCTTACGCTGTCAAAGCAGTGGCAGACAAAGAAGATGGAGATGCAGCTTAATTGCCGCATAAAGCATTAAATAAAAAAGAACAATTAAACGGAGGAAATTATAATGGCATTGAACATTGAAAACATCGTTGCTGAGTTAAAAGAAGCAACTATCCTAGAACTTAACGACCTAGTTAAAGCTATTGAAGAAGAATTTGGCGTATCTGCTGCTGCTCCTGTAGCTGTAGCTGCTGCTGGTGGCGCTGCTGCTGCTGAAGAACAAACAGAATTCACTGTAGAATTAACTGCAGCTGGAGACCAAAAAGTTAAAGTTATCAAAGCAGTTCGTGAAGCAACTGGTTTAGGCTTGAAAGAAGCTAAAGCTGTAGTTGATGGCGCTCCTGCACCAGTTAAAGAAGGCGTATCTAAAGAAGAAGCTGAAGAATTGAAAGCTAAACTTGAAGAAGTTGGCGCATCTGTAACTGTTAAATAATTTTTACTATTTAAAAGCACTGAGATCCTATGTTGGATTTCGGTGCTTTTTTGTTTTTATGTTAAACTATTATTTAATGAATATAGATTTTTTTCAGGAGGAAATATGAAAAAGAAAATAATCCGATTGATGTTGATCACGTTGGGAATCATTCTGATACTGGTAGTGGGCTATCGGTTGTATTTAGAATATCAGACAGACATCCAATTATTTTTAAATCCGAGAGCAAGTAAGGCAGAGCTACTCGCACATATTCGTTCGCATGGGACTTTTGCATCGATACTCTTGATCGTATTGACAGCGGTGATGTGTGCTGTTCCAGGTATTCCTACTTCAGTAGTTGGAGTCATCGCTGGTTTGAGCTTTGGACCACTGACAGGTGCGATCATCAACATTTTGGGTAATGCTCTTGGTAACATCACTGCAATTTTCCTTATGCATCGCTTAAAATTTTTAGATAAGAAAACCGAAACGAATCATTGGGTGCAATCTATTCGGCAAATGAAACATCCAAAAATAGGCGTAATGTTAGGTTACATGATACCGGTGATCCCATCTTCTATGGTCAATTTTGCTGCAGATGCGATGAAATTGCCTCTACAGCAAATCATATTGTCGATCGTGATTGGAGTCATCCCTTCGTCTGTGTTGTATGCGTGTGGTGGAGAAGCTCTGTTTCATGGATATAATAAAACTGCAGTTATGTTGGTTGCAAGTGTTACTGTACTAGTAGGGTTAGTTGTCTTTATTTATAAAGATCGCAAGAAAAAACAAGGAAAACAAAAGCACAAATAATAAGTGTGGCGAATAGTTGTATTTTTCTATTTCCAATCTTTTCCATAAGTTGTAAACTAAGATAGGAAATGGGGGAAATCAATGAAGAGTAATGAAAAAACACCTTTAACAACTTCGCTTATTTTACTATTATCAATCACTTGTGGCGTTGTTGTTGCCAATATGTATTATATCCAGCCGATTGGAACGAAAGTAGCAGCAAGCTTATCTGTTAGCACAAGTGCAGTCGGGATATTGACGATGTTGACCCAATTAGGCTATGCGTTAGGGTTACTGTTTTTAGTTCCTTTAGGGGACGTGGTGGATCGTCCAAAATTGATCATTCGAATGGCAGCGTTATCTGCCGTCTCTCTGTTGGCCGCTTTTTTTGCGCCTTCGTTTACGTTATTTGCATGCGCTTCTTTCTTGATTGGGTTACTTTCGATCGTACCACAGATCATCATTCCTTACGGTGCGGTATTAGCGGGACCAAAAGCAAGAGGGAAGGTCATGGGTACATTGCTTAGCGGTTTACTCGTGGGGATTTTGCTTTCTCGCACGGTGTCTGGCATTGTTGCAAGTCTTTTTTCTTGGCGGATGATCTATTTATTTGCTTTATGTGCAGTCGGAATTCTTACACTTCTGCTTTACTGGAAAATGCCGCGTTCTGTCCAGCAAAGTAGTACAGCTGTTTCATACCTTGATTCACTTAAAAGTTTGCCGCATTTAGTTGCTTCTCAACGTCTATTAAGAGAAGCGGCAGTCAGTGGATTTTTCATGTTTGGAACATTTTCGATCTTTTGGTCTACGTTGATTTTTTATATCAGCAGTCCCGCCTACAATTGGGGAACATTCGAAGCAGGGATATTAGCGATTTTTGGTTTGTCTGGAGCAGTTGCTGCACCTATCGTGGGACGACTGGCAGATTCTTATTCTGAAAGAAAAATCGTGTATATGGGACTTGTTATGCAAACAATAAGCTTTATTGCTTTATTGGTTGGCGGAAGCCATTTGGCCATTTTGCTTTTAGCTATTATTTTATTAGACGTCGGGAATCAATTTGGTCAAGTCGCCAATCAAACACGAGTACAAGGGCTAGGTGAAGCAGCAAGCAACCGAAATAATACTGTATTTATGTTTATGTACTTTATTGGAGGTGCGGCTGGTTCATTGCTAGGGACGACAATGTGGCAGCAGTATGGCTGGTTAGGTGTAACGGTTAGCGGGCTTGTTTTTCAAGGATGTGCGTTCTTCTTTCAAACAGTTGTTTTTAAAGGAAAGAGAAATCTCGAAAATAAAAAATAGACGAAAAGAGGTTGTGAAAAGCTGTTCTGCATCAAGTAATAAGAATAGCCAAATAAAAATAGCTCCTCATATTTTGCCGTTTTTTGAGCTAATACCGAAGGTCAGCTAATTGGACACCATTTATTCAGAAGAAGGAGTTGTGACAAAATTTTTGTCACAGCTCCTTTTTTTCAACTATTCAATCAAACGTTTATTTTGGTTCAATCTCAATGACTCGTTGCACAAGATCTTGATAAAATTCTTGTTCATGAGAGACGATGATTACTGTTCCTGGAAATTTCTGTATCCCGTCTTGTAAGCTTTCTTTCGTTTCTTGATCGATATGGTTCGTCGGTTCATCGAGAATCAGTAAATTACCTTGGTTCATTGTCAACTGTGCAAGTTTCACCTTAGTTTGTTCCCCACCACTTAATGTAGTGAGAGGTTCACTTGCTAATTGATTAACTAACCCTGCTCTAGCTAGTTGGCGACGTAATTCTTTGATAGTCGCTTTTGGAAATTGACTGCTTAAATATTGTAGTGGTGTTTCTAATGGATTTTCCCAGTACAGATCTTGTGAAAAGTAATTGATTTTTGTGTTATCTGGGAAGTGGAAATCGCCACTTATTTTTTCAATCTCACCGATCAGTGTTTTTAATAAAGTAGATTTTCCAATCCCGTTGAAGCCT
Organism: Enterococcus sp. MSG3290; assembly: GCF_050555565.1. Classification (NCBI taxonomy): domain Bacteria; kingdom Bacillati; phylum Bacillota; class Bacilli; order Lactobacillales; family Enterococcaceae; genus Enterococcus; species Enterococcus sp. MSG3290. The sequence continues at coordinate 2,342,014 of NZ_CP187862.1, read as the reverse complement.
CGAATGGCAATATTTTCACCAAAGCGGATGGTCAAATTGATGGGTGCAAGTAGCGGTCGATCATATCCGATGACTAAATCAGTTGTTTCCACTGCTAATGTCGTGACAATAGGCGAGAATGGAAAATCAAAGACAGCTTTACTTGCTGAAGCTGGAGGCGTCAGCCGTTCGATTTTATCTAATTGTTTTTGTCGGCTTTTTGCCATCGTTGATCGGGAACCGGCTTTGTATTTTCGAATATAAGCTTCGGTCTTTTCGATTTGTTTTTGTTGAGCATGATATTGGCGCAAATAGCTTTCGCGATTTTGTTCCTTTTGTTTCAATGCTTGTTTTAGATGGCCAGTATACTTAGTAATCTTTCCAAACTCGATGTCTGCGATATGGGTGGTGATCTGATCAAGAAATTCTTGGTCATGGGAAATCACGATATACGCACCGTCAAAATCCTGAAGAAACTGCGTCAGCCATTGGATATGCTGATCATCTAAGTGATTGGTTGGTTCATCTAAGATCAGAACATCTGGGTTTTCTAAAAGTAGTTTTGCTAAAATCACCTTTGAACGTTGTCCACCACTTAGATTTTTCAACAGTGAATCTAAACCTAAGACATCGATCCCCAACCCGCTGCTCATCTCAGCAACTAAGGTGTCGATTTGATAAAACACTCCTTGGTCTAATTCCGTTTGGAGTTTCCCAGCTTTTTCCAGCAAGGAATCATCGAAGGTCTCACTATATGTTTGGTAAAGAAAAGCAATTTTTTCTTCCTTTTCGTATTCTTTTGCGTACGCAGTTTTTAGAAATTCTTCGATTGTTAATGTTTCATCGACTTCCACATATTGATCGAGGTAACCTTTGTGAATATTTTTTTGCCAATGGATCTGTCCGTCATCTGGTAAGATCTCACCAGTGATGATTTTAATCAATGTACTTTTACCGGCTCCGTTTTGTCCAATCAGCCCAAGATGTTCGCCAGCATTTAATTGCAGATCGACACCTTCATAGAGGATTTTGTCGCCAAATTGCTGGGTAATGTTGTTTAATGTCAGTATACTCATAATAACTCCTTTTTCATAAAAAAACTGCAGACATAAAGCGTCCACAGTGAATCACTTGCTTGGTTTTCATGCAACATGGATTGTTTGATTGAACCATCTTATGAAACCTAACACGGATTCCTATTTATTGTCAAGAAAATGAAAAAAATGCAATTTGGTCTATACTAATTATTGTAAAAAGAAAAAAAAAATGCTATAATTGGGCTATACCAAAATACAAAGGAGCAATCACTATGGAAATCATTCGTGTAAAAAACGCTGAAGAAGGCGGAAAAAAAGCATTTGAAATCATCAAAGAAGGTATGAACAAAGGTGCAAAAGTATTAGGATTGGCAACAGGAAGCACACCAGTTACTTTATATAAAGAAATGACTTCAAGCGATTTGGATTTCAGTGAAATGACTTCTGTAAACTTAGATGAGTACGTTGGACTAGGCGGTTCAGATGAACAAAGCTACCGTCATTTCATGGATGTCCAATTATTTGATAAAAAACCATTCAAAGAAACGTTTGTACCAGATGGAAAAGCAGAAGATCTGGAAGCAGCATGCAAAAAGTATGATCAAATCATCGATGCACATCCAATCGATATCCAAATCTTAGGAATCGGGCAAAATGGACATATCGGTTTCAATGAACCTGGTGCTTCATTTGACGGAACGACTTCAGTAGTTGACTTAACAGAATCAACAATCAATGCAAACAAACGATTCTTCGATAAAGCAGAAGATGTACCAACAAAAGCTGTTTCAATGGGAATCGGTTCAATTATGAAAAGTAAAGAAATCGTCTTGATGGCATTTGGCGAAAGCAAAGCTGATGCAATCAAAGGGATGATTGAAGGACCTGTAACGAATCATTTACCAGCAAGTGTATTGCAAAACCACGACAATGTTGTTGTGATCATCGATGAAGAAGCAGCAAGTAAGTTGTAATTTTCAATAGTAGGCTAAAGAGGTTGTGAAATCAGCGTTTTGACCTGAGTATTAGAGAAGACAAAGGAAAAATAGCTCCCCATATTTTGCCGTTTGTTGAGCTAATACCGAGGGTCAGCTGATTGAACACCGTTTATTCATAAAAAGGACTATGACAAAAATTTTGTCACAGTCCTTTTTTCGTAAGAGGTAAAAATTGCACTTTTTTTGTCTGCTCCTTTCAGACATGATATATTGGACTGGAGGGTGTTTAGATGAATGATATGGTATTGACAATTCCAGAGATTATTTTACGTTTAGGGATCGCTATGCTATTTGGCGGAGCAATCGGTTTTGAACGACAATATAAAAATCGTCCAGCAGGTATGCGTACGCATATTTTAGTTTGTATGGGAGCATGTATCATTGCATTGATCCAAGTTGAGATCGCTAGTGGTGCATTAAGAGATGCTTTAGAGTATCCACAGCTTGCTGGAACGATTCGTTCAGATGAAGCAAGGCTGATTGCTCAAGTGGTGAGTGGTGTCGGTTTTTTAGGCGCGGGAACGATCATCGTCACGAAACAATCGGTGACGGGACTTACGACTGCCGCTTCTTTATGGGCAATTGCTGGATTAGGGATCGCCATCGGCATGGGTTACTATTCCATTGCGATCATCAGTTTTATCGGGATTGCTATTGCACTCACAGTAGTGAAACGCGTGATCCATGTACCTACGACTAAAAAGTTAGAAATCCAATTTATCCATAGAAAAGAAACCAAAGATTTTCTTACCGATTATTTTGAAGAGAAAAATATCGTAATCGAAGATGTGAATTTTGACGTAAAATTCGTTGATGACTACCGAGTGTACAAAAATATCTATACGATTGATCTTCCAAAAGGGCTCACTTATGCCGATGTGATCGAGGAGTTGTCCGTACACAAAAATATCACAAAGCTGCATTTAGTCAGTATTGCGCAATAAATGATCTGAGGTTGTAAAATAGATGTCCTACATCAAGTAATAAGCCCAGCCAAATAAAAATAGTTCCTTATATTTTTCGTTTGGCTGGGCTTATTACGAAGATGCAAGCTTTTGAACACCGTTTATTTGGAAAAAGGGACTGCAGTATAATTTTTGTCACTACTCCAAACCGTGTTTTTGTTTAAGTACTCGTCTACTCATTAAAATATGTTTATTTTTTTTTTGTTTTTTTTTAAGCAAATGAAAATCTCAGCGCGTAACTCTTTGTTAAATGATAGAATAGAAGTATCAAAGGACCTTGGAGGAGATGTATGCAATCACGTTTTAAACAATCAAAACTATTTTTCTGGACAGTGGAGCTAGTACTCACGATCATCGGTGTGTACTTTATTTTACAAATGCCGAATATTTTTAGTCCAATATTGAAAATGCTTTCGGCTATTTTTTTACCATTGCTTGTTGCTGGTTTTATCTACTATATGTTCGATCCAATCGTTGTTTTTCTCGAAAAGCATCGGATCCCGAGAGTGTTCGGTTTTTTATTGACGTTTTTGGTCGTAATCATTTTAGTTGTTTTAACTGTCATGAATGTAGTGCCTCAGTTAATGGAACAGACAATTCAATTGACCCAGAGCTTGCCAACGTATGCAGATGAAACAAGCAAATGGTTAAATGAATTGGCGCAGCGGGAAGAGTTTAAAAATTTCAATTTGGAAGAACAATTAGCATCAGCAAATTTATCTCTTAGTAATTTGTTCAATATCATATTAGTCAGTTTATCTGCAAGTGTCTCAAAAATCATTTCATTTATGATGCAATTTTTTATTTTGTTATTTACCGTTCCATTTATTTTGCTATTTATGTTCAAGGATGGGCACAAATTTATTGATGCGTTGTCTCACTTCTTTCCGAAAGCGATTCGTAAAGAGTTACGCCAAACGGTAAAAGAATTAAACGAAACATTATCTGCCTATATTAGCAGTACGATCTTAGATGCTTTGATTATTGGTGTAATGAGCTTTTTGGCAATGAGAATATTCGATCAGCCTTATAGCTTGTTGCTTGCGGTCATTTGCGGAATCACGAATATTATCCCGTATGTCGGCCCTTTTATTGGAGCGGTACCAGCAATCATTGTCGGTTTGTTTATCTCTCCATTTCAAGCTTTGTATATGGCGTTGTCGATTTTAGTGATCCAACAATTAGATGGAAATTTGATCAAGCCGTTGTTATTTGGGAAATCAATGAATATCCATCCTTTGACGATCATCTTGGTATTGATTGGAGCAGGAAGTGTCGCAGGAATATTAGGCATGCTGATTTGCATACCTGTCTATGCAGTGATTAAGACGATAATATTAAATATCCGGAAAATCTATTTATTGAGAAGAATGGAACATGTTTCGGAAAAGTTAGACAGTCCAAAAGTGCTGGAAGAAACAAGTGAATAAGCATAAAAAAGAGTTCAGTGTACATTTAAAATATCTGTACGCTAAACTCTTTTTATTTTTCGAAAAATTTTTGAATTAAAATAAATCCCTATTCCAATCCAATCAAATAATCGTCGTCTTTCATCGCTTCTACATGACCTAACAAATAGCCGTTTCCGACTTGTGAGAAGAAGTCATGGTTGCTTGTGCCTGTTGAAATCCCGTTCATTACGATTGGGTTGACATCATTGGCAGTATCTGGAAAGAGTGGATCCATCCCTAGGTTCATCAATGCTTTGTTGGCATTATAGCGTAGGAATGTCTTGACTTCTTCTGTCCAGCCGATTGGATCGTATAATTCTTCTGTATAACGTTCTTCGTTTTCGTAAAGCTCATAAAGAAGATTGTACATCCAGTCTTTTAACGTTTCTTGTTCTGCTTCAGGTAACTCGTTGAATCCTAATTGGAATTTGTAACCGATGTAGGTTCCATGTACAGATTCATCTCGGATGATTAGTTTGATGATCTCTGCTACGTTAGCCAATTTGTTGTTTCCTAAATAATAAAGAGGAGTATAAAAACCTGAATAGAACAAGAATGTTTCTAAAAAGACGCTGGCAATTTTCTTTTCTAGCGGTGTACCGTGTTTGTAGATTTCATTGATACGCTCAGCTTTTTTTTGCAGATAAGGATTCGTATTTGTCCAGTCAAAAATTTCTTCGATTTCTTTTTTCGTATTCAGTGTACTAAAAATAGAAGAATAACTTTTGGCATGAACGGATTCCATGAATTGAATATTGTTCAAAACGGCTTCTTCATGGGGAGTGCGGACATCTTTACGCAACTGATCCATGCCACTTTCAGATTGGACAGTATCTAGCAGTGTCAAACCGCCAAATACATGTCCTACTGTATCTTTTTCCAATTGAGACAATGTACGCCAATCATCTAGGTCATTTGAAAGTGGGATACGTGTATCTAGCCAAAATTGCTCTGTCAGCTTCTCCCAAGTGGATTTATCAATGATATCTTCAATTTCATTCCAGTTTATTGCTTCATAATATGTTTCTGACATGAGAATGCTCCTTTAATTAAAATATGAATAAGCGAATCTATCTATGATATTAGATCACGCAGCTTTCACATTGATTGCTTCCGATTTCTTCTGCATCATCAGTAAAGGTACGTACGTAATAAATGGATTTGATTCCTTTATGGAAAGCGTAATGTCTTAAAATATTCAAATCACGTGTCGTTTGCTTCGTTGTTGTCTTCCATTCATAAATGCCTTCTGGGATTTCAGAACGCATGAATAAAGTCAAACTCATGCCTTGATCGACGTGTTGTTGTGCCGTTGCATAAACATCGATTACTTTACGCATGTCCATATCATAAGCAGAAGTGTAATACGGAATCGTCTCATTGGATAGATAAGGCGCTGGGTAATAAATTTTACCGATTTTCTTCTCTTGGCGTTCTTCGATCATGCGAGTGATAGGATGAATACTTGCACTCGTATCGTTGATATATGAAATTGAGCCATTTGGTGCTACTGCCAAGCGATTTTGATGATACAGTCCATCTTTCATTACTGCTTGTTTCAAAGCATTCCAATCTTCAGCAGTTGGGATAAAAATGCCTTCAAACAATGCTTTGACTTTTTCTGATTTTGGCTGGAATTCTCCAGTTACGTATTTTTCGAAATAAGTGCCGTCAGCATAAGCTGATTTTTCAAAATTATGGAAAACTTGTTTTCTTTCACGAGCGATATTGTTGCTTTCAACAAGTGTCCAATAATTCAACAGCATGAAGTAAATATTTGTAAAGTCTAATGAATCCTCTGAGCCATATTCCATTTGTTCTTTTGCAAGATAAGTGTGTAAGCCCATGGCACCTAATCCAATCGTATGATTCAGCTTATTTCCGTTTTGGATCGGTGGTACGACATCGATATCAGATGCATCTGTAATAAATGTCAATGCACGAGTCATCGTACGCACAGATTGACCAAAGTTAGGGCTTTGCATCAAATTCACGATATTTGTCGAGCCTAAGTTACATGAGATATCTGTTCCTAATACTTCATATTCCTGTTTGCCGTTAATCACAGAAGGCGTTTGAACTTGTAAAATCTCTGAACATAAATTACTCATGATGATCTTGCCATCGATTGGATTCTCGCGGTTCGCTGTATCAATATTGATTACGTAAGGATAGCCAGATTCTTGTTGTAATTTTGAGATTTCATTTTCAAGATCACGCGCTTTGATTTTTTGTTTGCGAATGTTTGGATTTGCAACTAGATGATCATACTCAGCTGTAATATCTACATAAGAGAATGGGACACCATATTCTTTTTCGACACTATATGGACTAAATAAATACATATCTTCGTTTTTACGTGTCAATTCATAAAATTTATCAGGTACGATCACGCCAAGAGAAAGAGTTTTTACGCGAATCTTTTCATCTGCATTTTCTTTTTTTGCTGAAAGGAAAGCAATAATGTCTGGATGGAAAACGTTCAAATAAACCACGCCAGCTCCTTGACGCTGACCTAATTGATTAGAATAGCTGAAACTATCTTCGAATAATTTCATGACTGGAACGACACCACTCGCAGCACCCTCATATCCTTTGATAGGAGCGCCGGCTTCACGAAGATTTGATAAAGTAATCCCTACGCCGCCACCAATACGGGACAATTGCAAAGCAGAGTTGATTGAGCGCCCGATAGAGTTCATATCGTCAGTGACTTGAGTCAAGAAACAAGACACCAATTCGCCCCGACGTTTACGTCCAGCATTCAAGAAAGAAGGTGTAGCTGGCTGATATCGTTGATGGATCATTTCGTCTGCAAGAGCAAGTGCTAATTCTTCATCCCCGTTCGCAAAGTAAAGCGCATTGAAGGCTACTCGATCTTCATAAGTTTCCAGATAAGCGGAACCGTCGTTGGTTTTCAACGCATATTGAGAATAAAATTTGTAAGCAGCCATAAAAGATTTGAAAGAAAAATGTTGCTCGTCCAAAAATTGATATAGCTTTTCAATAAATGATGGTGAATACAATTGAATGAATTCTGCTTCTATATATTCTTGATCGATCAAGTAATTGATTTTTTCCATAATAGATGGAAAAGTCATCGTATTTGGTTTGACATTTTCCTCAAAAAAGGCAACTAAAGCTTCTTTATCCTTATTCAAAGGGATTTGACCATTGACTGGCCGATTGATTTCATTATTCAGCTTGAAATAACTGACATCTTGTAAATTTTTAAGACTCATACGTACGCCCAACCTTCATTTCGTATTTGATGATGCTTGATTGCAAATCATTGCATTGTTTTTAAGCTTTAAAAAAGGATTTGGAAGTTTGCGACAAAAACTGGTGCTGTCTCAAGCCCTTCAAATCCATGTATCACGTTTTGATTCTTTTAGTCATGTTAGCTGGCAAGTTTACGCAACTGATCAGGACGGAATCCGATAACTGTTTCTGCATCAGAAGTAATGACAGGAACACTTTGGAATCCTTGTGCTTTCAACCAGTCTACTGCTTCAGGCTGTTCATCGATATTGACTTCTTCAAAAGCAATTTGATTTTCTGTTAAAAACCGTTTGACCATCTTACATTGCATACAATTATTTTTAGAAAAGATTTTTACGTTCATGGTGAGTGCCTCCTCTAACACATTCTTATTATCTATAATAGATAGTATAAAACTCTTAGTAAAAAAGTCAAACAACAAACACTACATATTGTGTTGTGGAAACTGTGGAATACTAAGTTTTGTGTTTTTGAAAAAAGAGCTGAAAACAAGTATCGTGTGGGAAAATAGCAAATTTAATAGAGAAAAAATTGTGGAAAACTATGAAGAAATATTTTTTTCTCATTTTTATCTATCAATACTAAAGATTCGCTCATAATATCACAAGTATAATTGACATTCTCAATTACCGAGAGTATTCTATGTGAGAATGATTCTCATTTATTTGCGTAATACGTAAGAAAATTAGAACATATAATGAATGATTTTAATACATGATTTATTTCACAAGAGAGGAATCAATATGCAGACCTTAGCGCAGGCAAAGCAAAATTTCGTTTATCAAGTCGAACGAATCGAAACAGAAGAAAAAACAAAACGCCATTTGCAAAATATCGGGATCGTTGCCGGAAGTAAAATCGTCGTCGTCAATTTATCAGGCAACAATGCCATTTTACTGGTAAAAAGTCATCGAGTGGCAGTAAGTCGGGAAATACTAGGTCAAATCTTTGTCAATAAAAAGACTGCTTCCTCTGATAGCTGGACTTCTCTTGATCAATTAAAAGCAGGAGAGACTGGGATCGTCGTAGCAATCCACGGACAAGGCGCAGTGAAGCGACGGTTAATGGATATGGGATTGACGCGAAATGTAAAAATAGTTATCCGAAAACTAGCCCCTCTGGGAGATCCAATCGAACTGACAGTGCGAGGGTATGAACTGACGTTACGAAAGTCAGAGGCTGAACTAATCTTGATACAAAGGGAGGAAAAAGAATGAATATCGCGTTAGTCGGAAATCCAAACAGCGGGAAAACTAGCTTGTTCAATCTCTTGACTGGTTCGAATCAATATGTAGGGAATTGGCCGGGCGTAACAGTAGAAAAAAAAGAAGGATCGTTGAAAAAAAATCCGAACATTCATATTCAGGACCTACCCGGCATCTATTCTTTGTCTCCTTATACACCAGAAGAAGTAATTGCAAGAGATTATTTGGTTCAGGAACAGCCTAAACTGATCATCAACATTATTGATGCTACCAATTTAGAACGAAATCTTTATTTAACTACGCAGTTATTGGATTTAGACATTCCTATGATCATTGGTCTGAATATGATGGATGTCATCAAAAAAGAAGGAAAAAAAATCAACCTAGAAAAGCTTTCCTATGGTCTTGGTGTACCAGTTTTACCAATCAGCGTATTGAAAAAGCAAGGAATCGAAAAACTAATCGAAAAGATTCAGGAGTCTGCAAAAAAGCGGCCTTCTATTCCTGTTCCCTGTACATATGATCCACGTGTAGAAGCAGCTTTACATGAAATTGAAGATGTACTAGGAGAACAAAGCGGCAAGAAACGCTGGTATGCAATGAAATATTTTGAACGAGATCAGAAGGTAAGAGAGGATTACGAGATAGCAGTTTCTCAGCAAAAAGAAATCGAACAACTGATCCAGTTGACAGAGAAACTATTGGATGACGATAGTGAAACGATTCTAGTCAATGAACGGTATGAATTTATTACCCAATTATGTACACTCTGTGTTGTGTCAAATGATTCTTTCCAATTATCGATGAGTGACAAAATCGATCAGATTGCAACGAATCGTTGGTTAGCCTTGCCGATCTTCGCATTTGTGATGTGGCTGATCTATTATCTGGCTATTCAAACAGTAGGAACAATGGGGACAGATTGGATCAATGACACATTGTTTGGTACATGGTTACCAGAACATGTTGGCAGATTGTTAGCTGAATGGCAAGTAGCGGGATGGATGCAGGAGCTGATCTTGAACGGCATCATCGCAGGCGTGGGAGCAGTGTTAGGATTTCTACCGCAATTGATCATATTGTTTTTATGCTTGAGCTTTCTGGAAGACTGCGGATATATGGCGAGGATCGCTTTTGTCATGGATCGACTTTTCAGGAAATTCGGTCTTTCAGGAAAATCCTTCATTCCTATGCTGATTGCTACAGGATGTGGAGTGCCAGGCGTCATGGCCAGTCGCACGATTGAAAACGAGCAAGATCGTCGTTTGACGATCATGGTCACAACCTTCATGCCTTGTTCTGCAAAGTTGCCGATTATTGCCTTAGTAGCAGGGGCCTTTTTTCCTCATCAATCTTGGGTAGCTCCTTCTGCCTATTTTATTGGTATGACTGCAATTATTTTCTCTGGAATCAGCTTGAAAAAAACACGTTTGTTTGCTGGAGATACAGCTCCTTTTATCATGGAATTGCCCGCATATCATTTTCCTCAATGGTCAGCGGTCCTAAGACAAACCTATGACCGCAGCAAGTCTTTTGTTAAAAAAGCAGGAACGATTATCTTTGTTTCTAGTATCGTGATCTGGTTCAGCTCTTCTTATAATTTTTATGCTCAACCTGTTTCTGAAGACCAAAGTATCTTAGCCTTTTTCGGGCGAATCCTGGCAGTTGTTTTTCAGCCGCTTGGTTGGGGAAACTGGCAAGGAACAGTCGCAGCGATTACAGGATTGGTCGCTAAAGAAAATATTATTGGCACATTTGGTATTTTGTTTGGTCATGCGGAAGTATCCGAAAATGGCAGAGAAATCTGGCAAGTGCTACAACACACATATACTCCCGCAGCAGCTTATTCATTGTTAGCCTTCAATTTACTTTGTGCGCCTTGTTTTGCCGCAATTGGGGCTATCCATCGGGAAATGAATGCCAAGAAATGGACTTGGATCGCCATAGGCTATCAATGCGGTTTAGCTTATTTAGTTAGTTTTGTGATTTATCAGTTGGGACACTTATTGGAGGGTGGACAGGTAGCGTTAGGGACGTATCTTGCTATTTTACTGATGATAGGACTCGTTTATGTTTTGTTCCGTCAGCCAAAATCCAAGAACCAGTTTTATACTATATTGTCATTAGAAGGAGAGGAATAGGATGGCGACATTCTTATTAAGTGTGTTAATCTTTGGAAGTGCAGGCGCCATTGTCTATACTCGTTTAAAATCCGATAAGAATTGTGATGACTGTCAAACAGCTTGCCCAGTAAAAAAGGAACAGATCAAGCGATGATCAGTCGTTGCAAGAGGCTATTCTCCCCTTTTTTGCTTATTTTGCTAGAGCATAGTAAGATGAGGGAAAGTAAAAAAAGAAAGAGGAAAGAAAATGTCTGGAAAGAAAAAAATCGTCCGCCCGCGCTACCAGCAGATTGCTGTTGATTTAGCCGAACGTATCGTTGAAAACCGATATAAAGTGGGTGAGAAGATCCATGCCCGCTCAACACTTGCCAGTACGTACAATGCTTCTCCTGAGACTACCCGCAAGGCTATCAATGTGCTGGTAGATCTTGGAATCATGGAAGTACGGCATGGAAGTGGGGCATTTGTTGCTTCGAAGGAAAAAGCAAAAGATTTCCTATTGCAATATCAAGATGTACAATCCATCCAAGATACAAAAGCAGAAATCATGGCAAGTGTGGAGAAGCAACAAGATGAGCTGAATCATTTTTCTCAATTATTGGATCAGCTGGTCAATCAAACGAAGCGAATACATAAGATGAACCCTTTACTTCCGTTTGAATTATCTTTATCAGAAAAAGCAATGCATCTGGACCGTTCGATTAGCGAGTTGAATATCTGGCAGGCGACTGGCGCCACAGTTATCGCAATTTCTCATAATGAAGAACTGCTTGTTTCACCTGGCCCCTATGCTAAATTTACGGCAGGGGACATCGTTCATTTTATTGGAAATGAATATACGCTACAGCGTATGACAAACTTTTTTTACCCGGAGCATCAGCTTGCAGAATGATTGTGTGAAATATTAAAAAAATATTAACTTGGCTAAACCTTTTATTTACAAAGATTTAGCCAAGTTTTTTTCAGTTTGGACAAGCAAATTTCTTTCATTTTTGACAAAGTGACTACATGATGTTAACATAGTGTGGTCACTTTTTTCAGAAAGAAAAATGAATTTACATAAAAAAGGAGAATTTGTTTGGTAAAAGTAGAAGTAAAACATTTAACAAAGATATTTGGTAAAAAGACACAAGCCGCTTTAGATATGATGAATGATCACCAGCCGAAAACGGAGATTTTAAAGAAAACCGGTGCAACGGTTGGTGTGTATGACGTGAATTTTGACGTAAAAGAAGGAGAAATCTTCGTGATCATGGGGCTTTCCGGGAGTGGGAAATCCACATTGATCCGTCTATTGAATCGTCTGATTGAGCCAACTTCGGGCAGTATCTATATTGATGGAGAAGATGTATCGAAGTTAAGCAAAGAAGAATTGCGAGAAGTCCGTCGTCATAAAATCAATATGGTTTTCCAAAACTTCGGTCTGTTTCCACATCGAACGATCTTGGAAAATACAGAATACGGGTTAGAAGTCCGTGGTGTACCTAAAGAAGAACGACAAGAAAAAGCAGAAAAAGCATTAGAAAATTCTAGTTTGCTTTCATTTAAAGACCAATATCCTAGTCAGTTATCTGGTGGGATGCAACAACGGGTTGGCCTAGCCAGAGCTTTAGCAAATGATCCTGAGATCTTGCTGATGGACGAAGCGTTCTCGGCTCTTGATCCGCTGATCCGTCGAGAAATGCAAGACGAATTACTGGACCTGCAAGCCAATGTTCAAAAAACGATTATTTTCATTACCCATGATTTGAATGAAGCTTTACGGATTGGGGACAGAATCGCCTTGATGAAAGACGGCGAAATCATGCAGATCGGAACAGGTGAAGAAATATTGACCAATCCAGCAAATGATTATGTACGTGAATTTGTGGAAGAAGTCGATCGTTCCAAAGTGCTTACGGCTCAAAACATTATGGTACCTGCATTGACGACGAATATCGAATCTGATGGACCAAACGTTGCATTGACAAGGATGCGTAATGAAGAAGTCAGCATGCTGATGGCTGTTGACAGAAAGAGACACCTGAAAGGGATCATCACTGCAGATCAAGCGTTAGAAGCTAGGAAGCAAAAACGTCCATTGATCGACTTCCTAGATGAAAATGTGACGGTGATCGGGAAAGACATGGTGGTAAGTGATATTTTCAATATTATTTATGACTCACCGACTCCACTTGCAGTTGTAGAGGATGGAAAATTAAAAGGTGTCGTCATCCGAGGTAGTGTGATTGAAGCATTAGCAGAAACAAGCGAGGTGAGTGAACATGAATAATCTATTGAACTATCAATTACCAGTGGCAAACTGGGTAGAAAATATCACAGAATGGTTTACGACAACTTTTTCTGGCCTATTTTCATTTTTACAAACGATCGGACAGGCAGTGATGTCGGGGATTACAAATTTACTGTTAGTGATTCCAGCTCCTTTGTTTATCTTGTTATTGACGGTAGCAGCTTTCTTTATTTCTAAGAAACGTCCAGGACTTACGTTGTTCACATTAATCGGTCTATGGTTTATTTATAACCAAGGTCTATGGAATGATTTGATGAATACTGTCACACTTGTTCTTTTATCTAGTGTGATCTCGATCATCATTGGGGTACCATTAGGGATCTTGATGGCAAAAAGCAGTAAAGCCCAAAGTATTATCAAACCGATCCTTGACTTTATGCAGACAATGCCAGGATTCGTTTATTTGATTCCAGCAGTTGCATTTTTCGGTATCGGGATGGTTCCAGGGGTATTTGCCTCAGTCATCTTTGCTCTGCCACCAACCGTTCGTTTTACGAATTTAGGGATTCGACAAGTTCCTAAAGAATTAGTAGAAGCTTCTGATTCATTCGGGAGCACAAGTCGTCAAAAACTATTCAAACTAGAATTGCCTTTAGCTAAAAGTACGATCATGGCAGGGATCAATCAAACAACAATGCTGTCACTTTCAATGGTCGTTATTGCCTCTATGATCGGTGCACCCGGCTTAGGACGCGGCGTATTATCAGCATTGCAAAGAGCACAAGTCGGGAATGGATTTGTCAACGGGGTTGCATTAGTTATCTTAGCAATCATCATTGACCGTTTTACACAGCATTTGAACCAGCCAAACAATAAAAAAGCTGCAGGAGCAACAACACAGAAAAGTAAAAAACGTCAAGGACTGATCATTGGTGCTGTAGTAGTAGTGATCTTAGGTGCGATTGGTATAGGGAGTTTTTCATCTGCCAAAGAAACAAAACGTATCAACTTATCTTATGTTGAATGGGATACAGAAGTTGCTTCAACAAATGTAGTCGGTGAAGTATTGAAACAAATGGGCTATGATGTAACGATGACGCCATTAGATAATTCAATCATGTGGAAATCTGTTTCAAATGGCGAGTCAGATGCCATGGTTTCAGCTTGGCTACCTAAAACTCATGGTTCACAATATGCACAATATAAAGATCAAGTCGAAGACCTAGGTGCCAATTTGACAGGAGCAAAAGTTGGTTTAGCAGTGCCAGCCTACATGGATGTAAATTCGATCGATGAGTTAACCGATCAGGCAGGTAAGAAAATCATAGGAATCGAGCCAGGAGCTGGTGTAGTTACGGCTGCTGAAAACACGATCCAAAAATATGACAACTTGAAAGACTGGAAAGTAGAGACATCTTCTTCAGGAGCAATGACCGTTGCACTAGGTCAAGCGATCAAAAAACACGAACCAATTGTAGTTACAGGATGGACACCTCATTGGATGTTTGCCAAATATGATCTGAAATACTTAGAAGATCCTGAAAACGGAATGGGAAGCGAAGAGCAGATCCATACGATGGTTCGAAAAGGATTGAAAGAAGACCAGCCAGAAGCTTACAAAGTATTAGACAATTTCCATTGGTCAGAAAAAGATATGGAAAAAGTTATGTTGGAAATCAACAATGGAAAAGATCCACAGCAAGCAGCAAAAGACTGGATCAAAGAGAACCAAGAATTAGTCGAAAGCTGGAAAAAATAAAAAGACAGACACGAAATAAATGGAGCTTCCAAAATTGGATCAAATATCCAAATTTGGAAGCTCCATGTTCGTCTCTATCTTTTTTGTCTATAAAAAAAGAGAATGCGTAGCTCATCTTCGAAACGTCCAAAGACGCCGACAAACTATTATGAATTTATGGGTGCGAGTCAAAGAGATCGATCGTAGGTATGAAAGACTAATGTGATTAAAGTTTATTATGTACGAAGTGCATTCTCAAAAAATATTAAAGAATATACATAGTTTATATACTTAAAAGTGATTAAATTCTTATTCAGGAATTATTTTGCTACGTTTCAAGAAGGAATTGTTTTTTGAAATTTAATGAATGTTAGAATAATAGTCTAAAAACATTAATTTAGGGGTGATTAGATTATGAAACATTTAAAAATTTTGTCTATTAAAGAGACACAACTTATCTATGGGGGTACCACTCATAGTGGAAAATATTATGGAAATGGAGTGTATTGCACTAAAAATAAATGTACGGTCGATTGGGCCAAGGCAACTACTTGTATTGCAGGAATGTCTATAGGTGGTTTTTTAGGTGGAGCAATTCCAGGGAAGTGCTAAAATGAAAAAAAATGCTAAGCAAATTGTTCATGAATTATATAATGATATATCTATAAGTAAAGATCCTAAATATTCTGATATTCTTGAGGTTTTACAAAAGGTATATTTAAAATTAGAAAAACAAAAATATGAATTAGATCCCAGTCCTTTAATAAATAGATTGGTGAATTATCTATATTTTACTGCTTATACTAATAAAATAAGATTCACTGAATATCAAGAGGAATTAATAAGAAATTTGAGTGAAATTGGAAGAACTGCTGGAATAAATGGTTTATATCGAGCAGATTATGGAGATAAATCTCAATTTTAATGATACTTATAATATTAAATATGTCTCAAAATTTTTTGATTAGAAAAATAGGTATATTGAATCAGTGCCATAAAAGTATTTATAGTTTGTAGGGGGAATCGTAATGGAAGAAAAAAATAGACTAAATGCTAAACAATGTTCAGATCAAGAGCTTAAAAAAATTAAAGGAGGTGCTGGAACAAAACCTCAAGGAAAACCGGCATCAAATTTAGTGGAATGTGTTTTTTCATTATTTAAAAAGTGTAACTAAAATTTTTTTTATGATATCCTAAAATCAGGAGGGGATCTCTTGATTACTATCGATACAAAAGCTTATCTATTAAGAATGTTCGTGGGAAACTTTTTCTTTTTTCTCTTATTTTATATGACTAATACTGATCTTAACAAAAGAAAATATCTTTTTGTATGTTTATTGATACCACTCACTTTTTTTGTTGAATTATTTACTGATGTTTCCGCAGCTATACCTATAATCGGAAGTTATTTTATATTAAAGGAAAAGAAGAAAACTAATATAGTGCTTTTAAATAAATTACTATTATGTATGCTTATTGATGATTTCAGATCTATTATTACTTCCATGGTTATGACGTATATGTTTTCATTTGAAGGGATAAAAGGGTATGGTTATGTAGTATTCCAGATAATGCTTGATTCTTTGTTTTTGCTGATGTTTATTTGGTTATATAGAAAATTAGCTATAAATAGGATTGTTGAACAGTCCAGTTCTAAACTTACTGCTATATTCATGATTTATTTACTTACAATTGGTTTATTTGTTTCTTATGTTGCTCATCAATATCAAGTATTTGATCATTTTGTGTTTGGTGTCTTAATATTTTTAATCATTCAAATGTTTGTTGTTCTATTTTTATTTATTAGAATAACTATTAGGCAACGAGAACAATATGAACAGCAATTGAAAAGAAAAGAATTGGTTTATCTAAAAAAATATACTGATTCACTGGAAAAAGATCAAGAAAAATTTGCCAGATTTAGACATGACTATAAAAATTTATTGCTGAGTTTAAAAGAAATCGCTAATCAAAACCATGATTCGATATTGGAAAAAGAAATAAAAGAATTAGAGATCTATTCTAATTCTTATCTAACCAATAAGTTTGAATATCGTTATTTAAAAAATATAAAAAATGAATATTTGAAAAGTTTGTTGATAGCGAAGCTATACCAAGCAAATAACAATAAGATTTGTTGTAAATTCGAATGTCCAAGTACTATTATTGAAGTTCCTGTTCCAATATTTGACTGTATTAGGGTGCTTGGAATTATTCTCGATAATGCAATTGAAGCATCTATAGAGAGTCAAGATAGAGAACTGTCTCTAGCTATTTACCGAGATGATAAACAGATAGAAATTTCGATATCGAATAGTTGTAGAGAGATACTACTCTCTATAGATACTCTAATGAAAAAAGGAATAACAACAAAAAAGGGACATCAAGGGTTAGGTTTATCTAGTATAGAGGAAATCAATAAAAAGAATCCCAATATGTTTGTGAACTATCAAAACGATCCGTATCAATTTACTACTCAAGTTATTTTGTTGTTTTGAGGGAAGGAGGATTTATGAGTTATCCAATAATATTATGTGAAGATCAAATTATACAATTAAATCAGTTAGAACGAATTATTGATAATTTCATTCTTTTTCACGATGAAGTATTTAAGATAGTATTGAAAACACAAAGTCCGTTAGAAGTTAAAAAATACCTCAAACAATTCCGACCAAAGCAAGGAATATATTTCTTAGATATTGATTTAAATCATGAAGTTAACGGTATAGAATTAGCAGAAGTAATCAGAAAATATGATGTTCAAGCAAAAATCATTTTTACAACTACTCATGATGAGATGTTACCCGTAACAATAAAAAGAAGAGTTGAAACGTTAGGATTTGTAACAAAAGATCAAACACTAGATGAGTATCGAAACGAGATTGTTGAGTTATTGTTATTAGCGCAAGAAAGGATAGATGCAACAAAACAGGTTACGAATCAAGCATTTGTTTTTTCCATAGGTTCTCAAACATTTACTTTTGATATAAATGACATTTATTTTGTAGAAGCTTCAAAATTACCACATAGATTATCATTGTGTACTAAAGATGGGCAGTACGAATTTTATGGAAGAATTAGTGAGCTTGAAAAGAAATATCCTATGTTAACAAGAATTAGTCGAGCGTGTTTAGTAAATATCTTTAACGTTAAAGAAATAGATTTTAAAAAACGTTCACTATATTTTGATTCAGAGTTGGCCAGAAACTTTACTTTAGGGAAAGCACAAAAAATTAAGGAGAAGTTGAAAGAAAGCACTGTTTAGTGGTTTTTTCTTTAGGGAGATTGCATTTTTCTAATAAAATAGATTCCTTCACTAGTGCAAATTTTTCTGAATCCTATTAAAGTTGTACCAATTTTTATAGCTGTTATTAGTTACGTGCATAACAGCAATATTAGTTACTGGAGGAATATTTCTATGGTCTGGAACCAAAAAAGGGCCAAATGAATAGTTCTTTTCTTGTTTTTATTAAGTACCATAAAGGGGAATTAAAATTAAATGTATGGTGGAAGATGCGAAAGATTTGGCAAATTCTACTAATTTTTAGAAAGTGTTTTTCATTTTTTAGTTAAAAAATTTGTCCTGTCAAGTGCAATCCTATGATTGTACTTGATAGGATTTGAGATAATTACTTTCCTGTTTTTATAAATTTAACTTGCAGGAACAGGCTTTAATGCACATCCGACAAGTACATTACCAATACCTCCTGTAACGGCCGAAATAGGTCCTCCTGCAGCACCAACTACAGCGCCGCCAAGTCCTTTTGTAAAAATATCTCTACCATTACATTTCCAAAGAATTTTTATCTGACTTTAATAAAAGATAAAAATTTAATATAATTATAAAAACTAGCACAAGAAGCTTTAGTAAAAAGTTCTGTCCATTCCAAACTTTTGAAAAGATAAAGAACATACCTATGTTCGTAATCGACACAAACCAATCTTGAGGTTTGATATTTTTTAATTGTTTACGCACCGGTCCACATGCCGAATCCAGCACCTAATAAAGCTCCACCTACACCACAAGCAGCTATTGCATAAGGTCCTCCGGCTGAACAAAGTTTTACTCCTGCTGTTGCCCCAGAAAAAGTAGTGCCTAAAACTCCCACGGCACTCCCACCTTGAATATTTTTCAACTCTTCTGAAGATAATATAAATGTTGTTTTTGTGTTTTTAATATGCATACTACTTATTCTCCTTTTTTATTTTTTTCGAGCATCCCAGCCAGCTGCAGCACCTCCAGCGACAGCTCCATATAACCCTCCAACAACACCGCAAGCTGGTCCACAAATTGCTGTTCCTAAACCTGCACCACCTACTGCCCCTGTGGTAAGTCCACCTACAACTTGCCCCAATTTTCCCCAAGCATTATTGCCTCCACCAACAGTTTGTGCATTTCCACAATACTTAGTTCCTTTACATTTTGCATGTTTAAACACGCTTCTTTAAATAATATTTTTTACGGTGCTACTGTAACATACGTATTTGATTAACAGTAAAAATCTTCCTGAAACTTATCAAGTTTATTCTTGAATAGTAAAATTTCCAAAATAAATTTGATTCAGGAATGAAAAAGTTAGTGTTCAAGAACTGTTTTCAAAGTTTTTGTGGAATTATGAGACAATATTTTCACTGTATTAAAGCTATATTGAGAATTTTTCTATAAAAATTTTTTAGAAGGAGTTGTGTTAGATAAGTGATAAAATCATTTCCTTTTGTGCAGCAACAAGATGAAAAAGATTGTGGTGTTGCTTGCCTTTCGATGATTTTAAAATATTTTAAAACTGATATCCCGATTCATAAATTACGGGACCTATCTGGGACTGATTTAGAGGGTACTTCAGCATTTGGATTGAAAAAGACATTTGAAAAATTGTCTTTTGATTGTATGGCTATTCAAGCAGATAGTGAGATCTGGAAAGAAAGAGATCTTATCTTACCATTAATTGCACATATATTGGTTGATAACAGCTATATGCACTACGTTGTAATTTATAAAACGAAGGGAAACGTACTATGGATTGCAGATCCCGCCAATGGAAAAAATAGAAAAACGATTGAAGCGTTTCAAAAAGAATGGACAGGTATTCTTTTATTACCTATGCCTAGAGAAACTTATATTCCTATTAAAGAAAAAGTAGCTGGATTAAGTTCTTTTTTGCCTATAATTTGGAAACAAAAAGGATTAGTATTCCACATCGTTTTAGCATCGATTTTCATTACGTTTTTTGGCATAGGAAGCTCATATTATTTTCAAGGTATTCTTGATTTTTTCATCCCTAATCAAGCACGTTCAACTTTAAATATAATTTCCATTGGCTTGATCGCTGTCTATTTATTTCGGGTATTGTTTGAATATAGTCGTAGTTATCTTCTTATTATTTTAGGACAGCGAATGAGTATGGCAATTATGCTTCAGTATTTCAAACATGTGTTAACTTTACCAATGAATTTTTTTGCTACGAGAAAATCAGGGGAAATTATTTCTCGTTTTCTTGATGCCAGTAAGATTATTGATGCTTTAGCAAGTGCTACGTTATCAATATTTTTAGATATTGGTATGGTGTTGCTTGTTGGGGTTACGTTAGCTATTCAGAATAGTACGTTGTTTTTAATCACTCTATGCTCTTTGCCTTTTTATGTAGTTGCAATATTCGCTTTCGTGAAAAGCTATGAAAAATCGAACAGGGAAGAAATGGCAGCCGGTGCAGCTGTAAATTCTAGTATCATAGAAAGTCTTAAAGGAATAGAAACAATTAAAGCATATAGCGGTGAAGAGAAAGTATATAACCGTATAGACCATGAATTTGTTAAATTAATGAAAAAATCATTTCGTACGGTTACGCTTGATAATATTCAACAAGGAATTAAACATTTGATTCAATTAATTAGCAGTGCATTAATTTTATGGCTAGGCTCTTATTTTGTTATGGATAATAGAATTAGTCTAGGTCAACTTATCACATACAATGCTTTACTAGTATTTTTCACAGATCCTTTACAAAACATTATTAATTTACAAGTGAAAATGCAAACGGCTCAAGTTGCAAATAATCGTTTAAATGAAATTTTCGCGATTGATTCAGAAAAATCGAACCAGTCTTTTGAATATATGCTTTCTGAACAATTATTTCAACAAGATATCACTGTAAAAAACGTTTCATTCTCGTATAGCATGAAGGCCCCAACGTTGAACGAAATTTCATGTACAATTCCTTCGCACAGTAAAACGGCTATAGTTGGAGTTAGTGGTTCTGGAAAATCAACTCTTGCAAAGTTATTTGTTCGTTTTTATGAAGCATCAGAAGGATCGATCCATTATGGAAACATTAATCACTTAGACATTCCTTTTCAGATATTACGCGATCGAGTGACATATTTGCCTCAAGAGTCATTTTTCTTTAGTGGAACAATCATTGAGAATCTTATATTCGGTTTAGATAGCCCACCAAGTTTCGAACAAATAATAGAAGTTTGTGAGATAGTCCAACTAAATGAATTTATTAATCAACAGCCATTACGTTACGAGACATTGTTGGAAGAAGGTGGAAATAATCTTTCAGGAGGGCAACGACAACGATTAGCCATAGCACGGGCTTTATTAAAAAATCCGGACATATTAATTTTAGATGAAGCAACTAGTGGATTAGATACCTTGTTAGAACATGCAATTATGAATTATCTCCTCAATTTAAAAGAAAAAACGATTATTTTTATTGCGCATCATTTACCAATAGCAAAAGCATGTGATCAAATTTTAGTTCTCCATGAAGGGCATTTGGTAGAAAAAGGAACGCACGATGAACTTCGTTTTGCCGATGGTATCTATCAAAAATTATGGGAAATCTAGGAGAGGGAAACAATTTATGCAGAATAATAATTGGTTCGAACATTCTAGTATCTATACTAAACAACATCATAGCTTCTACCGTTGGGTGTTATACCCTGTAATTCTTTTTTTATGTATTATTGGATTGTTTTTAACCTTTGCTAAAAAAGAGGTTGTTATTCGGACAACGGCTCAATTGAACCCCGAAAAAATAGAGAAGTTACAAGTGCCATTAGAAGCTAAAATAATGGAAAACTTCCTAAAAGAAAATCAATTTGTTCATAAGGACGATGTGTTGGTTAGATTGGATTGTTCTTTAATAGAGAATGAAAAGGCTCAGATAGAACAAGAAAACCAACGTATTACTCAACAAATAAAGATGGCTCAGCTATTTATTGAAAGTATAAGTAAAGGAGAAAATTTATTTTCAACGGATGACAGTTTTGGCTACAGTAATCAATTAAAGAGCATGTTGTCAGAAAAAGAATCACTCCGCTACGCTTTGAAGCAAAGTGAATTAAATGATCAAAAGCAATTAGAAGTATACGAAAAGACAAAAAGACAACTAGAAAAACAAATTGAGAGTTCAGATAGTAAATTACAAGAATGGCAACAAGTACAGGTAGCTTGGAGTAATAATCAATCATTAAAAGATTTTTCAAAAGAAATGATGGCAAACTATGAGAATTGGCAAGAACAACTAAATAATGTTTCTGATGATCAAAAAAATCAAGTGAAACTGACAATTTCAGCAAGCATAAATGAACAAATTGAGCAACTAAAAAAAGAAGTAGAACAGTATCAGTCAGAAAAAGCTAAATTAGTTAAACCAACTACTTCTGAGAATGACAGAATTAGTCAAACGGAAAAAGGAAAGCAAGAGCTAGAACAAGCAATAACAACTGTAAAACAAACAGTTACAGAGCTAAATGAAAAACAAGAGAAGAACCAGTCAGTTATCAAAAGTTTGGACGATCAACTTTCAAAAGGAATACTAAAAGCTCCTGTATCTGGAACGGTTCATTTAAATGAAGAAACAAAGGGACAAGCAGAACTAGCCAAAGGAACAGTGCTTGCAGAAATTTATCCGATCCACGAAAAATCAAAAATGAAATTTACAGCACTTTTACCTGCGAATGAAAGTACCTATATTAAAGAAGGGATGAAGGTTCATTTTAAATTGGATCAAAAAGGTGGGGCTCCGATTACGATCGACGGAACTTTAGATGAAATTTCAGAAAATTCTACTGCCACTGAGAAAGGTGTTTTTTATGCAGTGAAAGGAACGTTAAAAACAACTCAATCGTTTCCGTTTCGTTATGGATTAACTGGAGAGTTGTCTTTAATTGTAGGAGAAAAAACATATTGGCAACAAATTGTCGATGTGTTTCTAAATAAAAAATAATTATTTTTACTAAGAATATAGGAGGAGTTTATATGAATAAAAGAAGATGGATTGCTGTGGGAGTAGCGTGCGGATTATTGTTACTATCCATTATCGTCGCGCTAATTCCAGGAAAAGATAAAGAGGAAGCATCAAATACAACCTTAACAGGAATAAATAAGATTTTTTACGGATCTAACGAAATCACAGAAGAAACGTTAGAAGAAGGCGCATCAAATAAAAAGATTGTCAAACTATCCGTCAATGGAGTTATTGCAGATACAGGTGAAAGCAATCTTTTTA
Organism: Enterococcus sp. MSG3290; assembly: GCF_050555565.1. Lineage (NCBI taxonomy): Bacteria > Bacillati > Bacillota > Bacilli > Lactobacillales > Enterococcaceae > Enterococcus > Enterococcus sp. MSG3290. The sequence continues at coordinate 2,318,487 of NZ_CP187862.1, read as the reverse complement.
GTAGGGAACAATATAACCATCAGAATTTTTTAACACAGCTAAAGAAAATTCAAGAAGACAAAGCGGTTAAGGGAGTGTTATTAGAAGTAAATTCACCTGGGGGAGGAATATATGAAAGTGCTGAGATTGCTAAAGAAATGGCAAAAATTAAAAAGCTAGATATTCCTATCTATACTGCATTTAAAAATACAGCGGCAAGTGGAGGGTACTACATTTCTGCTGGTTCAGATAAAATATTTGCTACGGAAGAAACAACAACTGGATCAATTGGTGTCATTATTTCTGGTTTAAATTATTCTGGCTTATTAGAAAAACTTGGCGTAACTGATGCGACGTATAAAAGTGGTGCATTAAAAGATATGATGTCACCTCAACACAAACCTTCAGAGGAAGAGAATAAAGTTATACAGGAATTTGTGATGAGTGCTTATGATCGTTTTGTCAATGTTGTAGCAAAAGGAAGAAATATGGATACTAATGCAGTGAAAGAACTTGCGGATGGAAGAATTTATGATGGTAACCAAGCAGTAGAAAATGGGTTGGTGGATCAAATTGGTTACTCTGAAGATGCATTAGATTCCCTAAAAAAAGAGAAGAAATTAACTGATGCGACGGTTATAGAATATAAAAATGACACAACTGGCTTTGCTTCTTCTTGGTTAGGTAATAAGATTGCTGAATGGCAAGGGCTAAAGGCAACTACATCAGATCGTGTAATTTCAGTTTTTGAAAAACTTGGATTTTCTGATACTCCAAAACCAATGTATTACTATGGAGGGCTATAAAATGAATAAGAAGAGTGGCATTGAAACTTTGCCTAATTATGTATTTGCGGGATTTTGGTTACGATTTTTTGCTTTTCTTATTGATTTAATTTGTATTAGCATCATCACCCATGCTACTATAGGTCTCTTTTACAAAATCATGGGACTGGAATCTGACAAATCCATTATTACTTTTTATGGTATAGCGTCATTAGCTATTTATTTAACCTATTTTGTACTTTTGACTAAGCTGAATTCAGGACAAACAATTGGGAAAATGATTTTTGGGATAAGAGTAGTGAGCTTTGAGGAAAAAGAGCTAAGTTGGCAAACTATCTTTATTCGTGAGTGTATATGTAGGTTTATATTAAAAAATTTTGTATTTCAAATTGGGTATTTGGTGGCTGCTTTCACGCCCAAGAAACAACATATTGGGGATTATTTTTCTAACACGTCAGTGGTTGTTATTCGTTCATTAGAAGCTATTAACTATGGTCAAAAAATTTCTAATTCTAAAACACTTAATCTGGAGAGAATTAAATGAATAAGAGAAAAACAGAGTTTATTTTGATTTTAATTAGTGGAATAACAGGGATTTTATGTAGTCTTTTAGCATTGATGGGTGGTATGTTTCTATCTTCTATTGATTCAACTACTTTAAATACTACAGAACTAACCAGTAAGGATATAGATATGTTAGTCAATCTAAGCGGGAATGTTGTTTTATTTGGAGGAATTACCCTAGTTTTTTCGATAATGATTTTCATAATAGGTTTTTTAGTAAGAAAAAATCAAAAAACAGTGGTCTATGGTATTAGTTTACTCATTTTATCTATTATTCCATTTTTTCTTTTAACATTATTGTGGGTAATTCCTGGAGTTTTAGGTATTATTGCGGGATTGATGCTTCTAATAAGAAAGTCTTAATTAGGCAATGTGTAGACAACGTGAAACGAATTAATCAATTAAAAGCTAAATACGTTTTGAGAAATGATAACTTGTAGTCGATGGAAGACATGTAGATAAAAAAACTACGTGTCTTTTATTTATTCTAATTTTTTCGAAAAAAAGACACTCTCTGATTGTTGTATTAATGGAAAAGGGGAAAGCAGCAAGTAAATTTAGTTTTTCTATTAAATATTCTTCACTTTTTAACCTTTTATAGTACTTAGATTTAATCCTATATGTTTAGAGAGTTCATTGGCAGCATGATTTTGCAAAACTTCTCGAATTATTGTTATATTAGAAACTTTACTGTTCATAATTATGCTTCTTTTTTAACTCAAAGTCCAAAGGGCTACAGTGGACTTTGAGTTAAAAATAAAAAGCCCTAGTTATTTTGAAAAATAAAAAAAGAACAGCGTAAATGTTTTCGAAATGCTTTCGCACCAACATTTACCTGTTCCGTGGGTTTGGCACCCAATGGGCCGTGAGGGGCTCGAACCCGCGACCCGCTGATTAAGAGTCAGCTGCTCTACCAACTGAGCTAACGGCCCGTACAAAAAGTACTTAATAATAGTAGCACTAAGAATTTTAAAATGCAAGACTACATTTAAAGAAAATCAGAAAAATCTTTACTTCCTTATAGGAAATCATTCATAGATTATTCACATTTGCTCGCTATTATATAAGCATACCAACAAACAAAGTTCTTGCAAGAGAACAAACCCTAACACTTTTTTCATTTTTTACTCCTTTCCCGCCGTCTCCCCGGCGGGTCTCCTGTTCTTAACGATAAAAGACAAGAAGGCTTAGCCTTCTTGTTTTTTGTTTTCATGGAATCCCGCTAATCAAATCACCTAGTTAAAGCAACTAGATTGAATGTTTATCATAAGTCTGATATCATGTTTATGAAATGAAAAAAGGAGCGGTTATGATGGAAAAAATGCGTCAGCAATTAATGGAGTGGGGGAAGGAACTAGAAACATTCCGTCTGCCTCACTGGGAAGAACTCCCTGACTTAGAACTTTATATGGACCAAGTCAGAACGTTAGTTGATCGTTATCTTTCACCTGTGATACAAGGAGAAAAGCATCCATTGCTTACCTCTTCTATGGTAAACAATTACGTTAAACTAGGTTTGATACCAGCACCAGTTAAAAAAAGATATAACAAAGAACACGTAGCATTTTTACTTGCAATCACTACGTTGAAACAAGTATTGACTATTCCTGAAATCAAAGAAGGGATATTGTTCCAAGGAAAAACAGTAGGAATTCGTGAAGCCTATAATCTATTTTGCGATGAACAAGAAGCAGCTGTGTGGATGGTCAGCCAATTAGCACAAGGTAAATCTCATCCGCAAAAATTCGACCAGGCAACCCCTGTAGAATATATTGCTGTAAGAGCGGCAACTTTATCGTTTGCAATGAAACTTCTTGCGGAAAAAACGATTGTTCTAGAAACCGAATATTTAAAAGAGGAGAAAACAAATGAAAAACAATAAAATCGCAATTTTAGTAGATTCAGGTACGGATGTGCCAGAAGAATTGATAAAAAAATACGAGATGTATATGATCCCATTGAAAATTATTTATAAAGATCAGGTATATACAGATAAAATTGACATTACCCCTGAAGAGATCTATCAACGTTTGCCAGAGGAAATCCCTGGTACATCTTTGCCGGATGGTGAGTCGATCACAGAAATCTTTGAGCAAATCAAAAAAGACGGTTATGAAAAGGTACTTGCGGTAACAATTTCCAGTGGATTGAGCGGGACATATAATGTGGTTCGTTTAATTGCACAACAGCAAGAAGAATTGGAAGCATATGTACTAGATACGAAAAATATTGGTATTGGTGCAGGTTTTTCTGCGATCCAAGCAGCAAAATGGCTGGAAGAAGGAGTAGAATGGGATCAACTGATCAGTAATCTGAATGAGTTAGTCGAAAGAACAAAAGTTTTCTTTAATGTTGCGACATTGGAATATCTTCAAAAAGGTGGACGGATCGGTTTAGTTGCTTCTATTGTAGGAACCGCTTTAAAGCTTAACCCAATCATCTCATGTAATGAAGAAGGGATTTATTACACAGTAGGAAAAGCTAGGGGACGTAAAAAAAGTTTGGATAAAACGGTTGCTTACGTCAAAGAAAAAATCGGTAATGCAAAGGTCTTCAACTTAGCTGTTGCCCATGGGGATGCGAAAGAAGAAGCAATTGAAATGGAAGCGAGACTTAAAAGAGAGTTCCCACAAGCAAACCAAATCTACTTTGGCCAGATTTCTCCGGCATTAGTAGTCCACACTGGTCCGGGATTATTGGGTGTCGGTGTACAAGTTTTAGAAGGATAAATCAAAAAAAGGAAACACTGAGGTGAAAATCAGTGTTTTCCTTTTTTATTGAAGTTAGAACAAAAAATAATAAAGTATTTTGCACTTTCATTTTAATTTTCTCTTTTGTTTTATAGGCAAAGATGAAACAAAAGCAGAAATACGGTATAATGAGAAGGTATGACAATAATATATAAGAGGTGGCTCTTTATGAAAAAAGTTTTAGTTGTCGATGATGAGAAGCCGATTTCGGATATCGTCAAATTCAATTTAGCCAAAGAAGGCTATGATGTTTATACTGCATATGATGGGGAAGAAGCCTTGGAAAAAGTTGCTGAGGTAGAACCTGATTTGATTTTACTTGATTTGATGCTACCTAAAATGGACGGCTTAGAAGTTGCTCGTGAGGTACGCAAAACTTATGATATGCCGATCATTATGGTAACAGCCAAAGATTCTGAAATTGATAAAGTCCTAGGCTTAGAGTTAGGCGCCGATGATTACGTGACCAAGCCATTTTCCAACCGAGAATTAGTTGCACGTGTCAAAGCAAATCTTCGTCGCGGTGCCACGGCTGCGAAGGAACCAGAAGAGGCAGCACCTGCGGAATTGACGATTGGTGATTTGACGATCCATCCAGAAGCTTACATGGTGACGAAACGAGGAGAAACAATCGAGTTAACACATCGTGAATTCGAACTACTCTTTTACTTGGCGAAGCACCTTGGACAAGTGATGACAAGAGAACATTTATTACAAACGGTTTGGGGTTATGATTATTTTGGAGATGTACGAACAGTGGATGTAACTGTACGTCGTTTGCGTGAAAAGATCGAAGATAATCCAAGCCATCCAAATTATTTAGTGACACGTCGTGGTGTCGGTTACTATTTGCGTAACCCAGAACAGGAGTAATTGGATGAAAAGAAAAGTCCGCTTTTTTCGATCAGTCAATTTTAAGATCGCTATTACCTTTATTCTGATTTTATTGATCTCGATCGAAATTATTGGTGCCTACTTTATACGTGGTTTAGAACGTTCCACGATCAATACATTTATTAAAGATATGAATCAAACGGTGGAATCATTAGCAACAACAATCAGCCCGGAATTGAATCGAAAAGATAATGCAGATGATGAAGAGGTAAATGCGAATATCAAAAGATTTATTGAAAACAGTGCGACTAGCGATATCATCGAAATACGGGTCGTTGACGAAAAAGGGATCATCCGAGGAACAACCGATGTCAATGAACAAAGCGCTGTGGGAAAGAAAAATGATTATGTTGATATCAATGATTTCACGACTAAACGTTATGTTGCTTTAGATAACGACGATAAACGGGTGAATATCAATGTTCAACCGATCCTGTCCCCGACCGGCGATGCCGTTATCGGGGCTCTTTACGTCAAAAGTAATATCGAACAAAAATATTCGGAAATCAATAACACAGCAGTCATTTTCTTTACTGCCTCACTAATTGCGGCATTTATTTCAATGATCGTATCTGTTTTAGTTGCTCGTTCGATTACACAGCCGATCGGTGAAATGAGAGAACAAGCCATTCGAATCGCTAGAGGAGACTACAGTCGGAAAGTCAAAGTGCATGGACAAGATGAACTTGGACAGCTGGCTGATACCTTCAATCAGTTAGCTGAACGTATTGAAGAAGCTCAAGATACAATGGAAGCTGAACGCAATCGTTTGGATAGCGTGCTATCCCATATGACAGACGGCGTCATTGCGACAGATCGCAGGGGTAAAGTCATTACGATCAATGATATGGCTGTTTCCTTGCTAGATATCAAAAACGAGGAAGCAATCGGACAATCGATTTTGACACTTTTAGATATCGAAGAAGAATATACGTTGCGGAAATTATTAGAAGATCCAAACGAAATGGTACTTGACCGTTCAACCAGTACATTGGAAAGTGATCAGATGATCTTGCGAGTAGACTTTTCTATGATCCGTCGCGAATCAGGTTTTATCAGCGGATTAGTAGCTGTCTTGCATGATGTGACAGAACAAGAAAAAACAGAACGGGAACGTCGTGAATTCGTCTCTAATGTTTCCCATGAACTTCGTACACCGTTGACAAGTATGCGTAGTTATATCGAAGCATTGAGCGAAGGTGCGTGGAAAGACGAGGAAGTAGCACCAAATTTTTTGAAGGTAACGCTAGATGAAACAGACCGAATGATTCGAATGATCAATGACCTCTTAAATCTATCTCGCATGGATACAGGTAATACCCAGCTTCAATTAGAATATGTCAATTTCAACGAGTTAGTGAATTTTGTTCTTGACCGGTTTGATATGATGGTGGGAAATCAGGAAAAAAATTATAAGATCCGTCGTGAATTTACGCAAAGAGATCTTTGGGTCGAAGTAGATACAGATAAAATCATCCAAGTAGTCGATAATATCATGAATAACGCGATCAAGTATTCACCAGATGGGGGAACGATTACTTGTCGCTTATTAGAAACGCATAATAACGTGATTTTAAGTATCACCGATCAAGGATTGGGGATTCCTAAAAAAGATCTGAACCGAGTGTTCGAGCGGTTCTATCGAGTAGATAAAGCACGTGCAAGAGCACAAGGTGGGACAGGACTTGGATTAGCTATTTCTAGAGAAGTGATTAAGGCGCATCGAGGCGCTATTTGGGCAGAGAGCAAGGAAGGAAAAGGGTCGACTTTTTATATCTCGCTGCCATATGAACCTTATGAGGAGGAATGGTGGGAATGAGAATCTCTGAAAAAGTCGTTCGTATAGGACTCATTTTGATGGTTGCGTTAAGCATATACTTCTCTTATGCAATCTGGCTGAGCCCAGCAGGAAAAAGTTCAATCAACGTAGATGAGACAAACACTCAAATGATCGAGTCTCAAAGCAATCGAAAAACTTCCGAAGTCTTTCTTCCGCTTCATGTTACATGGCACCATTCGGGAACGATCCAAGAAACCAACAGTGAAAATCTCGTGTACCGATTGCAATTGATCATCGATAAAGCAAGATTTGGAAAGCTTTCTGAAGTAGTTTCAGGAGACAAATCACAGTTTGAACAAGTGAAAAATCTGAACTCTGGTTTTGAGTTGGCCTATAATGCGCCTTTTTTGCTAAGAGAATACAAGGAAGCATTTGATTTAGATTTAGATGTGTCGAACTTGGCAAAAGAAAGCGAAAATATGTATTTTACTAGAATACAATTCGATCAAGGAAATAAAAAAATCCGATTTTTGAATTATTCGAACCATCTCGTATATGAAGCAAATATTTCGTTGAATTGGACAGATATCAATAAAGAATTAACAGCAAAAGACACAAAATGGACAGAAATGACAACAGAACCATCGACGATCGACACGCAATATGCTACGAAACATTCGATCAAACTGAAAAAGTATAGTTATATCCTGTCACAGCAACCCTATACACTTTTTAGAAATGCTTTTTTCCAGAAACCAGATAGCGTGAAGAATAATGATGAAAGCAATGAATTGATTTTTTACGGTGGGAATGAAACAATGTCTATCCATTCGGAAACGCAAGTAGTTGATTTTCGTGGAGAGCTGCCAGAGAAAAAAGAAAATGCTAGTGTATTTTCTGAAAGTTTCCCCTATATTAGCAAATTAGGCAGTTCTTTAGGGAACCTCAGATATTTTGACCGCAGTGACAATACGATCGATTATCGGATATTCGTGGAAGGCTTCCCGGTTTTTGGGACAGACAGCAGAGGACAGATTGGTGTGGAAGTTGGCGGTGAAACGAATGGTTCTGTGCAAGTGAATATCCAAACCAGTTTGAATACGATTCAAGTGCCGATACCTTCAGACGAAGAAGTAGAACTTGCAAGTACGAATGAAATCATCCAGCAGTTAAAAGCTAAGGGAGCAGATAGCAACAAGATTGGTTCAGTGATCGTTGGCTATACATGGCAAAATGTCAAAGAAACGAATCGTGTTGTTGATCTCTTACCTGAATGGTATGTGAAATATAAAGATAACTGGTATTCAGCTAACGACCTTCTGGAAAAATTACCTGGATTGGAGGCGAATTAATTGGATTTCAAAAAAATCGAATGGATATTTTTCGTCGCTTTTTTAGGGTTGAATGTGTTTTTATTCAGCAGTTATCATGACGCGGTATACCAAGAAAACAATGTCATTCGCTCTAATCAGACTGAATCAATCCAACAACGTCTGGCTAGCGACGATATCACTTACACGGGGAAGATTTCGTCTGAGAACAAGCAAGGCTATTATCTTAGCGCGGAGCAGACCAATCTTAGCACTTCATTAGCGAATTATCGCAAGGCTGGTAAAAGCGGCTTGCTGGCAAGTGGTGTGTTTTTAGACGGTGATGTTTTGACGAAATCTTTATCCAGTTCAGATGCTGAAAAGAACGTGATCGATCCAGATAAAATTAGTAGTTCCTTGGAAGATTTTTTATCTAACAAAGACAATATTTTATTCGGTAATGATTATGTGTACACGAAAAACTTTTCTCATTTAGAAGAAGAACCACTAGAAATCCAAGCAAGCCAAGAGTATGAAGGCATCCCATTCAATGATGATACAGCAAAAATCGTTCTTTCTTTAGAAAAAAACGATAATGATTATAGCATCACGAAATACATGCAGACGCATTTATCTGATATCGAGCAGCTGCGCGAAAAGACGGAACTGTATACGGAAGAGGAAGCAATCAATACATTGTACATCAATAACAAAATACCAAGAGGATCAAAAATTTTATGGCGTCAGCTAGCTTATTCCTGTATTCTGAAAGTCCGGGAAAAAAATGTGTATGTTCCTGTTTGGCATGTAGCGATCGAAACAAGCGATAAAGTGGTCCAAATCGAGAGCGTCAACGCTTTCAGCAATACGATCGTGACAAACAATACTGTACCAAAAGTGGAAGATCAATAAAAAAGCGAGTATAATGAAAAAAGTTTACAAAGTAAGAAGGGAAGTAGGAGTCAAATGGCTGAAGAAAAACCAGCTTTTAAAATCAGTATCCTAGCAAGTGGAAGTTCGGGTAATTCACTTTATATCGAAAGTGAAAAAAAACGGCTTTTGGTCGATGCAGGACTTAGCGGTAAAAAAATCACTTCCTTGATGGCTCAAATTGATCGGACACCGGACCAATTAGATGGAATACTTGTGACGCATGAACATCGAGATCATATACATGGCGTGGGTGTCTTGGCTCGTAAGTATCATTTGGATGTTTTTGCCAATCAGCAGACTTGGGAAGCGATGGAACCACTGATTGGAAATGTACCAGTGGAACAAAAACATCTATTTGAGATGGGGAAAGTCAGAACATTCGGCGATATCGATATTGAGAGTTTCGGCGTCTCCCATGACGCAGCGGCTCCGCAATTTTATCGTTTCCATAAAGAAAATCGGTCATTCGTCATGTTGACGGACACCGGATATTGCAGTGATTATATGCGAGGTGTCATTGAAAATGCCGATGGTTATTTGATGGAAAGTAATCATGATCTTGAGATGTTACGCATGGGACCTTATCCGTGGAATTTAAAACAGCGTATTTTAGGAGATAGAGGACATCTTTCCAACGAAGACGGTGCACTTGTCATGACTGATGTGATCGGTAATCGGACCAAACGAATCTATCTTGGCCATCTTAGCAAGGAAAACAATATGAAAGAACTTGCTCATTTAACAATGGAAAATGTTTTGAAAGAAAAAGATTTTGGCGTTGGACATGATTTTGAAATCTATGATACAGATCCAGATGAAGCAACTGAGCTATTTTCGATTTAAACAGTTCAATCAATAAAAATATAAAAAGCAGAAGATAAAATCAATCAGGGTTGGTTTTATCTTCTATTTTTATTTTTTTAGCATATTAAAAAAATAACCGTATTATCGACTGACTACACTGATGTGTTGCTTTTCATGTTTCTCATCCAGTATCTCATCTACTAATGCAATCGCGTAATCTGCCATGCTGATCGTACTGTCGCCAGCAGCGTTTCTTTGTAAATAATCATCACTTAACAAATAAGTACCTGTACGTTTGCCATGTGGATCAAATAAAGAAGCTGGACTGATATAAGTCCAATGTAGATTTTTAGATTGTTTCAATTTTAACAATCCTTCGTACATATTGAAAGCTGTTGGATAGAAGGGTGCATTTTTAGGTACTTGGTCAATCATACGAGTCGTCTTTTCTGTATCTAAGAATAACGAAGAGGCACCCCCAACGACAATTAAGCGTGTATCGGTTCCTTCAAGCATCTCAATCAAATGGGACAAAGAAGTTTGATGCATTTCTTCTTTTCCTTTGGGAGCGTTGAAAGCATCAACGACAACATCAAAAGATGCAAGATCAGTAGTTGTCAACTCAAATAAATCCTTTTGTATAAACGGAACATCTGATGGCAATTTTTCTGGATGACGCACGATTGCCGTCACGTCTAAATCTCTGGACAATGCTTCGTCTAAAATAAATGAACCTGCATGACCAGTAGCTCCAATGAGTGCAATTTTCATAAAAAACCTCCTTTTTTATTCCTGTCCATTGTAAGCAGTTGCTGAATATTCGTCAAAGAATCCGATTTTTGAAAAGCTCAGTGCGCATTCCTTTCATGGTTCGTGATCATTGGGTATAGTTAAATTAAGAAAACTGATTGATAAAAATAGAAGTTGAAGGAGATAAGAAATGAAAGAGTGGTTAGATCGTGCCTTTTTACCAATGATAACATCTGTTGTGAATCTTAGACCCTTAACTGCTTTGCGTAATGGAATGACTTACACGATCCCAATAATTATTGTTGGCTCGCTGTTTTTCTTATTTGCTCATTTTCCTGTGGATTACATCGCTCAGTGGATAGACAAAGCAGGATTTTCTATGTATTTTACACAAGTATACCAGGCTACATTTGATGTGATAGCCTTTTGGATCGTTTTTGCCATTGCATACGCTTATGCAAAAGAAGAAGATATCGATCGCTTACCAGTCGGCATAACAGCCTTATCTGCTTATCTACTGCTTATTCAGCCACTAAATACTCAGATAGATACTGTCTGGACAGGTGCTGAAGGGATACTAGGAGCAGTTACAACTGGGCTCATCATCGGATGGGGCTATGCACGTTTAGTAAGACTTGCGAAAGGGTGGAAGCAAAGAGAGAAGATACCTGAAAATGTTTGGCAGTCTTTTACTTCATTGATTCCAATCATTGTTATAGTCACTTTTACGCTTATCGGTTCAGCGGTTTTTCAACAGTTGTTCAGAATGACTGTTGTTCAAGGAGTATGGACATATGTCCAGCTTCCCATTCAATCGTTCATAGACACGTTGTTTGGTGTGCTTTTATTAGGTTTTTTTGTTCCGTTTTTATGGTTATTTGGTCTTCATGGATCTGCGATGGTCAATGGGTTGGTTAGTCCCATCTTGCAAGCGAATTCATTAGCAAATGCAGAAATCTTAGCCTCAGGACAAGAGTTGACGGTGGCAAATGGCGGACATATCGTTACTCAGCAATTTCTCGATCAGTTCATGACGGTTACGGGTGCTGGGTTGACGTTAGGGGCTGTATTTTTTATGACGGTTTTTGCGAAATCGAAGAAATACAGAGAATTAGGAAATATTGCTCTTTTACCAGCCTTTTTCAACATCAATGAATCGATTATTTTTTCCACACCGATCGTGATGAACCCGATGATGGCTGTTCCTTTTATTTTCGCACCGGTCGTTTCAGGATTGATTACCTATTCCGCTTTATATTTTGGATTCGTTCCTTTATTTACAGCAGTCCAAGTCCCTTGGACAACACCGCCGATCCTCTCGGGTTTTTTAGTAGGCGGAGTGCCTGCAGCGATTTTACAAGGTATCGTGTTGTCAATTAGTTTTTTCATTTATTTCCCATTTTTGAAAAAAATAGATTCTGCAAACTGCAAAAAGGAAAGACAGACAAAAAATGATGGAGCAGCAGAAAAGATGAACGACTAAAAAACAAAAATACTCCTGTCGCTTTAGATTGGGAAAATCACCAATCTAGGATGACAGGAGTATTTATAGTCATGTTTATACTAGCCCTTTTTGGACAGCTAATTGAACAAGAACAACTAATGTGTTCATTCCAACGTGTGTGATCATCGATGTCCAGATCCGACCAGTTGCTTTGTACTCTAGGCTGAAGAAGAAACCTAGGAAAAAGTAGATTAGCAGATGACCATCATTATGAGCAAACGCAAACAGCAAAGAGCTGATCACTGCTCCGACCCAAAAATTTGAATATCGACTGATGATCCCCAGTATACTGCGGCGGAATACGAACTCTTCCATGATGGGTCCAGCAACAGTTGTCGCCAAAATAAAAGCGGGTGCTTCCATGATCATCTGGATGATATTTTGTGTATTCTCGGAAGGGGTTGCTTCGCCAAACAATACAGATTCTAACATGACAGCGATGCTTTGCAGAATCAATGCGACAAAGATTCCAACCAATCCATAAATAACAATCTTTGGAGCAGAAGCTTTTTTTACCGCTGATTCGATCGCTAAGGGTTCACGTTGCTTAAAATAAAAAATAGCTAGGACAACGGCGCCTAGTATATACATGACTGCAGTTGCTGTGATCAATTCAGACGTAGATTTTACAAGTCCTATCGAAGCTAGGATCAAGGGTGAGATAAAAATTAAACCATAGCAAAAAATGCTGAGGAAGCTATATTTTTTTAAAGACATGTAATTCCTCCTTTTAAGGGATAACAAGCATGCAAGGCAAGCTTATATCGATTGATTTCAATTATATCATAATTTCAATAAGCAGCTGTCAGAATAAAATTTCTTTTCTTTGATTTAAAAGCTTGCAAAAAAGAGGGAGAATGAGTATTATTAAAAATGTAGGTTAGCACTCGAAGGTTAAGAGTGCTAACAGATTAAAAAAAGAGTTATCGGAGGGATTTATCGTGTTAAAACCATTAGGTGATCGCGTCATTATCGAAGTCGCAAAAGAAGAAGAAAAAACTGTCGGAGGAATCGTTTTAGCTTCTGCTGCTAAAGAGAAACCCCAAACTGGGACAGTTGTTGCAGTCGGTGAAGGCCGTTTGTTAGAAAACGGTGAAAAAGTTCCTGCCGCTGTAAAAGCAGGCGACCAAGTTATGTTCGAAAAATACGCCGGTACAGAAGTAAAATACGAAGGAAAAGAATATCTGATCGTCGCAGGAAAAGATATCATGGCGATTGTTGAGTAAATTTTGAAGATAAAAAATAATCAAAAATAATCAATGAGGTGAATCAATCATGGCAAAAGAATTGAAATTTGCAGAAGACGCACGCGCAGCTATGTTACGCGGGGTAGATAAATTAGCAGATACAGTGAAAGTAACATTAGGACCTAAAGGCCGAAATGTCGTACTAGAAAAATCTTACGGCTCTCCATTGATCACAAATGATGGTGTGACGATCGCAAAAGAAATCGAATTAGAAGATCATTTTGAAAACATGGGTGCAAAACTTGTATCAGAAGTAGCATCAAAAACAAATGATATTGCAGGAGACGGTACAACGACAGCAACTGTTCTGACACAAGCAATCGTTCGCGAAGGTTTAAAAAACGTAACTGCAGGTGCTAATCCTCTAGGCATTCGTCGCGGGATCGAATTGGCAACAAAAGCAGCAGTAGAAGAATTGCATAATATCTCAACTGTTGTTGATTCAAAAGAAGCCATTGCACAAGTAGCAGCTGTTTCTTCGGGTTCTGATAAAGTTGGACATTTGATTGCTGATGCAATGGAAAAAGTTGGAAACGACGGTGTCATCACAATCGAAGAATCAAAAGGGATCGAAACAGAACTAGATGTTGTAGAAGGTATGCAGTTTGATCGTGGTTACTTATCACAATATATGGTAACAGATAACGACAAAATGGAAGCTGTTCTAGAAAACCCATATATCTTGATCACAGACAAAAAAATCTCTAACATCCAAGATATTCTGCCATTGTTAGAACAAATCTTGCAACAATCACGTCCATTGTTAATTATTGCTGACGATGTAGATGGTGAAGCATTGCCAACTCTTGTATTGAACAAAATCCGTGGAACATTCAACGTAGTAGCTGTAAAAGCTCCTGGTTTCGGCGATCGTCGTAAAGCAATGCTTGAAGATATCGCTATTTTGACAGGTGGTACAGTAATTACTGACGATCTAGGTTTAGAATTGAAAGATGCAACAATCGAAAACTTAGGAAATGCTTCTAAAGTTGTTGTAGATAAAGACAATACAACGATCGTAGAAGGTTCTGGAGAAAAAGAAGCAATCGAAGCTCGTGTGCAATTGATCAAAAACCAAATTGCTGAAACAACTTCTGATTTTGACCGCGAAAAATTACAAGAACGCTTAGCTAAATTAGCAGGTGGTGTAGCTGTTGTTAAAGTTGGTGCAGCTACTGAAACAGAATTGAAAGAATTAAAATTACGCATTGAAGATGCATTGAATGCTACACGTGCCGCAGTAGAAGAAGGAATGGTCTCAGGTGGTGGTACAGCTCTAGTGAACGTTATCAGCAAAGTTTCTGCTGTAGAAGCAGAAGGAGACGTGGCAACAGGTATCAAGATCGTTGTTCGTGCTTTAGAAGAACCAATTCGTCAAATCGCTGAAAACGCTGGTTATGAAGGATCAGTGATTGTTGATAAATTGAAGAACGTGGAACTAGGCACTGGTTTCAATGCTGCTACTGGAGAATGGGTAAACATGGTTGAAGCAGGTATCGTAGACCCAACTAAAGTAACACGTTCTGCCTTGCAAAATGCCGCTTCCGTTTCTGCCTTGTTATTAACGACAGAAGCAGTCGTTGCAGATAAACCAGAACCAGCAGCGCCAGCAGCTCCTGCAATGGATCCATCAATGATGGGCGGTATGATGTAGTAATTAAGAAAGAACCCTATTTTAACAGGGTTCTTTCTTCTTTTTTTGTTTTATTTTAAGCAAAAGGGGCAAAGAAGGGGCAAAAATATCAAAGGCTATTTAGTTTATCAATTACTTGTTGTTTGGCTCTTTTTGTTACATGGTTATAAATAGACAGAGTTGTGTTTGCATCAGAATGCCCTACACGCTCCATAATGGCTTTAAGAGGTACGCCTAATTCAGATAATAGTGAAACGTGGCTATGTCTGAATATATGTGAGGATAGACTTTTTTCTAATTCCAACTCTTCCTCTACTTTATGGAGTATAGCGTTAAATGAGTGCAGCGCAAGCGGAGTGCCACTTGTAGATATAAATATATATTGATCGGGATCTGTGGGTCTACCTGCAAGAATATTGTCAGCTATCACACTTTCAATCAATTCTTTTGCACGATTGGGTAATTGCACTTCACGTTGCGAATAAGTATTTTTTGGAGTTGTTTTTATAGCATTATCCATTTTCACAGATGTGTAATCTAAGGTCCCATTAATGGAAATTTTCCCATCCTCATAGTCCTTCATTTGCAAAGCTAGCAATTCCCCATATCTCAAACCAGTTAAATATAGAAACTCAGCTATTATGCCGTGTAGTTTTCTGCGAGGATTGGAGTATAGCTGTTTCAGTATTTGATCAATTTCTTCTTTCTCCAGATATTTTTTATTCATAGAAAGCCTTCTTTTTTCTTCTTCCACTTTTTTAGGATGGATTTTAACTGCTAGCGCAGGGTTTCTTTGAATGTATTTTCTATCGATTGCATAGTTTAGCATAACAGATAGAGTTGTTTTTGTTTGTTTTGTGTAGTTCAGTGAGAGGTCACCAAACGTATACATATCTTCAATTATCTTATTAATGAGTGTCTCATCAATGTTTCTAACGATCGTATCATCGCTTATGTGCTTAGAAACATGTTTCATCATCATTGGAACCTTCAAATAGCTAGTACGTTTAACATGCTGCTTATAATATTCATACCATTCTTTATACAGCTCACCAAAAGTGATATCTGATTTATTGTAATCTTCGAGTGCTTCTTTAATTTTTTTATCTAGAATTTTCTGAGCTTTTTTCCACGCTTGTGGTGAATTACTTGTAAGTGTTGTAGATTTTTTCCGTGTTTTTTCTGTATAAGGATCTACATATCTTTCAATAAACTTGAATCGCCCATCTTTGGTTTGTTCAACCCACACTTTTAACATCTCCTATCATTTGCTATAATAGGCATAACAAATAGACCTATATAGGTTTGTTTTCTAAAAGCACGCTCTTACTCTGGACGGTGGGGCGTGTTTTTTAGTGTGCTTCAAAATCTTTATTTAATATTCTATTTAAAATCACATTGAACTCTGTCGCGTCAAAATCACGCAGTAATATAATTTTTCCGGATTCTCTATACAGGTGTGTTCCATCTGAGAAGGCCTTTATACCAACTATATTAGAAAGGTTAATAACTTTCATTCCATTCTCGTTAACAAAAATTATTCTTTTATTAGTCAAAAATGGTACCCCAATAAATACATCGTTCCATTCTGTTACTTTGTTCGAATTATGTTTAATTGATCCCATTCTATAATTCAAGCCTTTAGCAATTCTAATATTAGAAGATAATCCTGAATAATTAGTTCGAACCGTTCTAGTTTTCTGCTCTTGCCATTTGACTCTCTGTTTAGGCGTATAGTAACAAAATTCATTAGATTTTAGATTGACCCCATCAATTAATGCTGCTCTTTTGGATAAATCCTCTTTTTCAAGTTGCCTAATCATTCTATTTAGTTCTTCTTTTTGCTCTTTTTCTGCCAGTTCTTTTTCTTCTTTTTTTCTTTTTGCAATTGTTCCATCAAGGTATTCAACTGGTTTTAAACCCATAAAAATTAAAAAAATTCCAAGGGGTAAAAAAACAAGTGTGACAGGCAAAACAATGAATGACATTAGACAAGATAAAACTCCTATAATAAGTGCAAGATATTTGAGTATTGTCACAAAAAATTTTTTCAAAGATTTTCCTCCTTTGATATAATAGATTTCCCGATCTTAAAAGAGGTTAGGATAGTCCGTGTTGCGGCACGAGCTTTTTTATTTAACAAGCTCGCTTTGAACAGTGAAATGTAGAAATGTATTTTTTCTATAATCCTAATAATTCTTTTTTCTTCTTTTCAAATTCATCTGTAGTGATGATGTCCATATCAAGCAATTCTTTTAGTTCTTTCACTTTTTGGATAGGAGAAGTTAAGCTTTGATTTTGTTCAGTATGATCGTGATTTTTAGCTTCCATTTTTTCTTTAACAAAGTTTACAAAGGAATTTATATCTCCAATGCTTATCCATTTCATATTTACTTTATTTCCTGAAGCATAGAAAGAGATTTTATATCCCATAGCTTTTTTAGCAAATTCAAAAGAGGAAATATTGGAATAGGGGAAAGATTCACTATCAAAACCGAAAGTTCTTTTACCAAAAAAGAAAAGTCTTTTATTCGTCGCTAAAAATACCCCATTCTTTATTGTATCTGTACCCATGGATTTTGTTTCATACGTTCCAAATACACCTTCAACCACTTTTTCTCCGGGTTCTAGATATTCTTGAGCATATTTCAATTGCTTGGAAAATTTTTTGTTTTTTGTATCTAGTGTCATTTTAAACTCCTCATTTCTATGGTATTATTTATGATGTAGAATCTTAGAAATAAGGTTTTTGTGTCCGTGTTGCAGCACGGGCTTTTTTTAATGTATTACTGAAAACGATTTCTTTAATAATTCTTGATGTATTCATACATATTGCCTTGCGTAAGAATATTTTTTCTTAAAATAGCATTGGCAGACAGCATAACAAGTGTATCTGAGCTTATTCTGAATAGAATAATATTCCATAAATTTTTCGAGGTTAAACTGAGATTCATCAGTCAGTTCGTTCTCAATATAGATATTTAATAAAATTAGAATAGCTATTTTATCTGCTTCTGTTTCAAATTTTGAGTGAAAAGTTGTAGAAGTATCGTACAAAACTGAAAATTCAAAATGAGAGGCGCTGAAATGTGCAAGTTCATGAGATAAATGAAAGGCTTCTGCAGTTTCACCGTATAGATTTTCATTCAAAAAAATGATTCTGGGTTTTGGATAGTAGAAACCAGACTCTTTCATTTCCATATAAACTACTTTCAAATTGTATTCGCTCAACATTTCTTTCAATTTCAAATACATACAAACTATCACTCCAACTATTCATTTTCTTCTAAAGCTTTAGCAATTGCAATCGCTTTACGCATTGTCTCCTTAGATATTTCTTTTCCGTCAAAAGAAAATACAGTATCATCTTCTGATAAATCCACAAATTTAGGCGTTTCTCTTTCTTCTCTACCTAGAAGGTAGTCTATAGAGACATTGAAATAGTCAGCAATTTCTTGCAATTTTTCAGCGGATGGTTGTTTTCCACTTTTTAAACTATAGAAATAGTTTTCACTGTATCCTAAATCAGTTGTTACTTGTTTCATTGTTTTTGAATGTTTTTTTGCAAGAAATTTTATCCGCTCAAATACTGTCATACCAGCATTCTCCTTTTTTCTTTACAAAAAACCAATAAAAAAGTGTAGTTTTGCGTTGACGTAAACAACACTATAGTGTATATTGGTTTTGTAAGTTAATTGGATAGAAAAAAAGCAAAGTAAAAACACACCTTATAGCATTAAGTTTGGCGACCGAGTGCGATAAAAAGGCTTGTTATATGCTTATTTAACTATGACTATATACTACACTATAGTATAGTTTTCAGTCAACTAAAAATATACTTTTCTATCCAATTTTCTTTCTAAATAAAAAGAAAGGAAGTGTGTGAAGTGAGTAATATCGATAATGGGCGGGAAGCCATTAAAGAATTTATGAAAGCAAATAATATTTCAGAATACGATTTGGCCACTGCATATGGTAGATCGAGAACTTGGATTCAGCGTGTTTTAAGTGGAAAAGATAAAGGTCCAGCTGTTAACGCCTTTATTCTGGAAGTTATTCGCGATCATAAAATTCGATAGGAGGGGGAACAAAAATGAAAGAACTAATCAAAGTAACAACAAACGAGAACAACGAACAGTTAGTAAGCGGTAGAGAGCTGCATGAATTTTTGGAGGTGGCAACAGAATACAAAAAATGGTTTAGCCGTATGGCAGAATATGGTTTTGTTGAAAATATAGATTTCGTAAGGGTGACCCAAAAATGTCCGACCCCTGGAGGAATTCAGAATATTACCGACCATGCAATGAAATTGGACATGGCAAAAGAAATCTCAATGATCCAACGAACAGAAAAAGGTAAACAAGCGCGTCAATATTTTCTTCAAGTGGAAAAAGCGTGGAATAGCGAAGAAATGATCTTAATGCGAAGTCGGCAAATCCTCGAAAGAAAGGTAGAGACGTTACAACTTGAAAATGAAGAAATGAAGCCCAAAGCATTATTTGCTGATTCAGTTAGTGCGAGTCACACGAGTATTTTAGTTGGTGAATTAGCAAAACTCATAAAGCAAAACGGTGTTGATATTGGTTCTAAACGACTGTTTAGTTGGCTACGTGAAAAGGAATATTTAATCAAACGTAAAGGAACTGATTGGAATATGCCAACTCAAAAAGCGATGGATCTAGGACTATTTGAAATAAAAGAGACAACAATTTCTCATTCTGATGGTCATATTTCTATTAATAAAACTCCAAAAGTCACAGGCAAAGGACAAGTATATTTTGTTAATAAATTTTTAGGAGGGGTAATAAGTGAAAAAACCAACACTTTCAGAGTTGATAGAAGCTGCTGAGAAGGCAGTAAAACCAGACGACTGGTACCGACAAAGTTTAATCTTGGAGAAGTTCCACGGCATGTCAAAAACTACTTTAGTTGAATACTGCAAGGAAATGGAAACAATTCCTGAATTTTCAGAAGGAATTGTTCGTCCAGGACATTCAACCACATTTATTCATTACCACACTTTTATTTGGTTTTTAAAATGGAAAGACGCAAATAAATATCGTGTAAAAATATTATCTCCTTCAGATGTTTTGAAGGAAGCAAGTTGATTATTTTCAGAGTAAAAAGTAAACAAAAATATTAGGAGGAAAATTTGATGAAGATTACAGTACCAGATGAATTGATAGCAGATGAGTTGACAGAACAAATAGTAAGAAAGGTTTTAGATGCACTTGATGAACGACTGAAGGTAATGAACAAGTCAGTGGAGCTTCCTCCGTATCCAAACAAATCAGAGGTGAAAAAAATTTTAGGCATTGGTGATGACAAATTAACACATTGGATAAACCTAGGCTTAAAAACACAGCAGTGGAGCAAGTTAGACATCAGAATTGAACGATCGGAACTCCAAAGATTTTTGAAAGAAAACTTTGAGTTCTAAAGGCAAAGGAGAATGATTTTATGTCCTACACATTGCAACAAGAACATCAAATTCTAGGTCTGATTAAACAGCGTAGAAAACAATTACAAGATGATCGTGCAGCGCTTAGAAAAGCCGATGAGCTATCAGATAGACAAGCTGAACTAATTGCTTCTGAACTTGAGGATTTGAGAATGCTAGAAATAAAAAATAGGGAGATTAGATTATGAAGAAGACAGACACACTTTTTATAGGATTCATTTTGGGGTTATTAGTGATTGTAGCGCACAAAAGTATTATTGGGGGAAGCTTGTTCGCAGCATTGATGGTTTTAATCAATCTGCTTGATTCAAAAGAAAGGAGCAACTATGGCACGAGAAGAAGCGCTAAAAATCGGTAAAGTGATTGCTGATAATTGGTGGACCAATAACCGCCCTATTATTTTAAGCAAGCAACATATCGAAAAGCAAAAATCATGGCAACAAATAAAAAAGTGACTCAGCCGACAAGCAATGAGTCACATACAAAATACATCTAAGGAGATGTTACCACATGGAAAATGAATTTTCCACTCTAGATCAATATTTGACTGATCCTAGTTGGGGCAAATCGAATATCAAGGAAACAATCAATCGAAAAATCAGACGAAATCTTTTGACAAATGAAGAACTAGCATGTGATCAAGATGACTTGGGAAATTTTGTGAGTATTTGGGATCATGTTTACCTTATCCATTTATCGAAGCGGTCCAGAAAACCTGAATATATCTATGTTATCGAAGATGGCTTGATTGATGCGCTAGAAGAGTACGACAGAGATAACTTGATTGATATCTCTTATTACGGACCAGGTAAGAAATACATTGCTGAAATGGAGGCAGAATTTGATGAGTGAAAGCAAAGGGACAACGAATTTTGAAAAACTTTTTAGTCGCAAGTTAAATAAAATTCTCAAGAAAAAAGGAAATTTTGATTATTTATCTTGGGCTCACGCATGGGAGATTATGAAAAAGAATGATCCACAGGCAACGGTAACTATTAATGAGTACAAACACTACAGAGTTGTTTCTGGAACTCATCAAGACTTTCTTGTTGAGGAATACAAACCTTTTCTTATGGACGAAACAGGGACTTATGTATCTGTCTCAGTAATGGTTAAAGGACACACGGAAACCGAGTTATTTCCTGTTTTAGATTATCGAAACCAACCAGTTGTTAAACCAAATGCTATGCAAATCAATAACTCATTGAAGCGATGCTTTGTGAAAGCATTGGCTCTACACGGACTGGGATTATATGTATTTCAAGGGGAAGATATTCCAACACCACCTAGAATCGATACAAAGAAATTAAACATGCTAGAGACGATTATAGAAGCTTTCAATGAGCAGATGGGTAAAGATATGACCAAAACCTTAATCGAATATGTTAATGAGCAGACAGATAAATTAGGGCTCTTAGCTGATAACGTTGAAACTATTGAACAGTTAAGCTATGAGCAATGTGCCTTGATGGAGCGAGCAATAGCAGCTAAGAGAAAAGAATTAGATAAGAAGTGATATGAGTGTTTAAACCATTAATCGATTCATATTCAGCGGTTCTGAAAAAGTTCAAAGGAAAAGACATAGGTGCAACTATTAATGAAGAAGTGAACATCGAACGTTTGAAGACGATGTACGACGGATATGATGGCGATCGGATTATTGAAGTTCGATTTATTGATCCACGTCGATTTACTGTGCAGCAACGAAACTTCATCTATGCGCTGATAGGCGATATTTTCATCGATACAGGCATGCCAACGGACTTCTGGAAGGAATTCTTCTACTTCCGTTTTGAAGGTGTCACAGGGCGCAAAATAAGCCTCAAAGACGAATCGAATACAACTGTGAGTGATGCTAATGTCTTAGCAAATATCATCTTAGATTTCATCTTTGAACATCATATTCCTTTCAAAGAAGGCTATGAGATTTTACCAGCGAATCAAGAATATTACTTCTACAAATGCATTACAAAAAGAGTTTGTTGCATCTGTGGCAAAACAGGAGCTGACATCGATCACTTTGACAAAGCGTTAGGAAGACGAAAGCGCAAAGAAGTTGATCATTCAGAGTACACATTTGCAGCACTCTGCAGAATCCATCACACAGAGAAACACAAAATAGGTGTGATCAATTTTAAAAATAAATACCAGATTAAGGGCATTAAGTTAAACCAAGAAACAATCAAAAAGTTAAATATTGGAGGGTGAGAAATGGCAGAGCATCGAAGTTATTACGCGATTATACCAGCCAATGTAAGGTACGACCAAAGACTTAAGCCGAATACCAAGTTGTTATACGGAGAAATAACCGCCTTGTGCAACGAGAGAGGTTTTTGTTGGGCAGGTAACGAGTACTTTGCTGATTTATATGGTGTGAATAAGGAGACTATATCTAGATGGGTAAGTGATTTGATTAAGTTTGGATACTTGAATCGGGAAATAATTTACAAAGAGGGTACCAATCAAATAATCAATAGGTACCTACGAATTAATCAATACCCTATTGACGAAAAACGCAATACCCCTATTGACGAAAAAGTCAAAGATAATAATACATCTATTAATAATACATTTAATAATACAAAAGAATATATAAGAGACTTACCGCCTTCGAAAAAATCGAAGGCTAAGCCCATCCGTCATAAATACGGAGAGTATAAGAATGTTCTTTTGTCAGATGAGCAGATGGAGAAACTCAAAATAGAATTCCCTAATGACTATCAAGAACGAATAGAACGGCTATCTGAGTATTGTGAATCATCTGGTAAGACTTATAAAAACTATTTGGCAACTATTCGAAGCTGGGCAAGAAAAGAAAAAAATGAATCTAAGAGCGCAAGCAGTGGATACAAGCGCACAGGGAGACGAGAGAAGCTTCCTGAGTGGGCAATCGACCAAGAAGCCTATCTTAAGAAAAAAGCGCTAGAACGAGCTAATAGACAATCAAAAGCACCATTCTAAGAGGTGGAAAATTGAAAATCGATTATCTAGAACTAATTAATGAAATAGCAAAGTATAAAACTGGTGAGGAAATAGAGATTCTGAGAGACGTTTATGAACAACTTGATGAAGCTGGAATCGAACGAATTAAGAATGATCGTTCAAGTTGGAGTAAACTCAGATACTATTTCGCACTTTATATCGATGCAACACAATTAAGAAATTTAGCTTATACAAAATTACTATTTGTTGATTGCGTTAAAGGATTGCAAAAACATCTTAGTGAACTTGAGCAGGTGTAATCAGATGGATCTAAAAACATTTACAGCACAGATCGAACTAATGCATCAAGAAGCTTTAAGACAAAGCGCCTCGTACGAAGACAAGTGGCTCAACACGTTCCATGGTGGACGTGAGAGCGCACTTGATCAAGTACTCAAATTATTGAAAGGGGAACGTCGGGATGGATAAGAAAGCGGCAATGCAGCTAATTATCGAATTGACTTATTCAGAAGATTGGCAAAATGACAAAGAAGCTGCTTCGGAAGTGATGAGACTTGGAAGAGAGATGTGGGCAGACAAGAGCAACAAGCCAAGACCGCGAAAAATCGCAATCTGGCATGGCGACAAAATTCTAGTCACAGGAACTGCCCAGCAGTTAGCAACTCTCACAGGATTGCACGAGAAAATCGTGAGAAAGAGAGCTAGGTGTGGATACACAGACGTTAAGAAGAGAACGTTTAGGTACGTGGAGGAATCATCATGACAACAGAAGAAGTGATTCAAATGCGTATTCGAAGCATTCAACGTGAAATTGACGAACTGGAGCGGACAAAGGCAGTGATGGTCAATGAAACGGCGAGAAAGGCAATCGATTTACACATAGAGAACTTAAGAAGGGAAATTCGTAGATTGGAGGAATGAGCGTGGATAAGAAAGCAGCAATGAAACGAATTGCTGAATTAACCAAGTCAGAATCTTGGCAAGAAGACAAAGAAATAGTTGCAGAAGTCCAAAAGCTCGGTAAATCAATGTGGACTGAAAAAACCAAACGGAGAACGCCGAGAAAGATTGCAATCTGGCATGGTGACCGAATTCTAGTAACGGGTACTGCTGAACAGTTATCTGAAATTACTGGTCTGAGCAAAAATATTATCTGGGATAGAGCTAGGAGCTTATGGATTGATTCAAAAGGACGACAGTTTAAGTATGTGGAGGAGAAAAAATGCTAGACATGAGAATCGAAGATTATCGAATTACCAGTGATTCTAGAAACATTGTTTTATCGAAGGTAAGACGAGACGAAGAAGGAAATATCCGCTACACAGAAGCAAAAGAAGAATCACGAGCAGATATTGGATACTTCCAAACTGTCTCATCGTGTTTAAAGGCGATACAACGCGATTACGTGTTAAGTGAAGAAAGAACGATAAAAAGTATTATCGAGTACAAAAAAGCGTTAGAAAACATCACTAGACAGTTTGAACAGGCATGTGAGATTGAGGAGGAGAAATAATGGATCTCATTACACAATACAGTGATATTATCCTCAAAAAAATCATGGCAAAGATTCAGAAAGATAAAAAATCAAAAGAACGAGCGGAATTAGTTAAGTTGGAAATGGCTGAAACAGGAGCAGGAGTGCGAAGTAGCAGGCATTGGAAAGCAGCAGCAAACATTGAATTTTATTACAACGAAATTCAAAAAGGGTTCGATCAGATGCGTGAGCTGGATCGGCAAACAAATTGGAGCAAGAAACTTCATCAAGATCGTTTCAAATTTGTAGAAAAGTATAGAGAGATACTGAATGAGTATTTCGAGGAGGACTAGATGTTTAATTTAATGTTAGCGTCAATTCACTTTTTATTCTATATAACGATATTTGTAGCTATATTAATTAATACGATAAAAAGCGGTTTTTTAACACCGATCGGCACAATTTTAACATTAGCTTCATTTGTTACAAGTTGTATTATCCAACTTAAATATATAAAGGAGAATGAATAATGGACGAACTAATCACAAAAGTAGAGCAGTGGGCAAAAGATAAGGGATTAAACCAGGCAGATCCAAAAGCACAATTTTTGAAAGTAGCTGAGGAATTCGGAGAAATCGCTTCAGCAATGGCAAGAAGTAATGATGAGCTATTTAAAGATAGCGTAGGAGACGTTATCGTCACGCTGATTATCCTTTCTATGCAAAAAGGGACAAACGTACAAGAGTGTTTAGAAATGGCATACAACGAAATCAAAGGACGCACAGGGAAAATGGTAGATGGTGTATTCGTGAAGTCGAGTGATTTGGAGGACAGCGATGAATAAACAGGAATTGATTGAGACATTAGCTAAGCGTATAAGTACGCTTGAAGATTTTAGAGGTATAAGTGGTTTTCATGATGGTAACTATGCAGGTTTAGAATACGCATTAAATTTAATTCAACAACTAGACGAACAACAGAAGCTAATTCTGCCGAAATGTGCAGAGCAATGGATAGAAGGGCACTGTGCGCCATCTGATGTAGTCAATTTATTTATAGAAGTCACTTGCGCAACAGATTCCGATGGTTTCATTGACAGTAAGTGGAGGTGGTCTACCGATTTTTACGAATGGTTAGCTAACGATGCTGACACGCTTTATATACTGTGTGATGCGTTGCGATACGGCTACGAGGTTGAGAAAGAGCCGTTATGGGCAATAAAGAATGCCGATGGAAACTATCTTACTAAATGTGCTTTATGGGGAAAAGATGGAGTAAATTATAGTTTTGAATGCAATCCATCTCATCGATTGCTTTTCACTGATAAAGCAACAGCGGATGCTGCAGCATTGTTGGTGAATGGAACAGTGGAAGAAGGGGCAGAAGGATGAGCAAATTTAAAGAGAAAGTATTGTCAGAAATATCTTTTGCGATGGTTGACGATGCACCAGACTTACAAAAATTATATGACAAGGTAGCAGCTACTGATGAGCATTCGGAACTCAACGACAATCAGAAAATCGTGTTGGAGTGGTTGAAACTAACTGCGCCAACAGGAAAGCCAATGCAAGTTGTATTTTGGATGATGAATAATTCAGCATGGGGGCATTTAGACGAATTAAGGGATCCTTTGATGGAATTAACAGACAAACAGCAATTCGAAGTCCTAACAGCATTCGCTCAATGGGGATTAGAACAGGAGGAAGCGGAATGAAATACGAAATACCACTAAGTGAAGCGGGCATTCAAGCAATTATCAATGGTCGGGAGGTTAACATAGAACTTCCTGATGGTACTGAATTAGTCATCAGACAAAGTTATTTGAAAGATATGGCAGCTCCAGTATTAATTGATCGTTTTAACGTGACTGATTCTGTGGTAGAGAACCACTTAAAAGAATTTCGATCAAGTATAGACGACACTTTCAGATTAGGGAGTTGATTGACAATGAACAACAGACACCGCAGAGTAGCAAAACTAAGAAAACAGGAACTGAATGTACTAAAGACAAAGTTTGAAAAAAAATACGGAGTTTCTGTAAAAGAAGCATATAAAGTTTTGAGTCAGTGTGTTGCTGATGAGAGTAATGCTATTCGTAAGTTTGGAATTTCTATATTAAATGATGATTATAAATGGGAGGAAATGAGATGAAACTAAAAGACGGATTCTACGCTAGTAGTCATGGTATCGGCGGTTTAATGCTAGATATGCCGACGAAGAACCCTAAAACACGTAAGAAACCAAAATTCAAAGTCGGTGACATGGTTCGCTGCGAAGCAGAGGAGTTCATCTATCCGTTTCGTGGATATGTAGAGCAACTCTATAATCACTCAGCGATCATTCGTATTGAAAACACGATGGAATGTGACAAGTGGTTAGCGAAAAGCAAAGAGAATTTAGCTGTAGCGAGATTGGTGGATATTGAACTAATCAATGACAAATAAAAAAGCCGGATCGCTCCGACTGATGTAATAAATCCGACAAGTTTATTATATCACATAAAAGGAGCGGTTTGACTTGATGCAATTGTTACGAGAGGTAGATTTCAAACAGACAAGATGTAATGCGAGAGATGTGCTGAAGAACTTTCGGCGTTTGGAGCGGATGGCAGGTCGCTCTTTGATAGATATTAAGTCGCCGATTATTACGGATATGCCGAAGGCACCGAAGCACGGCAATAAGGCAGAGGACGCGATTATCCAGATGATGGATATAGAAGCAGAGAGAGACGCGATTTTAGCGGCTTTGATGGCTCTTAGTCTAATTAGCCGTCAGATACTCTACTACAGCTTTTGTGACGTAAATAAGCACTCTAATTATGAAATAGGTCAATTGATAAGAGGATACGGAGAGAAGAATGTAGAGAAGCTGAAATCTATCGCGCTGATCGAATTTGCAGAAGCATACAAAAAAGGCGTGTTAGTTCAGTATCGTTAATTTTGTAGGGTTTTTGTAGGGATAGTGTAGGGTTTTTGAGCAGTTTAACGTGATATTATGATAGTGTCGAAAGATTAGTGATAGGTCTGAGACAAAATAATAATAAAAGGAACATCGTTTTATTATTGTTTCACAATTAAGCTTCGATAGACAGCAACGGAAATATTAAGAATAAGGATGTGAATTTCAACTCCTTCTAAATTATTCTTATTATCTATCATCCGTTGCTGTCTATTAATTTATGTATTGGAGGGAAAAGAAATGGCTATTTTAATCATAGACGAAGGAATTCAAGGAGAAAAATATGTTGATTTAACAACAGATGAAATGCGAAATGAAGTATTGAAAGTGTTGGATGATCGAATAATTCAGGTTGAAATATCAAAAACCCCGTTGCAGAAAAGCAACGAGGAGTGAATTTTACAGATGTTCTTGTAAATGTTGGCTACTACAAATCGTATTATGCCATGCGGCAGCACCGGTAAGTTTTGCTACAAAAAGGCTGTCATCTTTATCCATTACGGATTTTAGATCGTCTCTAATTTCGGGGCATTTTTTATTACTTTTAAAAAACCAAACAGATTCATTAATCTTAGCCCATTTCGAGTAAGTTTTGATTTTTTTGATTAAATCATCGTAATTCTTGCCTGAATTATTTAAATCATAACTTATGATAAAGCTGTCCATTAGGATTACCTCCATGTCATTATTTCAGCGGACCACTCGCTGATAACTAAAATTATACGCTTAGTATTTATTGTCACAATATTAATTTGTCACTATGGCGGAAAGGGTAGACGCTTAAAAATAAGGTCAATACGTCGAGGGATAGCCTTAACGTTTTATGATTTGACCATGCAAGGTTCGATTCCTTGCCAGTGACATTAAATGCCTATGACGGTTACGACTACCGAAAAAAGATCGTTAAGAAGCTATACGGTGCTACGTACGGCAATGTAGTAAGTGTGCTATCTGTACACCACCAAGCTTCGGTCACTGTGGCGGAAGTAGAGAGACGCAACGGTAAATGGCGAGTAGCCTCGTGAGAGCCTAGTAAGTTCTCGTGTGTGGTGCGATTCCACTCCAGTGACTTTAGCAACTGAGGGTTGGAAATGGGCGCTCAAAGTACACGAGCAAGGCGAGGTCGATAGTAATCGATGGAATCGGTGTAGGTTGCTTGATAGAGCTATAACTGCATCTCATTGTTGAGATGTAGTTTTTACATATTAGATCACTCATCGAGTGGTCTTTTTATTTTGGAAGGGGAGTAAACAAATGAACGAAAACCAATTAAGAGAGTTGTTTAAAACGAATGAAGCAAACAAAACAATGGAGGCGACATTCTACGAAACTCAAAAAAGCTTAGCGTTAATCGCAAAACAAGCTAAGTATTTCTACGATCAGCTTATTCTGCAAGGATTTAATGAAGGACAGGCTATGGAATTTATGATGCGAACCTTTTCTGCCAGTAACCAACAGAAAGAGTGATACATAATGAGAAACTACTGGTATATATCGCTAACTAATGAATATCCTCGAACCATTGATGATTGTTCAGTGCGTGTTGTGCGTTCTGTACAAATCAAAGGGAAGTACTCCATTGTTGAAATGACCAGAGAAGCTACGCCAAATGAAATTGATAAATGCAAACTTATTTATTGCGGTCATGGATATTGGAAAGACGAATATATTCAGAAAAATATTAGGAGGTACTTATCATAAAAAATTTTTATGAAGCTGTTCTAAAAACAACAGTAAGCAAAGAGTTATCAAAAGTGTATAAGAAAGCATTGGAAATTGAAAACGATCGTAAATGGGTAGAAAACTCTATTACTGCTAATGGAGAAACCACCATTGAAATTAAACCGGTTTGGGGCGGTTGTTATGCGAACGTAGATATCACAGAAATCGGAGAAGGTAAAGCTGTGTTGATTCTAACTCTAGTATCAAGAACTTTACCTAATTTGAAAGAAACAGTTAGAAGTTATGAACTAGACGGAATGGAAACTATCCATACCAGTTATTAATTACACATATTGAAAGGTGGTGATGGAAAATGAGTAAGTTGAATCCTAAGCAACAAGCCTTTGCTGATGAGTACATCATCACAGGCAATGCTTATCAGTCAGCGCTGAAAGCTGGCTATAAAGAAAACTACGCTAAGAACGCACAAGAAAAATTGGTGGAAAAAGGTGGAAAAGTATCCGACTACATTCAAGAGAAGCTAAAAGAAGTTCAAACTAAGAGGCATTTAACAATGGAAGAAGCTTTGGCTATTACTGCTTCTATTGCAAAAGGAGAACCACAACGCTTTGAAGTTGTTAAGAGAGATCCTTATACAAACGAAATCATAGAACGTGAAGTGAGTGAATATTCAGCAGGTTTCAAAGAACGTAACCAAGCACTTGAGCATTATTATAAAATAAACGCAGCATTTGTAGATAAGCAGAAAGTTGAAATTTCTGAAATACCTACTTTCATTGATGATATAAGTAGTGATGATGATGGCTAAAAAACTATCTGAATTTCTTCCGCCGAAGTTTCATTCAGTATGGAGAGCGACTTTAAATCAAGACATTCTTAATATAGTTTGTAAAGGTGGCCGGGGGTCAGGAAAATCATCGGATATAGCGCATATCGTTACTCAGTTGCTTATGAGATATGCAGTGAATGCTGTAGGTATACGTTATGTTGATAATACACTTGAGCAATCTATTTACGAGCAAATGAAATGGGCAATTGAGAAGCAGGGAGTATCGCGCCTATTTAAGTTTAATAAGTCACCACTTAAAATTACCTATCTTCCAAGAGGGAATTATATGATATTTCGTGGTGCTCAAAACCCAGAACGAATCAAGTCTTTAAAAGATAGCAAGTTTCCATTTGCTATAGGTTGGATTGAAGAATTAGCAGAATTTAAAACAGAAGATGAAGTCACGACTATCACGAACTCCCTTTTACGTGGAGAATTAGATGATGATCTTTTTTATAAGTTTTTTTACAGCTACAATCCACCTAAGAGAAAACAATCTTGGGTAAATAAAAAATATGAGACTTCTTTTCAACCAGACAACACTTTTATTCATCACTCGACCTATCGGGATAATCCATTCATCTCTAAGGAATTTCTGAAAGAAGTTGAGGCAACTAGAGCAAGGAATCCAAGAAGGGCTGAGTGGGAATATGATGGTAAAGCTGTGGGGTCAGGAGTTGTACCTTTTGATAATCTACAAGTTAAGAAAGGTTCTATTACAGATGAAATGGTCTCTAACTTTGATAACATCCGCAACGGTTTGGACTATGGATATGCAACGGATCCTTTAGCGTTCGTCAGATGGCATTATGACAAAAAGAAAAACGGTATTTATGCAATCGATGAAATTTACGGCGTGAAGATCAGCAATAGAGAATTTGCAAACAAAGCTAAATCTAAAGGTTACCAAAATGAGGAGATATTTTCAGATAGCGCAGAGCCAAAGAGTAATGCTGAATTAGTTAATGAACATGGCATGAAAGGAATAAAAGGCGTGAAAAAAGGACCTGATTCTGTTGAGTACGGTGAACAGTGGCTAGATGATTTGGCTTTTATTTGTATTGATCCACTACGCACTCCGAATATTGCTAAGGAATTCGAGAACATCGACTATCAAACAGATCGTGATGGAAATCCTAAGCCAAGGTTAGAGGATAAAGACAACCATACGATTGATGCGACAAGATACGCCTTCAACGAAGACATGTGGGCCAAAAAGAAATCAACCGTTACTAAAGAGCAGCGGAACAAAATCAAGAGGATGTTTTAAGGAGAGTGAACAATGGATAAGGTAAATGAGTTTGAACATGGATCTGATATACATTATTCTAACGACGTGAACACAAATTATGTAAAGTTTAGCGTAGACTCAAATCTTCACTATAGATTTAGCTCAGCAGAAGATTTACTAAACGATTCAGATACTTTAGCAGCAATGATAAAACATCATCATGAATATCAGGTAAAGCGGCTTAGTGTATTAGATGATTATTACAAAGCTAGAAATACAAATATCATGGATAACCGTAGACGTAGAGAAAAGGAAAAAGCGGATCATCGATCAGCACATAACTTTGGAAAAGTTCTTTGTACGTTTGATGTTGGGTACAACACAGGCAATCCTATAAAAGTGCAAATCGAGGACACAAATCAACAAAAAGAAATCGAAGAGTTTAATACTAATAATGACATAGATGGGTTAAATGCTGAACTCTGGCTTGATATGGATAAGTATGGGAGAGCCTATGAGATTATCTATCGAGATTCAGATGATACAGATTATGTTGATTTGGCTAATGTATTTGAAACGTTTGTTGTATATGATACTACAGTAAAACGAGAGCCTATTTTGGCTGTACGGTATCCTAAGACAAGATTCAACAAGGATGCTGATAAACAGTACATTCAACCAATCGTATACACAAAAGAAAAAAGTATCACTTATGATGAGACGACACTAACAGCAATTGAGTTAAAAAATCCCCAGGATGAACCGCATGAATATAAAGAGGTACCTATTACAGAGTATTCTCCTAATCGTTTTCGGATGGGCTTGTATGAAGATGTACTATCTTTGATTGATCTATACGATGCAGGGCAGTCTGATACCGCCAACTATATGACTGATCTAAACGATGCTCTTCTAGTTATTAGTGGTGATATTGAAGCAGCAGGACTATCCACAGAGGACGCCATCAAGCAGAAAGAAGCGAATATGCTTTTGCTTGAATCTGGAACTGATGTGAACGGTAATAAAACAAGTGTGACTGCAGGATATATTTACAAACAATATGATGTGAGTGGTGTAGAAGCATACAAAGACAGAGTGCGCAAGGATATTCACGAAATCTCAATGGTTCCTGATCTTACAGATGACAATTT
The DNA here is from genome assembly GCF_050555565.1 of Enterococcus sp. MSG3290. Classification (NCBI taxonomy): domain Bacteria; kingdom Bacillati; phylum Bacillota; class Bacilli; order Lactobacillales; family Enterococcaceae; genus Enterococcus; species Enterococcus sp. MSG3290. The sequence continues at coordinate 2,285,824 of NZ_CP187862.1, read as the reverse complement.
TTCCGGAGTGCAATCAGGAGAAGCAATGAAATATAAATTGTTTGGATTTGAACAAATGACGGCAACAAAGCAAAGGCTATTCAAAAAAGGCCTTATGCGGCGTTATCGTCTTTTATTTAGCCTAAAATCAAGTATTTCTGAAATGGATAACTCCGATTTGAAAGGCTTACGTGTAATATTTACGCCTAATCTACCTAAAGCCATTCTGGAAGAGTTGAAATCTTTGGTTGATGCTGGAGCTGAACTCAGTCAAGAGACGATCTTAGGACTCGCTTCTTTTGTTCCAGATGTACAGGCAGAGTTGAAACGAGTAAATAAAGAAACGCAAAAGCAGATTGGCATTTTTGATTCGGATGGTGAAGAAGTAATTAACAACAAAAAAGATGAAACAGGGGAGTGATTAAATGAACTCCCAAGAATACTGGATCAAACGGGAAAAGGAATGGCAAAAGCAACAAATTAAAGATGATAAAAAGCGCATGGCAGAAATTAAAAGTCGCATGCAATACGCACAAGATGCGATACAAAAAGAAATAGACGCGCAGTGGGACAGTTTCTCCAATGGTCAGAAAATCACTCGTAGCGAAGCGATGAAGCGTGCTAGTGAAATGGATGTCAAAGCATTCGCTCGCAAAGCAAAGAAGTATGTCAAAGAGAAAGATTTTTCTCCTACAGCAAACCAAGAATTAAAGCTATACAATCTTACGATGCGTGTAAATAGATTAGAGCTCTTAAAAGCTAATATCGGGCTTGAATTGATTTCACTGTTTAATGAATTGGATAAGTACTTTTCGAATGAATTAACAAAAGCTGGTTTAGCTGAATTGAAGAGACAAGCCGGTATTTTAGAAATGACTATTGCTTCAAGTGGATATGCAAAGCTGATAGAACTAGTAATAAACAGCTCCTTTTTGAGTGATGACGTGTCTTTTAGTGATCGCTTATGGATGTATCAATCTGAATTGAAATCAGAATTAGATAGGTTGTTAGTCAGAAGTATAACGATGGGGAAAAATCCCAAGCAACTTGCATCTAAATTGGCAGAATATTTAACAGCTGAAGGACGAGAAAACACTAAGTTCAACACTCAACGTTTGATGGTGACTGAAACGACTAGAGTTCAGGTAGGGATCCAAGAACGAAGTTACAGAGATGCAGGCATTACCCAGTACATCTATATAGCAGAACCAACAGCGTGCAAACTATGTATACCGTTAAATAATCAAGTTTTTGATGTTACCGATATGCAGCCGGGAAGTAACGCTCCTAATATGCATCCATTTTGTCGATGCAGTACAGCACCTTATATAGAACGAATATCAAGTCGTTAATACAAATTAACGGCTTTTTATTGTGCCTTCTTACAGCTTACAGGCGTTAAAGAGGAAGCTATTTTCGGCTGACCGGCGTAACTGGTCAAATTTATCGGGTAGCGGCGTAACCGTGGAGGATTAATCATGAAAAAACGTTTATTTATGCCAATGGACTTACAATTTTTTTCTGAACCAGGAGATGGTGGATCTGGTGATGAGGGACAACAAGGAAACCTACCAGCTGGCTCACAAGAGACACCGACCGAAGCAAAAGAAGAAAACAATACTGGCAAAACATTTTCTCGTGATGAAGTAGCGAAAATGATCGCTGCTGAGACGAATAAAGCAAAAGCAGCGTGGGAAAAAGAACTAGAAGCAAAAAAAGAAGAAGCTAAAAAGCTGGCAAAAATGAATGCGGAAGAAAAACTACAGCATGAGTTGGAACAAAAAGAAGCTGAAATCGCTGAATTAAAGCGTGGACAGGCACTATCTGAAATGACGAAAGAAGCTTCTAAAATGCTGACAGATGCAAATTTACCACACGATGATGATTTACTTGGTCTGATTGTTTCTGATGATGCAGATGCCACAAAACAAGCTGTAGCAGTCATCACTAACTTTGCTTCTTTGATTAAGAGAGAAAACGCAAGACAAACACCACCAAATGAAGGTGGACAATTTACAGCATCGAAAAATACTAAAGAAACAGTGGCTAAACTAGCTGCTAAAAATCGAATTATCAAATAGGAGGAAAACTTAATGAAAAAGAAACAACTTTTACCAATGAACTTGCAAATGTTTGCTCAAACATGGGATCCAGATAATGTCTTGGTATATGAAACGAAAGAGGGAAAAATTCCTGATAAATATAATACGCTCATTTTGAGTGAAGTTATGGAAAATTCTAAGATCATGCAGTTAGCAAAATACGAAGAAATGACTGACAAAGAAAAGAAATTTGAATACTTTGCAGAAGGACCAGGCGCATACTGGGTGGGTGAAGGTGAAAAAATTAAAACGTCTAAACCTAAATGGATGCAAGCTACGATGACTGCAAAAAAACTCGGTGTCATTCTTCCGGTTTCTCGTGAATATTTAAATTATAAATTATCAGATTTCTTTGAGGAGATGCAGCCAAAAATTGCTGAAGCATTCTATAAAAAATTTGATGCAGCTGCCTTATTAAATAAAGAAAACCCATTTCCTCAGTCACTAGACGGATCAGTTATTAGTGCGGGGAATGTGGTTGAAGGCGGATTGACTTATGATAATATCCTAGCCTTAGAAGACAAGTTAGCAGAAAATGAATTTGAACCTAATGCGTTTATTTCAAACCGAAAAAATCGTACAGAATTACGTTCTGCAGCTCAAACAGTCGGGTCAAATGTTGAGTTTATTTATGATCGCTCTGCTAATACAATTGACGGATTACCAGTAGTAGACCTTAAGTCTTTAGATAAAGGAACTCTTTACGCTGGAGACTTTAATTACATGTTTTATGGAATCCCATATAATATTTCATTTAAGATTTCTGAAGAAGCCCAATTGTCTACTTTAACTAATGAAGATGGAACCCCAGTTAATTTGTTTGAGCAAGAACTGATTGCTTTGCGTGCAACAATGGATGTTGGATTTATGATTGTAAAAGATGAAGCATTTGGGAAGATTTCCCCAAAAGCGTAACGCCTGCTACCGGTATTGTGCCAAATCAAAAGACATGGACCGGTAAAGTAGGCGATACTAAAACATTTACTATTTCAGCTGTGCCTGCAGATGCTAGCGATGCAGCTGCTGTTGTTGCAGCTACTACAGCAACTTCCAGTGATGGAGCTATCGCAACAGTGACCAAAAATGAAAATGGTGGTTTTGATGGAACGATTGCAGCAGAAGGGTCAGCAACATTCACATTTACTTCTGGAGAATTCACTACTTCAATCAATGTGACAGGTCAACCTGCTAGTTAGGAAGTAAAAATATGACGATTGCAGAGGATATTAAAAAACTTCTTAAAGGAACACTAGATGAAAAGCTTGAAGTTATTGAGCGAAGAACGAGTGAGCGTATGAAAACCTTGTTAAATACGCAAGAAGTTCCTAAAGAATTTGAAACAGTTGTATATGAAGTATCGTTGAAAAGATTCAATAGAATTGGTCAAGAAGGTATGCAGTCATATTCTCAAGAAGGTTTATCTATGGCTTTTCCTGATTCGGATTTTTCAGAGTATCAAAATGAGATTGACGAATTTAAGCGTAAAGATCAGGAAGAGTTGTACAAGCCAAAGCGAGGGAGGTTTAAATTTATATGAGATTTACAGATGAAATTATATTTGTTAAACGTTCATCTGACTCTAAATATGATCCAGATCTCGGTGAGTGGGTTGAAGGAAAACCAGAAAGAACAAGAACAGAGGCAAACGTGACAGATATTGGCACTGATAGAAGTGTGACTATTTTTGGTAGTGTGGAAGAAGGGGCGAAGGTCATTAGGACGCAGCCTCTTTTTTCTATCCCTACATTTGACTATATCGAGATTGAAGGAAAGACTTGGCAACAAAAAACAGCTAGAAATCCAGCATATAGAAATAGTTTAATTGTGCAAGAGGTGGTTCTTGATGAAGGCACAACTTGAATATAAAGGAATCGATCAGCTGATGCGACATCTGAAAAAAGCAGCAACGCTTAATGACGTTCAAAAAGTCGTGAAAAGTAATACTGCTGAAATGACTGAACGAATGCAAAAAGGTGCGCCAGTGGATACAGGTTACTTACGAAGATCAATAAACATGAATCTTTTAGAAGCTGGTTTAACTGGTATTGTAGGACCGACAGCAGACTATGCTCCTTATGTAGAATATGGAACTCGCTTTATGTCGGCCCAGCCTTATGTTAGACCAGCTTTTAATTATCAAAAAGTCAAATTTATGGCTGAAATGAAAGCCTTGGTGAAATGATGATTAAGACAAGAGATCAGTCGATTTTTGATGAACTTTTTAAAATATCCCAAAACAAACTTGGATATAAAACATACGATTACAAAACTTTAGAGGATGTTGGTTATCCCTTTGTGGAATTTGAGAACACTCAGACCATCCATGAAGTAAATAAAACTGACATTAAAGGGTCTGTGATTGTGGTTTTATCCGTTTGGGGATTACAGAAGAAACGAAAGCAGGTGTCAGATATGGCATCTGCTCTTTTTAATGAAGCTAGATTGATAGAAGCCACAGAAGGCTATTATTGGGCTTTAAATTATCAAGCAAGTGGAATTCAAGTGATGGACGACACAACAACCAATACGCCCCTAAAACGAGCGGTTGTCACACTTGAATTTAGAATTAGATAGGAGGAAGAACATGGAAGCATTAAAAGGTATTGATGTCATTTTGCTTTATCGCTTATTGAAAAAAGAAACTCAGGAAGCTGCTTGGAAAATGGCATTTCAAACAGAACATGAAAATGGTTTATCAAGAGATTCAGACTCTACAGTGACAAAAGACGGAAACGTTCAAAGTTTAAGCCCAGTTGAATATGATTTTTCGGCTACTTCAATAGTTGCCAAAGGCGATTCTCATGTAGATGAAATGAAACAAGCCTTATTAAATGGCGATATCATTGAAATTTGGGAAATCAACAAAGCAGAACAGGGCACAGATGATGATGCAAATAAGTACAAAGCTACTTATTACCAAGCATATGTGTCTGAATTTACTCCATCAGCTGCTGCAGAGGATAACGTTGAATTAAGTTTATCATTTGCAGTAAATGGTGTTGGTCAAGATGGTTATGCAACCTTGACAGAAGATCAAGCCGATGTTGTTCAATATGCATTCAAAGATACCGTGAAAGCAACTTCGACAGGAGCATAAGAGGGCTTAGATGCTCTCTTTTTTATTTTAGGAGGATGAAAAACATTGAAATTAAAAATTAAAGGTAAAGAATATTCGTTTAAATTTGGCACTAAATTTGTACGTGAATTAGACAAAGTGATGCCTTTCATCGATGGAAATATGGAATTCGGAATGGGACTCTCAGCAAAAGTCTTACCGGAATTACGTTCTTATAATGTCAACACGTTGTCACGAGTCTTAGAAATAGCAAATAGAACAGAAGAAGAAACTATTACGTTGGATGAAATGGATGATTACATCGATGAAGTTAAAGACATCGAAAAATTGTTTGATGAAGTCCTAAAAGAATTGGCGGAGTCGAACGCGGGAAAGTTAGCGGTCCGAAACCTGAATCAGAAATTGAAAGAAGCGGAAAAACAACAAGCGGAATAGATTCTGCACTGGCATACGAACAAATTCTTATCAATTCTTTTCGATATTTGGGAATGACCAATATCTCAGATATCGAAAGAATGACGTTATATGAATACAACATTCGTATGACTGCAGCCCAGTTATCTTGGCTTGACAAAGAAAAGTTGATTCACGAATTAGCGTGGGCAAATCAGCAAGTCCAAGCGGAGAAAAAAGTAGGCAAAAAGACAGTTCCTGTATATCGATCCTTTGAAGAATTCTTCAATTATCAAAAAATCGAAGATTCAATCATGGGAGTTTCCGAACTTTCAAAACAAGATAAAGAATTCCAAAGCTTACTAACTAAAGCTAACTCTTGAGGAAAGGAGGAAAATCATGGAACAATTTTCTGTTGAAGCCTTATTAAAAGCCACAGATAGTGGATTTGTAAAGACTTTTAAAGATGCACAAGATGCTGTTAAAACTTTTGAAAAGAAATCAAATAGTATGACAACCGCTGTTGGTAATGTGATGCGGAGTACTGGTGCTTCGATGACAAAGTACGTAACTGCGCCACTAATAGGTATAGGTGTAGCAGCTGGTAAAGTTGGTGGCGATTTTGAAGCACAAATGAGTCGTGTAAAAGCTATCTCTGGTGCGACGGGTGATGCTTTCGAACAAATGAAACAGCAAGCGATCGATTTGGGTGCTAAGACTGCTTTTAGTGCTAAAGAATCTGCTGATGGTATGGAAAACTTAGCTTCTGCTGGATTTAACGCGCAAGAAATCATGAAAGCAATGCCGGGTCTTTTAGACTTAGCAGCTGTATCTGGAGGGGATGTGGCTCTAGCTTCTGAAAATACTGCTACTGCTTTGAGAGGATTTGGTTTAGAAGCAAGTGAAGCAGGACATGTCGCTGATGTATTTGCTCGTGCTGCTGCGGATACCAATGCTGAAGTTGGAGACATGGGAGAGGCATTGAAGTATGTTGCTCCTGTAGCCAATTCAATGGGTATTTCTTTGGAAGAAACTGCAGCAGCTATTGGTATTATGAGTGACGCAGGCATTAAGGGTTCTCAAGCAGGTACAACGTTGCGAGGAGCATTGTCTAGGTTAGCAAGGCCAACAAAGGCTATGCAAGATACAATGGATAATTTAGGTGTTTCGTTTTATGATGCTGACGGTAAAATGAAACCTTTAAAAACTCAAGTAGAATTACTTAAAAAAGCTTTTGAAGGCCTGACGCCTGAACAACAACAAAATGCTTTAGTAACACTATATGGGCAAGAATCATTATCAGGGATGATGGCTTTGATTGATAAAGGACCTGATTCATTGGGCAAATTAACAAAATCTCTGAAAGATTCTGATGGTGCAGCTGACGATATGGCTCGGACCATGCAAGATAATATGAATTCTTCCATCGAGCAAATGTTTGGAGCTTTTGAGTCAGCAGCTATTGTAATTCAAAAGATTCTAGCACCATCCATCAAAAAAGTAGCAGATGCCATATCCGGCTTAGTAGAAAAATTTGTAAGTGCTCCAGAATCAACTCAAAGATTAGTAGTGGCCATAGGAGCAATCGCTATTGCAATTGGGCCAGTATTGTATGCATTAGGAATGCTGGTTAAAGCGTTTCAAACCATGAAAGTGGGGTTAGGTGTATTAGGTAACGGAATCTCTTTGTTCAAGAAATTAGGTTCCGCCATAGGTTTTCTTACCAGTCCAGTCGGATTGGTTATAGCTGCGGTAGCACTACTTGTTGTAGGTTTCATCTATCTTTGGAATACGAGTGAAGATTTTAGAAACTTTTGGATTGGCTTATGGGAGGGAATCAAGTCTGCTGTAAGCTCGGCAGTAGAATGGATTCAGAATGCATGGAAATCTACAGGAGAATGGTTTAACAATTTATGGAAGTCCATTAAAGAAGGTGCAGACAATGTTTGGACTACAATTCAAGAAGCTCCTGGAAAAGCGGCGGATTGGATCAAGAATAAATGGACTGAAACAAAAGAGTTCTTTTCAAATTTATGGTCAAATATTGCAAACTCTGCTTCAGAGATGTGGAATAGTTTAAAAGAAGGTGTTGTCTCAGTTATTGATGATTTAGTTTCAAGTGCTAGTGAAAAATGGGAAGGGTTTAAAAATACTATATCTACTTCATGGAAAACAATTACAAGTAAAATTAAATCTGGTTTTGATTTTATACTAAAATATATTGGTCCATTTGTAAGTAGCTTTTCAGACGTGTTCTCTAATATAGTGAAAGCAATAACAAGTATATTTGCTGAGGTTAAAAACATAATAGTAAATGCTTGGGAAATCATTAAGTCTTTAATAGCTGCGCCGCTACTGTTTATTATAGATTTAATTACTGGTGACTTCGAACAAATGAAAGAGGATTTAGATCTAATCTGGAACACACTTGTCCAATCAGTGGTAAATATTTGGACATCTGTAAAAAATATATTTACGGAATATATCGGTGCAATAGTAAATAGTGCCGTTAGTTTATGGACTGGATTCATACAAAGTATTTCTAATATTTGGAATGAAGTAGTTTATCAAGCGACTATGATTTGGATTGATTTGAAACTATTTTTTACTAATTTATGGATTGATATTAAATACAGTGCAATTCAAATGTGGATAAATCTAAAATTCTCCATAATTCAAACTTGGATTGATACAAAATATGGTGCAATTGAACTTTGGAATAATCTAAAACAATGGTTTTTCCAAACGGTTAATAATATCGTGCAAACTCTTATAAAAAGTTGGAACAGCTTAAAGCAAGGAACGATAGATTTATTTAACAATACAGTTCAAGGTGCTAAAGACATTTGGACTTCATTCAAATCTTGGATTGGTGATTTAATTACTGGAACCAAAGATAACGTTATTCAAGGTTGGGAAAACCTAAAACAAGGCACTATAGATACTTTCAACAATTTAGTAAGTGGCGCTCAAGAAGTGTGGGATAATTTAGTAAATGCTGTTAGTGATACTGTTGATAGAGTAACTGGCTGGTTTGATAACTTGAAAAATATCGATTTACTAGCAGCCGGAAAAGCCATCATGGATAGTTTTCTAGAAGGGTTACAAAATGCATGGAAATCTGTGCAAGATTTTGTTGGAGGTATTGGTGATTGGATTCGTGAACACAAAGGACCTATCCAATACGATAGAAAGCTATTGATTCCAGCTGGTCAGGCTATTATGAACGGTCTGAATAAAGGGCTGACAGGAGGATTCAATGACGTACAGAATACTGTTGGAAGTATGGCAGACTTTATCGCGGAACTTTTCAATGCAAATCCTGATGTAGATATAGCTGCAAATCTGAAAAATGCAAATAAAAACATTGGTGCACAAGTTGAACATAAAGTAAATATGGGTGGCTCTACTAAACCAGCTGTATTTAAATTCAATCTTGGAAGACAATCATTTAGATTGTTTGTGGACGATATTTCACAAGCTATGGGCGAAGGTGCAGACATTAATCTGGAATTTTAGGAGGGAATATTTTGGATCAACGAGAAAATAAAATGTACTCATTCAAAGATACAACCATTAATCTCACTAGTTCTAAACTATTCCTTCCGACGTCTGCCATGATGTACGATGGAATGTATTTAGAAGATTTGATTGAGGGTTATCAAACACTTACGGTGGAAGGTAGAGAAATGCTTTCTGTAGAAGTTGAACAGCAAGAGATACAAATTGGTTCAATCATTACAAATCAGAAAATACCTTCAAGAACACTAAAAATAACATATAAGCTGGAAGATAGAGATCCAGAAAAACTACAGTTTAAATTCAAAGAACTGTTGAATTATTTATACCGGAATGAAGACGTGGAAATTAGGTTTCATGATGAATTAGATTATTATTACTACGGTCGCTATACATCAACTGATACTGTTCCAGGAGACTCCAACTCGATTATTTCGAGTTTTAATGTATTCTGTGCGGATCCACTAAAGTATACGAAAGAGTGTGTTAGTGATGGCTATATTGGAAATCCGATACAGTTTCCTATAACACCAAGAAAAATTGAAGTTACTTTATCCATGAATAATTCAATCAAAATTACAAACGGAGAACAAAATATCACGATAACTGACGCGGCAATAAAAACAGGAGACGTGTTGGTTTTTGATTTTTCCGATGAGCAGGTAACTGTAAACGGAGAAGATTGTACTTCTATGATTGATTTAGAAAGTGATTTTGAGAACTTTTATCTTAAGCAAGGTCAGAAGATAACTAGCAATAATGGGAAGCTTAAAATATTTTATAGGGGGGCGACAATTTGAGTGAGACAGTTTATTTCTTTGATCACTTGCAAAAACTTATTAAAAGAAAAAATACAAGAAGTTTGATTGAAGTCTCCCAAGAAAAAGAAATTAGTTCTGATAAGAGTGATCTAATGAAAGATACTCTTTACGTTACGACAAAATATGATAAAGAAATAGAGGATGCAAGATATATGGCGATTCGTGAAAACGAGTCGTCTTTTTCGTTGTATCGAATTACTAAAGTTAGCGACCCATTTGAAACATTAGAGTTTACAGGGTTAGGATTTGCGACAAATGAATTAGATGCTTACATCATCAAAGATATTAGGCCGAGTGGGCAGCCCTTAAAAAATGTTCTTGATCGATTGATTGAATTTACTGAAGGAAATTGGCGCGTTGGTCACGTAGAAGCAATGTTACCAACAGTAACTGCAACTTTTTACTATGTCTCTGTAAAAGAAGCGTTGAAAGAATTGCAAACCTTAGGTATGGAATTTGTCTTTAGGTGTTCTTTGAATTCTGATGGAATAAAGGATAAATGGATCGAAGTATATGAACAAATTGGCGAAGAATCGAATACACGTTTCGTATATGGTAGTAAAGCATTAACAGTTGTAAGAGAGATAGATAGAAGCTCAATCTCAACTTCAATGATAGGTCGTGGGCGAGGCGAAGAGGTTGGTGACGGTTACGGTAGAAGAATTGAATTCACTGATGTTGAATGGAAAAAGTCGAATGGTGATCCTTTAGATAAGCCTAAAGGCCAAAATTGGCTTGAAGATCCGGAATCAACTCAAAAGTATGGGATACCACAAAAAGATGGATCAATGAGAAAACGAGAAACCGTAGTAGTGTTTGATGATATAGATGATCCAACAGATTTACTTAAAAATACTTATTCAACCTTAATCGATTCTGCTAGACCGTTAGTACAATTCAAAGCTGAAGTCACTGGAGGAGATGTGATAGGAAATACAGTGACTATTCACAGATACGATAAAGGTTATCACTATAAAACTCGTATTTATAAAACTACATTCAATCGGCTTACCGGTCAAACGAATATCGAACTAGGGGATAATTTAACACAAGATGTTAGAAAACAAACGGCTTCTATTGTCAATAATATTAATAGTTTAGAATCTAGCAAAATGACATTTTACGAATCGACAGAGATTGGAAAATACCAAGATGACATTATGCGAGGCGCAGGAGATAATGGCGGTTCTATTTATTGGGTAAATGGAATTGAAGCTGGTGTTAGTGATAGTAGAGAAATCTATGAAACTGTTTATATGGATGGACCTAACATTCCTGGATCACGTTTTTTTATGGTCCAAAATAACTCAGGAATATCTTTCAAACAGTGTAAAAAAGGTGAATGGAAAACAATCCAAGATGTACACAATGGCGATAGCACGACTGCGTGGACGTTGGATGGAACTTTCAATGCTAATTTTATTCAAGCAGGAATTCTTTCAGGTATTCTCGTGCAAGGGGTAGCTTTAAAGACATTGGATGATAAAGATTTCCAATTAGTGGCAGAAGGAGGACAACTTTCTTTTGAAAAAAAGGTCATTTCAACTGGGCTTGACGATGTTCACGGAGAATCGCTTGGATCCATCGTAGCAACTTATGGAGGCGGAAAAATAAATGGGTTTGCTGTATGGAAAGAACCAAACTATATTTTTTCCATTAACGCTGGGGACGGCGGCGATCGAGGGAATCCTGTTTTTCAAATTCCAGCAGACGTTACTGCTGATAAGCGCAAATATAATCTTTACGGTGATGGTAAATTTTCAGAAGGAAATATAACCATAGATGGCCGTCTAGATGTCAAAGAATTATATGTGAACGGCGTTAAAATCGATACAAACGGTGGAGACAATACTGGAGGAAACGACAACGGGTGGAATGGACAATATCCACCAGAAGTGACTAGTGACCGGGATAAACGTTATTGGCAGATTTGGGCAATGGCAATAGGTGCTGGCTTTACTAAACAAGCTGCTGCAGCCTTACTTGGAAATGCACAAGGAGAATCAGATGCTAATCCAACCGCCGATGAGGGCAATGGCGCACCAGGGTTCGGTTATGGTGTATGGCAATGGACCGATTCTTCTGGCGCAACTAGCGGACGTGTTTACATGATCAATTTAATGACAAAGGCTGGCATCAGTGATGATCCAGACACGATCACGGCGCAGTTCAAATTGTTGATGTGGCATGCACCGAATGGTCAATGGATCGCAACTAGTGCTTATCCTTACACATGGACACAATTCATGAATCTGACCGATATCAACACAGCAGCACAAGCATTCGTGGCTAACTTTGAACGTCCACGTGATCCACATCCAGAACGGACGACATGGGCACAAGAATGGTATGACAAGTTCAAAGATTTAGAAATTCCTGCATCGAAAGGGTATATAAAACCAATTGCGGATCCAATCACAGTGACGAGCGAATTTGGCTGGCGCACTTCTCCAATTACAGGCGCGCAAGAATTTCATAACGGTATTGACCTTGTAAATGGAAATCCTAATACACCTATTTTTGCATCAGCAGACGGCGAAGTGATTGTTGCAGGTGATGCAAATTACTTTGACTGGTATGGAAATTGGACAGTGATCAAACACGCTGATGGAATGTATACAGGCTATGCACATCAAAGCCGTGTGGATGTTGCAAAAGGTCAAAAAGTAACTGCTGGTCAGCAAATTGGGCTGATGGGGACAACAGGACCATCAACTGGAGAACATCTTCATTTCCAATTTATGGATGAATTTTATCCATCTTCTTCTGGTCATTTCCATAATGCAAGAGACTACATCGATTTCTAAAGGAGGGATAGTCGTGGCAGAAACGCAGCATAAAATGGTCCTATCCACCACCGAACCAAATAACGGAATAAATTTGGTTCGGATTAGGCAAGGGGATGTTTTAACTCAAAAATTCGTTGTTGAAGTAGTGGAACATGGAAAACTAAAAACATTCGATGGCCTAGTGCCATTTTTTATTAACACAACAAAATTTGGCGAAAATCAACCTGTTGAACAAAAAGTACAAGAATACAGTCCAGCACAAGCAAGGCTTGTTTATACGTTAAGTGAGCCTGACTGGCAATGGGGCGGTGAAAACACCGCACATTTCAGTTTCCGATCACTTAATGGTGATGGAACTTGGAGTGAACAATTTAGCACACAGGATTTTATCTATCGAGTCATTTCTGGAATATCTAGAAGCCAGTTACGTGACTCTGGATATGTGTGGACCTTTGAGGATTTGCTAAGAAAATTCAAAGATTACATGGATCAGGGCAAAAATGACTGGGAGCAGTGGTTAGAAGATAATCGTGAAATACTGGAAAATATCGATCCAGGTGGTACGATCATTAACATTTTGAATGAAGCAAAAGGAGATTATGACAGTTTAGCCGCTCGCTTAGACGACATTCAAAATAAAACATTCAATGTTCCTAAAGGTGCAGAACAAGTGCCAATCAAAAGAGACAAACTTTTCTACGACAGAGGCGCGTATAACTGGGTTCGTCCTACTAACTTAGATACAGTGATCGCGCAAGCGGATAAAACTAAGTTTAACATGGGATTCATGACGGATATCCACGTCGATTCACACGAGCAATTCTTAGATCACTTCGACCGGAAAGACAAAACAGAACGTCGTTGGAGCATTGTCGGACAATTTAGAACGCTAGAAACCTTTACGGACGCGATGGTATACGGCGGGGATAATATCGATGGATACAGTGGAGGAACAGCGTCGGGCATTTATCCTTATACCGAACAAGAAAGACGCGCGAAGAACTTACACGTGTTGAAACGCTTTGCTAGCGTAGCGACAGCAGGCGCAGAAGTTCCGATCATTCTTTGCCGTGGTAACCACGAAACAGGTAAAATCCCATACGCAAACGACGGACGTTCACGGCTCGATTCGTTGACAGGATCGGATATTGCCGTAGCATATGATAGCCGTTACGGCCCTAATTTGTTCCCTAACAAAAAAGTTGCGATTTACCGTATCGATACCGATGACTTCGAAGATCATACGAACTCACAAGGAAAATTCATCGAGTTTTCTGGATATTACAACGGTGCTGAGTTTCCTCATGGAAAACTAGGGCAAAACCAATTGCATGCCTTTGGACAATGGTTAGAACAACTTGATAGAAGCTATCACGTTGTAATTGTAGGACATGTACCTATGGAAAGAGAAAACGACGTAGCAAACGTGACGAAACTAGGAACCTTACTAGACGGCTTCAAACAAGGAGCAAGCGTAACTATTGATTACAATACAATGAACGGTTACAACCCGAGTCCTATGGGACAAAAGACTTACAACTTCGCAACAAAAGGACGCGGAACAGTTGCGGCAATCTTTGCGGGGCATTGGCATTATGAAACAGTGAAATATTTAGGTACAACGCAAATCATTGTAGGAACAAAAGCCTTCCCTTCCGAAGAGGAATACAACACAGCGAATGAAGCGGGTTTCGCAAATGTGCAAATTGATACGGCAAAACGTACGATCAAAGTACAAGGTGTGGGCCACTACACTAATCGCAATTTCACGTATTAGGAGGTTTAATCAGTGGAAAAAGAAATTAAAAAATTGCAAGAATCTGTCAAGTGGATTTTACAACAATTAGCAATTCATTTCGATGGTACGCCGCAACAAGCTCATGTCGATGCTACACCGTTAAATGCCGGTTTTTGTACGCCTGAAATCGCAATGAACGCGCGTGGTATTGCTTTGAAGGATAATGAGCTAGGCTGGAAGTATACTAACGTGTACGACGTTCCACCGGGCTTTTACGCTACCACTAATCAATGGTACAAAAACGGACAAATCACGATGTTTGGCGATGGTTCAATCATGTTACTAGGTGTTATGCAAGAACACAATAAACGGAAACTGCTTTGGGCTTCGGACGGTTACGGCGGAAATATCTATATCGCACGTACGCATAACAATGACAACGGTTATAATAGCCCGGGTTTCCGAAAAGTTGTGACAACCTTCGAGCTATTCAAAGGCGAAAAACATGGCGTGGGTACGACGATAGACTTAAAAGATAGCATGAAACACTACAGTTCCGTCCGCATTCATATTCAAGGTTGGGGCGGTCAGGTGTACGAAGCAAATAACGTGACTGGGCCAGTTGTCATGTTCACTAACTTATATGACGATGCAGGCGGTATGGAAATGTATGAGTTGAAATTAGAACGTGTGACGGATACAAGCTATAAGATCGTTCGTTCCGCCCAAGTAGCAATCACTGAAAATATGAATTACCACAAAAATACAAACGCAGAAATTCAAATCATCAAGATAGAAGGCGTTAAGTAGGAAGGAGGGATTGATTTGGTAGACAGAAAAGTTGGTGAGATCACCGTACCTACAGAACCAGTTAGTCGTGCCACCAAGATTACAGGCTTTACTTTTAAATCTTATGATAAAAATGCTGGTGTTTTACAATTTAATATTGAAAATCAAGACGGAAGTCCGACCGATTTAATCGATGCGACTGTTCGTCTTTTTATGCACATCTATCAAGGGGAAGAGAAAAAGGAGTTCCCAATTTTTGATAATCAGATCATTACTGAAAGCTACATGCAAGGGATTGTAAAATACCGGATTCCTGACATGTTACTTTCTTACGAGGGTAAAGTTGATGCCAATGTTTATATTGATTTTCCAGATGGTAGTCATACGGACAATTTGGCGTTTACTTTTAATATTGAGAAATCTATCATTGATGGCGATGTTCAATTGAATGGAGAATATTATTTTAAAGACTTTCAACAACTACTTGATGGGGTCAAACAAGAGGCGACAGATGCTGTTAACGCAGCATTAACAAATGTGGATTCTACGATTGAAAAGGCAAACCAACAAATAAATGAATTTGTAGAGGGAGCCACACAAGCAATTGATCAAACTGTTGACGAGGTAACAGAGCAACTACAAGCTACTCAAACTAAGATTGATACCGTTTCTCAAAACGTTACATCGGCACAAAACAATCTTAAAGCAGTTGAAGACAAAATGAATCAAACCAATCAGGAGATTGGCGATCTCGGCAAGCTGAAAAAGATGTACTCCAATAGCATCGACTTCGGGAACTATGATTATTCGGGGAATCCGAATTTAATGAGTGTAATTAAAGCTTCTGATTTTCATCTAGAAGGTGATACTGTTGTAACAGATGTTTCTACTAATGCTATACACGTAATCTCGAAAGGTGCTGAACGACTCAACGCATTTACTTCAAATAACGCACCTAGTTTAATTAGTGGTAAAACGTACACCATAAGTGCAAAAGTTAAAGTAGATGAAGGTACAACTGGAGATATTAATACAATAAGAATATCTTATCGTAAAACTAACAATGGTACTATTTTATTAAGTGTTACTGCTAAAGATATTGAAATAGGTAAAGAAATAACGGTAAAGGCTACAGGTGTAGTAAATTATGAACTCACAGATTTATCAAGGTTTTATTTAACTATTGATCTTGAAGGGTATAGTAGTCGGATAAATGGTGGGGTAATAGTCAGTGACATTAAGATTGAAGAAGGCTCAACAGCCACACCATATCAACCTAACTTACTTGATGACCCTTACTGGGTAGGTAAAACATCGTTGGGTAAGAATATTGCAAATAAAGGTACGACGTTCCCAATCAAATCTAGCGAGTACCAAATATATAAAGCTAACATGGAAGAAGAGTATATATTAGGTCAAACATATACTATCACGCTTAAAGGAACAAAACCCGCGAGTCAAACATTTGTAGCGTATAATGATGGGGTTATTAGTTTTGGAAACCTAAAGCCAGTTGAGGGATTGACAGACGTATGGTCACTAACATTCACACCAACGAAAATCGCTTCAAATGCGCCTAAAGAATTTCGTATTTTTCAGTATCCGCAATCAACAGCAGGCGCATGCCAAATTGACTGGCTAAAGATTGAAAAAGGCAACACCCGAACTCCCAATATTAGTGAGTATAAATACTTCGGTGAAGGATTGAAAGACAGCAACAATCCGAACGACTACAGCTGGGACATCACACCTGAATATACTGAAAAAGGCTTGAATGATTCTGTGAGCTTAACCGAGCCTGAAACTGTTTTAGGGCTTAAAAACTTTGAGGATGGTTTGCAAATAGCGGGAAAAGAAGTTGCTATAGTTCCAGAAGATACCGGATGGGTAAATCTAACAGCGATCAACGGCCACTCCTGGAATAAACAGGGACAAATTAGGAGAATTGGAAAACTAGTGATGTTCCGTGGATCATTAAAAGGTAGCACGCTAAGTACACAAGATTTTTGTACGATTCCAGAAGGATTTAGACCAAGTAATCCAACTGATAATTATGAGTATCAATTCTTGTTACCACCACAAAGTAGCAATACTTTAGACAATGGCGGGATGGCTTATATCCGACCGAACGGCGTTTGCGGTCTACCTTCATTTAGGGGAACAGTCAACTTGTTTTTAGCACCAATTCAATACTATATAGACTAGGAGTGAAATGAATGAAAAACATTTGGAAATACGGGCGTACTGGCGGAGAGTACGCAGGAAAAGTGTTGGACGACATGCTTGTATCCGTTCCTTACACAGATCAGCCACCACTTGAAGGGGTACGTGCTGATGGTGAACCACTAACGATTGCTGATCAGATGTTTGATCCTAAATTGAACCAATGGATTGTTTTAGCAAACGCACTAGATCACAACGATTTAAACAATCTCAAAGCGATGTACAAGGCTCTGGAACATGAAAATGACAACCTAAAACAGCTAAATGCCAAACTCATGCTAAACGATGTAGCAATTAAACAGGAAAATACTGCATTGAAAGAAAAAGCTGATAGTTTAGCACAAATCAATTCAAAGACAATGCTTGCTTCGCTTCAAAACAGCAAGGATATTGCAGAAATTAAAGAGCAATTAAATCCAGAGACAGAAGGAGGCGAGTAGTATGTTTAGTTTTAGCGATGTGAAAATGATGTTTGACTGGGGCTGTTTTACAGAAGAACAGGTTCGTGAATTTGTTCCATTATGTATTACGGATGAAGAAGCGGATGAGATTATTAATAGCGAAGAATAGAAGCGTGCTCAAACGAGTGCGCTTTTTGTATGGCCAAAAATAGAAAGTGAAGGGTGGAAACATGGTGATCATTGATAATTTAGTTTTGTTATCAGAGTTTAAAAATCTAGTAAGCAACGTTTATATTCAAATTTTTGTTTGGATTGTCATTGCGGATATCATTACAGGAGTTTGTAAAGGACTTGCTGGAAAAGAAACAAATAGTACTAAGGGACTAATGGGGGTAGTAAAGCATTTGCTGGTCGTGGCGCTTGTGCTGATTGCGTATCCCTATCTTAAAATCATGAACTTTGAAGGAGTCGCAACAGCTTTTGTGCTTTCATACATTGCTGTTTATGGAATCTCGGTGATCGAGAATTTAGGTCAGCTAGGAATCCCGATTCCAGATTTTGTGAAAGATCGATTCAGCAAATTAAAAGATTCATCTGAAGAACAAGGAAAAGACAAAAATAATACTTTAGGAGGAAAACAATAATGGTCAATATTATCAATAATTCAGTATGTCGTGGTGTAGCAGGTAAACGTGTAGGAGATGTGAAGGGTGTAGTCATCCATAATACTTGGACAAACACAACAGCAGAACAAGAAATGAATCGTTTAGCAGGAATGACAGATAAACAGTTAGAAGCAGGATTTGCTCATTATTACTGTGATGAAAACACGATTATTCGCACAGAAGATACTTATAATCGTGCTTGGCACGTCGCTAATTCTGACGGTAATAATAGCTATCTCGGATATGAAGTGCGTGGGAATCGGGAAACGCCAAAAGCAGTCTTCCTACAAGCGGAGCAAAATGCTTTCTGGCAAGCAGCGGAGGATCTTCGTTTTTACGGATTGCCAGTTAACCGAGATACAGTCAAATGCCATCATCAATTTTCAGCAACTGAATGCCCTAAGCGTTCACTGATGGAACATTGTGGCTATGATTCTACGTTAGCAGTTCCTGCAGCCATCACTGCTCAAATGCAAGATTACTTTATTTCACAAATCAAGAAATACCATGATAATCCCGCATTGAAACCTGATGGCAGTACAGAAGATCAGAATCATGATGATAAAGTATCAGCAAGTACGCCAACGCATCAAGGGAATGCCTATGGAAAACTAGATATTTTCAAGAAGGTATCAGACAAAACTGTTCGTGTGGCTGGTTGGTTGGTTCCTGATAAACCACAAGGTGCAATTGGAACTTATGCTTACGTACTTGTGATGGAACACGGGACACCTAAAGAATTAACACGTATCCAATCTCAAGGAATTGCTCGTCCAGATGTCAAAAAGGCATACGGCTATCAAGGTGGCGACGCGCTAGGTTTTGATGTTACTTTTGATTCTAGTTGGATGAAAGGAAAGAAAATTGATATCATCTTACGTCGATGCAATCAGTCTAATGGTGAAGGCGCAGTGAATGATGTGCGGATTTCTGATATCTATTTGACGCTATAAATAAAAATAGCCCCTCGTTGAGGGGCAGTACATATATTAATTATCAATGTATTCTCCTAGATAATGATAGGTTGACAGATAACATAGATATTCATATCCTTGTAATTAGGAGGTGCAAAATGGAAATTTCAATTTATATTGATGACTCAGGTCAATTACACTCAAACTATTATTCTGATTATTTTGTTTACGGTGGATTTTGGTGTTTGGATTCTGAGAAATCTAAGATAAAATCAGCTTTTTCAAAAACTAAAAGACAATTATTTCATACTAGTAAAGAAATAAAAAGCAGTAACATGGAACACTGGGAAAAGAAACGTTTTCTAAAAAAAATTGTTAAAGAAGATGTTCATCCGATTTATGTAGTTACTAAAGTATCAAGTTTAACTATTGATTTTTTTAATTGTGAAGCCGTTCAATTGCATAAAAATTATATTTTGAGAAGACTAGTAGAAGATGCCCTGAAACAAATAAAGAAATTAGGGTATGGACACATAAAAAAAGTTAATCTTTACATTGATAATCAAAGCCAAAC
The DNA here is from genome assembly GCF_050555565.1 of Enterococcus sp. MSG3290. NCBI lineage: Bacteria > Bacillati > Bacillota > Bacilli > Lactobacillales > Enterococcaceae > Enterococcus > Enterococcus sp. MSG3290. Next base: position 2,265,841 of record NZ_CP187862.1, on the reverse strand, counting down.
TAATGTATGTAATCGTGATAGTTTTAAAAATTATATTAACAAAGTATTTAAAGGGTGCTATAAAAACAGTGAATACTTTCTAGAGTCTGATGTAGATTTTAAAGTCGAATACATGGATTCTAAGTCTGAGCCATTGATACAGGTAGCAGATTTACTTGCAAATTGTAAGTTCCAACGTTTCCAAAATAAATCTAAAGACCTAAAGATTTTGTTAGATAAAAAAACAGATACGTGTTGTAGAAAACACCCTAATTTTTTTTCTAGCGAAAGTATTGCGTAAAAAAAATATATATGCTATTATTCAATTGCAGCAGTGATAGCTGATAAACAAGATTATAGAGCTACTATTTAGTAAGTGATATGTATTGTCACCTCTTTCTTGTTGGCCGCCTTAGGCGGTTTTTTTTATTATATTGGTAGCTTTTTGAGCAAAATTTATGATCAGCCTATTAAATGTAGTTAAAAGCCTTAGCCAAGGATGGTTGAGGCTTTTTTGTTTCTATAGACATATTACTTTAATTCAAGTAAATTAAATACGTTGTCGCGGAAACCCTCTTTATTGTTCATTAACTTATGAATGATTCCTCCAATGGTACATTTAGCTCAGTTGGTCAGAGCAAACGGCTCATAACCGTCCGGTCGTAGGTTCGAGTTACATATAGTAATTAAGTTAGTTGTGTGTTAAAATTACTTAGAAGAGTATTCATGTAAATAAAAGCTTTCTTCAGCCACTTTCGGGTGGTTATTTTTTTATACACAATCTTATGTCTATTTCCTTCATAAGTTATGATGACATCTGTTCAGAGCTACTCGAAAGAGTAGCTTTTTTAGTATTGATTTTTTACAGGATGAGATTATAATAATAATCGTAATAGCTGATGAATCAATTTCCCAATCTTTTTACGTATTTAAACAGCGAAGCGTCTTCGGACGCTTCTTTTTTGTACCACAATCAATATTTATATTTGGATCACCTCTAGATAGTTTCTTTGGACTCATAATGAGTCGTTTAACAAATCAGAGTAATAAGTCATTGATTTCTTTAAATTCTTTATCAAGTTCTTTTTCATCATATTTTTCATATTTATCAGCTTCATGAAGAACTTTTTTAATTTCGTGAATAGCCTTTCGTTCAACTAACCATTTTTTTAGGTTATGTTTTTTTTCTGGATTTTCAGATAACGTATCAAGTTCGTCTAACTCTTTATCCAGTTTATTGACAACAGAAACAATTTTGTTTACAACTTTTTCTTCTTTGTTTTCTAAATTTGACATTTATCTTCACGTCCTTTTTATTTGATAATTTAAGTATAGAACTTTGATATAGTTTATACAAATAGAAACGCTTCTTCGTGTATTCTGTGCTTTTCTTTTGGAATGAGGAAAACTTTGGAGTAATATGAACGTGGACAGAACAATATTAGGAGGAATAAACTATGTGTACGTCTATTACTTATGTAACAAGTGATCATTATTTTGGAAGGAATTTTGATTATGAAATATCTTACAATGAAGTAGTCACTGTTACTCCAAGAAATTATAAGTTGAATTTTCGAAAGGTAAATGATTTGGATACTCATTATGCAATGATTGGTATTGCCGCTGGTATAGCTGACTACCCTCTTTATTACGATGCGACAAATGAAAAAGGATTGAGTATGGCTGGGCTAAATTTTTCTGGGTATGCTGATTATAAAGAAATACAAGAAGGGAAAGACAATGTATCTCCTTTTGAATTTATTCCTTGGATTTTAGGACAATGCTCAACAGTAGGAGAAGCTAAAAAATTGTTAAAAAATATCAATTTAGCAAATATAAATTATAGTGATGAACTTCCTTTATCCCCTTTACATTGGCTATTAGCTGATAAAGAAAAATCAATTGTCATTGAAAGTATGAAAGATGGACTTCATATATATGATAACCCTGTGGGTGTTCTTACCAATAATCCTTCATTTGACTATCAATTATTTAATTTAAACAATTATCGTGTCTTATCGAGTGAAACTCCTAAAAATAATTTTTCAAATCAAATAAGTTTGAATGCCTATAGCCGCGGTATGGGAGGGATAGGATTGCCTGGAGATTTGTCCTCAGTTTCTCGTTTTGTTAAAGCGACTTTTACGAAGCTGAACTCTGTATCTGGAGATTCAGAGTCAGAAAGTATTAGTCAATTTTTCCATATCTTAGGTTCAGTAGAACAACAAAAAGGTTTGTGTGATGTTGGTGATGGAAAATATGAATATACAATTTATTCTTCTTGTTGCAATGTTGACAAAGGAATCTATTATTATCGGACATATGAGGACAGCCAAATTACTGCAATTGATATGAATAAAGAAGACTTAGATAGTCATAAGTTAATTAGTTATCCAATTATAGAAAAACAACAAATTAAATATATAAATTAGTTAGTATGTTGTGGTTGAGTATTTAATATAGATATAATACAAAAAGGCAAAGATATTTTCAAAACATTTTTTCTTGATGTGATATCCTTGTCTTTTTTGTAATGTTTTTAACTTATTGCTTTTGCAAAATTTATTTACCTGTTTTCTGGATCAACGATAGTGTATATTATGCTATTCTTTTTTGGATTTTAGGACGTTTAAAGAGGCACTTTTTTACATAACTTAATCCATAGACCTTTTAAGTATGCTGTGAGATAATAATAAAGAAGAGTTTAAAGCGCACCCCAAACCACTTCCCCATAAGTGTATTACGCTTTAAACTCTTTTATATTTGAATTCACTAAGAAGCATACCATATTTTTGAAAAAAAGTGAGAAAAAAGGCTTATAATTAGGATTTAGAGTAATTAATTAGATGTTTATTTTATAGGACTGATACTATAGATTACAAATAGTATCGTATTTCGCAATCTTAAAATTATCTTCTTACTATAAATAAGATAATAAAATTTGTATTTGTCCTTTTTAGGTAACTTATTTTAATCTATATACCTTTCTGGATCAACGAAAGTATACTTTATATAGTCATAACGCCGATGATCGCTCCGTGCGTCTGGCACGTCAGTCACGATATCAAACAAAAAATATACGTCTTTCTTCATTCTAGTTTTTGCAGCAGGGATTTTAAAGTAGTTCTTATTAGAATAGTAGAGATTGATTAATAAGCTATCTTCGATTGCTAAAAAGAAAACTTCTGAATCCCATACTTTATAAAAGTCTTTGATAAATCTATTCGAAGGATCAAATTTAAACCATAATTGCGTCTCATTAAAAAGCATAACCATTACTCCAATCAGTTTTTAAACTTAGTTTCTACCTCTAATATATATCGAGTTTTTATTTTGCCTTCAGAGAATACCGTTTCTTTTTTTGCAGTTACAGGTTGTTTATTTTCGGAAAAAGCTAATATAGCTAAAATTGAAACATCCATCTGGAATTTATCTTTTTCGTTGCTTTGTTCATAAAAATCTGCATATTCATCACTGATATTTTTTCTAATAAATTCTTCCATCATAAAAATCACCTCAAAACGATTATACGAACTTATGTTCTGACTGTAAAGCGATATTTGAGGGGCAAAAAAGGGGCAAAAAACTCTTACTAGTCCGTTCTAGCCTAATAATTTTAAGTATTATCAACGTTGTTTTTTCTTGATATAATGGGATTTTTGTCCAGTACGTACAAGCTAAAAACGTTTGTCTTGATGGGCGGTATGATGTAAGAAAAAGCAACTTGCTTATCTACAACTGATCATTAGTGAAAGACAGATAAAAAGAGGCTGGAACAGAAGCGTTTAACTCCAAGAAATAAGAAGAAATTCACGAAAATTGCTTTTCAAATTTTTGTGAATTTCAGCTTATTTCCGAAGGAGTTGCTTCTGCTTCCGCCGTTTATACGTGTTTAGAGCGTGAGACAAAAGTGTTCTTTACTTTTGTCCCACGCTCTTTTTTGTGTGTAATTATAGTGAAAATAGTTATTTTTAATAGTTATAATATTTTATAGTTATTTATTTTATCTATTAAAAGTAAATATCCATTCACTAATAATAAAGATATATTTACAGTATCATTATAATGTATTCAATTTAAAATAAGAGACTTTGGTAATAATGAAAGAGGAATAAAACTTTTCTTTGGCAAAACAAACTCCTTGCTATGAGACGCGTTTCATACACTATACTCAAAGTATCAAAAGGAGGGCTTGCAATGAATACTTATGTAGAGATAACAGATGGCACAACGAACAATTATTTTTATGCGTTTGTCGAGTTCAAGGGATCCGTATTAACGTTGTACAGTTTTCAAGGGTTGAATAGGAATATAGTAAAAGAAATACCAATGAATGAAATCGAAACTTTGACAAAAGATATATATTGGGGCGGGCAGCGGATTAGTTTTTCGCATGAAGGAAAAATGTATCAGTTTTTTGAATGCGGTCCAGCTGTGGTAGACTATTTACAAGAAAATCTTTTTGTATAGGTGGCGAAGCAGTAGTGGCAAACATTCGAGATATCGCAAAGCTCACAGGTTATTCAGTTTCTACTATTTCACGTGTAATCAATGGACATCCATATGTAGATGAGGAAAAAAGGAAAGAAATACTTGCGGTCATGAAAGAAGTCGATTATATCCCTAATGCAAATGCCAGACAGTTAAGTTATGGAAAAACGAAAAGCATTGGAGTGATTCTGCCTTATACCAATCATCCGTATTTTGATCAGTTGATCAGTGGGATCATTGAAGCAGCGTTTGATTATGATTACAAAGTGACACTTTTACCGACGGGCTATCAGAAAGAAAAAGAGCGAAGGTATCTTGAAGAATTTGCAGCTAAAGCTTTCGATGGATTGATCATTACGTCTCGTGCCAATACACTAGATGATTTATTGGCATATCAAAAATATGGACCTCTAGTTTTTTGTGAAGAAATCAAGGGAAAACAGGCAAGTTGTGTCTTTATTGATCGAGAACAATCAATTACAGAAGGTCTTACTTATTTGAAGCAGCAAGGTATAAAGCAATTGGGCATTACGTTGGGGCGAAGTGGCAGGCTAAGTTATAACTCAAAAATCACTTTGCAGCTATGTCATCAACTTTTTCCATCTTTTGATGAATCACTTGTTTTTTGGGATTGTATAGATGCAGAGAAAGGAAAACAAGCAGGCTTCTTTTTTAAAGAGCTTGGAGTTGATGGTGTCTTTACAAATTCGGATATGGTTGCAGCAGGCATCTTGCAAAGCTATCTGCAAGATAAGACACCAGTGGTGATTGGACGCGATAATTTGCTAATCAGCGAGCTTCTTGGTTTCACAACCATCGACCACCATCTGGAAGCTTGCGGAGAAATGGCATTTCAATTGTTTCTTACAGAAAAAAAGGATAAAGTGAAAATACCTTATACGTTTATTCAACGATGAATATATTTAAAGTAGGATGAAAAAACTTGTGAAAGAATGGAGCAGACACCAAAAGTTAGCATAAAAATCTAACTTGGGTGTCTGCTGTTTTGTTATTAGGTCATTTTACGTGTACTTTTTTGTTGGATCATGTAAAAGATTACGCCTTTTTTTGGATAATTTCATTTAAAGCTTTTGCTGCACCATGACCACTTCGCTCGTCATAATATGCAGTGAACCGTTCATCGGCTTCGTACATCATTCCTAGTCCTTTATGCGCTTTTGGCTGATATTCAGGCCAGCTGTAAGATAACCACTTCTTATGAGCTTGGAAGATACGGTCTGCTAAGCTTTCATCTTCTGGTTCTTTTAAGTAAAGAGTGAGATCAAATAACATCTGCTTTTCAACAGTTTGCATTTCTTCATACGTTTCTTTATCCATATTCATCCATTTTTCATTGGATGCTGTAACCTTTTTTTTTCCGTATTTTTGTCGAATCTCTTGTCCATAGGATTCTTCATTTTCTTTCAACTTTTGTTGTTTAAACCCTTCAAATTTTTCTTTGTCACTCATTTTTCTTCCTCCTTCGTACATATCAAGTGTCTGTTGGACAGTTGTCAAGAGGGTATCGATTTGTGCCCGTTTTTCCAGCAACATTTGCTGATGCTTGATTAAAGCTTTCTGGTGGTCAAAAGATGGATTGTCTAAGACCTCTTGGATATCCTCCAACTTGAATGCCATTGTTCGATAAAATAAGATGTGTTGCAGACGATCGACTTCTTTTTTGCCATAAATCCGATAACCTGAAGAATTGATCCTAGCTGGTTTTAGCAGTCCAATCTCATCATAAAAGCGCAAGGTTCTCGGACTGACTCCTGATATCTCTGACATTTTCTTTATTGTGTACTCCATTATTTTTCCTCCTGACAAATGTAAGCATAATCCTTTACGTAACGAGAAGGTCAAGAAAAAATTGTATTTTTTTCTCATGAAATTATGTTATACTATTAAGTGATAAAAGGTAAATCCTTTTGTCTTTAAAGGTTCAATTGTAACCGATTCCTTAATGCTAGGAAAGATGGTAACATAACTTAAGATTGGATCTAAATCGACTATATAGAAAAGAGGAATGAGATGAAGCTAATCGAAACACCTGTGAATAGTAATTTAAATATTAAGACATTTTATCCTAAAGTAGTGGAATTCTTTTTTGGGAATACGGCTATTAATTATTACAAATTATTTTCGTTAGATCGAACACAACTGCTATTGGTAGACACATATGATAAAAAGCAAGTCGTGATGATCAATACGAAGAAAAAAATCACAAGGCAAGAAATCGACTATGCGATTCATCACGTTTTAAAAATGACACGAGAAGATGTCAAAGTCCATGTAGGAGTGAAACAAGAGCTAGAACGTGCCGGAATACAATTCAAACGTCCAAATAAAGATATTGTAGTGATAGAACAAAAAAATACGAAGGATTCTATTTAATAACGACTAATAATCATCTTTGTGGTAACCTGCTCCATATCTAACTTATACAATAAAAAACAAGGCGAGACTGATTGATGTCTCGCCATTTTTGTTTCCATTCTATTGACAGCTGCTTTCTTACTTTTGTTTTTTAAAAAAACGTGTGATATTTTTTCCGCGAGTTTTTTCAACGCAAGGTATATCTTGTCATAATTCGCCTTTCCAAAAAAATTCAATACATAATAAGTTATATCCGTTTCTTTGGGGATAAGAAGCAAAAAAGGAAAGATGTATTATTTGCTTAAAAAACTTTTGCCATTGATTATGTTGTAGAGACATTTGGTTATATTCGTTCAATCATCGGTATCTTAACGGCTACGATTGTAGTAGGAAAAGCTACTTATTTTATCAAGTAAGAAAAATAGAAAACGCTAATTTCTTCGTGTCTCGGATACATTGAATAAAATAAATATTCTTTCTCGTTTAGGTTAAATACCAATAAGAAAGGATAGTTTTAGCAGATGGAGTTCATTTTTAGCAAGAAATATCCGTAAAACATGTGCTTTTTCAGAAAAAATGGAAGATTTCTTTTCCTATTAATTTTTTTTGTTATAATGGGTAGGAAATGAAAACTTGCCAAGAGGAGTAATACAAGATGAATAATACTTACCCAGACGACAGTTTGACGCTGCATACGGATCTATATCAAATCAATATGATGCAGACATACTGGGAATTAGGTCGAGCTGATTTACATGCTGTTTTTGAATGTTACTTTCGAGAAATGCCTTTTAACCACGGATACGCGGTTTTTGCAGGATTGGAACGGTTAGTCAATTATTTAGAGAATCTGACGTTCAATGATTCCGATATTGCTTACTTGCGTGGATTAGAAGTCTATCCTGAAGGTTTTTTGGAGTATTTACAAAATTTTGAATTTAAAGCAACAGTTCGTTCTGCTCGTGAAGGAGAACTAGTTTTTGCAAATGAACCATTGATCCAAGTGGAAGGGCCTTTAGCGCACTGCCAATTAGTAGAAACAGCACTGTTGAATATGGTCAATTTCCAAACGTTGATCGCGACAAAAGCAGCTCGTATCAAATCTGTCATCGGAGAAGATCCACTATTGGAATTTGGAACTAGACGGGCACAAGAACTGGATGCAGCAGTCTGGGGAACTAGAGCGGCATATATCGGCGGAGCAGATGCAACAAGCAATGTACGTGCTGGGAAGATATTTGGGATACCAGCTAGCGGGACCCATGCTCATTCGTTAGTCCAATCTTATGGAAATGATTATGAAGCATTTATGGCCTACGCTAAAACCCATAAAGACTGCGTGTTCTTAGTCGACACTTATGATACGTTGAAATCAGGTGTGCCAAGTGCGATTCGCGTGGCGAAAGAATTAGGTGACAAAATCAACTTCCAAGGCGTACGCATCGACAGTGGAGATATGGCCTATATATCTAAGCGTGTTCGGGAACAATTAGATGCAGCCGGATTTACGGAAGCAAAAATCTATGCTTCGAATGACTTGGATGAAGCAACGATTTTGAATTTAAAGATGCAAAAAGCTAAAATTGATGTATGGGGTGTTGGGACAAAATTGATCACAGCCTATGATCAGCCAGCCCTTGGTGCAGTATTCAAGCTAGTATCGATCGAAGATGATGAAGGAAAAATGATGGATACGATCAAGTTATCAAGCAATGCAGAAAAAGTAACTACTCCAGGGAAAAAACAAGTGTGGCGCATCACTCGAAATTTTGATGGGAAATCTGAAGGAGACTACGTGACATTATGGGATGAAGACCCTCGAGAAGAAGAAGCTATCTTCATGTTCCATCCAGTGCATACGTTTATCAATAAAACTGTTCGAGACTTTACAGCTCGCCCAGTTTTACAAGATATCTTTATCGAAGGAAAAAGAGTTTACGAATTACCTGCACTAAACGAAATCAAAGAATATACAAAAGAAAATCTAGATTCACTATGGGAAGAGTATAAACGAGACTTGAATCCGCAAAAATACCCAGTCGATCTGTCTACTGAATGCTGGAACCATAAAATGGCTATCATGGAACGAATGAAAAAAAGCGTAGCAGAACTTCATACAGAAGCATAGGAGGAGAATAAATGAGCCTGCAGACAGAAATTATCAATGAATTAGGTGTCAAACCAACAATTGATCCAAAAGAAGAAATACGTAAAAGTATTGACTTTATGAAAGCATATTTGAAAAAATATCCGTTTCTTAAAACTTTTGTACTAGGTATCAGCGGCGGCCAAGATTCTACTTTAGCAGGCCGTTTGGCGCAACTAACGATGGAAGAAATGCGTGAAGAAACAAAAGATGAAAACTATCAATTTATCGCTGTTCGTCTTCCTTATGGTGAACAAGCAGATGAAGAAGATGCAAAAGCTGCTCTTGACTTTATCCAGCCCGATGTTAGTCTGCGAGTAAATATCAAACCAGCTGTTGATGCACAAGTACAAGTATTAAGCGAAGCAGGTGTGGAAATCAGCGATTTTAACAAAGGAAATATCAAAGCACGTCAACGTATGATTACGCAATATGCCGTAGCTGGAGAAAGAGCAGGAGCCGTATTAGGGACAGATCATGCTGCAGAAAACATTACTGGATTCTTCACGAAATTTGGTGATGGTGGAGCCGACATTTTGCCATTATTCCGTTTGGACAAACGACAAGGGAAACAATTGCTTCAAGCATTGAATGCACCGGAAAAATTATACACAAAAATTCCGACTGCAGATCTTGAAGATGGGAAACCAATGATTGCAGATGAAGTCGCACTAGGTGTCACATATAATGAAATTGATGATTATCTAGAAGGAAAAGAAGTTCCCGCTCAAGCACAAGAAAAAATCGAAGCATGGTGGAACAAGACACAACATAAACGACATTTGCCAATTTCCGTTTTGGATGATTTCTGGAAATAACAATAAAGCAAAAACAGCCGTCCCTTCATAGGGATTGGCTGTTTTTGTTTTATAAAATAGAAAAGAAAAATATCAGCTGTAGTAAACTTTTAATTTGATATCCTGATCGTAATTACCGAATCCTTTACCAAATAAAGTACAGCCCCCCACATGTTTGGCATCGTCTTTCACTTCGATTCGCAAATGCCAAGTGTCTTGCTCTTTAGGGATGTCGTTGATCGTGATGTTTGACAAGGGTTCTCCATTCATATTCGTCAAGTGTTTGGTAATTCGGATCGTCTTCAGCAAGCCGTATTGATTAAGATTATCTGGATACCAATCAGGCGTATATTTACCGCGGATATCAGCAAAATCTCCAGGGCTCGTCCATGTTCCTAGCTCCACACCATTTAGGCTGAAAGTGATATCTGAAGGCCAATTGTCATTTGAAAAAGGAAATTCAGAAGAAATTTCCACAGAAACTTCCAACATCTCCAATGTATCCTCTGTATTTAAAAAATTAGGTGCCTGATACTCGACAAATCCGCTGGTAAACCAGAGAATGCGGGCATCCATCCTTCGAGGATCCATAAAATAGCGTGGTTCATCCACTTTCCCGATAAAATCATGGATCGTAGCTAAACCGCATGTTGGTTCAATTGCATAATTTGTATAGTGACCAATAGGTATCGATGTTTCTTTCGTATCAAAAGCATTGAATATTTTTTCTGGAAAACTGATATCGATTTTATCGACACGAAGGCTCGAAATTTTTTGTTGTCCTACTTTTTCTGTTTTGATGATGTTTGCTTCCTCTAGCTTTTTCACGTGCATCGTTGTGATAGCACTGCTCACTCCAAGTTCTTTTGCCAAATCTTTGACATTCATCTTCTTTTTGGAAAGTAGCTGGATGATCCTGATCCTTGTTTTACTAGCTAATGCTTCATATACCGGTAAGGATTCTTCGTTTATTTGTAGTTGCATATATATCACCTCTTAAAAGGTTTTTCTTATATATTAACATATTTGTTAATAAAAGTTATATTAAATTATTTGTTTTAATCATTATTAATATTTCTGTTAATTAAAATCGATAAAAAATAAGTAAGTTTAACATTTATATTATTGACAACGCTTTCAACAAGGTGTATTATTCATGTATAAATTAAAGGAGGTCAGTTATGGAAGCCACAATGTTGATTAGTAGTGTCAAGCGTGTAGGCAAAGTTGATCCGCGGTTGTATAGTTCATTTATTGAACATATGGGACGAGCAGTATATGAAGGGATTTATCAGCCAGATCATCCATCAGCTAATAAAAGTGGATTTCGCCAAGACGTCATTCACTTGGTAAAAGAATTGAACATTCCCATGATTAGATATCCTGGTGGAAATTTTGTGTCAGGATTTCGTTGGGAAGACAGTATTGGGCCCATAGCAAATAGACCTAGAAGGTTGGATTTAGCTTGGCGGACAATTGAAACGAATGAAGTTGGGATTCATGAATTTTATAACTGGTGTCAGCATGTGGGGGCCGAAATCAATATGGCTGTCAATCTGGGTACTCGTGGAGTAGATGCAGCTCGTAATTTAGTCGAATATTGTAATTTTCCTAAAGGAACTTATTGGAGTGATTTAAGGCGTTCGAATGGTCAAGAGAGCCCTTTTGGAATTAAGACATGGTGTTTAGGGAATGAAATGGACGGTCCTTGGCAGATTGGACATAAAACAGCGGAAGAATATGGACGGTTAGCAGAGGAAACGGCTAAGGCGATGAAACTCGTAGATGATTCAATTGAGGTGGTTTTATGCGGAAGTTCGAATCGGCAAATGCCTACATTTGGTGATTGGGAGTTAACAGTTCTTGATCAAGCGTACGATCAAATAGATTATTTGTCTCTTCATCAATATTATGGCAACCAAAAAAATGATCTTTCTCATTATCTTGCACGTTCCTTAGACATGGATCGGTTCATTTCTGAAGTGACAGCGATGTGCGATACAGTCAAGGCGAAGAAACATAGTAAGAAGCAGATCAACCTGTCCTTTGATGAATGGAATATTTGGTATCATTCAGCGGAACAAGATGAGCAAGCAGAGCCTTGGCAGATTGCTCCTCCTTTACTAGAAGATAACTATAATTTTGAAGATGCATTACTATTAGGCTGTCTATTAATCACTTTATTGAAACATGCAGATAGAGTAAAGATTGCTTGTCTTGCTCAATTGGTAAACGTTATTGCACCAATCAGGACAGAAACAAACGGAGAAGCTTGGAGACAGACGATCTATTATCCATTTATGCAAGCTGCTGTGTATGGACAAGGAGAGGTGTTAAGCCCACAAATTCGTTCAGCAAACTATGCGACGGAAGATTTTGAAGAAGTGCCGTATTTAGAAAGTATAGCCGTAATAAATGACAAAGAACTTGTCATATTTGCAGTTAACCGTGGAGAAGAAGAAATGAATCTAACTGTTCACTTGTCTGAATTATCAGTAGAGGGAGTGATTGATTTTTCTGAAATGAGTGGATTTGATACAAAAGCAACTAATCTTCCTAAAAGTGAACAAGTAAAACCAAGTCATTCAACAAATGTAAAAGCTGAAGATGGGAAAATCAATTGTTTATTGAAACCGCTATCTTGGAATGTGGTCAGATGTCGTTTATCAGATGAAGGAGGAACAAAAAATGAAAGGTAAAAAATGGTTAATTGGCTCTTTGTTGGTAGCTGCAACAGGTATTTTAGGAGCTTGCGGTGGCGGAAGTTCAGCAGAATCTGATTCTGATAAAGAAGTGACTTTGACTTTTTGGAATGGGTTTACTGCATCTGATGGTGAAATATTGCAAGAAATCGTTAATGAATTTAATAAAACAAATGATAAAAACATCAAAATTGAAATGGATATCATGACTTGGGCCAATTTGAATGAAAAACTTCCTACAGCGATTTCTTCTAAAAAAGCACCTGACTTTATTGCATTAAATTATCCAGATTTTGCACAGTATGTAGAAAACGGAGCGGTACAACCATTAGACGATTTCTGGGAATATGATGGAGTAGATAAATCTGATTTTAAAGAAACGGCTATTGAATTAGGTGAAGTAGAAGGTAAACAGTATTTTGTCCCCATGCAGGTACAAGGAATGTATATGTATTGGAATAATGATTTGTTTAAACAAGCTGGATTAGATACTGAACAACCACCTACTACTTGGGAAGAATTGACAGAAATGGCACCAAAATTAACTGATAGTAGTAAAAATGTATCAGGTTTTGTCTTCAATAAGGATGGAACTGCACCGTTATATAACTGGATGTTAGCAAATGGCGGTAAATTAGTGAACGATGATTATACTAAGTCTGAATTTGCGTCTCCTGAGAACCTTAAAACGTTAAAAGCGATCCAAAAAATGATCCATGTAGACAAGACTGGTCCAGAATCGATTTCTGGCGCCGAAATGGACAATTTAATGAATGCTGGTCAACTAGCCATTGAAATCAATGGGCCATGGTTAAATAACGGATTGAAAGCAAACGAGATTGATTATAATGTGACTACCTTACCACAAGGGAGTGATTCAGACAAAAAAACAGCTATTTTAGATGGCGTAGGATATGCCATTCCGGCAAGTACAGATAATAATAAAAAAGAAGCTGTCTATGAGTTTTTGAAATATTGGAATACAACTGAAATTGGTAAAAAATGGAGTATCGAAAATGGTTTTCCTGCCTACTTGGATTCAGTAGCAAAAGATGAAGAAGTAAAAAATGATCCTATTGTATCTGAATTATCGAAACAAATGGACTATGCAGAGCCATATTTACCAGGTTTTACCCAAATCTCTGCGATCAATAACGATATCATCAATCCACTGATTGAAAAATTATTAGCAGGAGAAGATCCTGAGACACTCATGAACGATGCAGATGATGCCATCAATCAATTACTGCAAAAATAGTACAGAACTTTATACAGGATAGACTGTTGGCAAGATACAGATATCTGAACGATCGACCTAGTATTTGCAGATAGGTGTTATTGCAAAAATCACAGCGATTGTTCGGATATCTTATTCAGATTCGTTTAAACCAAGATTGTATATTTTATCAAAATGAAAGATGAGGTGGACTATATGAACGGATTCACCAAATATTGGAATCGTCCTGATCGTGCTGCGTATTTGTTTTTAACTCCATCTTTTTTAGTTTTATTATTATTTACTGTCATACCGCTTTTAGGAACATTTGCTATTAGTTTTACAGATTTGAATATTTTCTTTACATCAAGAAATTTTGTAAGTTTTGAAAATTTCACACGTATATTTAGTGATGAACGAGCAGTTAATTCGTTGATTCATTCTTTATATTTCACCGTACTCGAAACGCCAACACAAATTATCGTTGGTTTATTAGCAGCAGTAGCATTATCTAAAAATACCAGATTCAATCGTTTTTGTCGTTCGACATTTTACATTCCAGTTATTTGTTCATTGACGTCAATTGCGATTATTTTTTCTATGTTGCTTGATCCGAATGTAGGGGCGATTCCTTACTTGTTTTCACAAGTCGGCTTGCCGATCCCTCAATTTTTTCGCGATCCAACCCTTGCTATGCCGACGGTAGCCATCATGACTGTTTGGAAGAATTTTGGTGTTACTATGACGATTCTCTTGACTGCTATTCAGGGAATCTCTCCCTCTTTGTATGAATCTGCTCAAATGGATGGTGCAACAAATCGACAGCAGTTTTTTAACATTACGCTACCTCAGATCGTTCCCTCCTTAGGTTTTTGTATTTTAACGAATCTGATTGGTTCGATGCAAGTGTTTGACCAAGTATATGTTGCAACCGCTGGTGGCCCACAATTTAAGACAGAAACAGCTGTTCAATATATTTACAGTCGAGGATTTACAGCACCTTATGAATTGGGCTATGCATCAGCACTGTCTTCGGTTTTGTTTATCATTGTTGCAACTATAGCTATCTCCACTAATGTGTACATGTCACGGAAAGAAAAACAAATGAAATAGGAGGGAAACCTGTATGGCACCAGAAAGCTCGATTACAGTTACTGTGAATAGTCGAAAAGCAGTTAGTGGTAAAAAAATCATTCGAACGATTAGTATGCTAGTTATATTGTTGGTTATTGCGTTTCCTTTTTTGTGGCTGATTATTTCTTCTTTTAAACACGAAAAAGACATTATCTCATTTCCGCCTAGAATATTTGCAGATAGCTATACCCTAGATAACTATATTAAGGTTTGGACAACGATCCCTTTATTAGATTACATCAAAAATACAGTGATTTTTGCTGGAGGGACAGTGATCACTTCTGTATTCTTTGATTCTCTTGCGGGGTATGCATTTGCTCGTATGCGTTTCAAAGGAAAATCAGTTTTGTTCTATTTCGTTTTGCTGACAATGATGATCCCATTCCAAGTCTTCATGATTCCTCTATTTATTGAAGTCAATTTGCTTGGCATGCTTGATACTTATGCAGGTTTGATCATTCCTCGTATGACAACTGCATTTGGTATCTTCATGATGCGTTCCTTTTTTATTACTTTACCAGATTCTTTGGAAGAGGCAGCACGCATTGATGGATTAAGTGAGTTTAATATTTTTTTGAAAATCATGTTGCCATTGAGCAAACCTACTCTTTTATCATTAGGGATTTTCACGCTGATGAATAGTTGGAATGACTTGCTTTATCCATTGATATTGACAAGTAGTTCAAAAATGAGAACTTTACCAGCAGGGTTAGCTTTATTTACGGGGCAGAACATTTCTTTTTATGGACCTGTAATGGCTGGAACGGTTATTTCAATGCTGCCATTACTAGTGGTTTATATTTTTGCACAGAAATATTTTGTTCAAGGAACAGCTATGTCTGGAATGAAAGAGTGAGGAAGATGAAAATAGTTGAGACTAAATTTTATGGACAGTTGATTGTGGTTTCTGATTACATCTTATTAGGTATTCTCTGGGTAATCGTGTGTTTGCCTGTTATTACTATCGTGCCTGCTACATGTGCTGTTTTTTATGTAATGGCGCAATGGAAAGGTGAGGGATCAGGAAATATCATTTATTTTTTCTTTCAAGGAATAAAGCAACATTTTGGTAAGAACTTGTTCCTTAGTCTGTTAACGATCATTATTTATTTTCTTGTTAATCAATTATTAGAAGAACAGACAATCGTACTTTCAATTAGTGGATATGTAGTTTCACTTATTTATTCCATGTTTCTTTTATCCTGGATATATGTGATTTCTGAAAACAAAGATATCACATTTTTACAAATTTTTGAACAAAGTGCATGGAAAGTATTTTTTGATTTTTTGAGAAATATTCTTTGTTGCGTATTGTTATTAGGATTTGTACTGCTCATATTTCTTTTCCCTCCTTTTATTTTTATCTTTGCTGGTGGCGTATGGAAACTTGTATCTATTATCTTGACTATAGGAAATGAAAGGTAGGGAAAGCTGTTGGACGAAGAAGTGAAAGTAAAAATCAGAGAGGATTTTACGGTAGGAGAGATCAGTTCTCGGCTGTTTGGCTCATTTGTTGAGCATATGGGAAGTGTCGTCTATACAGGGATTTATGAACCGGGCCATGAAACAGCTGATGGTGACGGGTTTAGACAAGATGTCCTCTCTTATGTAAAGGAATTAGAATTAGGTGTCATTCGCTATCCTGGAGGAAACTTTACATCTGGTTATGATTGGGTGGATACTGTAGGTAGGAAAGAACAACGACCAAAAAAAATTGATTTAGCATGGCGAGGTATAGAACCAAATTCTTTTGGACTCCACGAATTTTTTAAATGGATCAGTCATGTACAAGCGAAACCGATATTCACGGTGAATTTAGGAACAAAAGGAATCGATGAAGCAAAAAATTTAGTAGAATATTGTAATTTTCCAAAAGGAACCTTCTGGAGTGATTTAAGAATAAAAAATGGGCAAAAAAAGCCTTTTGGCGTTAAATTATGGTGTTTAGGGAATGAGCTAGACGGGCCATGGCAAGTGGGGGCTAAGAGTGCTTATGAATATGGTAGGTTAGCAAATGAAGCCTCAAAAGTCATGAAGTTAGTGGATGATTCAATTGAAACAATCTTAGTTGGAAGCTCTACGCCACGTTTACCATCGTACCCTGAATGGGATCGTATCGCATTAGAAGAAGCTTATGAGAATGTAGATTATTTAGCTTTGCATAACTATATTGATAAGTATGATGAAGAAGACTTGACTAAACCTCCTAAAAATGAGCGTGATGATACAGCGACATACCTTGCAAAAGCTTATCGATTCGATCGTCAAATTGAAGAAATCGTTGCTACTTGTGATTATGTAAAAGGATATTTGAGAAGTGAGAAAACAATGTATCTAGCGTTTGATGAATGGAATGTACATGCCCAACCGGAAAAAAGACATAGGGATTTTGAAGTCGGTAGTCCCATCGATTGGTGTTACTTTACTATGGAAGATACATTATTATTTGGTTCATTAGGGCTAGCTATTTTACGACACGCAGATCGCGTAAAGATTAGTTGTCAATCATTGTTAGTAAACACAATACCTTTAATACTGACAGATGCTAAAGGACAAGCATGGAGGAATCCAACTTATTATGTGATGCAACACTTATCGAAATATGCTAAAGGTCAAGTATTGGAACAACAAATCATTTGCCCTGTTTATGATTGTGAAAAGATAAAAAATGTACCTTATATGGACAGTGTGATCGTAGATAACGGCAATCAGCTGACTATTTTCTTGATCAATCGCACAAATGAACAACAAAAGATAACGATTGAACATGATTTCAATTTGCTAGATCAAGGAGAGCACTACACATTAACCAGTAGCGATCTGTTGGACAAAAATACACGTGAAGAACCAGAAAAAATAAAACCTGAAATAAACTATTTTTCAATAGAAAAACATGACGAATTAAATGTAGGGATAGAAAAATACTCTTGGAATGTAATTAGAATAAAGAAAATGTGAGGAAATTTGTTATGATGAAGACACTTTATAATAATCCTATCGTTCGGCAACGGGCAGATCCTTGGGTATATAAACATACAGATGGTTATTATTATTTTACAGGATCGGTTCCAGGCTACCAAGTGATTGAATTAAGAAGGGCAAAGTCACTGAATGAATTAGAACATGCTGAAAGCCTGATTGTATGGCAGGCTCATGAAGAAGGACCGATGAGTGAATTGATCTGGGCACCTGAAGTCCATTATATCAATGGAAAATGGTATATTTACTTTGCTGCAAGCAATCATAAAACTATACGTGATGAATCTCATCATCACCGCATGTTCGTACTTGAAAATCAGCATATAGATCCAATGAATACAGATTGGATAGAAAAGGGACAAATAAAAACGAAAAGGGAAACTTTCAGTTTAGACGGAACAACTTTCTCTTCTCAAGGAAAGCTATATTATGTGTGGGCCCAACAAGATCCTGAAATTACTGGGAATTCTAATCTTTATCTATCCGAAATGGATAATCCTTGGACGTTAAAGGGGAAGCAGATCCTCCTTTCTATACCTGAGTATGAATGGGAAAAACGGGGTTTTTCAGTAAATGAAGGTCCAGCAGTCCTTACTCGCAATGGGAAAATATTCATTACGTATTCTGGTAGTGCAACAGATGAAAACTATGCCATGGGCCTGCTGTGGGCTGATGAGCACAAGAATCTTTTATTAAAAGAATCATGGCATAAATTATCGGAGCCAGTATTCGTTTCTTCTGAAAAAAATAAGCAATTTGGTCCTGGTCACAACTCGTTTACGGTTTCAGAAGACGGGTGCTTTGATATTTTGATCTATCATGCTCGACCAGAGAAGAACCAAAAAGGGGATCCGTTAGACAATCCTAATCGGCACGCGAACGCGCAATGCTTTACGTGGAATGAGCAAGGATTTCCAGAATTTGGTGAACCTGTTCCGTATGCCTTATGAGCACAAGAAACCTTGATTTTTGCTTGAATAAACCTTGCAGACTCGTTATGATATATGTACGTACAAATAAAAAGGGGCAAGGCAAATGGCAAAATATCAAGACATTGCAGAAGAGATAAAACAAAAGATCCTTCGTGAGGAATACGAAGTAAATACAACCATTCCCTCAGAATTCAAGCTGCAAGAAATATATGACGTCAGCAGACATACGATTCGGCAAGCAATCGCTGTGTTGGTAAATGAGGGCTATCTGCGTAAAGAAAAAGGATCGGGCACATATGTAGATGACAGCTATAAGATAGAAAAAACACCATTGAACAGAACAAAAACGATCGGTGTCATCACCACATATCTCTCTGATTATATTTTTCCGTCGATTATCCGAGGAATCGAAAATGAATTACGAGAGTCTGGGTATTCATTGCTTTTAGCCAGTACGAATAACGATCACGAATTGGAAAAAGAGTGTTTGAAGAAAATGATTGCTTATGGGGTAGATGGTTTGATCGTTGAGCCTACGAAAAGTAATCAGTATAACCCAAACTTAGCACTTTATGTTGCTTTGAGAGAACAAGGCATTCCGATGGTGATGATCAATGCTGCTTATGAAGAGTTAAATGCCTCTTATATTTGTTTAGATGATGTGAAAGTCGGTTTTATGGCAGCAGAATATTTGATAAAAAAAGGACATCAGCGTCTGTTGTTCATCACAAAAATCGACGATCTTCAAGGAAAATACAGGATGAAAGGTTTTATCAGCGCGTGTGAACAGTATAATGTGCGTTTTTTGACGGAAGATATCATTACTTTCACCACGGAAACACGAGAAACAATCGCTGAAAAAACAGTACAACGGTTGAAAGAAGAACAAGCTTTAGATGGCATCATTTGCTATAACGACCAAATAGCTAGTTTATTGCTAGATAAGCTGACAGAAAATGGCTATCAAATTCCAGATGATCTATCCATCGTAGGAACAGACGATTCTTCTTTAAGCCATTTAGGAAATAAAAAATTGACAACATTGACGCATCCAAAAGAAAAGTTGGGACAAGATGCCGCACGGTGGATCGTCACAACGATTGAAAAAGGCCAGGCACAGCCGAATATTCTTTATGAACCTGTACTAGTTGAACGGGAAACAGTGAAAGAAAACGAAAAATAAGAGACGGGTTTTTACCGCCTCTTATTGCTCCTACGGTTACTCGTCGCAATGTTTGTGAGAGCTTTTGTCATCGCTCAAGGCTGAACGTTTCTTTCACCACCTCTCCACTAAACGGTGTTCTCCTACCAACTGGTCACAAGTCACAATATTCATCAAACATGAGAAGCTGTTTTTTGAAATTGTTCCTTGTGACTCGGAGCTGAACGGCAGGCTCACAACCTCTTCCTTAAACGGTGTTCAAAAGCTTGCATCTGCGGTAATAAGCCTAACCAAACGAAAAATAGGAGAAGCTATTTTTGTTTGGATGTTCTTATTATTTGATGCAGGACAGCTTTTTCACAACCTCTGATTCACGGTGTTCCAGAAGTAGCTTCTTCGAAAATAAGCTGAAATTCCACAAAAATTTAAGAAGCAATTTTCGTAAATTCCTTCTTATTTCTTGAAGCTGACCACTTCTGTCACAACCTCTTTAAGAATGATGGATAGAAATACGTTTAGGATAAGTTTTTTTAGATGCACTTTGTTCGATTTCCTCTAAAGATTTCCCACGAGTTTCTGGTACGATCTCTTGAATAAATAAAACCCCTAAAAAGCAGATGATCCCAAAAATACCGAAAACGATTTCTTGAGACATAGAAGCAGTCATCACAGGAAAAAGCAAGCCGACTAGGAAAGAACCAATCCAATTAAAAGAAGAGGCCAGGCCAGATGCTCGCCCGCGGACAGCTAGTGGGAATATTTCGCCTACGATTACCCATGTCAGTGGAGCCCATGTGCAAGAATAAAATGCGACATAAATACATAAAAACAAGAGAATCAACAACGAATTTGTATGAGCATCCAGTACAGTTCCTAAAACAGCTGGTAGGATGAAAGAAAGTCCCATCACGCTACCGCCTATTTTCAATAAAGTTCGCCGATTGAACTTGTCTGCAATAACCAAAAAGAGCAAAGAACCAGCAACTAAAATGATTCCTTGGATGATCGGCCACATCAATGCATCGCTCGCTGCATGCCCAGTCGCTTTTTCTACGATCAGCGGAATATAGTAAAAAATAGCATTAGCTCCTTGAAATTGCTGGAATACTGCTACACCAATACCGGCAATGACTAAGGAACGATATTTTTCTAAAAACAAAGTATGCCAAGAAGTTACGGTTGTCTTTTCTTGTTTGACATTCAGCTGGATTTGTTCGAATTCCTGTTCAGCTTCGTTTGGTGTTCGAATATAGTTCAATACTCTTTTTGCCTCTTCCAAGCGGCCAGATTGCATAAGAAAACGCGGTGACTCTGGTAGAGCTAAAACACCGAAAAATAAAATCAGCGCGGGGACAGCAGCGAGTCCTAACATCACGCGCCAAGCCATCGTTTCAGGCAACCCTTTTAGCAAATAATCTGCAACATAGGAAAGGAGCATACCAGAAGCAATCATCACTTGATTGATCCCTGATAATCTTCCCCTTAGTCTAGCAGGAGCCATTTCAGACATATAAGCAGGAACTAGGGCAGATGCAGCGCCAACAGCTAAACCTAGAAGAATCCTTGCTGCAATCAGAAAATAAGAACCATTGTGAGGGGCAGATGCAGAAAGGACAGAACCAGCCATAAAAATAAGTGCAGAAAGAAGAATCATTTTTCGTCGTCCAAGCTTATCAGAAAGAAGACCAGATAAAGAGCCGCCAAGGATCGCACCTAACATGACCGAAGACGTGATCCATCCTATCAAAGAAGCTTTACCTGCCAAACCCCAATCATGCTGTAAAAAAGGTAAGGCGCCGGTCATAACACCAATATCATATCCAAATAGAATGCCGCCAAATGCGCCAAAAAAATAAATAAACGATGAGGAAACTTTTTTTTCTTTTTTCATAAGTATTCTCTCCTTCTAGAATTTCGAGAAGGCGGTTGATCAGATTTTGTAAGCAATTTCATTTTATAACTTATGTACGTACAAAACAAGTGTTTTTTATTGTGTTCTTGAAAATAACCGCTTGACATGTACGTACAAAAGTATACAATAATCATTGTAAGCGCTACTAAAAAGACGGTTTGATCAGGTTTGACGAGAAGGAGGGAGTTAAATCATTATGAAGGAAGTAAATGCGCAAAGTATGTTAGATGTCATAGATGGTCGTACATCTTTAGGGATTGAGTTTGGATCAACTAGGATCAAAGCTGTATTGATTGATTCATCTTTTACTCCTATTGCCGCTGGTAGTTATGAGTGGGAAAACAAACTAGAAAATGGTATCTGGACCTATTCATTAGAAGATATTTGGAAAGGACTGCGCGTCAGTTACCGAAAAATGGCAGCAGAAGTATTCGAAATCTATGGCGAGAATCTTACGACAATCGGGTCGATTGGGTTCAGTGCAATGATGCACGGTTATCTAGCATTTGATAGCAAGGAACAGTTACTAGTACCATTTCGTACTTGGCGAAATACAATCACTGAAGAAGCAGAACGAATATTAACGGAAAAATTTCAATACAATATTCCGCAGAGATGGAGTATCGCTCATTTGTATCAATCTATTTTGAATAAAGAAGAACATGTGAAAGAAATTAATTTTTTGACAACGCTTGCAGGCTATGTCCATTGGCAGCTTACTGGTGAGAAAGTACTAGGCGTAGGAGATGCATCAGGCATGTTTCCTATCGATCCTTCAACGAAAACCTACCATCAAGAAATGAAAAATATTTTTGGTCAGTTAATCGAAAAAGCGCACGTAGCGATTGACTTGGATCACATTTTGCCTAAAGTTCTAGTAGCAGGAGAAGAAGCTGGCAAGTTAAGCGAATCAGGGGCTTATCTGATCGACCCTACGGGAAATTTGAGACCAGGAATCCCGGTTTGTCCGCCAGAAGGGGATGCAGGAACCGGTATGGTCGCTACGAACAGTGTAGCCAAACGGACAGGGAACATTTCGGCTGGTACTTCCGCCTTCGCTATGATCGTATTAGAAAAAGAACTAGAAAATGTCCATCCGGAAATCGACATGGTCACTACACCTTCAGGAGAACTAGTAGGCATGGTTCATACGAATAACTGCTCTTCGGATATCAATGCTTGGGTCAGTATTTTTGAAGAATTTACCAATTCTTTGGGTATGGAGATAAGCAGAGATAAATTATTCACGGTATTATTCAACAAAGCGCTAGAAGGCGATACGGATTGCGGGGGATTACTTTCTTATGGTTATTTTTCTGGAGAAAACATTACAGGAGTAAATGAAGGAAGGCCATTATTTGTACGTACACCAGGTAGCCGTTTTGATTTAGCGAATTTCATGCGGATCCATTTAGCCAGTGCTTTTGGTGCAATGAGAATCGGAATGGATATATTGAAATCTGAGAATGTCCAAATTGATCGTTTAGTGGGGCATGGGGGGATTTTTAAAACACCAGAAGTTGGACAGCGGATTCTAGCATCTGCTATGGAGGCACCAGTTACAGTGATGGACACAGCCGGAGAAGGTGGAGCGTGGGGAATCGCGTTATTAGCAGCCTATATGATGGATCGACATGGGAAGTCTTTAGAAAACTTCTTGGCAGAAGACGTGTTTGGACAAGACCAAGGAATCACTATCACACCTTCAGCAGAAGAAATAGCAGGCTATCAGATATTTATGAGACGTTACCGTGAGGGGATCGACATTGAAAAAACAGCGATTCATCAATTGCAAGAAAAAGGAGTGATAGAAAATGCTGGAACAACTGAAAGAAGAAGTGTATCAAGCAAATCTTGACTTGCCTAAACATGGACTCGTCAAATATACATGGGGAAATGTGAGCGCTTTTGATCCTGAAACACGATATTTCGTTATCAAACCTAGTGGAGTCAGTTATGAAGAGATGACAGCAGACGACATGGTCGTTGTGGACTTGGACAATCATATCATTGAAGGTAAACTCAATCCCTCTTCGGATACGCCTACTCATGCTGTTTTATATCGTTCATTTCCTCAACTCGGAGGAATCGTCCATACTCACTCGACATGGGCGACGATCTGGGCACAAGCAGGATTGGATGTTCCTGCGATGGGGACGACGCATGCAGATACTTTTTATGGATCGGTACCTTGTGCTCGATTTTTGACACAACAGGAAATCGACAGCGGGTACGAATATGAAACAGGAAAAGTTATCATAGAAACATTCAAAGAACGCAAAATTGATCCCTTAGCAATTCCAGGGGTACTTTTACACGGACACGGTCCATTTACTTGGGGGAAAGATGCGCAAAGTGCGGTAATGAACGCAGTCGTACTAGATGAAGTATGCAAGATGAATTTATTTACCAGACAGCTCAATTCATTTTCAGAAGAGCTGCCTCAACGGATTTTAGATAAACATTATTTACGAAAACACGGAAAAAATGCGTATTACGGACAAAACAAATAAAAGGAGTGGCTAATTATGTTGAATATTGGAGAAAAAGAATTTTGGTTTGTTGTAGGATCACAGCATTTATATGGGGAAGAAGCACTGCGAGAAGTAAAGAAACATGCACAAGAAATGGTCGATGAACTGAATGAAAATGGCCAATTGCCTTATCCAATCCGCCTTCAAGAATTAGCAGTTACTGCTGATACGATCACAAAAATCATGAAAGAGGTCAATTATCGAGAAGAAGTAGCAGGTGTGATCACTTGGATGCATACTTTCTCACCAGCAAAAATGTGGATCCGCGGGACAAAGCTTCTACAAAAACCATTGCTTCATTTAGCTACGCAATATAACGAAAGCATTCCTTGGAAAACAATCGATATGGATTTCATGAATTTAAATCAATCTGCTCATGGCGACCGCGAATATGGGTTCATCAATGCTCGATTAAATAAACAAAATAAAATCGTCGTTGGCTACTGGAAACGACCTGAGATCCAAAAAGAGATTGCTGATTGGATGGATGTTGCAGTAGCCTATAATGAAAGTTTTGGAATAAAAGTGGCTCGTTTTGGTGACAACATGAGAAACGTGGGTGTCACAGAAGGAGACAAAGTGGAAGCACAGATTCAATTTGGTTGGACTGTTGATTATTTTGGTATCGGAGATCTTGTACAAGTAATCGATCGCGTATCAGACGAAGAAGTCGATCAATTATTTGAAGAGTACAAGGAATTGTATACCTTCGACTATGGTGATTATGAAGAAAAGACATGGGAGGAACATGTAAAAGTACAAGCTCAGCAGGAAATCGGTATTCGCCGTTTCTTAGAAGAAGGAGGCTATAACGCTTTTACGACTAATTTTGAAGACCTGTATGGAATGAAACAACTACCTGGACTAGCTGTACAACGTTTGATGGCAGAAGGATACGGTTTTGCCGGGGAAGGCGACTGGAAAACTGCAGCGATTGATCGGTTGCTGAAAATCATGGCTCGAGGGAAAGATACAGGATTCATGGAAGATTATACTTACGAGCTAGCTAGTGGCCAAGAAGCAATCTTGGAATCCCATATGATGGAAGTAGATCCGACGCTTGCTGCGACGAAACCAAGAATCGTTGTTTCTCCTTTATCAATGGGAGATAGAGAAGATCCGGCGCGTCTTGTATTTGATGGGAAAGCAGGAGAAGGGGTAGTCGTATCGATGGCAGATTTCGGTACGCATTATAAACTGCTGATCAATGAAGTAGAAGCCTTTGAACCAACGACTGAAGCACCTAATTTACCTGTTGCACGTGTGTTATGGAAAACTAAACCGAATTTCCATGAAGGTGTCCATTCATGGATTCAGGCAGGTGGCGGTCATCATACCGTTGTCTCGCTAAATCTAACAACAGATCAAATTGAAACGTGGGCAAAATTAGTTGAGTTGGAAACAGTGGTTATTAGATAAAAAGAGGTTGTGAAAAAGCCGCTTAGTTTTAAGAAATAAGAAGAGATTGACGAAATTTGCTTTTCAACTTTTTTGAAATTTAGTCTTATTATCAATGTCAGCTAACGGAACACCATTTATCAAGATATCTCACCCTCAATATTTTGCTCTCGAAAATAAGGCTTATGGCAGTAACTTGTCATAGCCTTATTTTTATCACTAATCCTACTCTGCTCTAACTGCTCTTTTTGCTTCTAGGAAGTCAAATGGTAAACAGTTGTCTAATTGCAGAAATTTCGAGATACTTGTTAGTAAGGAGGGGGTTTTATGTATCACGTTCATTTGATTGATGCTATTCCAGAACAAGAGATAGAAAAGTTACAAGGGGAATATTTCAAAATAATAGATGATTTGCCAGCCGAAGGAATAGTTATTCGTAGTACGAAAGTGAAAGATGAATGGCTTACACCAGATTTGCTAGCAATTTCAAGAGCTGGTGTTGGGGTGAACACGATCAACGTTGAAAAAGCTTCTGAAAACGGGACGATTGTCATGAATACACCAGGTGTAAATGCTAATGCAGTAAAAGAGCTTGTTTTGTGCTGTTTGCTCTTATCTTCCCGTCCGATAATCGAAGCAAGTCGTATGGTACAAACACTAACAGGTCCTAATATTTTAGAACAGGCAGAAAACAAAAGAAGTGCTTATGTGGGACGAGAATTGCAAGGCAAAACCATCGGTCTTCTTGGTCTTGGAGCGATAGGCACAAAAGTAGCGCTAAGTTGCTATAGCTTAGGGATGGATGTCTTGGGTTATTCTATCCGCGATGCCCAGTTGGATTATGTTCGGCAAGCAGATTTAGAAACAGTTCTTTCTACCTCGGATTACATCGTAGTCATGCTGCCGTTGACAGAAGATACAAAAGGATTGATCGATCAGGCGAATATAGAAAAAATGAAAAAAGATGCTGTACTTATCAATGTAGGAAGAAGTGAAATTGTTGATAAATATGCTGTTATGCAAGCATTGGAAAAACAACATCTGGCTAAATACGTGACTGATTTTCCAGAAGAAGAGTTCTTAGAAAATGACCGTATACTTATGTTGCCTCATCTAGGGGGATCGACTCAGGAAGCTTTGGCAGACAGCGGACGTTTGGCAGTTGA
The DNA here is from genome assembly GCF_050555565.1 of Enterococcus sp. MSG3290. Taxonomy (NCBI): domain Bacteria; kingdom Bacillati; phylum Bacillota; class Bacilli; order Lactobacillales; family Enterococcaceae; genus Enterococcus; species Enterococcus sp. MSG3290. The sequence continues at coordinate 2,238,917 of NZ_CP187862.1, read as the reverse complement.
AGCCTTAAAAGATTATCTTTTGTTCGGTACGGTTAGAGAAGCGGTCAATTATCCATCCGCACGAATGTTTTTCCAAGCGCCGTTTCGATTCACTATATTTTATCAAAAGAAAACCAATATATTAGCAGAGATATTTTCTCTGCTGAATGAGAACGAGCTAGCGATCGCAGATATATCGCGTAACCATAAGAATGAGCATGTCTACATATTGATTGACATAGACAGTACTGATTTTGAACAGCTCAATCAAGTGAAACAACAGCTAGAAAAAATTTCTGGAGTACGAAAGGTCCGCTTATTAAAGAAACCAGAAAGGCCATAAAGAAAGAGAATATTTGGATTTCATTAATTCTTCTTTCCGTTCTTTACTTTCGAATTTCGTACAACTAAAATAAGAGAAGCAACATTCTTTTATTGATAGAAATGAAGGAGTAAGCATTTGAAAAGATATATAAGCAGACTTTCGACCAAACAGAAAAAGATTTTAAAAGGAACAGCAGCAATCATCAGTATCTTTTTTCTTGTTGTTTTTAGTAATTTGTTTTTGCAGTGGTGTCAAAATGATCTATCCGTAGACCTTGCGTTGAAATTTGCTTTTTCTTGGCATACGGAAAAATTCTTCTTAGCCTGTCTCGTCTTGCTGATCATTCTTATTTTTCTGATTGCACTAGCAGGATCTGTCCCTTTAGGTTCCCTTACGTATGTCGTAGCCATCGGTGTATTAGGTTTTGCAAATTATATGAAAATGAGTTATCGGCAAGAACCGATTTATCCAGACGATTTGAAGATGATCACTGAAATCGGATTGCTGAAAGATATGACCGGCACTATGCTGTTTACAGTGATCTTAGCTGCCGCAGGAACCGTGCTAGGATTGTTTTGCTGGTACATGTTTCGAAGCCTGAAAAAAGGAAGGCGATTCCAATTGATCCGATTAACGACACTGCTTGTGGCAATTGGACTGCTAGGGTATATCAGTAATTTCAACAATCCCGATAATTTGTTGCGAAAAGCATATAATAAAACGGCACTATGGATACCTTACAGCCAGAAAATGAACTACTATAACACTGGTTTTATCGGTGGGTTTTTGTACAATCTGAAGGTAGAACCAATGGATGAACCTGAAGGATATTCGAAAGAAAAGATCAAAGAAATCACTGAAAAATACCAGAAGCTAGCCGATGAAAAAAATAAAACTGTAGAGGAAGAGTCGCCGAACATCGTGTTCGTGATGAGTGAAAGTTTCTCAGATCCTAGTCGATTAAACGGCGTAGAAGTATCTGGTGAGCCATTGGCAGATTATTATGAAGTAGCTGATCAAACATATAGTGGCAATATGCTTTCTCAAAACTATGGCGGTGGAACAGCAAATATCGAATTTGAAGCATTGACTGGTTTTTCTATGGCGTTATTTAATGCGCAACTCACCACCCCTTACACGATGCTTGTACCAAAAATGGATCAGCTTCCTTCTATCGTTTCAGCGTTAAACGCACAATCATACCAGACGACAGCGATCCATCCATACAATACTTCGATGTATAAAAGAGAGGATGTTTATCAGACATTAGGATTTGACCAGTTCATCAGCGAGCGTACGATGACCTATACGGATACGATAGAGAATAATCCATATATTTCTGATGAGTCAGCTTACAAAGAAGTAATGACACTTCTCAAGGAAGAAAAAACACCTCAGTTCATTCATTTAGTCACGATGCAGACACATATGCCTTACAATGGAAAGTATGATAGACTGGGCTATTCTGCAGAAATTTCAGATGGAAGTGGGACGCTTGACTTAGAGAATTATCTGCAAGATATTTCCTATAGCAGCACGGCACTGAAGCAGTTCACGGAAGAATTGAAGAATCTTTCTAGAAGGACTTTAGTTGTTTTTTGGGGGGATCATCTTCCAGGGATCTATTCAGATACGATCCAAGCAAAAAATGACAAACAAACATTGCATGAAACACAATTCTTGATGTTTGACAGCAAAGGGAAATTAGAAAAGCAAACGACTCACGATGCAATCACCAGTCCTTTTTATTTTGCAGCGAATCTAATGGAACAGACGAATCAGACAACAAATGGCTTTTATCAGCTGCTTTTATCATTAGAACAGGAACTTCCGGCGTTTGAACGAGAACTGTACTATCAAAACGGACAGTGGTATAAAGAAGCGCAATTCAATCGCTCGCAACAAGAGATTTACGACGAATATCAATTGATCCAATATGACATTGTCGCAGGGAAAAAATATAGTTTAGCAGATGGTTTCTTTGAGCACGAATAAGAATGACGAGCTGTATAGAAACCATTAAATTTTTTCAAGCACTTGTCATTTGAGGATAAAAACAAGTAGAATAAATAATAACAACAATGGAGAAAGTAGGAAAACGAACATGTTACCGAATATTGGCTATTATGTGCAGTCCATCGATCAAATCGTCAAGGAAACAGAAGCAATCGGAGAAGGAATGCATCCGAAATATGAAGTGATCAGAAACGCAATCGATGAAGGAAAAACAAGTGACCTGGACAAATCGACTCTTGAAGAGATCATCCTGTTATTTGAAGAAGGAACAAAAAAATATCGGGCAATGCTTAAGAAAGTCAGTACATTGCGCCCACCAGCAAAAGCAATGGGCATTCATAAAAATTTTGAAAAAGCTTATCTTTCATATGTAGCAGGCTGTGAAGAAATGATTCAAAGTATTGATCTTGAGTCAGGGGTAGATAAAGATTTATTCAATACATCTGAAGCAAAACAAGACCAAGCGACAGACCAATTGACAGCTGCCATCCAAAAAATGACTAATTTGTTGTTGAAAAAATAAAAGAAATCTTTGATAACAATAAAAACTAGAGTTATCTAATATAAATGTAATATTACCTTTATGATAGAGTGATCAAAATCCTTTATGATAATGACATACCTATAACCAACAACAACCTTGTACTTACTCAAAATCGAGTAAATACTCCTTTTCCGTCGAGTCTAACCATCTCGGCGGTTTTTTATTTGTAGAAAAGAACATCAGGATAGACGGAAAAGTCTTGTCCTGATGTTCTTTTCAGATAGTATGGAAAGCTGATTAGTTTTCTACATTCTGTACATATTGTTCAAAGTAGTTCTGTAAATCGGCTTTGAGTTTCTGATATTCCTCTTCGCTATACTCTTTATCTTCGATTTTCCCATCAAAGAAAGGAATATTTAGTTCTTCCCGTAGTCTGTCTAATACGTCTTGCTGATTCATTTCATTCTCCTTTTCTTACTAACGATCAAAATAAACACAGACACATTCTGGTGCATAGACATCTTTTTTCAGTAATTCCAGTAATCCTGTTTCAGGATGACGGCGATATAATGTCAGATTATCGGTATTCTGATTGGCACACACGACAAAATTATTGCTTGGATCTAGTGCGAAATCGCGGGGAAAATCCCCTTCTGTTGAGATGATTTGCTTGTTTTGAATGTGGGAACCATCTTCAAAAACTGCAAATACAGCAATCGAGTTATGTCCTCGGTTAGAAGCATAAAGGAACTTGCCATCATTTGAAATGCGGATAGCTGCCCCTCCATTTTCACCGTCGAATTCTTCTGGCAAGGTCGATATTTTCTGTAATTCTTCAAAAGCACCTGTTTCTTTATTATAAGAAAGCACGCGGACTGTGCTGTCTAATTCACCAAATAAATAAGCGAATTGTCCATTTGGATGAAAGACAAGATGGCGAGGGCCTGTTCCTGGCTCTGCAGTGAAGGTAGTTACAAGATTCAATTTGCCGTTTTCGGACACATCATAAGTATACACACGATCTGTACCAAGATCACATACGACTAATCGTTGGTCAGGAGTCAGATCCGTATAGTGGACATGCGCATGATCTTGGTTTTTATGAGGACCTGTCGCTTCTTGATGGAATATTGAATCTGCTGCTTTCAGTTCGCCATCTCCTAATATATGGTAGACATTTACTTCACCTTTATGATAGTTCGCCCCGTATAGTAATTGACGTGCTTCATCAACCGCTACATAACACAAAGGAGCGCCAGACTCTGTTACCGCATTCAAAAAATGAAAATCCTTATCGTACGCACCGGCACCACCTAATCCATCCACACTAGTAACTGTGTAAAGATTGCCAGCTTTACTTTTTGCTACATAGGTAGGGCTATTTTCTTCAACAGCTAATGAAAGGTTGGCTAATTCTTCTTTTTCTGTATCAAGGTCGATCGTATAGATTCCTTTACTTTCGCGACGCGTATAGGTTCCTAAAATTATCTTTTCGATCATATGAGCTGATTCCTCCTAATTGTAATGAAATAGTTTTCGTTTTTATTCTATCACATAATTATTCCACACGGCTAAAGAATGAGAATGTGTTATACTGTTTTTGAAAGCAATTAAAGGAGAGAGTGCAATGATTCAGGCAAAGATTACAGAAATTGGGACAGAAGCAATAAACAAGGAAGAACCCATGCTGATTTTGTTCGATAAAACAGCAACAGCTGCCTTACGAAAATATTCGGTGATTCAAGAAGTATCAAAAGACGAACCTTTTTCTTTGAAAGCAGGCGGAACAATTGCTTTTGATGATCAGGTATATACGATCGATTATGTCGGTCCGATGGCCAATGGGAATTTAGAGACAGTAGCTCACGTATCATTGATTTTTGATGCTTGTCCAGAAGAAGGACAAATTGCAAATGGAATCTATCTTCATCCGCATAGACTGCCTGCTATTGGTTTGGGAAGCCAAATTTTTTATAACTAACAGGAGGAATTATGGAAGGAAAAAATAAGAAGAACAGACCGGTGTCGTGGTTTTGGCGCTGGTTTTTAAATAATCAAGTAGTCACAGCCTTACTTGTTGTATTGTTAATATTGCTGATCGTCTTTTTATTTACAAAAGTTTCATATTTGTTTGCACCAATCTGGCAATTTTTAGCAATCGTAGGTCTGCCTATCATTTTAGCAGGAATCTTGTATTACTTGATGAATCCGGTAGTTGATTACTTTGAAAAGCGAAAAGTACCAAGGCTTTACAGTATCATTGGGCTGTTTGTTTTGGTTGTTGCACTAATCGCATGGGGGAGCGTAGTGATCATCCCTAAGATTCAGGAACAAACAGTGAGCTTCATCAGTAACTTCCCTCAATATGTAGATACGATTGATAATAAATTAACCGAGATTTTGCGGGACCCGCTGTTCAACCAATTTCGCGAACAGTTGGAAACAGCAGGTGATAAGTTCATGAATTCGGCAGGCGATATGATCCAAGATATATCTAAGAGTACAGTTCAGAGTCTTGGAAGTTTTGTCGGCGCGGTAGCGACTATTTTAGTGGCTCTGCTGACGATGCCGTTTATCTTATTTTATCTATTGAAAGACGGTAAACAATTAGCACCTTATTTTGTCAAATTTTTACCGACACGCATGCAAAAACCGACGTTGAATGTGCTGAGTGAAATGAATAGTCAAGTTTCTTCTTATATAAGAGGACAACTAACTGTGGCTTTTGCTGTGGCAATCATGTTTATGATTGGTTTTGCAGTCATTGGTTTAGAGTATGCTGTCACGTTGGGGATTATTGCGGGTTTTTTGAACCTGATCCCTTACTTAGGATCATTTTTAGCGATGATTCCGGCTATCTTTTTAGCCATTGTAGCAGGTCCATTCATGATCATCAAAGTACTGATCGTTTTTGCAGTAGAGCAGACAATAGAAGGACGCTTGATCTCTCCATTAGTACTAGGGAATCAGTTAGCAATCCATCCAGTAACGATTTTATTAGTTCTGCTGACTTCTGGGAAATTGTTCGGAATCATCGGTGTGATCTTGGGGATTCCTGTTTATGCAGCAGCTAAAGTAGTGATTACTCATGTTTTTGAATGGTACACAACAATCTCTTCTCTTTATGAAGAAAATCCGTTGAAAAAGCAGAAAGAATAACAAAAAGAGACAGATGGGAAAATATCCAAGGCACAAATGCTGCTTTGAAGATTTTTTCCTCTGTCTCTTTTGTATGCATTTATCTCAATTTTTAAAATGATTTACCTAAAGCAGCAGCTTTATCTAATGCATTTTGCATCAACTCATCTGCACGGTCAGGGTCATAATCGATTCCTTCGATGAATAGCTGATCTACTTGATCGATGCCTACAAAGTTTAAAATACCTTTTACATATTGAGAGGCAAAGTCTTGTCCGTTGTATACACCGCCATTAGATTGGATGTGCAGTGCTTTTTTACCTGTCACTAATCCTTCTGGCCCGTTTTCTGTATAGCGGAACGTTTTTCCAGCTACATTGACGGTATCGAACCAAGCTTTTAATTTTGTTGGGATATTTAGATTCCATAAGGCGTTTGCGATAACGATTTTATCAGCAGCAAGGAACTGATCAGTCAATTCATTGAAACGAGCAATTTTTTGTTGTTGACTTTCTGATAAGGAAGTGAATTCTGCACCAGCACGTAATGCTTCCCAACCTGATAATAATTCTTCATCGATTTCCGGAATATCATCGCGATAAAGTTCCAAAACAGTCACTTCATCATCTGGATGATTTTCTTTATAACTTGTTAAAAAAGACGTCAATGCCTTAACTGTGCGCGATTCTTCTGCAGTTAGGGGATGACCTTTGACTACTAAAACAGATGCCATATGCTTACCTTCTCCTTTTATTGCTATGATTGTTATAACTATGACTAACAAAATCAGTTTACTCGAAAAAGAAAAGGCTATCAAGTCATATTGATAAGGTTGAAGAATAAATAACTAAAAAAAGACAGGATATAAAAGAGGCTGTGACACGATTTTTTGTCACAGCCTCTTTTGAATCTAGCAAGCAATGTTCAAGCAACGCTTGACTGAAGAGCTTCCATCCCGCCAATGATATAAACAGCACGAAATCCGCTAGCAGTAAGTTGATCGGCTAATGCTTCTGATCGTCTGCCTGTGTAGCTTAGAATATAATAAAGTTTTTTTGGATCTAGATTTTTTAATTGTCTTGGCAAGATAGCAGCGGGGATAGAAAGCGAGTGGCTTAAGTGGTTTTTTGTGTAATCTAAGGTATTTCTTGTATCTAAAACGATGCTGTCAGCATCGAGCGGCAATTTATTGAAGTCTTGGACACTAATTGATTGGGCCATTTATCTCATCCTTTGTTTAGTATGTGGCTATTTTAATGGGCAACTCTCATTAATTCAAATGGAAGGATTCCTCTTATCACTTTTTTAATGTATCGGATAATAATGAAAAAAACTATGCAAATGTCTTGCAAAACAGGTGGGAGGTGTTATAATGACATAGCGTCATATGACAATGTGTCATCTTAAAAGAAAGGAGGATCCATATGCCGACACAGACATTTTTCCATTTGCCTAAAGAAAAACAAAAAAGACTAATCGAGGCTGCGAGAATCGAGTTTTCTAGAGTACCTTTGAAAGAAGCCTCGATTGCTAATATCGTCAAATTAGCGGATATCCCTAGAGGCAGTTTCTATCAGTATTTTGAAGATAAAGAGGATCTTTATTTTTATTACTTTGAGACAATGAGACGTGACAGCTCTAAAGATATGTTACAACTAATGAAAGAATCCGATGGTGATCTATTCAAAGGATTCGAATCCTATTTTTCTAAAATGATTTATGAGATTTTGGAAGGCGAGAATGCTTCTTTTTATCGTAACTTGTTTATGAACATGGATTACCGTGCCTCAAGAAAAGTCGCTCCTCATACGAGTCGCCAAAAAACGCCTCACGATCCGCATAAAGAACACAAACAAGATGCAAAAGAGTTGCTTGAATTGATTGATCGGACGAAGCTGAAAGTAAAAAATGATCATGAATTGGAATTACTGATCCAATTAGTGATGAATACTGTATTTACAACAATTGCGCATTCGTATCGCTTATTTTCAACATCTGAAGATTACTCAGTAGAGCAAGCAATCAGTGAATTCAATTTGAAACTTTCTTGGCTGAAAAACGGAGTATATAAATAGAAAGAAGGGAACTAGATGCTAAAAATCGTAAAACGGATCTCCTTGACTTCAGCAATTGCAGCTGCAGTTTTCATGGTGATCCAAGTACTGGCAGATTTATATTTGCCGACACTTACCTCCAATATTATTGATAAAGGGGTAGCGCAAGGAGATGTCGATTATATTTGGCATACAGGTTTTGTGATGATCGGCTTTTCTTTGATCAGTATCTTAGCTGCTATCGCAAATACATTTTTTGCTACTCGTGAATCACAGAAACTGGGTAAGCAATTGCGTACGGATGTCTATAAAAAATCAGAGAGTCTGACAAAAGATGCGTTTGATAAATATGGAACGGCCTCTTTGATCACAAGAACGACCAATGATGTGACTCAAATCCAAATGGTTACACAAATGTTTTTACGTATGATGATCAATGCACCAATCACGTTGATTGGCGCGAGCATACTTGCTTATCAAAAAGATCATCAGTTGACAAAAATCTTCTTAGTTGTCATCCCAGTAATGATTATTTTGATCGGCGGAATCATGTACTTTGCTGTTCCATTATTCAAAAGTATGCAAAAGAAAACTGACCGTTTAAACCTGGTATTTCGAGAAGGATTGACAGGGGTCAGAGTGATTCGAGCATTCGATAAGACACGCTTTGAAGAAAATCGTTTTGATTTAGCGAATAAAGATTATACAAATACGGCAATCAAAGTTAATACGATCGTCGCATTGATGATGCCGATGATGACATTGATCATGAGCGGTACAAACGTAGCAATCACTTGGTTTGGTGGACACTACATAGCAGATATGACTTTGGAAGTCGGTAATCTGATTGCATTTATGACTTATGCGATGCAGATCTTGATCAGCTTTATGATGCTTTCCGCTATTTTTATCATGGTGCCTCGTGCACAAGCTTCAGCTGACCGTATCAATGAAGTGTTGGATGAAAAAATCGGTATCCATGACCCTGAAAATCCTAAAACAGTTTCTTTTGCTGGAAAAAACGCAACATTGGCCTTCAATCATGTCAATTATCGATATCATGGAGCAGAAAAACTTGCATTGGAAGATATTGATTTCCAAGCCAAGTCGGGCGAGATCGTCGCAATCATAGGGGGAACTGGTTCAGGTAAAACGACCTTAGTCAATTTGATCCCTCGATTATATGACATCGAATCTGGTTCGATCCAAATAAATGGAACGGACATTAGTGACATGACTCAATATAATTTGCGAGAATTAATGGGCTTTGTTCCTCAAAAAGCAGTTCTGTTCTCTGGAACGATCCGAGACAATATGCAGTATGGTAAGCCGGATGCAACAGATGAAATGATTTGGAAAGCATTAGAAATCGCACAAGCTAAAGATTTTGTTTCAGAGATGGAAGATGGCTTAGATAGCCATGTGGAACAAGGAGGAGGAAACTTCTCTGGTGGACAAAGACAGCGTCTGGCAATTGCACGGGCATTAGTCAAAACAGCAGATATCTATGTGTTTGATGATTCCTTCTCAGCGTTGGATTTCAAAACGGATGCCAATCTTCGCCAAGCATTGAAAACGAATATGAAAGAAAGTATCACCGTTTTAGTTGCTCAACGAGTAAGTACAGTAATGGATGCAGATATGATCCTTGTGCTAGATGAAGGAAAACTGGTTGGCAAAGGAACACATGAAGAACTATTAGCAACAAACGAAACTTATCAAGAAATCGTTCATTCACAACTAAGAGAGGAGGACTTAGCATGAGTAAAACAAACACACGTCCCTCTCATGGACCAGCAGGCGGTCCAGGACATGGTGGACCTGGCAGAAATCTCGGTGTAAAAGGTGAAAAGCCTAAAAATTTCTGGGGAACGGTACGCCGATTGTTTGGCTATATGTCTAAACGTATGGTTGCGATCATCGCTGTATTTGTACTAGCAATAGCAGCCGTGATCTTCCAAATCCAAACACCAAAGGTCTTGGGGAAAGCAACCACAGAAATATTCAAAGGTGTAATGGCTGGCGCTCAACAGATGCAACAAGGCCAACAAGTAACAAAATTTCCGATAGACTTTGATAAAATCGCGCAGATCATTGCGACAGTAATCGTGATGTATTTGATTTCTGCTGTATTCAACTTTTTACAGCAATTTATTATGACACGTGTTTCCCAACGAACAGTTTATGAATTACGTCATGATTTGGAAGCCAAAATGAATCGTGTACCGATTTCCTATTATGATACACATACAAATGGGGATATCATGTCTCGAGCAATCAATGATATGGATAACATCGCAAGCACGCTGCAGCAAAATTTGACTCAATTTGTAACTAGTGCAGTCACATTGATTGGGGTCATCGTGATGATGCTTTCAATCAGCTGGCAATTGACGTTAGTCGCGTTATTGATGATCCCTTTAAGCTTGATCATCGTGATGATCGTAGCGCCGAAATCACAAGTGTTTTTCGCAGATCAGCAAAAAAGTTTAGGTTTATTGAATAACCAAGTAGAAGAAACATATGGTGGTCATACCATTGTTAAAACATTCAATCATACTGAAAAAGACCAGGAAGTATTTGAAAAAGAAAATCAGAATCTGTATGCCGCTGGTTGGAAAGCTCAATTTATTTCGGCAATCATCATGCCGTTGATGAATTTCGTTAAAAATCTAGGCTATGTGTTCGTCGCTGTACTAGGCGGAGTAAAAGTTGCAAATGGGAACATGACATTAGGGGATGTTCAAGCGTTCTTGCAATATACAACACAGTTCTCTCAACCAATCACTCAACTTGCAAGTTTGATGAACACTATCCAATCAACAGTTGCTTCAGCCGAACGGGTATTTGAAGTGTTGGATGAAGAAGAGATGTCCAATGAAAAATCTGGCCTTCCAGAAGAAAAAGATACACCATACAAAGTTCGTTTTGAAAATGTTCAATTCGGCTACACACCAGATAACTTGCTAATGACTGATTTTAACTTGGATGTCAAACCTGGTGAGATGGTCGCTATTGTAGGTCCGACTGGTGCAGGGAAGACGACACTGATCAACCTTCTTGAACGGTTCTACGATGTTTCTGGAGGTAGTATTCGTTACGATGGTGTAGATACCCGTGATCTTTCACGTGATGAATTGCGCGCACAGTTTTCAATGGTACTGCAAGATACTTGGCTGTTTACAGGAAGTATCTATGACAATATCAAATATGGGAACGACGATGCAACAGACGAACAAATCATTGAGGCTGCTAAAGCTGCTCACGTAGACGATTTTGTTCGTAAATTGCCAGAAGGATATAACACTGTATTAAACGAGGATGCAAGCAATATTTCGCAAGGGCAGCGTCAGCTAATCACAATTGCGCGGGCATTTTTAGCAAATCCGGATGTCCTGATCCTTGATGAAGCAACATCTAGTGTAGATACACGAACAGAAATACTGATTCAAAAAGCGATGAACCGCCTATTGGAAAACCGGACAAGTTTCGTTGTTGCTCACCGCTTGTCTACAATACGCGATGCAGACAACATTATTGTGATGAATCATGGTTCGATCGTAGAAACAGGAAACCACGATACATTGATGGAAAAAGACGGATTCTATGCAGATCTTTATAACAGTCAGTTTTCTGAAGAAGAAGCTTCATAGAATAGTACAAATTTATTATTTTTTTTAGGGGCTGTGACAAAAGTCGTGTCACAGTCCCTTTTTCCGAATAAACGGTGTTCAATCAGCTGTCCTTCGGTATTAGCTCAAAAAACGGCAAAATATGAGAAGCTATTTTTCCGTTTTGTATCTCTAATACTCAGGTCAAACCGCTGATTTTACAACCTCTTTCTTAAACGGTGTTCAAAAGCTTGCATCTGCGGTAATAAGCCCAACCAAACGAAAAATAGGAGGAGCTATTTTTGTTTGGCTGTTCTTATTACTTGATGCAGAACAGCTTTTTCACAACCTCTTTTTATAAGAGTTTTTACTCATTAATTTACAAAAAACAAGCAAAATGCGAATTTTCTCACATTTTTTTTAACAAAATCAAAGTTATTGCTTGAAAGAAGAAGAATCCATCGTTAAAATAAAGCTTGACGTAGAGGGGAGCAAGAAATATGAAAGATTTTCAATTGGGGGCTGCCACCTATTTAAAAAGTGTAGCCATTCGGGTGAAAGACCGAGATAAAATGATTGATTTTTACAAGAACGTTGTTGGCTTTGATTTGAAAAGAGAAGAAAACGAATTAGCCATTTTAGGAACAGAAGAAGCTGGAAGTGAAATGTTGCTGCTGGAAGAAAGTCCTAGAGCGAATGATCACATGGGGGAGATCAAAAAGCTGAACCGTTTTTCATTGATTATCCCTAGCACAGAAGAAATGGCAGATATCCTTTGTCGTATCCGTAAAATGAATTATCCAATCAAAGAAGCTTTAGAAGATCATGGACGTATGGGGATTTTGCTCGTAGACCCAGAAGAGAATGAATTGGAAATTTACCATGAAGAGAATAAGAACGACCAAAGAGAAATTCCGGAAACAATGGATCAAGAAGCATTATTAAGAAAATCTGAAGAAAAATTCAGTAAACTATCAACAGGTTCTTATTTTGAAAAAATCCATTTAAATGTTACTAACTTAACAAAAGAACGCCAATTTCTTAATCATGTACTTGGTTTGAAGGTACATAATGAAGAAGAGGGCATCCATGTATTGAATGAAGGAGATTTCCATGTTGGTTTGACAGAAGCTAGCGGAGGCGCAATTGATTTGCCTACAGATGAAGTGATTGGACTTGATTTTCTGAAATTCATGATCGATACTGAAAGCATGGAAGGACTGATTGCTCACTTGCAGCAACTATCAGTTGATTTCTTCTTAGACAAAAAGCACACAGTACTCACAATCTATGATGCTATAGGAATCGAATGGTGGTTCGTCAGTGAGCCAAAAGAAAAGAATAAAACTGACATTCGATGCGACGCTTAACTTTTTCTTTCTTAACGATTGTCGCATGTCTCGTCATTTTATGAACGGTCATACTATCGCTTATTCTAGAGATAGAAAGAGAAAATAGTATACCGGAGGAAACTGCGCGGTTTTTCGCGCAGTTTTTTTGTGTAAAAAAGGTTGATTCCTCATAGATTAAGCTTTAAGCTTGGACTGTAAGAATCTGATAGAAAAGCAGGAGAAAAAGATGTATCCACACACGAAACAGCTTATTTTGAAAAAGATGGAAGAAGTATTTTATCCAGGTGTAGCAGTCGCCTTCATAAAAGAAAATCAAGTAGAAACATTTACAGCCGGCTTTGCCCAAGTCGTTCCTGAAAAGCAGCTGATGACAGAAGATCTGTTGTTTGATGCAGCCTCACTGACGAAAGTCGTTGCAACCACTTCATTAGTTTTACGTCTATTAGAAGATGGAAAGATAGAACTCGATCAACCGCTTCATAAATATCTTCCTGAATTTGAAAATCAGACAATCACTTTGCGTCATTTACTGACACATACTTCTGATATCAAAACATGGATACCAAACAGAGATAAGCTATCTCAGGAAGAATTGATCGCCGCTTATTTGAAGCTAGAACCAGGTGAGCAACTAGGAAAAGAAGTAAAATATACAGATGCCGGTACGATTCTTCTTGGGTTGATGCTAGAGGAAATTTACCAAGAAACTGCAGTGGAAATCTTTCAAGAACAAGTATTGGAACCATTAGGAATGATGAACAGCTTATTTCTTCCTTTTCCTTCCAAAAAAATCGTTCCCACAGAACAACTGCCTTCGGGTGAGGTTTTGCGTGGACAAACTCATGATCCGAAAGCAAGAGTTTTGGCTGAACATGCAGGTAACGCGGGTCTCTTTATTGATTTGAAAGACAGCATTACTTTTGTCCAAATGTATTTGAACAAGGGAAAAATCCGTAATGGTCGTTTTTTAGAAGAAGAGACGATTGATTCTTTACTGCAAGATCAAACACCGAAAAAAAATGGCTATCGTTCTTTAGGATGGGACTTAAAAAAGGATGTAGAAGACGGTCATGCGATTCTTTTTCATACTGGTTATACAGGTACGTTTTTCTTGATTGATATAAAAACACAAGAAGCGTTGATATTTTTGTCAAATCGCGTACATCCTGTCGATCATCGTGCGGAGTATCTCATATGTCGAGATGAAATTGTTGAAAACTTTTTGAAAGAGAAAGCGGTATTACCGAAATAATGCTATAATAGCTATGAAAAATGAGAGGAGTTTGAATTATGCAGGAACCTATGTTTTTAAAACCAGTTTTTCAAGAAAAAATTTGGGGAGGAAGTCGTTTACGTTCAGTCTTTGGTTTTGATATCCCTAACGATAAAATCGGAGAAGATTGGGCGATCAGTGCGCATCCTCATGGTGTCAGTGTAGTAGAAAATGGCGAATTCAAAGGGAAAAGATTAGATGAACTATGGTCAGAACACAAGGAATTGTTTGGCCATCCTTCAGAACCAGTGTTTCCATTATTGATCAAGATCTTAGACGCAGAAGATGATCTATCTGTACAAGTACATCCAGATGATGCCTATGGGATGAAACATGAAGGTGAATTAGGAAAAACTGAATGCTGGTATATCATCGATGCTGAACCTGGTGCAGAAATCATCTATGGTCATCATGCAAAGACAAGAGAAGAACTAGCTGAAATGATCAAAGATGGGCGCTGGGATGACCTTTTGAAGAAAGTACCAGTTAAAAAAGGTGATTTCTTTTATGTACCAAGCGGAACGATCCATGCTATTGGTAAAGGAATCATGATTTTAGAAACACAGCAAAGTTCTGACACGACTTACCGCGTGTATGACTACGACAGAAAAGATGCGCAAGGACAAACAAGAGAGCTGCATATCCAACAATCGATCGATGTAACAACTGTCCCTGCGAAAACACCAGAATTACAAATCAAAGAAGTCCGAAAAGGGAATTCATCGATCATCACTTATTTAGAAACTGAGTTTTTCAATGTATATGAGTGGGATATTAAAGGAATCACATCTTTCAAAAAACAAGCCCCTTATACATTGATGACGGTAATCGAAGGAGCAGGAGACCTTGTCGTTGACGGAAAAACATATCCATTAGAAAAAGGAACAAGCTGTATTATTCCAAATGGCGTTTCTGAGTGGGCGGTCCAAGGTGAACTAGCAATCATTGCGTCTGAACCAGGCAAATAGTTCCCATATAGCTGAAAGCAACAGACGGTTTTTCGTTTGCTGCTTTTTCTACATAAAATCCGTCCATCAATAAATAGAAGTATGGTGAAAAAGATGGAATACAAATGGAAAGCAAACAACAGCAGTCGCGTGTCTATGAAACAACTGAGAAAAGCTGGACATCACTTAAATGAAATGATCATGCCAAATCTAAGTCTGTTTATCGCTTGGGGAATCTTGTCATTAGCAACAAAAGGTGTGTCTGGCGATTTGCACACCACATTAGAAGAGGTATGCCATTGGATGATCCAGCTGCTTTTACCCATCTTGATCAGTTATTCAGGCGGGAAATCGGTAGGGGGACAAAAAGGGGCAGTCGCCGGTGCAATTGCTTCTTTAGGGTTGATCGCTCGTTCCAATGCTCCACAAATCGTAGGAGCGATGATTATCGGGCCGCTTGCCGGCATCGTATATGAACAATTTGTTTCTAGATTCCATGTGAAATTCAAGGCTGGATATGAAATGCTTGTCAGCAACCTACTAGTAGGACTGACTGGTAGCGTTATTTGTATAATTGGAATCGTTTTTATTGAACCAGTTTTAAATAGTGTTCACTTGTTGCTCGCCTCCGTTGTGTCTTGGCTAGTCACAATGAATCTGTTACCACTTGTCAGTCTGATCTTAGAACCTCTAAAAGTACTATTTTTCAATAATGCAATCAATCATGGTGTATTGACACCTTTAGGAATCGAATTCTCACAAACAGTCGGGTACTCTTCCTTATTTTTGATGGAGGCAAATCCTGGACCTGGTTTAGGGATCTTACTTTCTATCCTTTGTTTTGCAGAAAAACAGGAAAAAGTAAATGCGAGTGGAGCATTGATGATCCATGCGATTGGCGGGATTCACGAAATCTATTTTCCATTTGTCTTGCTGCGACCGTATCTATTTTTAGCTGTAATGGCTGGTGGGGCAAGCGGCACGTTGATATTTCAATGGTTAGATACGGGATTAGCTGCACCTGTATCGCCTGGGTCACTACTCGTGATTTTTGCCAATGCGCCTTATCCACAACTAGCTGGGGTAAGTATAGGGATAGCAATCAGTACATTTGTGACCTTCATTTGTGCAGCGATACTATTGAAATTACCAAATAAAGAAAAAGAGAACAAAACGGTCAAAGAAAGGGGAGAAATCTTGGAACCATCTATCATTCATTCCGTCATTTTTGCTTGCGACTCAGGTATGGGATCAAGTGCTATGGGAGCCGCCCTGCTGAAAAAGAAATTAGCAGCAGAAAAAATCGATCTTTCTGTCGGATACAGCTCTATCTATGAATTGAATAACCAGGTAAATCAGCTGGTTATCGTGCAACATGAACTAGCGGATCTTGCAAGAGAAAAAGTACCTCAAAGTCAAATCTATGTACTGGATCACTTTTTGGAAACAGATATCTTGCTGTCACGAATAAAAGAAGCGATCCATTTTCCAAAGCGGGAAGAAAAAAAAGAGATAGCAGATATCACAGAACAAAAAACGTCGCCTGCTAATATTGTATTTTTGTATAAAAACAACAGACGCGGCTCACAAACTATGGGCATGACGATTTTAAGTCAATTAGCAAAAAAAGCGAAAAAACAGTTTGTTATCTCAAAAGAATCAATAGAAAAAATCAAAATCCAAGAAGAAACGATTTATATCGCACAAAGAGAACTAGCTGTAACTGAACAGCTAGAAGAAAAGATCCCTCGGCTAGTTCTAGTTGAACATTGGGTAGCTACGAATGAATACGAAAAACTCGTGAAGGGAGAAATATAAGATGTATTTATCGCCCAGAGAAAAACAATTATTAGCAGAATTTCTCAGTAGCCCGTCACCTGTATCTATCCAAAAAATGATGAATTTATTGAAGGTCAGTAAACGGACTGTTTACCGCGAATTAGATAATCTTGAAGTCTCATTGAAATCGGTAAATGCTTCTTTGAAAAAAGCAGCTAGAGGCTCATTTGTCATTGAGGCATCAGAAGAAGTATTAGAGCAATTAAAAGAAAATACAGATGGGAAAACTAATGACTTATCCACTGCTAAACGACAACACGCGATTTTAGCCGAGTTGTTACTGACGACAGAGCCGTTGAGTCTTGCTCATTTCATGGAATCATATCGCATCAGTAATACCACTTTTTATGCAGATATCAAACAGTTGGAAGAAAGTATTCGCCAATTGCCTTTGGAAATCATTCGGAACCAGGGATACGAGATCGAAGGACCGGAAAAATACCGCCGGCTTCTGACCGCGAATGTATTAGAATTAGAAATCAATGAATATGAACTTTTTCATAGTATTTCTTTCGATGCATCACTGAATTATTTTTTTCGATTCGTTGATCCGCAACATCTATCTCTTGCACGCAAAGTAATCGGGGAAGAATTGATCCAAAAAAAGACCAATCTAAGTGATAGAAAGCTTGAACATTTGGTTTTGATGCTGACATTGACGATGGAGCGTGTGACGAAAAATCATTTACTGACAAATGAGACATATAATGGTCTGGCAAACAAAGAATTACTACAGACAGCTAAACGATTGTTTTCACGGATCGCTTCTGAGACAAAACAACTTTATCCAGTAAATGAGATCGTCTTTTTTGCAGGATTATTAAATGACTTCACGAACTCATTTGATCAGAATTTCTTTGAAGAGACGTTCGATACACAGCTTGCTTATTTAGTAAAACAACTGATTCAAGAAGTAAGTGAAGAGACGAATGTCCATTTTTATGAAGATGAAACTTTGTACAAAATGCTGTTGACTCATTTATCTGGTGTGTTTTCAAGAGCCGTTTTACAAGAAGAGACACTGACCAATCCGATTTTAGAAAAAATCATGGTTCAATACGAGGAAGTTGCGAATGCAATCCGTAAAGCAGTAGAGCGGATTTTTCAAGAAAAAAAATTATCCGAAGAAGAGATCGCTTATATGGTCCTTCATTTTGCGAATTCATTGGAACGAAGTCCGAAAGAAAGCAATATCAGTATTGCAGGATTTTCGCCAAGTGGATTAGCTTCTACTAGCATGTTGGAACTACGATTGAAAAGGTATTTTCCCTTCATCCAACAAATTCATTTCTATCGGATTGCTGATTTAAAAAAAATCGATTTACAAGAAGAATATGATGTTGTTATTTCTACATCTATTTTACCAGGATACGGTGGAAAATATATTTTAGTCTCCCCGCTACTGCTGGAAGAGGAAGTCAAGCAGCTAAAAGAAGCTTTTTCGCATATTGAGAAGAAAAAAAGGCAAAAAATTACGTATAACAGCAATAACGAGTGGATGCTAGAAGATACTTATGAGGAAACGATGCATTTCATGGAGCAAATCAATCAATTACTTGATCGTTTCTTTATTCAAGAACTAGATAACCCTGATACGGTCTCCGAAACGATTCGCAGCTTATTTCCTTATTTTCCTGAAGGACTAGTAACGGATGAAGAGGTGGTTCATCGCCGGCTGCTTAAGCGATATGAACAAGCACCTATCGGTATTCCTCATACAAATATGGGGTTATTCCATACATCCAGCTCATTGATTTCTAAACCGATCTTTTGTATTTTCAATTTGAAACATCCGTTGACCATTGAAGGGATGGATAGACAGCCAGTCGATTTGTCCCGTATGTTAGTTATGCTGGCGCCTTCGCCAATCCAAGAAAAAGACGGGATTCTTTTAGGAAAGATCAGTGGAGCAATCATCATGAATGACTTGAACACCGAGATCTTCCGCTCAGGAAATAAAGAAATCGTTTATCAGTTGCTAGCGAAAATCCTGATTGAAGAAATAAAGAAATGAAGGTGAAAAGATGATCCAGCTACCAGCAGAAAAAATATTGCTCGATCAATCCTATCAAAATTGGAAAGAAGCGTTGACCGAGATCGGCCAGTGGATGACCCAACAAGGGGGAATCAAACCGGCATATATCCAATCAATGATCGAAAGACAAGAAAAAGCGAGTGTCTATATCGGGAATTTCGTAGCCTTGCCACATGGGACTGACAAAGATGAAGAAGTAGTAGAAGAAGGAATCTATTTAGTCCAAGTGCCTGATGGTGTGGACTTTGGAACAAAAGAGGAACCAAAAATCGCGACACTCTTATTTGTAGTGGCTTTAAAAAAAGAACATCAGTTAGCGGTGCTCCAAGATTTAGCCTTTTTCTGTTCAGACATCGACCAAGTAATGGCGCTCAGTGATGCGGAAACCATTGAAGAAGTCCAAATGATTTTTGAACATGGACATATATAACCAATGTTCACAGTAAAAAAAGCTGCCTTGCATCAAGTAATAACTTCAACCAAGATAAAAATAAGAGGAGCTATTTTTGTTGGGAGGTTCTTATTACTGCGGATGCAAGCTTTTAAAAACTATTTATTCTAGAAAACCGTTTATTTGAAATAGGGGACGGTGACAAGGTTTTTGTCACCGCCCCTATTATTTTTGTGTTTTAATAGCTCTTTTTTATATAGATAGCGCCCATACCTATGAATAATAAAACGATACTCCATATACCAAGTGTCAAGATACCATTCATGAAAGTAACCTGTTCTGAAGCTAGTGGCGAGAAAATATCTCCTCCTATGATCACATTTTGAAAATCAATATAAGAAGTTGGCAAGTAATGACTGATTGATTCTATCCATCCAATCGAAGAAAACAAGCGATACTCTGCTAAGAAAAGACAAAGAAGTGTACCTAAAAGATTGACTAGAGAATGTTCAAATAAAGCAGATAGAAGAAAACTGATTGTACTTAAAAAGAGCACCCACAACAACAGGAACAGAAAGCTCTGGAAAAGATACGCATACATCGGAAGGATTCGTATCTCCTGACCAATGATCGTTCCTACAGGATAACGGAAGTCTCCCAAACCATTTTTGATTATTACTAGTATAGAGACGATCAAAAATGGCATCACGAGACTTAGCATAGCTGCACCATAATAAACGGTAAAACGGATGCTATGTTTCTTTACCATACTATCCGGTAATAGATTGACTAGAGAGATTACCTGCTTTCTTTTTTCATAAGAGATGATGGAAGAAAGAAACAAGGCGGTTATACATAAAATCAAAAAACTAGAAATCATTCCTGAAAAAATATTTTCGTAGTAATTCGCTAAAGGGAGATGCGCTGGCAAGTCAAAAATAGAATATCTTTGGATCTGATATTCTTTCATATAACGGAGCAACTCGACACGTTTTTGTTGTTCAATGATTGGAATTCCTTGTCTTTGACCAGAAATCAGTCGATCCAGTATATCTTTTTCATAATGATAAGTTGCTTCAACCATTTGCTGGACATTCCCTGTGTTTTTTGCATGTAAGATTGCTTCGATCAGTTTGTTGCTTTTCTCTAAACTTTCCACAAATTCTTTCTCATTCTCATCTTCTTTCAACGTTTCAATCAAACGTTGCATCTCTTCATAGTTATGATTCAGTTCATCGAATTCTGTATAAGCAAGTTTATGATCAAAAAAAAGTGGGAATGCAAAGAGCACGACCAACAATAGAGGAAATAAAAAGTTTACTTTGTTTTTTAGTAAGAGATTGCGTTCAAATGTAAGTAAAGACATAGTTATACCTCATATAATTTACGATAAATAGCTAAAATCTCTTCCATATTTGAGGATTCTGTGACGATTTCTCCATTTTTTAGAAAACATGCTTTAGAACAAATCGATTGGATATTCGCGATAGCGTGGGAAGAAAGAAGAATCGTCTTCCCCTCTTTCTGCCATTGTCTGATGAGGCTATTCAAGATATCAATACTTCCTGGGTCTAATCCGTTCAACGGTTCATCGAATAACATGACAGATGAATCACTGATCAAGTAAGCAGCAAGCAAGACATGTTGTTTCATTCCTAGAGACATTTTTCCAATCGACAAAGTAAGGTACTCAGTCATCTTCAATCGTTGGAAAACAGTTTGGCATTCTACTTTGCTCTGCCAATAGTATTTGATCAAAGTCAAATAATCAACAGCCGATAGATAGTCGGATAACTGATTCGTTGATTCTAGAAAAAAGAAAGACCGGCGATAATCTGTATAAGCAGTAGGAGAGATGTTGTGAAGGGACAATTGATCATAAGTTGTTGGCAGCAGTTGGGCAATGCCATTCAGCAAAGTTGTTTTGCCAAATCCGTTCGGGGCAATCAAAGCAGCTACTTCTCCTGATTCTACTAAAAGATTCAATTGTCGAATCACACGTTTTTTACCACGTTTCATGTTCATGTTTTTGATCAGTAATGTCATAGATAGGCCTCCAATATAAAATTTAATAACATAATAGAATGAAAAACATCTAAATGAAATGCTAACAAAAGTTATTGTTTGCATATTATAAAAAAATTAAAATAACAGTTTTATTTAAAATTGAAGTTTTCTGATACCGAAATCTTTTTATTTTGCTGACATACTCAAACCTTTGGCACAAAGTTTCGTGCCAAAGTACGACTATTTCTCTTTTTAGTAAGCGGATACAATTAGAGTATCAAAAGGAGAGAGGGAGAGACAAAATGGAACGGACGATTCCCAAAAACAACATTTCGCTAAAAGCGAGGGTACAAAAATTAGGCAGTACTTTATCAAGCATGGTCATGCCAAATATTGGAGCACTGATTGCCTGGGGTGTATTAACGGCTCTATTTATCCCAGATGGTTATTTACCAAATGAGGCTTTCGCTACCATGGTAAGCCCAATGCTAACTTATCTGATTCCTTTATTGATCGGTTATACTGGCGGAAAAGTAATTGCTGGTGACCGCGGATCAGTTGTTGGGGCAATTGCAACGATGGGTGTGATTGTCGGAACAGATATTCCAATGATGCTAGGCGCGATGATCATGGGACCTCTTGGCGGATATGCTATCAAGAAATTTGATCAGCTATTCCAAAAACGGATCAAATCCGGTTTTGAAATGCTAGTCAATAATTTTTCAGCAGGTCTTATCGGTTTTGGATTAGCGTTATTAGGTTTTTCTGCGATTGGTCCAGT
The DNA here is from genome assembly GCF_050555565.1 of Enterococcus sp. MSG3290. NCBI lineage: Bacteria > Bacillati > Bacillota > Bacilli > Lactobacillales > Enterococcaceae > Enterococcus > Enterococcus sp. MSG3290. The sequence goes on along the minus strand of NZ_CP187862.1, from coordinate 2,216,685 downwards.
TGTCGATGCATTGACTCAAGCAATGGCAAAAGGTGTAGAGATCATTTTATCTGCCCATTTGATTCCATTGACAAGTATTTTTATTGAACCAGCAAAAATCTTATTTTTGAATAATGCAATCAATCATGGGATTTTGACACCATTGGGAACTGAACAAGTAGCAGAGGCTGGAAAATCTATTCTATTCTTGCTTGAAGCAAATCCTGGTCCAGGACTTGGCGTATTACTTGCTTTTACTTTGTTTGGTAAAGGAGCAGCAAAATCTTCAGCACCAGGAGCCATGATCATTCACTTTTTAGGCGGGATCCATGAAATCTATTTTCCTTACGTTATGATGAAACCGTTATTATTCTTATCAGTTATAGGCGGAGGAATGTCAGGAAGTTTCATTTTCCAATTGATGGATGCTGGACTAAGAGCGCCAGCTTCTCCAGGGTCGATCATTGCGATTCTAGCGATGACACCGTTCAATTCTTACCTTCCTGTTATTTTGGGCGTGATTGTTGCCGCAACTGTTTCGTTTGGTATTTCTGCAGTAATTTTGAAAGCGGATGCGAAAGATACAAATGAAGACTTCGAAAAATCTGTTCAAGAGACAAAGGCAGCTAAGCAAGCTTCCAAAGGTGCCCAAGGTATTCCTCAAGGAGCTACATTCTCTGGCGTACAAAAAATCATTTTTGCTTGTGATGCAGGGATGGGATCAAGTGCGATGGGCGCTTCGATCTTGAGAAAAAAAGTACAGGAAGCAGACTTGCCTCAAACGGTGACCAATCAAGCAATCAGCCAACTGACAGATGACTCGAATACATTGATCGTTACTCAGGTCGAACTACAAGAAAGAGCAAAACAAAAAGCACCGAGCGCGCGTTTTGTCTCAGTAGAAAACTTTTTGAATTCACCTCGATATGATGAAATCATTCAAGAATTAAGCAGCAAGCAGGAACCATCAGTTTCTGAAATTGAGAATGAGCCAGCAGAAGAGTTTCTTTCAGCAAACATCAAACAAATCAAAGAGATTCTACTTGTCCACGATGATCGTTCCGGATCAGCAACAATGGGGATGACCGTGCTCAAAGATATATTAGACAAGAACCATTTAACTATCCCGTTAAGAAAAGTCAATATCCAAGATTTAAAAGATGAACCTGATTCACTGATCGTAGCCAAAGAAAGTTTAGCGGAAAAAGTACAGATGGCTGCGCCTCAATCCATTCATTTATCAGTCAACAGCATGGTCAATCCGCAAAAATACGAATCGATTGCACAATATTTGAAACAGACAGCTTAAGGGAGGAAAACAGCATGCAAAGTTTGCCATTCGACATGATCGAGCTCAATCGATCTTTTAAAACCAAAGAAGAAGCGATCCGCTATTGCGGTCAGATGCTTGTAGAAGCAGGGTGTGTTGATGAGGAATATATCGATGCCATGGTAGATAGAGACAAAATGTTATCTGTTTATATGGGGAATTTTATCGCGATTCCTCATGGAACAGATGAAGCAAAAAAATATGTGAAAAAATCCGGCATCTGTGTCGTTCAAGTACCAGATGGTGTAGATTTTGGTACCGAAGAAGAAGAAAAGATTGCGACTGTTTTGTTCGGTATTGCAGGAGTCGGAGATGAGCATTTGCAACTTGTACAGCAAATCGCACTTTATTGCAGTGATATGGACAATGTTGTCCAGCTAGCAGACGCGCTCAGTAAAGAAGAAGTAACGGAAAATCTAGCAATTGCTTAAGGAGAGAGAAAAATGAGAGCAGTACATTTTGGTGCAGGAAATATCGGTCGAGGATTTATTGGAGAGGTTTTGGCAGCTAATGGATTTGAGATTACTTTCGTAGATGTGAATCACACGATCATTGATGCTTTAAATGAAAGAAAAGAATACGAAATCGAATTAGCAGATGAATCAAAAGAAAAAATCACTGTAAAAAATGTCAAAGGAATCAACAATCAAACAAATCCAGAAAAAGTAATCCAAGAAATCGCTGAAGCAGATTTAGTTACTACCGCCATTGGCCCGAATATCTTACCTTTTATTGCTGAGTTGATTGCAAAAGGTATCCAAGAAAGAGAAAAGGAAGGAAGCACAACATCTTTAGATATTATTGCCTGTGAAAATATGATTGGCGGTTCTGCATTTCTAGAAAAAGAAGTGTATAAATATCTTCCGGAAACATCATTTACTGACAAATATATCGGCTTTCCAAATGCAGCAGTCGATCGAATCGTCCCATTACAACACCATGAAGATCCTTTATTCGTCCAAGTGGAACCTTTCAAAGAATGGGTCATTGACGATAGCCAAAGAAAAAATAAAAAAATCCAATTAAAAGGGGTTTTATATGTAGATGATCTAGAACCATATATCGAACGCAAACTATTTAGTGTCAATACTGGTCATGCGACTGTCGCTTATACAGGTGCCTTGTTAGGTTACCAGACCATTGATGAAGCAATGCAAGATGCGTTAGTTGTGGCACAATTAAAATCAGTTTTGCAGGAAACAGGAAGTTTGCTGATTGCCAAATGGGGGTTTGATGCAGAGCAGCATCATGCGTATATTGAAAAAATCATTCATCGCTTCCAAAACAAAAATATCTCTGATGCGATCACACGTGTCGCTCGGACACCATTACGTAAGTTAGGTTATCAAGAAAGATTTACACGTCCAGTGAGAGAACTACAAGAACATAACTTGACTTGCCCACATTTGACGGCAACAATGGGGATTATTTTTAATTACTATGATCCTGAAGATGAACAAAGCCGTCAATTGCATGAAATGAAGATCCATGAAAACTTGGAACAATTGATTCAAGAAGTCACAGGAATCAATGATCCGAAAACAATCGGGAATATCAAGCAAAACGTGAACCGTTATGCCAAGCAAGTCGCTTAAAATAGGATACGAAAAAGGGGAATGTGACGAAATTTTTGTCACATTCCCCTTTTTCGAATAACTAGGCTGTTTGTCCTTCAAGATAGGGCAGATCCAATTCTTTACCGTAACGTTGTTCTAAAGCTAGGCGGATCAAACGAGCTGCCAGGTTCTCATTTCTTGCAAGGATAGGTCCATGGAAATAAGAACCGAAGACATTTCGGTAAATGACACCTTCAGATTGGTCTTCACCATTATTTCCTTGACCTTGTACCACTTTCCCCAAAGGTCGTTCACCTTCACCTAAGAAAGTCCGACCATTGTGGTTTTCAAATCCATAATAAGTTTCATTGAATTCTTCGTTATGGATAACGATATCACCGATAAACCGGTTATTTTCCTGACTTAACGTGTAGTGATCCAGTGCACTGATTCCTTGGATCTTTTCTCCATTAGCTCCCATGTAGTAGTGACCTAGCAATTGGTAGCCACCACAAATGGCTAACATGACGCCATCATTTTCGATATAGTTGATCAAAGAATCTTTCTTTTTCTGGATGTCTTTTGAAATGATTAATTGCTCAAAGTCTTGACCACCGCCAAAGAAAACCAAGTCATATTTATCAGCATCAAAAGGTTCATGTATACTAACGATCTCCGTATGGCAAGAAACCCCCATTTTTTCTGCTATATATTTCAACATCAAAAGGTTTCCGTTATCACCATATGTGTTCATCAAATTTCCATAAAGGTGGGCGATATTGAGTTCATAATTAGCCACGGTTCATTCCTCCTTTGATAAATCCTTGAGCAGCTAGTTCTTTACGAAGCTGCAATACAGCAGTGTAAGTAGCTAAAATATAGACATGCTCAGTTGGCAATTCTTTGATTTTTTCGATTACTTCTGGTAATTCTTTTGTTTCTGTCAATTTATTTTCTGGAATCCCGGCAACTTTTAGACGTAAAGTCATATCTGTATGACGGTCTCCTCCAGAAATAACAGCTGGGATATCCATATCGGCAAAGTTTTCAAAATTACCATCCCAAATCCAGCTGACATCGATTCCGTCTGCGTAATTGGCATTTAATAAAGCCACTAAAGAAAATGGATAGGGAGCTAGACCAATCATATCGATTACTTGATTGATACCTACAGGATTTTTGACAAGTACTAATGTACATTTTTTCCCATTGATATTGATGACTTCTTGTCGGCCGAACACTTTCTCGTCATATCCTAAACCTTGTTTGATTTTATCAGGATCGACATTGAAGTACTCTGCCACTGCAGTAGCTGCTAAAGCATTGTAGACATTATACATACCGCCAACTTCGATTCCGTATTCATGACCATCGATCACGAAATCTGCTGACACATTGTCCATCCGTACCATATCAGTTAATCGATAATCCAATTCAGGACGTTTGAAGTCACAATTTGGACAGTAATATTTCCCTAAGTTTGCATAAGTGATCATTTTATAATGCAAGATGTGATGACAATTTGGACATAAGACACCGTCTGTATTGTAATGAGCCATTTGTTCACGATCTTCTTCATGGTCAAAGCCATAATATTTTCTAGGATTGACTGTTTCGATAGAATTGAAGATTGGTGAATCACCGTTACTGATAATCGTTGCATTTGGTGACTTTGCGGCACCGTCTACAATCATTTTATAGGTCGTATAGATTTCTCCATACCGATCCATTTGATCACGGAAAATATTTGTAAATAAGAACAGTTCTGGTTTCATATATTCTGTGACTTTGCTCAAACTTGCTTCATCTATTTCTAGGACAGCAAACTTTTTCTGTCCTTTTTTTGGTTTTGCCTGCAAGAAAGTCGATACAATTCCCTGTACCATATTCGCACCAGTAGGGTTGGTTAGAACTTCATCGAATTGCTGGCGCAAAATATTGACTGTTAAAGCGGTAGTCAATGTTTTACCGTTTGTTCCGGTGACAACGACGACTTGGTAGTCTTTTGCCAAACTATCTAGTATATGTGGATCGACTTTCAGCGCTAGTTTACCTGGTAAACTTGATCCGCCTTTAAAAAAAGTTTTTAATGCCCATTGCGACGTTTTTCCAACTGCAATCGCAAAATGACTGCGTATTCCCATTATGTAACCTCCAAAAACGATTTGCTGACGAATAAATTCAACTAATCATACCATATGTTGAAAAAAAGGTTAAATTGCTTTTCTTATTCTTAAGAAAAGGTTACGGCTGAAAGTGCATGAAATCGGACAAAATCGCATGATTTAACAAAAAAACAGCTTGAAACAAAATGATTGTTTCAAGCTGCTGTGATTTTATTATTCCCTCTTACCTATATTCCCATTTTAACCGATAATAATTTTCTCGCTTGGATATTCATAGCCTAGATCTCGTGTTTCTTTTGGTACGAATAACATCAATGTATATAGCATTCCGATCCGCCCAATAAACATCAGTGCAGCAATCGTGATTTTGCCCACAACAGACAAGTCTCCGGTAATCCCTAAAGATAAACCAGTTGTTCCAAACGCAGAAGTTACTTCGATGATGATCGAGATCAGCGTTTGTTCTTCTGTAGCAGATAAAAAAACGATACAAAAGAAACACATACCAAGAGAAAGCATAAAGACAACGACTGATTTTCGCACATCATCTTGATCGATTCTCCGTCCAAAAATATTGATGTTATCTTCACTTTTGAGGAAGGAATATAGATACAAACCGATGATTGCTACAGTAGTTGTTCGAATCCCGCCGCCTACAGAACTAGGACTGCATCCGATAAACATCAGTAAAGAAAAAATGATCAGTGTTGTGATTTGAAAATCACCCAAATCGTGAATCTGCAGACCAGCATTACGAGTCGTAATCGAATAAAACATCGAATTGATCCATTTGACACTCATATTGGAATCTTGGAATAAATGGTCCTTTTCCAATAGATAAATCAAGACAGTTCCCGAAACAAACAAGATAACAAAAGCTAACACAGCTAATTTGGTAAACAAGGAAAAACGAAACGGAAGCTTCGCATTGGAACGTTTGTATAATAGCCATTCCCGGCACTCCATCAATACAGGAAAACCAATTCCTCCGACAAAAATCAAAAACATGATCAGGATCAAGAAAAAATAGTCATGTGCAAAGGGCTTGATGGAATCCCCAGTGACGTCAAACCCAGAGTTCGTGACAGCCGATATCGCCTGATAAAAACCGTAAAAAACGGCATCACGCCAACGATCAAAATAGCCTCTGTAATAAAAATAAATAGAAAAGAATGTCCCAAAAAGTAATTGAAACCAGATTAAAATAGAAAAAGTGATCCGAATCAGTCGGACGATACCAGACAAACGCGGTTGATTCATATCCGTCATGATCAGCTGTCGTTGTTTCAGTGTGATCCGTCGTTTAGAAAAAATGACAAAAGCAGTAGAAATCATCATGATCCCCAAACCACCAACTTGAAATAATATTTCCAGCAGTATAATACCGTTATCATTGAACACAGAATTGATATCAAAAGTCGATAGTCCAGTCACACTCACTGTACTGATTGCCATGAACAGCATGTCCACAAAAGAAACATAGCTATCTGGTTCGCGAAAAATCGGCATATAAAATAGAACGAGTGATAAGACCGTCATCAATATATAATAAAAAACGATGATTTGGATCGATGAGAAATGATTGGCAGCAAACTTCTGTCCTCGCCGCTGCAGCCTTCGAAAGAATAAATCAACATGCACAGTACTATCCTCCTGACAATAGTCGTTTCTACCAGTATACAAGGGGAATTAGGAATACTCAAAGAAATTATTAAACAGATAACAATACAGCTTTCGATTAAAATAGAAATAGCTTATAATAAGGCAAATCCTATAAAAAAGAAGGAGGAGGAATAACAAATTGATTAATGCTCAACAAATCGTAGAAAAAATGAAAAATCAAAAAATAAATTATGATACAGTTCTGAAAAAAATGATCATGCAATGGGAGAAAGAAGAAGTAAAGCCTAAGATATTAATACATACATGCTGTGCTCCTTGCAGTACGCACACATTGGAATTCATGTCTCAATATGCAGAGATCACGTTATTTTTTTCAAATTCGAACATTCATCCTAAAAGTGAGTATTTGCGAAGATTACATGAACAAAAACGATTTGTAGACCAATTTAATGAGAAAACTGACCATCATGTAGCGCTAATCGTTGATGAATACCGTCCAAATGAATTCACCAAAATGGTTTTAACAAACCATCTTGAAAACGAAAAAGAAGGTGGTGCTCGCTGCAGTGCATGTTTCAATATGCGATTAGATCTTGTTGCGCAAAAAGCGCAAGAACTAGGATACGATTACTTTGGAAGTGCCCTGACCATCTCGCCAAAGAAAAATGCAGCTTTGATCAATCAGATCGGAATGGATATCCAAAAGATTTACGGGACACAATACTTGCCAAGTGATTTCAAGAAAAACAAAGGCTATGAACGCTCTTTGCAAATGTGCAAAGAGTATGATATTTATCGCCAATGTTATTGTGGTTGCGTGTTCGCTGCCAAGCAGCAAGGATGCGATCTGAAAGAAATCAATCGGGAAGCAAAAGCTTACTTAAAAACATCAACCGTAGTTTTTGAGGAAAATTAAAGAAATCTTTCGGAAAAACGTAAGAAAAAAATAAAGAATTTATGGTAGAAATAAGGTAGACTGTATAATTTGTCCGTAGTAAAGTAAGGAAACAAGAATAAATTTCAATGAAGGAAGAGATAAGATGCGAAAAGTAGCACCTATTTTGAAGCCAATCGCTGTATTAACAATCTCGACGATTGTCGCGACTACTACAGGTATTGTGAATAGTTCCAGCTACCGTGCACCAAGTTCAAGTTCTAGTACTGTAGAAGAAACAACACCAACTACTTCAGTCTCGACATCTGAACCAACAACAACGGAAAGTTTGAATGAAACCACTACGACAAGTACATGGGACGATACAACAACTAGTTCGTCGTATGATGAGACATATACAACTGACAGCTCAAGCGAAACAAGTAATACGGTACCAGATGGCACTCCATCGGATTCAACCAATCCAAGTACAAGTCCGGATACAAGTGCTAGCTCCGAAACGATACCAAGCAGTACGACTGTAGATGATAACACGCAAAATGATGATGCAGCACGTACAGCACAGCAAAACCAAGATTCAGGAAATACCCAAACGTATAACCAGCAAGCAGGTGATTCTCAATGACATTTTTACTAGACCTTATCAACGGGGTGCATAAATTCCTTGGCTATTTAGACATCAGTCCTAAATATCTTAACCGTGGATATACGATTTTAAGTGTGATTCCCACGCTTTATTTATTGAGAATTGTTTATGGACTTTGGCAAAACCAAAACTATCTTCAATTTTTCTTATATGGACTTGCATTTCTAGTGCTTGTTTATTTTACTGTTTTAAATGTATTTTATTACTTTTTAGATAAAAACACGAAAGCCGATGTCACTCAGCTTTTTGTGAAGTATTTACCTGATGAAGCGTTCAACATCCAGACAGAAGAATCGATAGATAATGGAAATTCGATCGATAAAGTGAATACACAAGAGGTCATGGTTTCTTATGACGAAGATTATCAATTGAAATTAGCCGAGAATATGCGGTATTTGATTGGAAATGGTGAGATCAAAACAAATGAACTCGGTCGCATGGATGGATTTCTGGTCGACAGAAATACATTGTATCCTTATTACTATGTCAAGAAAACAGGAGAGAAAGAGTATGTTCTAAATATTGGACGAAGCTACTCGGACATGGAAAAAGTAGGGACCATTCGACTTGACTCAACAGAAGACACATTGGAACCTGTAGGATTGTTCATCGTCGGCGGTGATTTTGTCAAAGACGGGTTACGCTATCATGAGTCTTATCGTCTGAAATTGATTGCAAAAAAGGCACAGTCGCAGGAAGAACCAGTGGTTTATAGTCGTAGCCAAAGAAGAAGACATTCATAATGTGATGAAACGCCGTGTATCAGTGGTTGCGATAAAAACGTTTATTCGGAATAAGGGGGATGTGACACGTCTTTTGTCACGTTCCTTTTTTATATAACGAGAAAGATAAGACGAACACATCACTTATTCTTTCCTTTCATTTATAAACATTGTAGAATAAAGAAAGTACAACGAAGTATTGTGAAAAAACGTAATAAATAACGAGAAAAATACAAGTAGGAGGTAAGCTGTGAAAGAATTTTTGAAAAATTGGGGGATTTTGATCCTTGTATTAGCGGCTATTTTATTAGCTAGAGTGTACGTGTTTACACCAGTTACTGTAAACGGGCATTCGATGGACCCTACATTAAGTGATGGACAACGATTGATTTCATCTAAGATCTCAAACTATGAACGAATGGATATTATTACTACAAAGGAACCGGGGGATGAAGAACGGATGATTGTTAAACGGATCATCGGTATGCCTGGAGATACAGTCAAGATGGAAAATGACCAGTTGACCATTAATGGCAAAAAGTATGATGAACCTTATCTGGATGAGTTCAAAAAAGAATTTTCAGAAGATAAGTTACAAGGAGAATATGCTTATAGCTCAGGATTCCAAGCACAAGCAGAAAGTTCATCCACCTTTACGAGTGACTTTGAATATACTGTGCCGAAAGGAAAGTATCTTGTTCTCGGCGATAACCGCTTGATTTCAAAAGACAGCCGAATGTTTGGGTTAGTCGACAAAGATATGATCCAAGGAAAAGTTGTTTTCCGTTATTGGCCTCTTTCAGAAATTAAAATCATGTGATGAAAAAATAAAAAGAAGCTGTGACATGTTTTTTGTCACAGCTTCTTTTTCCGAAAATTCCTTCTTATTTCTTGGAGTTGCTCACTTTTTTTGCAATCTCATTTTAAGCTTTTTGGCTGATGGATAAGAAAAGCGAAGCGTTTTTGTTCATAAATAGCTTTTCCCCACGATGGAAGGTATGACTAGTAGCAGAGACAAAGCCCATTTTTTCCAATCGATTATTCAATTCTTCTTGGCTAAAGCCATTATGGACTTTCGGATGACTAATTTGTTCATTCTTGTCAAAGTCTACGATGATCAATTGACCGCCAGGAGCTAAAATTTCATAAAGTTTTGTAAGAATATTCTCCGTATCAGGAATGTGTAAAAGTACAAGTGATAGAAGGATGAGATTAGCTTGGACAGCAGGAAATTCGACAGAAGCATCAGCGTGGATCGTTCGGACATTTTTCAGATCTGCTGCTTGGATCTTTTCTTCTGCCATTTTCAGCATAGTTTCCGAAGCATCGGCAATGATCAGTTCTTTGAATCTTTCCGCAAGCGGTAAACTAACAAGCCCAGTTCCGCCTCCATAATCCAGCAGGACTTTTTGGTGGCTGTCGCGCGGTAGATAAGTAGTTAGTTCTTCGCGAATAATCTTGGCTAATGCTTGACGGTCAGGGGAATCATAATGGTTAGCGATGGAATCAAAAATATTTTTTGTCATCAAATAGCTCCTTACGTAAAACTTTGAAATTTTAACTTATTATAGCACGTGAAAAGAAAGAAAGCATGCTATACTCAATTCAAAAAGGGAGAATCTAGAAAGAAATGCCGATATCGTTTGTAAAAGATAGAGAGGAAAAAGGAAAGTGTGTCCGAGAAATATTACTAGACTTGCCTGAGTGGTTTGGGCTTCCTGAATCAACGGAAAAATATATCGAGGAATCAAGTAAACTACCTTTATGGTGTGAAAAAAGAAAAGAAGAATATTTAGGCTTTATCACTCTTTCACAGACAAGTGAAGATACTGCCGAAATCTATTGTATGGGAATAAAAAAAGACTATCATCACCAAGGATTAGGAACAAAACTTTTTAAAGAAGCAGAAGGTTACGCAGCAAAACATTACAAATATTTGCAAGTGAAGACTGTAGACGAGGGGCACTACTCTATATATGATCAAACTATTTGTTTCTACGAATCATTAGGATTTTCAAGGTTGGAAGTTTTTCCAAATTTATGGGATGAATGGAACCCATGTTTAGTTCTTGTCAAAAAATTGGAACAAAAGTGAGCAATAGATTTAATACTAATCTGTGCTTGATGAAAATTCTCACTGTAAAAAATGCTGAAAATCAAGTATAATACCATAGGAACAAACTGGAAGGTGAAAAAGAGCATGGCACAACTATTTTTTAAGTATGGCGCAATGAATAGCGGCAAGACGATCGAGATCCTAAAAGTCGCACATAATTATGAAGAACAAAATAAGCCAGTTGTCTTAATGACAAGCGGTATTGATACAAGAGATGGTTTAGGCGTTGTTTCAAGCCGAATCGGACTGAAACGTAATGCGATGCCGATATTTGAAGAAACAGACGTATTTGACGTAATTCAGAAAATGGAAAGCAAACCCTATTGTGTGCTGATCGATGAAGCGCAATTCTTAAAAAAGAAACATGTCATTGCTTTTACGAGAATTGTGGACGAATTGGATATTCCGGTTATGGCATTTGGTTTGAAAAATGATTTTCGAAACGAGTTATTTGAAGGATCAAAATATTTATTGCTTTATGCAGACAAAATCGAAGAAATGAAAACAATCTGTTGGTTCTGCCACAAAAAAGCAATCATGAATTTACATTATATTGATGGAAACCCTGTTTATGAAGGCGATCAAGTGCAAATCGGCGGAAATGAAGCTTATTACCCCGTTTGTCGAAAACATTACTTTCACCCATCAATGATTACAGAAGGAGAATAAGCATGTACGATCAATTACAAGCAATTGAAGACCGTTATGAAGAGCTTGGAGAACTTTTAAGTGACCCAGAAGTGATTTCTGATACAAAGCGTTTTATGCAGCTTTCAAAAGAAGAAGCAAACACGCGCGAAACAGTCGAAGTTTATCGTCGTTATAAAGAAGTAGTACAAGGAATCACCGATACAGAAGAACTGCTTGGTGAAAAATTGGATGATGAAATGGCTGAACTAGCAAAAGAAGAATTATCTGAATTAAAAAAAGAAAAAGAAGTCTTAGAAGAAAAAATCAAGATCTTGCTTTTACCAAAAGATCCAAATGACGATAAAAATATCATCATGGAAATCCGTGGAGCAGCAGGCGGAGACGAAGCAGCATTATTCGCTGGCGATCTTTTCAATATGTACCAAAAGTATGCTGAAGCACAAGGCTGGAAAACAGAAGTGATGGAAGCTAACGTTACCGGAATCGGTGGATATAAAGAAGTGATCATGATGATCACCGGAGACAACGTATATTCGAAATTAAAATATGAAAGTGGTGCGCACCGCGTCCAGCGTGTTCCTTCAACTGAATCGCAAGGGCGTATCCATACTTCCACCGCAACAGTTGTCGTGATGCCAGAAGCTGAAGAAGTAGAGATCGATATTGAAGACAAAGATATCCGTACAGATATCTATCATGCTTCAGGTGCTGGCGGACAGCACGTCAATAAAACAGCATCTGCTGTACGTTTGACTCACTTACCAACAGGGATCGTTGTTGCTATGCAAGATGAACGTTCTCAAATCAAGAACCGTGAAAAAGCAATGAAAATCTTGCGTGCTCGTGTGTACGATAAGATCCAGCAAGAAGCACAAAGCGAGTATGATGCCAATCGAAAATCAGCAGTCGGAACTGGGGATCGTTCAGAACGGATCCGGACGTATAATTTCCCGCAAAATCGTGTGACTGATCATCGTATCGGATTAACTATCCAAAAATTAGATCAGATTTTAGCAGGGAAATTAGATGAGATCGTTGATGCATTGATCATGTATGATCAAACATCAAAACTGGAAGCTATGCAAAATGGGTAAAATGACCTATCGAGAAGTCCTGTCACGGGCTTCTTCTTTTTTAGAGGATCATGGGAAAGAAGCATATAGTATCCAATTTTTATTTTTGGAACGAAAACAATGGAAAAAACTTGATTGGCTCCTTCATATGAACGAAGAGATTTCAGAAGAAGAACAGCGGTTGATCGAAACCGATCTGCGACTTCTGCTTGCAGATCATCCACCTCAGTATTTGCTAGGATATGCAGATTTTTATGATCATCGGTTAAAGGTAACTGAAGCAACACTGATCCCTCGACCAGAAACAGAGGAGTTAGTCGAATGGTGTTTAGACGAGACGCCTGATGTACCATTGGAAGTGATAGATATTGGGACAGGGACTGGAGCAATTGCTATTAGTTTGAAAGCAGCAAGAAGAAATTGGCATGTATCTGCTGTGGATCTTTCAGAAGAAGCATTAGAAGTAGCGAAAGAAAATGCTCAGAAAGAAGGAACGAAAATCAGTTTTTATCATGGAGATACATTAGGACCAGTAATGGATCAGCAATTTGATGTGATTATTTCTAATCCGCCGTACATCAGTCGGAATGAATGGGAACTGATGGATGAAAGTGTCCGGTCATTCGAACCTAAAATGGCCCTTTTTGCTGAGAACGATGGATTAGCTATTTATGAAAAAATAGCAGTTGAAGCACCAAGCGTACTAAAATCAAATGGAAAGATTTTTTTAGAAATCGGATTTCGCCAAGGTGAAGCAGTAAAAAAAATATTTCAGCAAGCATTTCCAGATAAAAAAGTGGCGATAAAAAAGGATCTTTTTGGCAATGAACGAATGATCCAAGTTTATGGTTGAAGTTGTGGATGAAAAATTTTTTATTTGTTTTTTTATTATAAAAAAACACTTATTTGACAAGGATGTAAACGACTTTTTGGTTTATCAACAAGTTTATCCACTATTGACAAATAGATTATCCACAAACAGTGGAAAACTTGAGGATAAACTCAGACAAAATAAGAATGTATGAAAAAGGGGTTGTGGATAAACTGTGGAAACGAAACGATATGATGAAACAGAATTGCAAGAGGCAGCCGAAGCACTGAAAGAAGGAGAACTTGTTGCTTTTCCTACCGAAACAGTATACGGATTGGGCGCCAACGCTCTTTTACCAAACGCTGTCAAGAAAGTGTTTTCTGTAAAAGGGAGACCGCAAGATAATCCATTAATCGTCCATGTCGCCTCTTTTGAACAAGTAAAAGAGTATGTGGACAACTTTCATCCGGCAGCAGAGAAGATTGTGAAGAACTTCTGGCCTGGACCACTAACTTTGATATTTAAGATCAAAAAAGACACTTTGCCCTCAGTTGTGACGGGAGGATTATCCACAGCTGCATTTCGTATGCCGGATAACAAAAAAACACTAGAAGTAATCGAACTTTCCGGTGTTCCGCTTGTCGGTCCAAGTGCAAATACGTCGGGAAAACCAAGTCCAACGACTGCAGATCATGTATATCATGATCTACAAGGAAAAATTACCGGGATTATTGATGACGGTGCTACGCGAATTGGTGTAGAGTCCACAGTTCTTGACTTAAGTGATCCAGCAGTGGCGCCTATGATCTTGCGACCAGGCGCAGTAACGAAAGAACAAATCGAAGCAGTCATCGAATCTCCTGTTGCTATTGATCAGCATCTTGTAAAAGAAAATGAAACACCAAAAGCGCCTGGGATGAAATACAAACACTACTCACCCGATACACGTGTTCTGATGGTCAGAGATGGCGATTGGTCAACTGCAGCTCAATGGGCAAAAAATAAGAAGATCCGTGCAGGTGTCATAGCAAGCCCCGAAATTGCGGATCAAGTGCGGACAGATACTGCAGCTGTTTATATGTATAACGACAACTCAGTAGAAGCGGCGGCTAAAGGATTGTTTGCAGGTCTAAGAGGATTAGATGAACCAACACTTGGATTAGATTTGATTTTTGTACAAGTATATCCAGAAACTGGATTGGGGAATGCTTATATGAATCGCTTGAAAAAAGCAGCAGGACAAAATTATTTTGAAAAATGATCAATTGGTTATTGTCGCATTCTTTTAGTATGATACAATGCTATCAAGTAAATCTTCTATCAGTGAACGAAAAACTAAGCGTAACTAATCGTAATAGAAGAGATACGAATATTTGGCAATTTGTTTTTGATGGGAAAAATAAAATTGTAGGAAAATAAAAAGGAGCTGTTGTTTGTGGTAGATTACAAAACGTTTGACCCTGATCTTTGGGCTGCGATCGCCAAAGAAGAAGAAAGACAAGAACATAATTTGGAGCTGATTGCCTCTGAAAACTTTGTCTCCGAAGCAGTGATGGCTGCACAAGGAAGTATCTTGACAAATAAATACGCAGAAGGTTATCCAGGGCATCGCTATTATGGTGGGTGTGAATTTGTCGATATCGTTGAAAATTTAGCGATTGACCGTGCAAAAGAATTATTCGGAGCGAAATTTGCGAACGTCCAGCCTCACTCCGGCTCTCAAGCCAACACGGCTGCTTATCTCGCTTTGGTAGAACCAGGGGACACGATCTTAGGAATGGATCTTTCCGCAGGCGGACATCTAACACATGGATCACCAGTCAACTTCAGTGGCAAAACCTATCACTTTGTTGCTTACGGTGTTGATCCGACAACAGAAGTTATTGATTATAATGTGGTACGTATTTTAGCTAGAAAACATCAACCAAAATTGATCGTAGCAGGTGCCAGTGCTTACGGACGAACGATCGACTTTGCGAAATTCAGAGAAATCGCAGATGAAGTAGGCGCAAAACTGATGGTAGATATGGCACATATCGCAGGATTAGTAGCAGCAGGACTTCATCCTAATCCAGTTCCTTATGCAGATATCACAACGACTACCACTCATAAAACATTGCGTGGCCCTCGAGGCGGCATGATTTTGACAAACGATGAAGCATTAGCAAAAAAAATAAATAGTGCGGTATTTCCTGGTATTCAAGGCGGCCCTCTAGAGCATGTGATTGCGGGTAAAGCAGTAGCATTCAAAGAAGCATTAGATCCTGCATTTAAAGAATATAGTGAACAAATCATCGCCAATGCAAAAGCAATGGTCAAAGTTTTCAATCAAGCAATTGGAACCAGAGTCATTTCAGGGGCGACAGATAATCATCTGATGTTGATCGATGTTCGCGAGTTAGGTATAAATGGAAAAGAAGCAGAGAGCATTTTGGACAGTGTGAATATCACTGTAAATAAAAACTCGATTCCTTTTGAAACACTAAGTCCATTCAAAACAAGCGGTATTCGAATCGGCACGCCAGCAATCACTACTCGCGGGTTCAAAGAAGAAGATGCTGTAAAAGTGGCTGAACTAGTTGTCAAAGCATTACAAGCAAAAGATGATAACGCTCAACTAGACGAAGTCAAAACAGGTGTACGCGAATTAACTGAAAAATTTCCGTTGCATAAAAAATAAAAATTTAAATTCCATTAGTAAACAGAAAAGTTCAATGCTGGGCTTTTCTGTTTTTTTCTGTTTATTTTTTGGGAAAACGGATTCTTTGACAATATCGGTGATGCTCTCTAGTATATGAGGTGTAATTTTAGTCTTCACACTAAATCTCAGGGAGGAAAAGTCATGACTGATCGTATCTCGTTAGAAAAGGAAGCAGTAGCATTCAGTGATGCAAATGCGCCTCATCCGCGTATCTATGAACTAGCACCGGAAGAAGGAAGAGCTTTACTAGAAGAAGTACAAGAATCACCTGTGAACAAATATTCCGTTGATATTGAAGACTTGATGGTGGATACTGGCGAATGGGGAAAACTCAATATTCGTCTCGTACGACCAGAAGGGAATATGGATAAATTACCAGTTATTTTTTATATTCATGGAGCAGGCTGGGTTTTTGGCAGTGCTCAAACCCATGATAAATTGATCAGAGAACTTGCGGTTCGTACGAATTCCGTCGTTGTCTTTCCAGAATATAGTCGATCACCAGAAGCAAAATATCCAACAGCAATTGAACAAAATTATGCTGTGTTGCAACAGCTGAATAAATTAGCCAAGTCAAAAAATCTGGATCTCGAGAATCTAATCGTTGCAGGAGATTCAGTAGGTGGTAACATGGCTACAGTCATGACGATCTTAACAAAAGAACGAAAGGGCCTCCCAATATCCAAGCAATTGCTGTATTATCCAGTCACAAACGCTGATTTTGATACAGATTCCTATCATGAATTCGGGGAAAACTATTTTTTGACAAGAGAAGGAATGATGTGGTTTTGGGATCAATACACGACGAATGAGGAAGAGCGTGCTGAAATCACAGCTTCGCCTTTGAGAGCAGACCTGAATGAACTAAATGATCTTCCTCCAGCAATGATTTTAACGGGAGAAGCGGATGTATTAAGAGATGAAGGTGAGGCTTATGCGCGCAAACTTCGTGATGCAGGGGTTCCTGTTACACAAGTACGCTTCCAAGGAATCATCCATGATTTTGTCATGGTAAATGCTATGGATCAGACAAAGGCAACGCGTGCAGCAATGGCATTATCTACTTCTTGGATCAAGAAAAAAGAATAAGCTTTGCTTGTCCACAGGAAAACTTCTTTTCAAAAACGGATTTTCTTAGGAAAAATGGCGAGTTTGACTAGTCAATCACTTGATTTTGTTTTACAATTAAAAAGAAACGACAGAACAAAGGAGAGCTTAAAAAATGGGCAAATTTCAAGTGATCGATCATCCATTGATTCAACACAAACTAACTATTATTCGGGACAAAAACTGCGGAACAAAGGTTTTTCGTGAAGTAGTCGATGAAATCGCTATGTTGATGGCATATGAAGTATCACGCGATATGCCGTTGGAAGACATCGTGATCGAAACACCGATCACTGAAACAACACAAAAAACGTTGTCTGGTAAAAAAGTAGCGATTATTCCAATCTTGCGCGCAGGTATTGGAATGGTTGACGGTATCTTGGAATTGATTCCAGCTGCTAAAGTGGGACATATCGGTCTTTATCGAGATGAAGAAACATTGGAACCACATGAATATTTCGTCAAACTTCCAGAAGACATTGATGCACGTCAGTTGTTTGTAGTAGATCCAATGTTGGCAACAGGCGGATCAGCAATCATGGCAATCGATGCATTGAAAGAACGTGGCGCGTCGAACATCAAATTTGTTTGTTTGGTAGCAGCACCTGAGGGAGTAAAAGCTTTGCAAGAAGCGCATCCTGATATTGACATCTATACAGCTTCTCTAGATGAAAAATTGAATGAACATGGTTATATCGTTCCTGGACTAGGGGATGCGGGTGACCGTTTGTTTGGTACAAAATAAGTAAATACGAAAAAGGGTGTGACACAGCTTTTGTCACATCCTTTTTTGGTCATTTTTAACGTTTGATGCAGAACAGCTTTTTCACAGCTTTCGTTTGCATATAAAAAAACCATCCCAAAAATGCAGAGATGGTCAAATTCAAATCTTTTTTAGTTCTTTGTAGTTAACGATTACTACACCCTTACTTTGCGTCATCAAGTTCGCATTTTCTGCAGTTTCATCAATCTCAACAACAGCGGAATTTTTCAATTGCTTTGAAATCGTTCCAGTTTGCGACTTGCCGTGAATTGTGAACATTACGTGAGTATTGATCTTGAATTTTTCACCAATTTCCGATGGTACGATAGTTGTATCAAATTTTCCAAAAGTTGCCATTTTCATAAAACCTGCCTTTCACATCAATTATACCACGTTTTATGAAAAATATCATGAAATTAAACTAATTTTCCATCGGACTCTTTACAATCAGCCAAATAGAGTATATAATTTCTTTTGGATAAGGCCAGCTTAGCTCAGTTGGTAGAGCAACGCACTCGTAACGCGTAGGTCGTAGGTTCGATCCCTATAGCTGGCATTAAAAGAGAAGACAGATGTATCAAGGATTTTTAATCCATTGATACATCTGTCTTTTTGTTTAAAGGAAATAAAGTATGCTTTCTTAGCAATAGAGCATGTATTATTTCTATAAAAATTTAGGAGAATAAAACGACTAGCAATATAGCTGTGAAATCAAATATCACATGAACTACCCAACTTGTAATGATCGAGTTGCTTTTAATGGCAGCTTGGTTGAATAACAATCTTGCCACCCCTTGTATCAAAAGGATGTGTGCTACAGTGTGTAAAATATTTCCATTATCATAAGTACTGTAATGGATAAATCCAAAGATGATTGCTGACAAGAAACTAGCGACAGGAATGCTGAACTTACTAGAAAAAATAGCGAGAAAATACACTGAGAACAATTCTTCTCCAAGTATCATGATAGGCAAAATAATAAATAATAACGGGCTGAAAGCCTCATTTATTGGATTGCCTGTTAAACCCCATTTCAAAATTTGTTGCAAAAATACCGAGACTGCGGCACTGATTACTACATTGATAAAAAAATATTTGGCTATATTTTTGACAGGAGCGACAGGTTTCGAGAACATATTTTTCGTATCTTTTTTACCAAAAACAAGTATAAATGCTATAAATCCAGTGATAGTTAAAGAAAAAATGCTAATGATGGATGGCGCAAATAGCAACCCTAACAAACCGAGTACAACGACAATAGTGCCCAATATCCCTTTTTTTAGTTCTATTTTTTTTCCTAAAATGTTATTCATGATAATAACTCCTACTATTCAGTTTTTGAAGATAGAGTCAGTATACATGAAGAGTTAAAATAGGCAATGTTTTTTTATGAATATTTGTATTGCTAAAAATTTATTTTATATATTCATTTTGATTATACTACTTTTATTTGTAAAAATTTTCTAGCAAAACCAAGTGCTTGCAACTGATTAAGCGTACAATTTTTTAGATGTTCCGGGCGTACTTCAATCATTTCAAAGGAGTTGCTACTTAAATCAATATTTTTTAAATCAGTATCAAAAAAGCTAGCATTTTCTAGATCATTAGTATAAAACATTGTTTTAGTGAGGGAACAGTCTACAAAATCTGCGCTTGATAAGACAGAGTGCTCAAAGTTACTTTCTTTTATGTTTGAACCAGATAAATTTACATAGTCCATTTTACAATTCTCGAATAACGTGTTCCCAATATAACTTTCCATCAATTTAGTACCTGTTAATTTACAATTGACAAATTTCACGCGATGCAACATGCTTTTTGTCAATATACAGCCTGAAAAATCACAGTTTTCGAATATACAGTCGGTAATCTCCATTCTTTGAAAATCATTGGAAGCAAAAAATGCATGCTTGAAAATAGATTTGTAAATAATTGGATGGCAGATTATTTGGTTTTCGATGACCTCTTTTTGTGAAAGGATATTATACAGTTCAAAATCTTCGTTTTCATAGATATGGAAAAAGGATCCTTTATTCAAGCTTGCTTCATTAACTTTAGGAAAAATCATATTTAATTACCTCCATTTTCATAAAGTCATATTAACAAAAGCTAAACCAACTCACATTAGCAGAAAATGAGATAGGTTTTCGCCTTTTTCGATAACGATAGTGTCGCTATCTCTTGAAACGTTCTTAGAATTGCCCTGAGAGACACAAATTAGGCGTAATTCTAATAAAAATCTTAGAATAAAAATTTTTACTGATTTAATTTAGAATGTTTTTAAAATAAAAATCGTTGCCATAACAGTGTATTGAAAGGTTTTAACAATCCAGTAATGATTTAAAAAAATCTAGATGTAGCGTATACTTTGTTTATAGAATGTAGTGGGAAGAAATATATTTTTGGGAGGAAATCGTGATGTCTAAAAGTGAAGAAATAGAAAACATGGTACTAAAATTATATGATCTCGTTTTAAATCCAGAGATCAAAGAAAAGGAACGTATACTTTTGATAGACGCAAAGACAGGCTTAGAAAAAGGTCAGTATTATCCTAAAGTCATAAATAATTTGGAACGTAGTTTACGTCCGTTAGCAATCAGGGGAGAATTGTCTAAACCAGTATCACCGTTTTATATGGAGATATCAACAATAGGAAAATTTGAAAAAGAATTAGGTCGAGGAATGGCTTCGGCACCGATTACTTTTGGGCATTTATAAAAACGAGTTATTCATCTCAATGAATTAAAAAGTATAGTCAATCACATAATGCAGGCTAGGTTCATTTATTTGAACAGAGTCTGTATTTTTTTATTCTAAATAAAGAAACAGATGTTTCTTTATATTGTATTTTATCCTTTAATTAACACAAAAACAGCTAGTATAAACTAATAATGTTAATTAAAAGTGTATTTTATGAAACTATCGTTATTTATTAATGTTGCATTTTTGTAAGTTAAAAATTGGAAATATAGATTGAAAAAATGAAAGTAATAAGTAAAATAAAATGAATATATGCGAAAAAATAATTTACATTAGGAAAAACCTTGTAAAAACAGTTTTTTGGCATATTTATTTTTTATAAATATTTGTAAAATAACTATCAATTTTTTAGTTAAAAGATTGGAAATGAGTGGGGGAGGAATTGAAGAAAGGATTTTTGAGAGATGATATAGTAGGTTTTATTTTTAGTTAAAATAGGGGAGATAGAAAAAATGAAAAAGTGTAGAAATATTATTTTATCAATGTTATTTATTATTACTAATATAACATCACTGATTCCTGTTCATGTCTATGCGGATGCAGGCAGAGATATCAGCAGTAATGTCACTTCGTTGACCGTGGACCCAACGAATATTACAGATGGAGGAAACATAAAAGTAAAATTCTCGTTTGACGAAAAAAAACAAAATATCCAACCAGGTGATTATCTTTGGATCAATTGGCCAAGTGAAGGAAATATTCGCGGTGAAGGATTCCAAAAAGAAATCCCATTAATGATTGAAAATAAAAATGTTGGAACTTTAACGGTCAGAAAAGATTCTGCGCAGGTTGTGTTTAATGAAAATATTAAAAACCTAGACTCAGTAGAAGGTTGGGGGCAATTTGAGATACAGGCCAGAAACGTAACCGATACCGGTGAAGAAAATACGGGACCATTCACCGTGACGAGCGGTGATAAAACAGCTACTGTAAATGTGACAAAGCCAGCTTCTGGTTCTTCTTCTAGCGTTTTTTATTATAAAACAGGAGACATGCTACCTGAAGATACTAAGCACATTCGATGGTTTTTGAATATTAACAATAACGGCACTTATGTTGAACAACCAGTTAAAATCAGTGATGAAATCCAAAGTGGACAAAGATTAGATCCAAGTACGTTTGAAATTAATCAAATACACTTAGGTGAACAGAAGGTTTATAGAGGAGAAGAGGGAATCCAACAATTTTTACAAGATTTCCCCGGCGCTACATTTAATTTTTCAGTAACTGATAATTACATTGAAATAACTATACCAAAAAACTTTGTCAATCTTAGGAAAATAATGGTGAGTTATAAGACGATCATAGAAAACCCAGAACAAATAAATTTTGAGAATCATTCGGAAGCTTGGTTTAAAGAATTTAATAAACCTGCTGTTGATGGAGAAAGTTTCAATCATACAGTTAAAAATATTTCAGCTTCTGGTGGAGTCAACGGTACAGTTAGAGGCGAATTGAAGATTTTCAAATATATCAATGACACAGAGATTGGTATCCCAAATGTGACTTTCGAATTAAGACGAGCAGATGAACAGCCTATTCAAGGACAGTCTAGTATCCTGTTGACTTCGAATGAACAGGGAGAAGCTAGTATCAAAGGCCTGCAAGTAGGAGACTATGTTGTAAAAGAAAAAGAAGCACCCAATTGGATTGATTTTGATCCACTAAGTTCAAATGAACTCAAATTCTCCATAAACGAAAATGATACAGAGGGAGTCAGTTTACCTATTTATAACAAGAAAAAGGTTACGAACATCACAGCAACTAAAATTTGGAACGGTGGAACCACTCCAAGACCGAGTATTTATTTTAAATTATTCAGAGCAAGTACAAACAATTGGGAACCAGTTCCTGATGCAGAAACAAAACGATTAGACAATGGAATAACTTCAGTGACTTGGGAAGATATCCAACAGTATGATGATAGTGGAAACGAATATACGTTTAAAGTGCAAGAAGTAGATCAAAACGGAAATGATTATGTCCCTTCAGGTTATCAAAAAATTGAAAACGGGCTAGTCGTTACAAATGAGAATAAAGAAGTCATTTCAGTCTCAGGACAAAAAACATGGGAAGACAATGAGAACCAAGACGGCAAACGACCGACGACGATCATAGTAAATCTATTAGCCGACGGTCAACCGATCCAACACAAAGAAGTAAGTGAAAAAGATGATTGGCGCTATCGTTTCACGAATCTGCCAAAATACAGAGACGGGCAAGAAATCATCTATACTGTAACGGAAGACAACGTGCCCGAATACAGTACGACAATTGAAGGGTATAACATCAAAAACAGTTATACACCGGGTAAAACTAGTTTAAGCGCTACTAAAGTATGGGATGATGGAAATAACCAAGATGGGCTACGACCTCAAAGTATCCAAGTCCAGCTATATGCTAATAACCAAAAAATAGGCGAAGCAGTAGAACTGAGCGAGGAGAATCACTGGACGACCACGTGGAACGAATTGGCAGAAAAGGCGAAAGGTCAAGCTATCACTTATCGAGTGGAAGAGTTGACCAAAGTAGCTGGCTATACCAGTGAAGTTAAACAAACAAAGGATGGAAACATCGTTATTACCAATACCCATGTACCAGAAACCAAAGAGGTTTCTGGACAAAAAACATGGGAAGACAATGAGAACCAAGACGGCAAACGACCGACGACGATCACAGTAAATCTATTAGCCGACGGTCAACCGATCCAACACAAAGAAGTAAGTGAAAAAGATGATTGGCGCTATCGTTTCACAAATCTGCCAAAATACAGAGACGGGCAAGAAATCATCTATACTGTAACGGAAGACAACGTGCCCGAATACAGTACGACAATTGAAGGGTATAACATCAAAAACAGTTATACACCGGGTAAAACTAGTCTAAGCGCTACTAAAGTATGGGATGATGGAAATAACCAAGATGGGTTACGACCTCAAAGTATCCAAGTCCAGCTGTATGCTAATAACCAAAAAGTAGGCGAAGCAGTAGAACTGAGCGAGGAGAATCACTGGACGACCACGTGGAACGAATTGGCAGAAAAGGCGAAAGGTCAAGCTATCACTTATCGAGTGGAAGAGTTGACCAAAGTAGCTGGCTATACCAGTGAAGTTAAACAAACAAAGGATGGAAACATCGTTATTACCAATACCCATGTACCAGAAACCAAAGAGGTTTCTGGACAAAAAACATGGGAAGACAATGAGAACCAAGACGGCAAACGACCGACGACGATCACAGTAAATCTATTAGCCGACGGTCAACCGATCCAACACAAAGAAGTAAGTGAAAAAGATGATTGGCGCTATCGTTTCACAAATCTGCCAAAATACAGAGACGGGCAAGAAATCATCTATACTGTAACGGAAGACAACGTGCCCGAATACAGTACGACGATTGACGGGTATAACATCAAAAACAGTTATACACCGGAAAAAACAAATATATCTATACCAGGTAGCCATATAACACCGTGGAAAAATTTTCCAGAGAAGACAGAGAGAGAGAAAATTAGAAATCTATTCTCTCAAAAATTGCAAATATTTGCTCATACAGGAGAATCCAGCGAACAAAGAAGCAATTATATTAGTAAGAGAGCTGTACCTAAACAGATAACAAATAAATCAAAAAGCATTCTTCCTAAAACAAGTAGTAAAAAATCTAGTTTTGCTGTAATCATTGGTTTATTGATAGTAACTATCTGTGCTGGGATATTCTTACAAAAATATAAAAAAGTTTAGTTAGAATATAATATTTTTTGTTAAATATGACTGAAATCAAAAGAATAAAATTCCGATTTATAATCGAAAAAAGAAGCATTTTTATATATGCTTCTTTTTTCGTAGAATCAATAAATATGGATTTGGCTAACTATGGAAGAATACTCGTATTAGTTTTCAGCGTTCATACTAGTTGTTACATTGTTTGATTGGCCAAAAGAATTTCTGATATATTTTGTGCTAAATAAAGAAAAAGACGCTTGAATTGGGAAATAAGAAAACTACTCTATCATTACAAATTTTCATAAACTGGCAGATGTTCTAAGTAAGCAAGTATTTTTTCAAAGTCGGAAAAATCTATGATCAACGTAGTGGTATTGATATTTGGATGAAAGCCTACGGTATCTTGACGATCAATAGCAGCATCGATCACGACTTGGATTTGTTTCTCTTTGTCGTGCATCAATGCTAATGGAGTTACTGTACCTGCTGGAACGCCTAGGAGGTCAGGAAGCTGTTCTTCAGAAACAAAAGATAAGCGCTTTTCTTTTAATTGTTCAGCTAGTTCTTTTAAATCGGCATGCTTTTCATCAGGCAAGATGACAAGATAGATTTGTTTTCCTTTTCTTGATTTCAATAATAGATTTTTTACTTGCGGACCAGGTAGGGAAAAAGGGACATTTTTGACTGACGTAATCGCAGGATGATCGACTTTTTGAAAAGAGATATCCAGTTTTTTTAGTAGTTCATAAGCTTCTTGTTCGGTTGCACGACTCATCGCGCATCACCCTCCTTTTTTTATTAGTGTATCATAAAAAAGAGTTGACAAATGAAAAATAATCATGTAAATTACACGTAAAGTTAAAATAAATGACATCGAAAAGAAGAGTAGCCGTTAGGTGTTTTTAGAGAGTCTCTGGTTGGTGGAAAGAGGCAGCAGTTAACCGTGAAACACATCTTGGAGTCGATTTTCTGAAGCGTATAGTAGGAAAATCCGGGGAGCCCGTTACAGCTGCGGTCGTTGCTAGATGACCAGATAAGGCTGGCTTTTCCGTGAGGAGCCGGTAAAAAAAGGTGGAACCACGTGATTAACGTCCTTTGATCTTCGGATCAAAGGACGTTTTGTTTTCATCTGAACGGCAACGACTGTGTGAGGTTTTTTCTGTAAGGAAAAAATAAACAGAGGTGGAACCACGTATAATACGTCCTCTTGGCATTTGCCAAGAGGATTTTTTTATTTTAAAGGAGGAAAAGAAGATGGAGTATTTGATTGAAGTTATGCCGCAATTATTAGTAGGAGCACTCACAACATTGAAATTATTTTTATTTACCTTGATTGGCTCATTACCATTAGGGATTGTTTTAGCATTAGGATTGTCTTTGCATTTTAAGCCGCTACGCTACTTGCTTCAAACATATGTGTGGGTTATGCGGGGAACACCGCTGTTGTTGCAACTGATTTTTATTTTTTATGGGTTGCCGACGATTGGGATCGTTTTTGATCGTTTCGAAGCAGCACTCATTGCCTTTATCTTAAACTATGCAGCTTATTTTGCAGAGATCTTTCGTGGAGGGATACAATCGATTCCTCAAGGTCAATATGAAGCAGCGCAAGTTTTGCAATTAAGTCCCTTTCAAACGGTGACGAAAATCGTCATCCCACAAGTGACAAAGATTGTTTTACCTTCTGTAGGGAATGAAGTTATCAACTTGGTCAAAGATTCTTCCTTGATCTATATATTAGGTTTAGGTGACGTAATGCGTGCTGGGAAAATCGCGATGGAACGCGACGCGACTTTACTGCCTTTGCTAGGCGTGGCAATCATCTATCTTACATTGACTGGTATTCTAACAATCGTAATGAAACAAGTTGAAGGAAAATTAAATTATTACCGCTAACTGATAGGAGGAAGAAATATGATTGAATTGAAGAAAGTGAACAAAGCATTTGGTGAAAAAAAAATAATCAAAGATTTGAATCTAATCATTCCAGATGGGAAAACATTAGCTATCGTAGGGCCTTCCGGTGGCGGTAAAACCACGCTTTTACGTATCTTGGCTGGCTTAGAAAGTTCTGACAGCGGAGAATTTTATTTAGATGGTGTACCGTTCAACCCATTCGAGCTTAAAATGAAAGAACAAGTTGTAGGAGTCGTATTCCAAGACTTCCAGCTATTTCCACATCTGAATATTTTTGAAAACATTACCTTAGCACCAAAAATGGTATTGAAACAGACAAAAGAAGAATACACCAAAAAAGCAGAAGAATTAGCGGCTTCATTAGGGATTAGTGATTTATTGAATAACTATCCTTATCAGCTTTCTGGCGGACAAAAACAGCGGGTAGCGATTGCCAGAGCATTGGCTATGAATCCACGGGTATTGGCTTATGATGAACCAACAAGTGCTTTAGATCCTGAATTACGCCAGCAAGTCGAGCGTTTGATCCTATCATTGAAAGAAGATGGGGTAACCCAAATTATTGTCACCCATGATTTAGTATTTGCAGAAAATGTCGGTGATCAATTACTAAAAGTTTCCCCAATTCATTAAGAAAGGAGAAGATAGAGATGAAAAAAACCAGTTTTCTATTCGCTTTGATCGCAGGTCTTCTTCTTTTTGCAGGCTGTTCGAACAAAAAAACTTCAGCAGATAATTGGGCGACTATCAACGAAGAGAAAAAAATCGTTATAGGTTTAGACGATACATTTGTTCCTATGGGATTTAGAGATAAAGACGGGAAGCTCACAGGATTTGATATTGATTTAGCCAAAGCAGTCTTTGAACAATATGGGATTACGGTAGACTTTCAGCCCATTGACTGGTCAATGAAGGAATTTGAACTGAACAATGGAACGATCGATTTGATATGGAACGGCTATTCCAAAACGCCGGCAAGAGAAAAGAAAGTGCAATTTACAAAACCTTATATGGAAAACGATCAAGTGCTGATCACACCTAAAGAATCAGGAATCACAAACTTTGGACAAATGAATAATAAGAGATTAGGTGCGCAAAATGGGTCATCTGGTTATGATGTATTTACGAAACAACCAGAAGTATTAAAAGAGATAGTCAAAAACCAAGATGCTGTTTTGTATGATAGTTTTAATGAAGCATTGATCGATCTGAAAAGCAGACGGGTCGATGGTCTGCTGATGGATAAAGTATACGCAGACTATTATTTGAAACAAAGAAACGAACTAGAAGACTTCAACATAACAAAAGGTTCTTATGAAAGTGAGGATTTTGCAGTTGGTGCACGAAAGTCAGATAGTACATTAGTGAAAAAAATCAATGAAGCCCTAGATCAACTAGAGAAAACAGGTGAATTCCAAAAAATATCCGATAAATGGTTTGGCGAAGATGTTACGCCGAGAAATTAACAAATAGGGGACTGTGACAAAAGACGTGTCACAGTCCCTTTTTCCGAATAAACAGTATTCTCCTGCCAACTCCTTGTGACTCGGAGCTGAATGGCAGGCTCACAACCTCTTGGTAAACGGTGTTCAAAAGCCAGTTTCTCGGTATTAAGCCAAATTTATGCAAAAATGTAGAAAGCCATTTTCACAAAATTTTTCTTACTACTCGAAACTAAGCGACTTTTTCACAACCTCTTTCTTAAACGGTGTTCAATCAGCTGACTCTCGGTATTAGCTCAAAAAACGGCAAAATATGAGGAACTATTTTGCCGTTTGTTTCTCTAATACTCAGGTCAAAGTGCTGATTTCACAACCTCTTGGTAAACGGTGTTCAAAAGCTTGCATCTGCGGTAATAAATCCAGCCAAGTAAAAACATAAGAAGCTGTTTTTATTTGGCTGTTCTTATTACTTGATGCAGGGCAGCTTTTTCACAACCTCTTATACACGGTGTTCCAGAAGTAGCTTCTTCGAAAAATAAGCCGAAATTTTACAAAACTTTGAGAAGCAATTTTCGTACATTACTTCTTGTTTCTTGAAGCTGACCACTTCTGTCACAACCTCCTTTACATAATTTTATTTTGTTGTGGAAGGGGTTTCGTGTTATTCTAAAAGAGGAACGATTGAAGGTTATAGGAAAGGAAGAGATGAATGGAACACAAAGAACTTACCTCATTTCCAAAAGATTTTCTGTGGGGCTCTGCTTCTGCAGCGTATCAAGTAGAAGGAGCTTGGCAAGAAGATGGGAAAGGAGAATCAGTCTGGGATCGATTTGTACGGATACCTGGAAAGACATTTAAAGGAACGAACGGTGATTTGGCAGTAGACCACTATCATCGTTATAAAGAAGATATTGCTTTAATGAAAGAACAAGGTCTGAAAGCTTACCGATTCTCTGTAGCTTGGACACGGATTTTTCCTAATGGACGAGGAGAAGTCAATCAAGCTGGGCTCGCTTTTTATGAGAGATTGATCGACGAATTGATTGAAAACGATATCGAACCTATGTTGACTTTATATCATTGGGATCTTCCACAAGCATTGCAAGATGAATATAATGGTTGGGAATCACGTCAGATCATTGAAGATTTCACTCATTATGCAGAAACATTATTTGAGGCATTCCGCGGGAAAGTCCATTACTGGATTAGTTTGAATGAACAAAATATCTTCACTTCATTAGGTTATTTGTTAGCAGCACATCCGCCAGGTGTGACAGACCCGAAACGAATGTATGAAGTTAACCATATTGCTAATTTAGCAAATGCATCTGTCATCAATAAATTTCACGAGTTAGAAATGCCTGGAAAAATCGGACCAAGCTTTGCGTATACGCCAAATTATCCAATTGACAGTAATCCTGAAAATGTTCTGGCTGCTGAAAATGCAGAAGACCTGATGGCCAATTATTGGATGGATGTCTATATGTGGGGAAAATATCCGATTGCTGCCATGAGGTTCTTAGAAGAAAAAGGATGGGCACCAACGATTGAAGCTGGCGATGCAGAATTGCTAGAATCTGCTAAACCAGATTTTCTTGGGATCAATTACTATCAAACGGCGACGAATGCATTCAATCCATTAAACGGAGTTGGTGCAGGAAAAATGAATACGACAGGAAAAAAAGGTTCATCAGAAGAAACTGGAGTTCCTGGAATGTATAAAAAAGTTGAGAATCCATTTGTCGAACGAACAAATTGGGACTGGGAGATTGACCCAGAAGGATTAAGGATCGGACTGCGTCGTATCACAAGCCGTTACCGCATGCCGGTACTGATTACGGAAAATGGCTTAGGAGAGTATGACAAGTTGACAGAAGATAAACAAATCCATGACGACTATCGAATCAATTACTTACAAAGCCACGTCAAAGCCATCAAAGAAGCAATTTCGGATGGAGCAGAAGTCCTAGGCTATTGCACCTGGTCTTATACAGATTTGCTTAGCTGGCTGAACGGTTATCAAAAGCGATATGGATTTGTATATGTTGATCAAGATGAAACACAAGAAGGATCTTTGGAACGATACAAGAAAGACAGTTATTACTGGTATCAAAAACTGATTGAACAAAATGGAGAGAACCTTTAGTTCACATACTTAAAACAAGAAGGTACGGCTGGATATGGCCGTGCCTTTTTTTGATAAAATCGTTTAGAAATTAAGAAAAACTGTAAAATAAGCTGAAAAATGAAAGAAAGCGTCAGTTCTTTCAAACAAAACTTTAGTTCCCTTACTTTTTTTTGTATAATGAAACTTGATGAAATGAGGGATAATAAATGGCACAAAAGAAACGGCCTACTAAAAAAAGGAAAAAGACGAAAAAAACGAAAAAGCAAAAACAGCAGCAGGAACAAATGCTGACGATTGGTGTTGGGTTTGCCTTGATTTTATTTGCTGTCTTCGGCTTTTTAAAATTAGGTTTTTTAGGAATATTGATTGCAAACGGCTTTCGGATCATTGCAGGAAATACTTACCAAATCCTCTGTCTTTTATTAGCCGTATTAGGATTTTGGATTGTCATTAAGAATACAGAGTTTTCAATTGGTAAAAACCGACGCTGGTTTGGCGGCATACTCTTTTATTTCGGTATCTTATTATTGTTACATGCCCATTTATTTGGCAAACTCCATACTGGGGAACCAAATATCATGGGGACGACATGGGATTTGTTAGCCAGTGATATAAAACAAAGTCAAGTAGACAATAACGTTGGTGGTGGGATGATTGGAGCAATCCTTTATCATTTTACTTACTTCTTGATTGCACAGCCTGGAAGTTATTTAGCAGCAGTGCTATTACTGGCAGGAGGAGCATTCCTGTTCAGTAATCTGGAAGGCTATCAGCTGTTAAATGGTATCCAATCAATTGGAGAACGAGTACAGGAATTATTGGAAGGTGATCCTGCCAAGCAAGCTCGAAAGCAAGCGGCAAAGGAAGAGAGAATGAAACAGCGCGCAGAAGCGAAAGAAGCAAGGCGCTTAGCTGCAAAAGAAGCTGCAGAAAAAGAAGCTGCAGAATATGAGAAGAAAAAAGCGGTGAGCCAGCAAAGGGAAAATACTGCTGATGAATGGCAGGAACCAGAAAATACAGAGCCGGAGCAGCTAAGTTTTGTTCCAATCGACAGTTTTCAAGAAAATATCCATCCTGCGAATCTAGAGAAACCAGTACCAGATACACCAAAACAGACCAATACAGCAGAAGGTTTTTCAGATGAGTTGCCAGAGGATGACGGTACCTCATTAGAATTTGAGATTGAAGCAGAACAGGAAAATCAAGACTATGAATTACCGACAGTTGATTTGCTTGATTCTATACCAACTGTGGATCAAAGTGATGAGTATAAAAAAATTGAAAAAAATATCGGCGTATTAGAACAAACTTTCCAAAGTTTCGGTGTCGATGCCAAGGTCGTCAAAGCCAGCTTAGGACCATCCGTCACAAAATTCGAAGTCCAGCCGGCTGTAGGGGTAAAAGTAAGTAAAATTGTGAACTTAACAGATGATATCGCGCTTGCTTTAGCGGCGAAAGATGTCCGGATGGAAGCACCGATTCCAGGTAAATCACTGATTGGTATTGAAGTACCAAATGGAAAGATCAGTATGGTTTCCTTTAGAGAAATCATCGAAGCACAACCAAACCACCCAGATAAATTACTAGAAGTACCTTTAGGACGTGATGTTTCTGGACGGGTACAAACGGCTGATCTTTCGAAGATGCCTCACTTACTCGTGGCTGGTTCGACTGGTAGTGGGAAATCAGTAGCAATTAATGGGATCATCACAAGTATATTAATGCGTGCTAAGCCCCATGAAGTAAAACTGATGATGATCGATCCGAAAATGGTTGAATTGAATATGTACAACGGCATACCTCATCTGTTGACGCCGGTCGTGACGAACCCTAGAAAAGCAGCGCAAGCCTTACAAAAAGTAGTACAAGAAATGGAAGAACGATATGAAAAATTCGCGGCAACCGGAGTAAGAAATATTTCTGGTTACAATGAATTTGTTCAACAGAAAAACTTGGAAAACGGAACGAAACATCCAACCTTACCATTCATCGTAGTGATCGTAGATGAATTAGCTGATTTGATGATGGTAGCCAGCAATGAAGTTGAAGATGCGATTATTCGTTTAGCGCAAATGGCTCGGGCAGCGGGGATTCATATGATCCTAGCTACTCAACGTCCAAGTGTGGATGTTATCACAGGAATCATCAAAGCAAATGTACCTTCCAGAATGGCATTTGCGGTATCAAGCGGTACAGATTCTCGGACGATCATTGATTCTAATGGGGCAGAAAAGCTCTTAGGGCGAGGAGATATGCTATTCTTGCCAATGGGTGAGAATAAACCGATCCGTGTGCAAGGAGCATTCATTTCTGACCACGAAGTAGAACGGGTCGTTCAATTTGTTACAGATCAGCAAGAAGCTCATTATGAAGAGAAAATGATGCCGACAGATGAAGTTGAAACGACAGGTGCTCCAGAACAGCCACAAGATGAGCTGTTTGAAGAAGCAAAAGCACTTGTCGTTGAAATGCAAACAGCAAGTATTTCCCTTCTCCAAAGAAGATTTCGGATCGGTTACAACCGAGCAGCACGTTTAGTAGATGAACTGGAAGCTCATGGAGTTGTTGGCCCGTCAGAAGGAAGCAAGCCTCGGAAAGTATTCATTGAGCAGGAAGAAACATCAGAACCGTTGCCGGACGATAATGACATGTAAAACTTGTGTGATGAAGGGTTGAAAAACGAATAACCAATAAAAAGACAAGGCATGATGATACCAAAAGAAAAAATGGTTTTTTTCCATCTTTTCTAATACGGTATGATGTCTTGTCTTTTTAGTTTTTGTGAGATTAAAGTTCTATTCGATTTATTTGTGAAGTATTGCATTAAGGAAATGAATCATGTATAGTATGTAGCGAAACTTTGAGAAAAAGAGGGAAAATACTTTGGAAAAACAGTCCATTTATGGCTTGACGAATGAAGAATTAATCAATTGGTTTATAGAAAACGGCGAGAAAAAATTCCGAGCTGCCCAAGTTTGGGAATGGTTGTATCAAAAACGTGTAAGTAATTTCACAGAAATGACGAATCTATCGAAACAATTGATCGAAAAATTATCGGAGCATTTTATCATCAATCCTCTAAAACAGATGGTCGTCCAAGAAGCTTCGGATGGTACAGTAAAATATTTGTTTGAACTCCCTGATAAAAACATGATTGAGACTGTACTGATGAGACAAGAATATGGCTTGTCAGTTTGTGTGACGACACAAGTAGGATGTAATATCGGCTGTACGTTTTGTGCAAGCGGGCTGCTCAAAAAGAACCGTGATCTGACTGCTGGAGAAATTGTTGCACAGATCATGATGGTCCAACATTATTTTGATGAGCGCAATCTTGGCGAACGCGTTTCACACGTCGTTGTAATGGGGATCGGTGAGCCATTTGATAATTACGACAATGTAATGGACTTTTTGCATATCATCAATGATGCCAAAGGATTGGCAATTGGTGCTCGGCACATTACAGTTTCCACTAGTGGATTAGCACACAAAATCAAGGAATTCGCTAATAACGGCTTGCAAGTCAATCTGGCTATTTCCTTGCACGCGCCGAATAATGAGGTGCGAACATCGATCATGCGGATCAACCGAAGTTTCCCAATTGAGAAATTGATGGAAGCTGTGGATGAGTATTTAGAGAAAACAAACCGTCGAATCACGTTTGAATATATCATGTTGAATCAAGTAAATGATAGACCAGAGCATGCGCAACAATTAGCAGATCTATTAAAAGATAAGAAAAAATTAGCATATGTCAACTTGATTCCATATAATCCAGTCAGTGAACATGATCAATATTCTCGCAGTCCAAAAGCTGATGTATTGAGATTTTATGATGTATTGAAGAAAAACGGCGTAAACTGTGTGATACGTAAAGAACATGGTACAGATATTGATGCAGCTTGCGGACAATTGCGAAGCAAGCAAATGAAAAAAACAGTTGCCAAATAATCGTAGCCTACTCGTTTTTTCAATTACCATAAAAGGAGCAGTTTTCTTAATTAAGGAACTGTTCAACTTAAATAAGAGAAAAGATTCTATAGCGAAAGCTATAAAGCTTTTTTTGACAAGAAAAACCCTCATCAAGCAAAGAAATGTCCTCAATTTGATGACAGCCTGCTTGATGGGGGTTTTAGCAATTATTTAACTGATTTTCTTATATCCTTGCTGGCTTTCTTGTGTAGCATGATAAGTTTCTACGTCAAGAATGGCCTGTTTAAATTTTTCTCGGGTGATTTCATAAGGCACATGTTTAATATCATTTGTTGCCATGGCTTTATCTAAGATTGCTTCTAAATCGGTCGTGACATTGAGATTCATGTCGGTTAACGATACTGGAAGTTGGTTCTTTTTCATAAACACATAGATTTTATCAAACAAATCGAACTGCTGATCCATCATCAATAAGGTCAGTACACCATAACTGACAGATGCTCCGTGAAGGTATCCCTCCATTTTTTCTAGAACAGTCGTACCGTAATAGAATGAGTGTGCCATAGCAGAATTATAGTTATTGTTAACTAAAACAGAAACCAATCCGGTAGTAACAATGATATCCGAAACGACTTGTTCAATTGCATATGAGGGACGATCGTCGGCACTATCTTTCAATGCTTGCGTACCATAAGTCAAGAGACGATCAATGCACATTTTTCCGATTTGGATTCCTAATCTATCCGTGTAGCCTAGATCATCGCCACGAGCAGAAAAAGTAGATTCGACTTCTTTGGATAAAGCATCGCCAATACCTGCCCATAAGTATTTATCAGGTGCTTCGGCAATAATTGCTGTATCAATGAAGGTGTGTACAGGTGGTTTTGAAGGAAAGAAGAGTCCGTCCATTACGCCTTCTTCGTTATAGATGACACATACCGCAGTGACGGGCGAACAGTTCGAACCAATAGTGGGAAAGGTGAAGACTGGTTTAGCTAGTTTTTCACCAATGACTTTTACAGTATCGCAAGCACGGCCACCACCGACTGCAAACAGGACGTCTGCTTTTTGGACACTTTCATGCTGGATCAACTGTTCAATATTTCCATAAGTTGAATTACCCCCGTACCAGAGACTGGCGACAACCTCTATTTCCTGTGTCAAAGCTACTTTTATTTTGTTTTCTGCCTTTGAAAGTGCAGTCTTCCCTCCAATCAGCACTACTTTTGTCCCATATTCTTTGACGATTCCATTTGCTTTTTCATACGCATCTGTTCCAATGGTATAATTTGGTAAGAAAACACTTTGACTCATATTCATTTCCTTCTTTCTTCGTTGAAACGGGTTAAAATTTTAAAGAGTGATCGATCTGACTGCGGCTGTAGATGGAGTAGAGGTGAACCTAAGACAGGATAAGTGATGAATAAGGTGGCATGAACACCTTGAAATCATCAATAAGTATCCTAAAAACGAACAAGTACAAAAACATTGAAAACGACAATAATGAATTTTTGTTCCTCTTAGTATTTCTACCGATTCCCTTTGCTTTTTTGTAATTATCTAAAAATTCTAAAAATTAAGATTATTATATGAAAACAGGTTTTATTTGTCAATTCATAATTGGTTTTTTTTAAAGCAAAAGATAATCTATATCATGATGAACAAACAGAGTTTTTTCCTCCAATTGATGGCTTTCCTGATCTTTCCTATTTTGAATAAAGTGTTTCTGTATAATTTTTTTATTTTATAAGTAAGATAAATAATGAAAGAATAGAGATACTGATTGGTAGCTAAAGATTTTTGAGCGAGAACATTTCGTTTTTTCAAAAGGACTGTTAGAATAAGCAAGAACAAGGGGGAAGACGTATGATAATCAGTGAATTTGACCGTAATAATCCAGTATTGAAAGATCAGCTTTCTGATTTACTGAGACTGACTTGGCCGGAAGAATATGGAGACAGCTCGGCAGAAGAAGTAGAAGAAATGATGAATCCAGAACGAATCGCGGTAGCAGCGGTAGACCAAGATGAGTTAGTAGGATTTATTGGTGCAATCCCTCAATACGGTATCACAGGTTGGGAATTGCATCCATTAGTTGTAGAAAGCTCCCGACGAAAGAACCAAATAGGTACTCGATTAGTCAATTACTTAGAAAAAGAAGTAGCTTCCAGAGGAGGAATCACGATTTATTTAGGTACGGATGATTTAGACCATGGAACAACGTTAAGTCAAACGGACCTGTATGAGCATACATTTGATAAAGTGGCTTCCATCCAGAACCTTCGTGAACATCCGTATGAATTCTATGAAAAATTAGGTTATAAAATCGTAGGTGTCTTACCAAATGCAAATGGCTGGGACAAACCGGATATTTGGATGGCAAAAACGATTATTCCTCGACCAGATTCTCAATAATAAAAAGAGGTTGTGACAGAAGTGATCAGCTTCAAGAAATAAGAAGGAATTTACGAAAATTACTTCTTGAATTTTTGTGAAATTCCAACTTATTTCCGAAGAAGCTACTTTTGGAACACCGTTTAAGGAAGAGGTTGTGAAAAAGTCGCTTAGTTTCGAGTATTAAGAAAAATTTTGTGAAAATGGCTTTCTACATTTTTGCATAAATTTGGCTTAATACCGAGAAACTGGCTTTTGAACACCGTTTATTCGGAATAAGGGACTGTGACAAGACTTTTGTCACAGTTTCTTTTTATTTATTCTTTTTTATCTTTGTATGGCAATAATAGACAATATAACGAAAATTATTTAATGGCTTTTGGAAGACCATGGAAAACCTTGTACAAAGCTATTTTTTTCTGAAAAATTCCTTGAAACCTCACGAAAAAATCATTATTTTATGAAAAAGACAAAAAAAAGTGTTGATTTTTTAATAATTATTCATTAAACTCTTAAACAACTTCAGAAAATATTAATTATTCTGAAAATTCCAATAAAGGGGTACGTAAAATGAAAAAGAAATTTACATTTGGTTTGGTTGCGGTATGCGGCCTTGTACTTGCTGGATGTTATGGCGGCAGTTCAGCCACAAGCAACAGTAGTTCAGCAAAAAGCGGTTCAGCAGATGGAGGAGGCGTATTTAACTTAGTCGTGCCTCAAGAAATGCCTACAGCTGACTTATCAGTTGCAACAGATACAATCAGTTTTACAGCATTGAATAACGTTTATGAAGGAATTTACCGTCTTGATGAAGACAGCAAACCACAGCCGGCAGGAGCTAGCGAGTTGGCAGAAGTCAGTGAAGACGGATTAACTTACAAAATCAAATTACGAGAAGACGCAAAATGGTCAAATGGTGATCCTGTGACAGCAGCGGATTACGTTTATGGCTGGCAACGAACAGTAGACCCAGCTACAGCTTCTGAATATGCTTACCTGTATGCGCCAGTTGAAAATGCAGAAGACATCACAGCTGGAAAGAAAGATAAATCAGAACTAGGGATCAAAGCAGTTGGTGACTATGAATTAGAAATCAAATTGACGAAACAAACACCATATTTCCAATATCTGCTTGCTTTCCCATCATTTTTCCCACAAAAACAATCCGTAGTGGAAGAAAATGGGGATGCCTATGCATCTGCAAGTGATAAAGCTGTTTATAATGGACCATTCACATTAGAAGATTTTGATGGACCAGGAACAGATACAGAATGGACTTATAAGAAAAATGACCATTACTGGGACAAAGATACAGTAAAACTTTCTGAAATCAAAGTCAGTGTAGTAAAAGAATCTTCTACTGCATTGAACTTATTCAAAGATGGCCAAGCAGATGACGTGATCTTGTCTGGTGAGTTAGCACAGCAAAACGCAAACGATCCAGCTTATACTTCTGTTAAAGAAGCACGGACAAGCTATATCGAATTCAATCAACGTGAAAAGAATTCACCATTCAACAATGTGAACCTAAGAAAAGCTATTTCTTATTCTATCGATCGTGAAGCTTTAGTAAAACAAGTACTAGGTGACGGATCAGTTGTCTCTACAGGATTGATCCCATCAGATATGGTAAAAAGTCCAACAACGAACGAAGACTTTGCAAAAGAAGCTGGAAAATTAGTTTCTTATGACAAAGATAAAGCAAAAGAATATTGGGAAAAAGCGAAAAAAGAATTGGGCGTTGATTCTTTAGAATTTGATTTGATGGCTTCTGATGATGATTCATCGAAAAAAGTAATCGAATATGTTCAAAACTCAATCCAAGAAAACTTGGATGGCGTAACAGTCAAACCAACACCTGTTCCATTCTCTGTACGTCTTGACCGCTCAACTTCGGGTGATTTTGACGCAGTACTAGGCGGATGGGCTGCTGACTATGCAGACCCAAGCAGCTTTACTGATTTGTTTGTCACAGGTAATTCATACAACCGTGGTCGCTGGAGCAATGCAGAATATGACGAAGCAGTTAAAGCAGCTTCATCAACAGACGCTGGCGATGAACAAGCCCGTTGGGATGATTTCCAAAAAGCAATCAAGATCATCTCTGATGATATGGGTGTCGTTCCGGTGTACCAAAAAGCAGAAGGTCACCTAGTGAATGAAAAAATCAAAGGTATCGTTCACCATGCGGCAGGCGCTTCATGGGATTACAAATGGACATACGTTGAAGAATAATCGTTAATACCGTGAGCATGAGAAAAAACGAGGCTGCGGCAAATGTCGCAACCTCGTTCTCATATTCACTTATCCTAACAAAGAAAAAAGCATGAAAATAGCAGAAAGAGCAATTAGTATTCCGGCAATGATCAGCCAAAAGCTGTACATACCGTAGCTGGCAGACGAGAGCGAGGAAAATTCTGGTTTTTTCTTTCGGTTCCTTGTTCGTGCAAGATGGACCGATCGCTGAAAATGATCGAAGAAACCCGAAGAAAAGACCCATAAAAAACCGCCGATAATCAGAAACGGCAATGACCATAAGAATAGATCATTAGATAATTGAATGAGTGTAAAGGAATGGTTGATGAGATTTTTTATTAAAATAACCAGAATCAGTAGAAAAGCTACTGCGTAGGGGATAGATTTTTTTTTCATTTGATTGCTCCTTTATTTTTGGTTCATTATCTAATAATGTAGCGAAACATCTGTCAGAAGTCAAAAGCTAGGGGGAAACATTAGTGAATAGTTATATCAAATATGTATTAAAACGTGTCTTTTTCATGATCATCACGCTTTGGTTAATTGCAACAATCACCTTTTTCTTGATGCAATTGCTGCCGGGCACGCCATATACGAATCAGGAACGTTTGAGTCCTGAAACAATCGAGATGCTAAATAAACAAGTCGGTTTGGATAAACCAGTTATCGTACAATATGGGATTTATCTTTCTAATTTGCTTCAAGGAGATTTTGGAATTTCCTTCCAATTTAAAAACCAGCCAGTCGCACATTTGTTAGCTGGAAGAATCGGACCATCCTTGCAGTTAGGTTTACAGGCAATTATCTTTGGAACAGTCCTAGGGACGATTTTAGGAACGATCTCTGCCATGAAGCAAAATACATGGGCAGATACATCTTCTACACTCGTAGCGATATTAGGTCGTTCCATTCCAAACTTTGTATTTGCTGTTTTATTACAATATATCTTTGCAATCAAATTACAAGTTTTGCCAATCGCAAAATGGGATGGCTTTGTGTACACAATCTTACCAACAATTGCGTTGGCCATGTCGCCGCTTGCTGACTCTGCTCGGTTTATCCGTACGGAAATGGTGGAAGTACTGCATAGTGATTATGTGGAATTAGCAAAAGCAAAAGGATTGAGCCGTTGGGAAATCGCCTTTAAACATGGTCTTCGAAATAGTTTGATTCCATTGATGACTTTATTAGGACCGTTAGCTGTAGCATTGATGACCGGATCACTGGTGGTAGAAAATATCTTTGCTATTCCTGGTATCGGGGAACAATTCGTTAAGTCAATCACAACAAATGATTATCCTACGATCATGGCTGTAACGATCCTTTACTCATTTATGCTGATTTTTGTTATTTTGATCGTGGATCTATTGTACGGTCTAGTTGATCCAAGAATTCGTGTTTCAGAAGG
This sequence comes from Enterococcus sp. MSG3290, assembly GCF_050555565.1. NCBI lineage: Bacteria > Bacillati > Bacillota > Bacilli > Lactobacillales > Enterococcaceae > Enterococcus > Enterococcus sp. MSG3290. Next base: position 2,176,626 of record NZ_CP187862.1, on the reverse strand, counting down.
GAGCCGAGGATAAATGGAAATGATACCAAAGCGTTATGAAACAGTTGCAGATATCCCTGCGGATGAATTTCTTCCATTACAAAAAAATACCGAAGAAGAACGTGAACAGATTACTGCACCTTCTTTGAATTTTATCCAAGATTCATGGCGCCGTTTAAAGAAAAACAAAGCTGCCGTTATTTCAATGGTTTTACTATTGGTCATCATTTTGATCTCTGTGATCACAATCTTTGTTTCTCCTCATGATCCAACTGCCCAAAACGTGGCTTATATCAATTTGCCTCCTCGTATTCCGGGAATCAATATCGATGGATTGAATGGAAAAGCAATGGTCGGTGGTGAACTTGTTGATAAATATGCTCAAGCAAACGTCCCTTCAAACGTAAATTTCTTTTTAGGAACAGATGGTTTGGGACGTGATGTATTAAGCCGCTTATTTATGGGAACGAGAATCTCGTTGCTGATCGCATTTATTGCTGCATTACTAGATGTAACGATTGGTGTAGCTTACGGGTTGGTTTCTGGTTTGTTAGGCGGACGTGTCGATAACGTGATGCAACGTTTTTTGGAAATCTTGTCAGGAATTCCAAACCTCGTTGTCATGATTTTGATGTTGGTCGTTTTTGAACCAGGAATTTTTTCAATCGTGGCTGCTATGGCCATCACAAACTGGATACCAATGGCACGTATCGTTCGTGCACAAACAATGAAATTAAAAGATCAAGAATATGTTTTAGCTGGATTGACATTAGGTGAATCAAGAATGAAAATTGCATTCAAACATATTTTGCCGAATATCTCTAGTGTTATTATTATTCAAATGATGTTTAGTATTCCATCTGCTATTTTCTTCGAAGCCTTTTTAAGCTTTATCGGTTTAGGTCTTACACCTCCATCAGCTTCATTAGGAACAATGTTGAGCGAAGGGTACAAGACATTCCTGTATCTGCCTTATCTGTTATGGATTCCGGCAGTAACTTTATCGGTTATCATGATTGGCTTTAACTTACTTGCTGATGGATTGCGTGATGCCTTTGATCCTAAAATGAAAGAGTGAAGACGATGACGAAAATTTTAGAAGTGAAAGACTTAGAAATCTCTTTTGATACGTATGCTGGAAAGGTACGAGCGATTCGCGGTGTCAATTTTCATTTGAATAAAGGAGAAACATTGGCAATCGTTGGGGAATCTGGAAGTGGAAAATCAGTGACGACCAGAAGCATCATGCGCTTGCTGTCAAGCAACGCCAATATAGATGCTGGTCAAATCCTCTTTAAAGGTAACGATATCGTTGGAAAATCAGAAAGAGAGATGCAAAAAATCCGTGGTAAAGAAATAGCGATGATTTTCCAAGATCCAATGACCTCTTTAGATCCGACGATGCCCATTGGGAAGCAAGTCGCTGAGTCCCTTAGAAAGCATAATAAAGTTTCAAAAAAAGAGGGACAAAAAGCTGCATTAGAATTGCTTAAATTAGTTGGAATACCCGAAGCTGAGAAACGTATCAACAGTTATCCGCATCAGTTCTCAGGAGGTCAGCGTCAACGGATCGTGATCGCGATTGCACTGGTATGTTATCCGGAAATCCTGATTGCTGATGAACCTACAACAGCGCTTGATGTGACTATTCAAGCACAGATTTTGGAGCTGCTGAAAGAAATTCAGACAAAAATCGATACATCAATTATCTTTATCACTCATGACCTTGGTGTAGTAGCGAATGTCGCTGATCGTGTCGCTGTCATGTATGGAGGAAGAATCGTTGAAGTTGGAACATCGGAAGAAATTTTCTACAACCCGCAACATCCCTATACTTGGGGACTGCTTGGTTCAATGCCGACATTAGATAGTGCGAACGATCGATTGTATGCTATTCCTGGTTCTCCACCGGATTTATTGAACCCGCCAAAAGGAGACTCATTCTATCCAAGAAATGAATTCGCGATGAAAATCGATGCAGAACAAGAACCACCATTTTTTGAACTATCAAAAACACACAAGGCAGCAACTTGGCTACTTGCTCCGCAGGCACCCAAAGTGACACCGCCAGAAGAAATCCAACGTCGCTGGGCTATCTTTAAAGAGAAACAAAAACATACTTACGGTCAAGGAGGAATTGCTGATGCCAAATAAACTACTTGAAGTTAAAGGATTGAAACAGTATTTCAATGTAGGAAAAAAGAATGAAGTACATGCTGTAAATGACATCAGCTTTCACATTTATGAAGGAGAAACATTCGGTTTAGTTGGAGAATCTGGAAGCGGAAAATCCACTACTGGCCGTACGATCATTCGCTTGAATGAACCTACTGATGGTGAGATATTATTCGACGGTCAAGATATAACGAAGATCAAAGATAAAAAAGGTTTGACGAAATTCCGGCATGATGTTCAGATGATCTTTCAAGATCCATACGCTTCGTTGAATCCTCGTATGAAAGTCAGAGATATCATTGCCGAAGGAATTGATGTTAATGGACTAGCTAAATCATCTGAAGAGCGTGCAAAAAAAGTCGATGATCTATTGAGAACTGTTGGATTGAATCCAAGCCACGGTACTCGTTATCCTCATGAATTTTCAGGTGGGCAACGCCAGCGTATTGGTATTGCACGAGCATTGGCAGTAAAACCGCGTTTTATCATTTGTGATGAACCAATTTCTGCACTAGATGTGTCGATCCAAGCCCAAGTGGTCAATTTGTTGCAAGATCTCCAAAAAGAACATCAATTGACCTATCTATTTATTGCACATGATTTGTCGATGGTTAAACATATTAGTGACCGAATCGGTGTAATGCATAACGGCTTGTTATTAGAGATGGGAACAAGTGATGAAATCTATAATCACGGTGTTCATCCTTATACAGAAAGTTTGTTATCTGCTATTCCTCTACCAGATCCAGACCATGAGAGAAAACGCAGAAGAATCAAATATCAACCTGAACCAGATGACGGACAAGTACGTCAACTTCGTGAAATCGCACCAGAACATTTTGTCTATGCAACTGAGCAGGAAGTCCCATATTACGCAAAAAAACTAAAACGACAAAAGGAATCTCTTCTGGTTGCTAACTAGGAGGGACATAGATGCTAAAAGCTTTTAAATTCCGTATGTATCCGACAGAAGAACAAAAACAGCAATTGATTCGTACTTTTGGATGTGCTCGATTTACCTATAACCATTTGCTGAAAAAGCGTCAGAAAAGTTGGCAACAAACAGGAGTAGCCAATTTTTCGCTCACACCCGCTACATTAAAAAAAGAATACCCATTCTTAAAAGAAGTAGACAGTCTTGCTTTAGCAAATGCACAGCTTAATTTGGATCGGGCTTTTCGCAATTATTTCAAGGGACGTGCCAGCTTCCCAAAGCTTAAAACGAAAAAAAGTATGTGGCAATCTTATACGACCAACAACCAAACCCGTACGATCTATCTGGAAAATGGCTACTTAAAGTTACCAAAACAAAAAGAACTAATCAAGATAAATCAGCATCGGCCAGTTGAAGGATCGATTCGCTCCGCTACGATTTCTGCTCGATATAATGAAGAATTTTATGTCGCACTACTTTGTGATGTTTCATCAATAAAAAAAGAATCTTCAGCTAAATGGATTGGGATCGCCTATCATCCAAAAACATTGATCGAAACATCGCAGCCCATAGAAGTATCTTTGCCAAAATTTGACCAGACAGAAGAAAAACTTCAGCATGCACAGCGGAAATTAAGCGTAAAAGTCCGCTCCGCTCACCATAGAAAGACCAAGTTAGATCAGGCAAGCAATTATCAGAAACAAAAGAGAAAAGTAATGGATCTTTATCTGAAACAAAAGAACCAGCGAGAAGATTATCTCGAACAATTATCTGGGAAATTGGTCAAACAATATGACTACTTATTTGTAGAATCTTTTCCAAAAGAAGAGGCACATGCTGATTTTTCTATTCATGACTGGCATAAATTAATAACAAAATTGCGTTATAAGTCCCAATGGTATAATAAAAAATTTCTTTTGATCAATACCGACGGAGCAGAAGAAAGCAATTCCGTAAGAAAGAGCCAAGTAGTAGAAAAAATGGGCAGACATTCGGTTATCAAGGGATAAAAAATGAATGAAACTGATAGGAGCGTTAGGGTTCGCCTTGTTAATAAAAAGTCTTAATGACTTTTGTTTCTAGGAATTTTTCTTTTGAAGAAAAGCTCACTAATTATGACAAACCAATAAAACAATAGCAGAAAAAGTTCGTACGAGCTTTTTCTGCTATTGTTAATTTTTTATTCAGAAAGTTTACGAATACATCAAAATTCTGAAACAAAAAACGTAACTCACAAAGAGTTGTTTTTGCGTTCTTTCTTGAATGATTAGGTCTGAATCTTTTGCTCACAACCTTATTCATGGTGCCCCGGCTTGAGCTGATAGATTTTTGAAGGACGGCCGATTCCTACAGGACGTTCACCGATCTCATCGAAATATTGGAGCATAGCTTTCTTAAAATTGGAATGATCGATCGTTTTATAATCGATCCCTAAGAATTTAGCAAATACTTTTCGAGCTTCCGTAATCGTGAAATCTTTACCTAAAACTTGTAGAACTTGCGGCTCGTGTTCCATTTTATTGACTACACGGTTGAATGCTTTCAAGATGATTTGACTATGGTCAAAAGCCAAAGTATCTTTGCCAGAAGACTCTCCAGTGACTAAATCAAGCGAGATAGCCACTTCTCCGCTAGATAAATGGATCTTGTTACTATGACGTTCTAGTGTGAACCAGCGTACTTCCTTGGCATCATCTCCGGCGATTAGCGGTTCTTCTCCAATAAAGGCTAAGTAGCTGACTGTGACGACCCAGCCTCGCGGATCTCGATTAGGCGTACTGAATGTATGCAGTTGCTCAATATTTTCTTTTGAAATAACCACACCAGTTTCTTCCTTTGTTTCTCTTAAGACGCTTTCTCCAGTTGACTCATCCTTTTGGACAAAGCCACCAGGCAATGCCCATGAATTTCGATAAGGATGCCCTTTTCTTTGGATCAACAAAACTTTCAGCTGATCTTCTTCTTTGTTATAGCACATCAGTACGATATCGACAGTCAAAGAGGGCTTGTCATATTCTGGACGTTCCTGTTTTTGATACCAGTTAAGAAATTCTTCTTCACTAGCTTCATGTTCATAATATAATTTTTCTTCTTCTTTAGAAGCAAAACGGTTCATCTGACCACCTCCATTGACAGTAAAAGTACTTTTTACCTTATTGTAGCAGACTCTGAAAAAAAACCAAGGATTTACTTGAAAAATCTAGGTTATCATTTAAATATGAAAAATAAATGGAAGTATGAGATTGAATAAAAAGAAAAGCAGATAAAACGGCAATACTTTATACCGCTCTTCACGAATGGCAAAGAAGCCACAAATAACGATATATACGTCAATGATAAAACGCAAAATCCAAGCTGCTGTCATAAAACTGTTCAAATGCCCATGGAGGTTAAAATAACCATACATACGAATATAAAAATAGCTGAATATTAAATGTGCTAATGAAAGAAAAGCAATACTAAGTGTAAAAAAAAGATGTTTCTTCTGCATGATTGTTCCAGTCCCTTACTAAGATAGATAGTCTTTATTATACCACGTGTGAGAGGAGAAATAAAAAGCCGTTTTTTACTAGATATGAAACAAAACAAAAACCTGCATTTATTCAACCTATTCATCCTTTTAAAGGATAGATTGAACGTAGATAGAAGTCGTTTATCCAGACTTTTTCATTTTGAAAAAAAGCTAACAGCATGCTTTTTTTATGGTATACTAGCAAGGAAACGAATTCGCATCATGCGATAAAGGAGGAAGAGCCCCGTGGCAGAAAAGGAAACTTTTTATATCACTACGCCAATCTATTATCCAAGCGGCAAACTTCATATCGGCAACTCGTATACTACGATTGCATGTGACGCAATTGCTCGTTATAAACGGTTGATGGGCTTTGATGTGTTTTATCTCACTGGAGTGGATGAACATGGTCAAAAAATCGAAACAAAAGCAGAAGAACTAGGTGTAAAACCGCAAGAATATGTAGATAAAATGGCGGCTGATGTCAAGAAATTATGGAAAACGCTTGATATCAGTTATGATAAATTCATTCGCACGACAGATGATTACCATAAAGCAGCTGTTCAAAAAATATTTGATCGTTTATTAGAACAGGGAGATATTTACTTAGGTGAATATGAAGGCTGGTACTCTGTTTCTGACGAAGAATTCTTTACAGAAACACAACTTGCAGAAGTGTACAAAGATGACGAAGGTAACGTGATCGGTGGTAAAGCGCCAAGTGGACACGAAGTAGAATTGGTAAAAGAAGAATCATACTTCTTCCGCATGAGCAAATACGCAGACCGTCTGTTGGAATACTATGAAGAACATCCCGAATTCATCCAGCCAGAATCTCGTAAAAACGAAATGATCAACAACTTTATCAAACCAGGATTAGAGGATCTTGCAGTTTCACGAACAACTTTTACTTGGGGAGTACCAGTCAAGAGTGATCCGAAACATGTGGTGTATGTATGGATCGATGCATTATCCAATTATATTACTGCACTAGGATATGGCTCCGAAGATGAAAGTCTATTCGAAAAATACTGGCCTGCAGATGTTCAGATGGTCGGTAAAGAAATCGTTCGCTTTCATACGATCTATTGGCCAATCATGCTGATGGCCCTTGATTTGCCTCTACCTAAAAAAGTATTTGGGCATGGCTGGCTATTGATGAAAGACGGAAAAATGTCTAAATCAAAAGGAAATGTCGTTTATCCTGAAATGCTTGTGGAACGTTATGGTTTAGATGCACTCCGTTATTATTTGCTTCGTGCTGTTCCGTTTGGGTCAGATGGTGTCTTTACGCCAGAAGATTTTGTTTCCCGTGTCAATTATGATCTGGCAAATGATCTAGGGAACTTATTGAATCGAACGATTGCTATGATCAACAAATATTGTGATGGACTCGTTCCTGACTATGCCTCACTTGTCACTCCATTTGACAGTGAACTGTCTACGACGGCTGCTAACGTTGTCGGACGTTACCATGATGCAATGGAAAAAATGGAATTCAATACAGCATTGGCTGAAATCTGGGTGCTGATTTCTCGTGCAAACAAATACATTGATGAAACAGAACCATGGGTATTAGCAAAAGACGAAGAAAAGAAAGCTGAATTGAATAGTGTCATGATCCATTTAGCTGAATCTTTGCGTATCGCAGCGATATTACTTCAGCCAATCATGACAGAAACGCCAGAGAAGATCTTCAATCAACTAGGATTGGACTCTGAAACAATGAATCTTGAAGGATTACACTTTGGCGAATTTCCTTCAGGAACAAAAGTAGTTGCAAAAGGTACACCAATCTTCCCACGTTTAGATATGGAAGAAGAAGTTGCTTTTATTCAAGAAAAAATGTCTGAAGGTACTCAAACAAACGAAGATACAGTCAAATGGGATCCAGAAGAAACAGAACTTGTTTCAACGAAAGAAAAACAAATCAAATTTGATGTATTTGAAAAAGTAGAACTAAAAGTAGCAGAAGTCATCAACTGTCAAAAAGTAGAAGGGGCAGATAAGTTGCTGCAATTCCGACTAGATGCTGGAGACAGCCAAGACCGTCAAATCTTGTCAGGAATCGCTGAATTTTATCCTGATCCAAGCGAATTGATCGGGAAAAAAGTCGTCATTGTAGCAAATCTGAAACCACGAAAGATGCGTGGACAAATCAGTCAAGGAATGATCCTTTCTGCAGAAGCACCAGATGGCTCTTTACAAGTAATCGAAGCACCAAAATCCATGCCAAATGGCTCAGAAATCGCATAGAAATTCAAAGGGGGTATGACACTAGTTGTGTCATACCCCCTTTTTCCGAAATTTGAGAAGCAATTTTCGTAAATTCCTTCTTATTACTTGAAGCCAATCATATAATACAGAAACAGAGAACTATCCAAAATAAATCCTAGAAAAAGAAGTACGAGCTTCGCTGATTTTTGTTAATTTAGAATAATACTAATAGGAATCGTAAAAACAGAAAAAAAGCATAATGATAAAGGGTCGGGCAGATTTTAATTGATTCATCTGGTACTCTTTTTTATTGTCCTTACATTCATAAAGTTTGAATGCAATGACTTTATTACATCTATATTTATATCTAACAGTAGCGTTGATGTGTTAATTATAAGTTCTATCACTTTATGTTCAATTAGTTTGTGCTCTTATATGTGTGATTGAAAATATAGATAAAAAAACAATCATCGGCTTTGACTTCGATGATTGTTTTCTTTATTTTGTAAAAATCCTATCACTTGATTTTATGGTAACCTTTTATTTTTGTCTTCAAACGGCTTGGTAAGAGAGCAGTAAGCAGTGCAAATGGGATCGAAAAGACATACCAGAAAATCGTACGTCCGATACCATAATGTTGATAGAGCTTTGTCAACATCACGTGTAACAAGATCAACCCTAAAAGCAAGGAGCCAGCTATAAACCAATGATTATCCCAATGCATGACTTCACTAAGTGCCATCACTCCAAAAGGATAGAAATAAAAATAGATCCCGACTAAGGTCATCCGCCAGTTCTTTGTAAATGTTCCGATATTCAATAAAAAGAAAATCGCTGAAAGCAAAATACCGATAGGCGGAAAAAGCCCAACCAAAAAGGAATACAACATCCCCCACAAGATCATCACAGGACCTTTGATCAATGCAACGATTGCGATGAACAAAGTCAGCAATATTAGTTTTTGTGATAACGTTGCAACAGTCATTAATCCAAATAAAATTAATGTGAACCAATGCCAATGGGACTGCTGTTGTTCTTTACGGGAAAAATCGACCCGGTTGGATAAATAATCTGCTAATTTCGGATAAGAACGCTTAAAATCCATAAACTGTTCCTCCTTCGTGGAAAAGGTAGGTTTAGTATACGAAAAATAAAAAAGAAATACATCCGTCTTAAGAGGGAGTTTTTCACTGAAAGTGGAGAAAAAAGAATGGTAAATTAAAATATTCTCAGTTATACTGAAAATTATACCAAATTTCAAAGAAGAAAGAGGATGGGAATGAAAGGCAAACTAAAACGAGAAATCAATCTGTTTGGCGCATTAGCTACCGTTATGGGAACCGTGATCGGTGCAGGCGTCTTCTTCAAAACTGCTGCTGTTACTGCTAGTACTCAGTCTACAAGTTTGACATTGCTAGCTTGGCTTTTGGGTGGTTTCTTAACGATCTGTGCTGGATTGACAGTGGCTGAATTAGCTACAGCAATCCCGGAAACTGGTGGAGCTGTAAAATATATTGAAGCTGCGTATGGAAAATTGCCCAGCTTTTTATTAGGATGGGCGCAAAGCTTGATTTACTTTCCTGCTAATATTGCTGCATTATCGATTATCTTTGCGACACAATTGACGAACTTATTACAATTATCTACCGATTATCTTTTGTTGATTGCAGTGATCACCGCTGTTTCTGTGACAGGGTTGAATTTGTTAGGGACAAAAGTCGGTGCTTCTGTACAATCAGTGACGTTGATTGTTAAATTAATACCAATTGCTGTGATTGTCATATGGGGATTATTGACCCCAGGACAAGGAACTGTCCAGTTATTTCCAATCGAAGCTGGAAAAGATGTTACTTTTGTCGAAGGATTGAGCAGTGCGTTGTTAGCAACGTTGTTTGCTTATGACGGCTGGTTAGGTGTCGGTGCAATGGCAGGGGAAATGAAACGGCCGGAAAAAGATTTGCCTAAAGCAATTATTCTTGGTTTGAGTTTTGTAACAGTCGTTTATCTATTGATCAATTTTGTTTTTTTGAAAACTTTGCCGATTGATCATCTTGCCGGTAATTTGAATGCAGCTTCTGAAGCATCAGACGTCATTTTTGGAGGAATCGGTGGAAAGCTGGTCACTATTGGGATCTTGATCTCGGTATACGGTGCATTGAACGGTTATACACTAACTGGGATCCGCGTGCCTTATGCGATGGCTTTAGAAGACGAGCTACCTTTCAGTAAACAGCTGACAAAGCTTTCAAAGAAGTTTACGGTTCCTTATGTTCCTGCGGTTTTCCAGTTAGCAGTAGCTTGTATTATGATGAGCCTTGGTTCTTTCGACTTTTTAACAGACATGTTGATTTTTGTGATGTGGCTATTCAGTTTACTGATTTTTATCGGTGTCTTTATTTTAAGAAAAAAAGCGCCGGAATTGCCACGTCCATATAAAGTACCACTTTATCCAATCGTTCCGATTATTGCGATTCTCGGTGCTATTTTCATTTTAGGTATGACGATGATGACGCAAACGAAATTAGCATTGATCGGTATAGGTGTTACCTTGATAGGTATCCCAGTCTATTATCAAAAAAAGAAAAAACGCTCAGAAGAGTAAAATATTTCAACAACAGACAGAAAAAGTACGAACTAGGTCCTCTAGATCTTCGTGCTTTTTCTATTTCAATAAAACAAGTTCTTCTATTTTGATTTTTGCTACTTCTGCAAGTGGTGCTTATGTGCTAAAGTAAGAATGAAAAGGAGAGATAAACATGATATTTGATTCTCATACCCATTTAAATGCTGAACAGTTCAATGAAGATATTCCAGAAACGATTCAGCGAGCACAAGAAATGGGGGTAACGAAAATGGCGGTCGTGGGCTTCGATACGCCAACGATTGAAAAGTCTTTGCAATTAAGCCATGACTATCCAAATATATACAGTATTATCGGCTGGCATCCGACAGAGGCTGGCAGTTATACGAAAGAAATCGAAAATAAATTACAAGAACAATTGACTTTACCAAAGGTTGTAGCATTAGGGGAAATTGGCTTGGATTATCATTGGATGGAAGACCCGAAAGAAGTCCAAGATAAAGTATTTCGCAGACAGATTGCTATCGCAAAAGAAATGAACCTACCAATCAGTATTCATACTAGAGAAGCACTTGAAGACACGTATCAAATCCTAAAAGAAGAAGATGTTCGAGATATCGGTGGAATCATGCATAGTTTCAGTGGTGATTATGAATGGGCAAAACGATTTCTTGACTTAGGGATGCATATTTCATTTAGCGGTGTCGTCACTTTCAAAAAAGCATTAGACGTCCAAGAGGCTGCAGCAAATGTACCAATCGAACGATTACTTGTGGAAACAGATGCCCCTTATCTGGCACCAGTTCCTTTTAGAGGAAAGCGGAATGAACCAGGCTATACTCGTTATACAGTAGAAAAGATTGCTGAACTTCGGAATCTTCCGACAGAAGAAGTGGCTGCCCAAACATGGACAAATACGCACCGATTATTTGGTCTAAGCGAACATGGATAAGATGAAGATCCAAGAGATTATAGTCGTTGAAGGAAAAGACGATACAAGAAGGCTGCGGGAAGTAGTTGATGCAGATACGATAGAAACAATAGGGTCTGCAATCAATGAAGAGATTCTGATGCAAATTGAACATGCCCAAGAGACTCGTGGAGTGATCGTTTTTACCGATCCTGATTTTTCAGGAGAAAAAATAAGAAAAATCATTATGGAAGCTGTTCCTCAGGCAAAACATGCTTTTTTGCCGCGCACACAAGCTAAACCAAAGAAAAAGGGAAGCCTTGGTGTCGAGCATGCAAGTGATGCTGCTATTTTAGAAGCATTGAAAAAGGTCGTGACGCCAGACATTTCCCAAACGGCTGTTTCTGAAATCACTAGACAAGACCTTTTAGACTATGGTTTAATAGCTGGGGCACAAGCAAAAGAAAAACGAGAAAAACTAGGTGACGAGTTGCGCATCGGTTACACGAACGGCAAACAATTGGAAAAACGTTTGAAGATGTTTCGTATTACGCCGAAAGAACTCGCCCAAGCAATGAAAATAGTGGAGGAACAACATGAGTGAATATCGTGAAATTGCGACACCCTCTAGAACAAAAGAGATTTTATTGAAACATGGTTTTTCATTTAAAAAAAGTTTAGGACAAAATTTTCTGACTGAACCAAATATTTTAAGGAAAATCGTAGAAACTGCGCAAATAGATGAACATACGAACGTGATCGAAGTTGGACCAGGAATCGGTGCATTGACGGAACAATTAGCCAAGCATGCAAAACAAGTCGTAGCATTTGAGATCGATGATCGTTTGATCCCTGTATTGGCTGATACGATGCAACCCTATGACAATGTGACTATTGTACATCAAGATATTTTAAAGACCGATTTGTCAACAGCTGTTAGAGAAACATTTCATGAGGAGCTTCCGTTAAAAGTCGTAGCGAATTTACCTTACTATATTACGACACCGATCATGATGCATTTTCTTGAATCAGATTTGGTTGTGGATGAACTAGTCGTCATGATGCAAAAAGAAGTAGCTGATCGTATCTCTGCTGAACCAGGAACGAAAGCTTATGGTTCATTATCGATTGCTGTTCAATATTATATGGAAGCCAGTTTAGCATTCATCGTACCAAAAACAGTATTTGTCCCTCAGCCAAATGTAGATTCAGCGATTTTGAAACTGACAAGAAGAGATATACCGGCAGTCGAAGTGACAGACGAAAAAGCATTTTTCCGATTGACAAAAGCGGCATTTCAGCAAAGAAGAAAAACGCTTTGGAATAACTTGCAGCATTCGTATGGCAAAGATGACCAGACAAAAGCATGGTTAGCAAAAAGCTTGGAAACAGCTGGAATCGATCCAAAACGTCGTGGGGAGACTTTGTCATTACAAGAATTCGCCGCATTAAGCAATGCGATGTCAGAAAATATGCAGTAAAAAAAGAGGTTGTGACAGAAGTTGTGAAAAAGCTGTCCTGCATCAAGTAATAAGAACAACCAAACAAAAATAGTTCCTCATGTTTTTCGTTTGTTTGGGCTTATTACCGCAGATGCAAGCTTTTGAACACCGTTTAGTGGAAGGTTGTGAAAAAGCTGTCCTGCATCAAGTAATAAGAACAGCCAAACAAAAATAGTTCCTCATGTTTTTCGTTTGTTTGGGCTTATTACCGCAGATGCAAGCTTTTGAACACCGTTTACCAAGAGGTTGTGAAATCAGCGCTTTGACCTGAGTATTAGAGAAACAAACGGCAAAATAGTTCCTCATATTTTGCCGTTTTTTGAGCTAATACCGAGGGTCAGCTGATTGAACACCGTTTAAGAAAGAGGTTGTGGGCCTGCCGTTTAACTCTAAGTCACAAGGAACAATTTCAAAAAACAGCTTCTCATGTTTTTGAGTTAGTTGGTCTTATTACTTGATGCAAGCTCTTGACCACTATTATGCCGAACAAGGAGACGTGACACAAATGTTGTCGCATCTCCTATTTTTGTCTCTTGATCAAAAAATTCTTATACTTGATACTCACACTCATTTTGTATGGATTTAGAAAAGAATATGTGTCTTGACAGTTATTAGTAAGTGAGTTATACTAAGTCGACATTTATGTGTCAAGACATATTAGGAGAGAGAAAAAATGAGAAAAAATTCAGTTCGAAAACTAACGATTTCTGCTTTATTGATTGGGATGGGGGTCATTATCCCAATGGTCATGCCTAAAATCATGATTCCACCAGCTTCCTTTACTTTGGCGTCTCATGTGCCATTATTTATTGCGATGTTTTTTACACCAGGAGTTGCAGTGGCTGTTGCGCTAGGTACGACATTTGGTTTCTTTTTAACAACGCCGGTTATCATCGCATTGCGAGCATTGTCACATCTTGTGTTTGCGTTGATTGGGGCTTGGTACTTGCAAAAGCATCCGAGTATCGTTTTAAAAAATGGACAGTTTACTTTTGCTAATTGGCGTTTCCAAGGGTTCAATTTTGTGATCGGTGTGATTCATTCTTTAGCAGAAATGCTAGTAGTCAGCATCTTTTACTTTATTGGTAATATGCCTGAAACATATTATTCTCAAGGATATTTTTATACAGTATTCATCTTGATGGGGATTGGTGGGCTTATCCACAGTTTAGTTGATTATAATATTGCTTATTTTATAGCAGGAACACTCAGCAAATATTTTGATATCCCCGTATTTACGGCAGCAAAAAAAGAAAATCGGAAAGAGTCGATTCAAGGGTACGCGAAGAAAACGACATATTAGACATGATCTCTCAAAAAAAAACTCTCATCTAGTAATGGATAATAAATCCTCTAAGATGAGAGTTTTTTGTCCTAAAAAGAGCTGCACCAACATCTTCTGGCACAGCTCTAACAGGGGGCAATTTATGGAAGTTTGATGACTTGTTCTGTTTCTTTATCAAAGAAGTGGCCTTTGCTGATGTTGAAGGCAAGGTCGACTATTTCGCCTGGTTTATGGAAATCTCTTGCATCTACTTTTGAGATGAACTCAGTAGAACCAGTTTTTGTGTAAAGCATCGTTTCAGCTCCAAGTAATTCGGAAACGACAACTTCTGATTTCACTACGGCTTCAGGTGAAGCTTCAAGGGCTACTTGTTCACTGTGGATGTCTTCTGGACGAATACCGAAGATAACTTCTTTTCCTTCATAACCTTTTTCAACTAATACTTTGTTTTTTCCTTCAGGAATACGAAGCTTAAGCCCATGTCCATCTGTGATAACACCATTTTTCAATGTCACATTAAAGAAGTTCATGGCAGGAGATCCAATAAAGCCGGCAACGAACATATTGACGGGTGTATCATAAACTTCTTTCGGTGTACCGATTTGTTGGATAAATCCGTCTTTCATGATAACGATTCGGTCAGCCATAGTCATTGCTTCTGTCTGATCGTGAGTAACATAGATGGTCGTTGTTTCAAGACGCTGGTGAAGTTTGGCAATCTCAGCACGCATGGCTACACGTAATTTAGCATCTAAATTTGATAATGGCTCATCCATTAAGAAGACTTTTGCATCCCGAACGATTGCCCGTCCCAATGCCACACGTTGGCGTTGTCCACCAGATAAAGCAGCTGGTTTTCGTTTCAAGTATTCTGTCAGACCTAAGATCTCTGCTGCATTGTCCACACGTTTTTTGATGTCTGCTTTATCATATTTACGTAATTTCAAGCCAAAAGCCATATTATCAAAAACAGTCATATGAGGATACAATGCGTAGTTTTGGAAAACCATGGCAATATCACGGTCTTTAGGTGCCACGTCATTCATGACTTTTCCGCCGATATTTAGTTCTCCTTCAGAGATATCTTCCAGTCCCGCGATCATTCGCAAAGTAGTTGACTTTCCACAACCGGAAGGACCAACAAAAACGATAAATTCACGGTCTTTGATTGATAGATTAAAATCAGTTACAGAATAATTTTCTGCATTGTCATATTTTTTATATACGTTTTTCAGAGCCATTTCTACCATAATACGTTCCACACTTTCTTTTTTAGTTTTATTAACTATTTAAAGTATAAATAAAAGCGTTAACTAACTTCAATGTCATGTTGAACAAGAATTTTTTCTTTTTTTTGTCAATGTGCTAGTTTTAAGCTTTAATAAATATCCATAAGAAATAAAAACTGATACACTGGAGTAAATAAGTATGTTAACAATATCAAAAGGAGTGTCTCTTATGAAAATCGCTTTGATCGCTCATGACCGAAAAAAACCTATGATGGTGAAATTAGCAACAGCGTATAAAACAATATTGGAAAAACATGAACTTTTTGCTACCGGGACGACTGGGCAGAGGATCACGGAAGCAACCGGCTTGCCGATCCATCGGTTTAAATCCGGACCGTTAGGCGGGGATCAGCAAATTGGAGCCATGATTTCGGAGGATCAGTTAGATTTGGTGATTTTTCTTCGAGACCCGCTGGCTGCACAGCCCCATGAACCAGATGTAACAGCACTTATCCGTTTATCTGATGTCTATGAGATTCCGTTAGCTACGAATATCGGAACAGCTGAGGTGCTACTAAGAGGACTGGAAGCCGGCTTCCTAGATTTTCGAAGAATCGTCCATGAAATAGACAAGCATCCACTTTCATTTTGATGGATAAGCGTATGGAAAAATAACGTTTAATGTTCGCCTATATGTAGCTATAAAAGCTAAACAAACTGATAATATGCGATATAATACGAACGTATTGGATAATATAAACAATAATATTAGTTTTTCGTATTTGCAGTAAATGTGAAAATATGCTATAGTTTCTGTGGGAAAAGATCCCAAAAATAATACAGAGTAGAAAATAAAGCGTTAAGTGCTAAGAGGATGGGATGTTGCCTCTTGGACGAAGGACGTAATGTTCGCGGTTTTATTTTCGCATTCGCTGCATGATACGATGTAGCAGCTCTTAAAGGAGATGCTAAAAATGAAGAAACACCGGTTAGACGCACGTATGATTGCTATTATGGGCTTATTGATTGCATTGATGGTCACTTTGTCCCGACTGGTAGCAATCGAGACCCCATTTATTAAAATCAGTGTCACATTTATTCCACAAGTGATCATGGGCATTCTTTTTGGTCCTTTTTGGTCAGGGATAGGCGCAGTTTTAGCTGATTTAGTAGGAATGGCCCTCTTCTCGAAATCTGCATTCTTTATTGGATTTACATTGAATGCATTTATTGAAGGAGCAATCTACGGATTCTTTTTCTATCGAAAAGAGATCACTTGGAAAAATGCCATTCTGGCTACGCTTAGTGTCACGCTGATCATCAACTTATTTTTGACACCATTATGGCTTGCGTTGATGTACCATGTGCCATTGTTCAGCTGGGTCGTTTGGGCGCCCCGCCTGTTAAAAACAGTAATATGGTTACCGGTTCAATCAATTGCCATTTATTACGTAGGACGTAGTATTCCTTACAAAAAAATTTTAAGAAGTTTAGCGATCCACGCTAAATAAAAAACAAGCAGTCTTCCCATCCCAGAAGACTGCTTGTTTTTATTGTGCTGTGAATTGTGCTTGATAGAGCCGTCGGTAATAACCATCTTTTTGAAGCAGCTCATCATGGGTGCCCATTTCGACAATAGCTCCCTGATCCATCACTAATATCTGGTCCGCATTTTTGATTGTGGACAGGCGATGGGCAATCACAAAACTGGTTTTTCCTTCCATCATTGCTAAGAAGGCTTGTTGGATTTTTTTCTCTGTCAATGTATCGACTGAGCTGGTAGCTTCATCTAAGATCAACATAGGGGGATTACTGATCATCGTTCGAGCAATCGTCAACAGTTGGCGTTGTCCATCTGATATCTTTAACCCTTGACCGCCAATCTTAGTATCTAATTTTTCCGGCAAACGTTCTACAAATTCATACATATAAGAGGCTTTTAGGGCATCATTGATTTCTGCGTCACTTGCTTCCGGATTCCCAAAACGAAGATTTTCTCGCAATGTACTGTCAAATAGCCAAGTATCTTGTAACACCATTCCAAAACTTTTACGTAATGTATCACGTTGGATAGAGCGGATGTCATGGTCATCGACTGTAATTGTTCCTTTTGTTGTGTCATAAAAACGCATCAGCAAATTAACAAGTGTGGATTTTCCGGCCCCTGTTTTTCCTACTATAGCAATGGTTTGACCTGGATAAGCAGTAAAATTGAAATCTTCGATCAAACGCTGCTTGGGGTCATAAGAAAAAGAAACATGATCAAAAGAGACTTTTCCTTTGATATTTTTGGGTTCCAAGGCATAGGCATCTGGCAAATCAGGCTTTTCTTCTGGCTGATCGATCAAATCAAATGCTCGTTCTAGACCAGAAAAAGCGGTTTGCAGTTGTGTCGTGATTCCAGAAAGTTCGATAAATGGTTTAGAAAACTGACTTGAGTAGATCGTAAAGCTGGAAATCACACCAACAGTGATTGACGAACCACTCTTCAATGCCAATAGGCCGCCAACTAAACCAATCGATAAATAAGCAAGGTGATCTACAAAACGAGAAGACGGGTTTGTCAAGGAAGAAGAAAATTGTGCCCGTTGTCCTTTTTCATATAGATCAGCATTTAGCAGTTCAAATTGCTGTTGACTAGCTTCTTCTTGCTGAAAAGCTTTCACGATTTTCTGGTTACCGATTCGTTCGGTCACAAAGCCCGAGATATCCCCAATAATCCTTTGCTGTCTATCGAAATTTGTTTGTGAAGCACGAGCAACGATCCAACTCACAAGGAAAATAATTGGTGTAGAACAAAGAACGACCAATGTCAGAAGTGGACTTAGACGCATCATAAAAATAAACGAAAGAATGATGATTGCCACTCCAGAAAATAATTGATTGAAGGCCGCAGAAATTGCAATGGAAATATTGTCCATATCATTTGTAAATCGACTGACGATATTTCCGTGGGAGTTTTGATCATAATAACGAAGTGGCAATCGATTCAGATGAGCAAATGCATCTTTTCTTAATTTTGCAACGGATAAGTAAGCTAACCGATTGCTTAACACTTGGATGAGCCATTGACTGACTACGTTGATTAAAACGATACCACCGAATAGAATAAGTAAATGGAACAGTCGATTGAAGCGGACCTGTCCTTCTCCAATCATTTGATCGATACTTTGACCAATTTGTAACGTCATCACAACTGTTGCAATCCCATTGATGATTCCTAGTATCACAGCTAGCCAAATGTCTTTTGCATAGGCAGTAAGGTAAGGAATGAATCGGCGGAGCGTCTGCAAGGATAATTTTTTTACTTTCATAACTATTCTTCCTCCTGTGATGCGACGATTTCCTGATATTCTGCTGATTGAGCAAGTAATTCTTCATGGGTACCCTGAGCAGCAATCTTACCTTGATCCATCACTAAGATATGATGTGCTTCTTGAATAGAGCGGACACGTTGGGAGATAATAATCACTGTACTGCCAAGATAAGTCTGTAGCGCCTTACGCAAATCCAAGTCTGTTTGATAATCCAACGCACTTAAAGAGTCATCTAAAATCAGTAATGCTGGCTTGGCAATCAAAGCTCTTGCAATCGTCAGTCGCTGTTTTTGTCCGCCAGAGAAATTTTTCCCATTTTCCATGACTTTTGTATCTAAACCATTTGGAAGCTGACGGACAAATTCTTCTGCCTGAGCGATTTTCAGAGCTTCCCAACATTCTTTTTCTGTGGCGTCTTTCTTACCCCATTGAAGGTTTTCACGAATAGTCCCGGTAAATAGTACAGAAGTTTGGGGAACAAGAGCAATTTGCTGACGGAGATGATCCAGCTGCCAAGAACGAACATCCATTCCGTCCATTATAACTGTACCGGAACTGACATCATAGAAACGCGGAATCAATTGTGTCAAAGTCGTTTTCCCGCTTCCGGTTGGACCAATGATTCCAAGGACTGTATTTCGCTTCAGCTGAAATGTAATATTTTGGAGAGAAAGACCAGAATCAGGAGTATAACGGAAGTCAACATGGTCAAAAGCGATAATTGCTTCAGAAGAAAAATCGGGAGTAGTACTGACCTCAGCTTCAAGAATCGAATTTTCTGTGTCTAGCACCTCTTTCACCCGATTTCCTGAAGCTTCGGCACGTGTGAAGATCACGACGAGGTTTGAAACAACGATCAGTGCCAAAAGCATTTGATTCATATAATTGATCAAAGCAAGAACTTGTCCTTGTTGCAAGCTACCAATATTTACTTTGATCCCGCCAACTGTCAGCAAACAGATGATCCCGACATTCATGATCAAGGTTGTAGCAGGTGATAATAGGGCAGAGATATTGGAAACACGTAAATAATTGTTCGCTAGATCATTTGTGCTTTTATCGAACTTCTCTGTTTCTTTTTTTGTCTGCGCAAATGCGCGGATGACACGAACACCGCTAAGATTCTGACTAACGTGTTCATTGAGCTGATCTAGTTTTTCTTGCACTTTTTGGTAGAGAGGAACGGTTTTTTTGATGATAAAAAATAAAATGATTGAGAAAATAGGCAATAATGCTAAGAAAAACAGACCTACTTCCCAGTCGATCACAAAAGCCATGACCACTGACCCGATACTTAAAAACGGTGCTCTGATCAATAAACGAATGACCATTGCTAAAGCTAGCTGAAGCTGATTGATGTCGTTTGTCATTCGGGTGATCAAGGTATCTGTTCCAAAATGATTCAACTCGTTGTGAGAGAAAGTATTGATTTTTTTGATTAGCTGATTACGTAACTCTGTACCAAATCCTTGTGAAGCTACTGAAGCATAGTATTGGCAAATGATAGCACAAATCAGACCAATCACAGACATAGCGACCATCCATAAGCCCATTTCAATGATTTTTCCTCGGTCATTCATTTTTAGTCCATTATCGATCAAGGAAGCCATCATTAAAGGCAGGACAAGTTCGAAGACAGCTTCAAGAAATTTGAAGAACGGGCCCAAAATGATTTGCTTACGATAGTCTTTTGCATAACGTAATAACTGAATCATATGATTCCTCCTATTATTTATTTGTCCACAATTGAAAAAACAAGTACTACCACATTGTAGCTTAGGAAATTTAGAATGAAAAGAGAACAAGCCTTTTCATAAATGAAAGTTTTATTATGAAGAAGCTTTAGAAATTGAATAGACTATTTTTTTTTAAAAAAAAGAAAATGAGAAAACATGCCAGTCTCTTCATTCATAGGAACGTCTATTTTACTTAATTTTTCTATAAATGAATTCTGCATAAAAAATATATCAAGTAAATGTTTATAGATGAAACTCTATTTACTTCTTTTTTAATTTGTTCTTGCAATCTTTTTTGCTACGTAATTTTTGTAAAAAAGTGGGTTGAGAGAAATCTAATTGATTTTCAAAGAAGGAGTATGAAAATGAGAAAAATATTTATTCGTTTATTGTGGGTACTATCTTAGAGGAATAAATAATAGTGGAGAAAACTATGGTTTGGCGCAGATTCTATCAGGTTTGATGGAACGAAGACAACCTCCCGACATCAAGTCAAAAGCTACTTGAGATTTTGATCTGAAAATAAAAAAAGAAAACAAGGTAGGAACATCAATGTTTCTACCTTGTTTTCGTAATCAATGGGAAAAAACTAAGAGTGGTGTACGTAATCAATAAAAAGGATGGTGACAACAGTACCTCTTTACTCTCTGAAAGCATCATAACTCGTTTTTCCTCATTATGCCAATAAATTGTTGTTATACCACATATAAGGATTTGTAATAGCTAAAAACAGACAGGAAAGTTGAAATCTGTGAATCTTATTTTGTATGGAAGGATTTATAGAACGCAAAAATCAAGATAAAGATGAATAAAAATCCTGTTTCGGCTATATATTGCGTATCTACGCCAATAAAACGAGTTTGTTCTGTCATAGCCATATAAAGCAAAGGCAAAAATACAACTACAGCGAGATAAGATCCGATGATTTCTCGAAAAGTTTTCCAGGAAGTATGTTTCCTGTTTTTATATTTATCCGATTTCATTGAATAGTCATAGCCTCCTTATTCTTTCATATGTTGAAATTCCAGTATAAAAACTGGAAGGAACTGTACGTTTTTTAGAATAAAAATTATAAGGGATAAGTAGGCTGCTGTCTATAATAAGATATATTTTTCAATTCTTTATTAAAGATTTTATTGACAAAATGAATCCGTTTTCTATGATGGAGGAGGGGTGAATAAGTTGTTGAAGAAGGAAATTTTATGTTACTTAGAGAACCAGACAGCCTTTTTCGATTTAGAACATATGAACGAGGTCTTTACAGCACAAAGGTTAGCTGATCATTTTGGGGTAAAAAGAAACACAGTCAGTCATTATTTGAACCAGTTAAATGATGAGCAACTACTAGTCAAAATCAATTCTCGACCAGTGATTTATTTCCACAAAGAAGCTTTTGAAAAACAATTTTTTAAGTTACGCACGAATTTTTATTTTTCTATCGATGATCTCAAAGAGGAACAGCCTTTTTTCGCGCAACCAAAAGACTTATTCTCTTTTATGATCGGATACGACGCCAGTTTGAAAGAAAGTATCGAACAAATCAAAACAGCTCTTTACTATCCAGATGGCGGATTACCACTTTTGATTACAGGCGAAAGTGGCACAGGTAAAAGTTATTTAGTTAATTTGGTCTATCAGTATTGTCTGCTTCATGATCTGCTAGAAGATTCTGCACCATTCATCACTTTTAATTGTGCACAATATGCAGATAATCCTGAACTTTTGACTAGCAATTTGTTTGGACATGTTAAGGGAGCGTACACTGGTGCAGAAGAAAATAAAAAAGGGGCTTTTGAAGCAGCAGATGGTGGGATCTTGTTTTTAGACGAGGTACATCGCTTAACACCAGAAGGTCAGGAAAAACTGTTCACCTATCTTGATCAAGGTGTGATTTATCGTATGGGAGAACCTAATTTGTCACGCCGGATCAAAACACGTCTCTTTTTTGCTACGACTGAAGAGATTACTAGTCATTTCTTAACAACTTTCATTCGAAGAATACCTATCCGAATCGAACTACCTGCACTTAATCAGCGTAGTCGTAATGAACGGCTAGAACTGATTTACTCTTTTTTTCTCGAAGAACAAAGAAAAATGGGGAGCCCTTTGTCAGTCAGTGGACCAGCTTTGTCACTTTTAACAAGTCAGAAATTATCCGGAAACATAGGAGAGCTGAAAAATATCGTCAAAGTTTCAGCAGCAAAAGCATATGCTGAACAGCGTGAACAGCCTGAAATCCATGTCACGATCCATCATTTGCAAAAAGAACTACTTGCGCAGCCTATTACTAAAAATACAGCACAGCAAGGAATCTATATTACGCAAGACCAGACCTTAGAGCAATTAATGGAGAAGCAACAGCCCGAACAGCAGCGAATCGTTAAAAGTTTTGAGCAAATCCTAATTGATTTCAAGAAAAATAACTGTCTGCTATATTCTTGCGAAGGAAAATTAAAGCAAGAAATGATTCAATTATTTGATTTTTTGCTGTTTGAGACCAGTAGACAAGAAAAACACGAGCTGCTGGTTTATTGGACACAATCTATCCGAGAGACCTTTCGACAAATGGAAACTGCCTATCAAATCAAATTCGATGGAAACAGTGTCTATGCCTTGAGTTACTATCTCTATCAGCGAAGCACTATCAAATGGTTACCGGAAGAACATGATATTATCCAACTAATCAAAGAATTAGAACAACAAGTTTCTCAGTCTTATCCATCTAGTTATCACTATGTCCAACGAATTCTGGAATTAAGTAAGATCAAATTAGATATTGAAGACACAAGTATGGATCGGATTTTACTGACGATCTATCTAAAAAAAGCGAAATGGTCAAAAGAAAAACGACTGCCAAAAGCGATGATTGCTGCTCACGGTTATGCAACTGCTAGCAGTATGGCAAATGTAGTAAATCGTTTATTACAAGAGGATCTATTTGAATCATTTGATATGCCACTAGATGTCACACCACAGCAGATTGCTTCAGAAATCCTTGATTATTGCGAAAACAGCGATGTTTCAAATGGATTGATCATATTAGTAGACATGGGATCTCTGAAAGAAATCCATCAGTTTTTTAAAAAACAGTTATCCGTACCGCTTTTGATTTTGAATAATGTGACGACACCTTTAGCAATCACAGTAGGGGAATGCCTGCAAAAAAATGTATCATTAGAAGAGATAGCAGAAGAGACTGTTCGACAGATCCAGCCAGAATGGCGACTGCTCTATCCAGAGGAAAACAAACCCAAAGCACTCATTACTACTTGCTTCACTGGAATCGGTACGGCGGTCCACTTAAGTGAACTGCTAGAAAAAAGCTTACCTACGGCTTGTCAGTTGAAAATCATCCCATATGAATATCAGCAATTAAAAGATAAGAAAAACAGTGACCCATTATTTTCCATATACGAAGTCGTAGGAATGATTGGCACCACAGATCCTGATATCACCAATATCGAATATCTTTCATTAGAAGACCTCATCTCGGGGGAAAAGATGTCTGTACTAGCTGAATGGTTGGACACTACTATGAATGCTTCAGAGAAGGAAATATTCAATCAGCGCATCATTCGTAATTTTTCATTGGAAAAAGTACTGGATTCCGTGACTATTCTAGATACAGAGAAGGTGATGGGAGAAATCGATCATTTTATGAGAGAATTAGAGGTGCAGTTGAATCGAAGCATCAGCAATCCCAAAAAATTAGCGTTGTATGTCCATGTGAGCTGTCTCATTGAACGATTGATCCGACAAATGCCAATCGAAACCTATCAAGGATTAGAGAAATGGAAGCAGTGTCAAAAAGAAGGGTTATCTGCTATTAAATCTGCGTTTAGTGTCATTGAAGAGCATTATAGTGTCATGATCCCCAATTCTGAGATTGCCTATATCTATGATATTTTGAGTGAAGATACAGAGTTTCTCTCGATAGAAGAAGAATTTTGAACATAAGCAAGTTGTTGCCACTAATTTTGGCATGCAACTTGCTTTTTTAGTATGTGTAAGTGAAAAGAGGAGATGAAAAAGTGGATAGAGAAATTATCTTAGCTTCCCATGGAAAATTTGCTTCAGGGATATTAGATTCATTAGAGCTGATCTATGGGAAAAATCATTCTATTACTGTATTGGATTGCTATACTGATGAGAATTTTGATTTAGCGGAAACAGTAAGGCAGCTTTTTATGAGGTACAAAGATAAAGAAATCATTGTTCTGACGGATCTTTTTGGCGGAAGTGTCAACAACGAATTCTTACAATATATCAATCGGGATCATGTCTATCTCGTTGCCGGATTGAATTTGCCACTATTGATTGAGCTAGTATCTCGGTTGGACGCTGAAGTAGAGACAACTGTTTTGATCCAGCAGGTGCTAACTGATTCAAAAAAAATGATCCAGTTTTGTAACGAGCGGCTCAATCAGAAAATAGAAGAAGACGAATTTTAGGAGGAAGAAAAATGATTGTATTGACAAGAGTCGACCATCGGTTATTACACGGACAAGTAGCTTTTTCATGGACACAAACAATAGGCGCAGACTGTATTTTGATTGCTAATGATGATGTACCTACGAATGAGATACGAAAGACAACGATCAAATTAGCCAAGCCACAAGGAGTCAAACTAGTGATCAAATCAATTGATGACTCGATTGCCGCGTTGAAAAGCGGGGTGACAGATAAATATAAGTTATTCATCGTAGTGGAATCGATCGAGGATGCATATAAGCTGGCAGAAGCGTATCCAGAAATCAAAACCATCAACTTAGGAGGGATCAAGGCAAAACCTGGTACTCGCAGCATCGGAAAAGCGGTAAATATTTTACCAGAAGAGGAGGAACGCTTGAAACGATTAATTGACAAACAAATAGAAGTAGAAATCCGTCAAGTACCAGCAGATAAAAAAGTGGATGTAAGAGAAGTTTTGTAAGAAAGGAAGAACCTCAATGATTGTACAAGCAGTCTTATTAGGAATTGTTGCATTTGTCGCACAATCAGAATATGCACTAGGGACATCGTTGCTTTCTCGTCCGATTGTGACGGGGCTGTTTACAGGAATCGTGTTAGGTGATGTAAAAACTGGGATCATTATGGGCGCAACTTTAGAGTTAGCATTTATCGGATCGTTCTCAGTAGGTGCTTCGATTCCACCTGATGTTGTGACCGGTGGGATTTTAGGGACGGCTTTTGCTATTACAGCTGGAGCCGGTACAGAAACCGCGCTTTTACTAGGTTTGCCGATTGCTACGTTGACATTGATATTGAAAAATATTTACTTAGGGCTTTTGATTCCAATTATGAACCATAAAGCAGACAATTATGCAGAAGAAGGAAATTATAAAGGAGTCGAGCATATGCACTTGCTTGCCGGTATCGGTCTTTCCTTGATGCTTGGTGTTGTGGTAATGGTTTCTTATATGGTGGGAAGCAATACGATCGGAAATCTATTAAATATGATTCCTGACTTCGTTCAAAAGGGGTTGTCAGTAGCTACAGGGTTGATTCCAGCTCTTGGTTTTGCGATGCTTGCTCGTTTGCTGATCAACAAACAAGTTGCACCATATTTTTTCTTAGGTTTTGCTATAGCTTCTTACTTAGAGATTCCTGTGACCGGAGTAGCTATTTTTGGTGCGATTTTAGCAGTTGTGGTAGTCAATATTATGAATGTCCGTCAACTACCACTTCAAACAACTGCAGGGGAGGTAGAAGAAGATGAAGAATTCTGAGATCAAAAACAGCAAAATAACGAAAAAAGAGCTAAATCACGTATTTTGGCGTTCTTTTCAAATGGAGTTTTCTTGGAATTATGAACGTCAGATGAATATGGCTTATGTTTATGCAATGATTCCGATTTTGAAAAAGTTATATCAGTCGAAAGAAGAAATGGCAGCAGCTTTGAAACGGCATCTAGAGTTTTTTAACACGACCCCACATATCGTTACACTGATTTTAGGAATCACGGCTGCAATGGAGGAAGAAAATAAGGATGATCCTGAATTTGATGTGACTGCGATCGATAGTATCAAAACATCTTTGATGGGACCTCTTGCAGGGTTAGGAGATTCTTTCTTTTGGGGAACTTTGCGATTGATTGCCACAGGTGTGGGTACCTCTTTAGCCATGCAAGGAAATATTTTAGGCCCTATCTTGTTCATTTTGATTTTCAATATTCCGCACATTCTGTTTCGCTATCTAGCAACAGGTTGGGGATATCGCTTAGGAACGGGTTTTTTGAAAAAGATCCAGGCAAACGGTATGATGGAAAGTTTGACATTAGGCGCGTCTATTATTGGACTGATGGTCGTTGGAGCAATGACTGCCACGATGATCACCATCAATATTCCTTTAAAAATCGGTTCAGGAGAAAATGCTGTGACTGTTCAAAGTATTTTTGATGATATCGTTCCAAATATCTTATGTCTTGGAGCATTTGGCATAGTGTTTTATCTATTGAAGAAAGAAGTGAAACCATTAACGATCTTGATCGGACTAGCTTTCTTTGGAATTTTTGGTTCGTGGATAGGGATTTTTTAAAAAAGGAGCAGAGAAAATGTTTACGATGCAAGATTATATCTATGAAGAAAAGGAAGTACTAAGTACGATCTTGAAAAAGAATGATTTTTCGACAAGAGAACATATGAAAAAAACAGTGAATTTACTGATCTTAGCAACGGGTTCATCTTATAACGCTTGTTTAGCAGCGAAGCCAGCATTGGAATCTTATGGTGATCTTACTGTCGATATTCAAGAACCTTTTTATTTTTTCCATTATGGAAAACTTTCTCCTTCAATCGATACTGTGATTGCTGTGTCACAAAGCGGGAAAAGTGCTTCTACTGTTGAAGCAGTAAAAATGATACAAAAACAAGGGTTACCTGTTGTTGCTATCACAAATGACGTGCAAAGTCCACTTGCTTTAGAAGCTGCACAAATTATTGATTTAGGTGCCGGGGTAGAATCAGTAGGCTTCGTTACAAAAGGCTATTCTGCGACTGTTTTACAGTTACTACTCTTAGGGATAGGAATTGGAATAAGTAAAAATAAAATCAGCAAAAAAATAGAACAAGACTACATGCAACAGTTGCGCAAAATAATCAACCATTTACCAGCGATTATTCAAAAAACGGAAGAATTTTTTGATGGATATCAAAGTTTATTTCGTTTAGCACAGCGTTTCGTCACCATTGGATATGGTCCAAACTGGGGAACAGCTAAAGAAGCAGAGACGAAATTGACTGAAACAATCCGCGTTCCGTCACAAGGATTTGAGTTAGAAGCTTATATGCACGGCCCATACCTGGAGGCAGATGCTTCGCATTTGCTATTCTTTATTGAAGGGGAAAGTGTAAATAAGGAACGTTCGCAAAAGTTGCAAAGATATATGAGTCGGTACGTTGGAGAGACTCTCACCATTACCACAAAAAAAGCAAGAAACGAGAAAACACTTGGATTAGCAATAGAATGTGATGAATATCTGTCTGTATTAGCGCTTGTCGTTCCGTTTCAACTATTCGCTTATAAAACCGCAGTAGCTAAAGGTATTGACTTGAACAAAAAGATTTTTGAAGACTTTGATACAGTCTTGAAAAGTAAATTATAAGAGGTGGAAATCATGCTGAAATTCAATGAAGAAGAACAAATCAAAGCAATAAAAGGCGCACTAGCTTTACGTCCGCAAGTAGAAGAAATCATCGATAAACTTTATGCGGAAAAATTTGACGCTGTCTATTATCTAGGAATCGGTGGAACGTATGCTTCCTCGATGCAAGCTGTCACTTATATGAATGGGAAAAGCAACTTGCCTGTCTTTGTACAGCATGCTGCAGAATATTACACTACTGGAAACAAAAGATTAACAAAAGATTCTATCGTTATTTTGTCCTCTGTTACCGGTACAACTCAAGAAGTAGTGAAAGCAGTAGAACAAATCAAGAAAGTAGGAGCGACACTGATTGGATTTATCGATAAAGCGAACAGTAAGTTGTCTCAGCTATGCGATTTTGTGGTCACTTATCCAGCTCCTGGAACAGAACAAATCAAATTTTTTATGGCAGCAGATCGATTGATGTATTTGAATGGAGAATTCGAAGCTTATTCAGAATACTATGAACAGCTCGAACGTTATTTACCAACAGGGTTAGTGGAAGCAGAGAAAAAAGCAGATGCATTTGGCTTATCATTTGCAGAAAAACATCGACGTGATAGTATGCATTATTTTATTGGAGCAGGGAATCAATGGGGAGCTGTTTATTCATATGCCATGTGTTACTGGGAAGAACAAAGCTGGCTTCCATCGAAATCTATCCATGCTGCCGAGTTTCTTCACGGGACGTTAGAGATCGTAGAAGAAACAACCCCAGTCACATTATTTTTAGGCGAAGATGAACAGAGAGTGTTATCTGAACGTGTGGCTAAACTTTTGCCAAAAATTTGCAGCAATTATACATTGATAGACACAAAAGACTATCCAGTAGAAGGTATCAGTGAAAAATATCGCGGACGTGTTTTGTCTTTCTTATTGATGCATGTAGTGACACAACGCATCGATGCTCATGTGGAGCAGTTGAACTGCCATCCATTAGAGATACGCCGCTACTATCGTCAGTTTGATTATTAGGATAGACTGGATAAAAAGAATATAAAAAATAAAGAGAGCAGCGATAACTGCTCCCTTTATTTTTTTAAAATATTGGCATCAATTACGTTATAAAACACATTTTTTGCATTATCTACAGTTCAACTTATAATCTGTTTAATGGGACATGTGGGTGCCAACCATTTTTTGTTATGCAATAGTACTATTTAGTTGTTGCATGGATCCGTAGTAAAAGTCCAAGTACAACGAGTTGCGCCAGTTTACATAGCGTTTTGTATCCAGAATGTTGACTAAAACAAAAGTTCCTATGTCAACCGTCAACAGAGACAATCTGTCCGTTGCAGGACCTGACAGATTTAGAAATGTTCAATCTGTCTCTTATGTATTTTAAATCAATACTCACTAGGAGAAGTTTCCTAACCTCCTAATAGTAATGCTGGTAGTAACATTGTCAAAACTGCTTCCTCTTAGGAACAAGCAAAGCATAACGAGTGTAAAAATAAAATGTAGACTATTGTAACATATCATTGATTATTTCAAGTAAAAACGATAAAAGAAGTAAACAAACACTTAAAAACAATGGAAATTAGTCCCAACTTTAAGAAATGTATACTATAATGGAAATTATCAATTATTTATTTGGAGGAATATCCATGAAACAAAAAATCGCAGTTCTTGGTCCTGGATCTTGGGGCACTGCTTTAGCACAAACATTGGCAGAAAACGGGCATGATGTCCGTATTTGGGGAAATGTACCTGAACAGATTGATGAAATCAATAAGTATCATACAAATCAGCATTTTTTACCTGATTTGACGATCCCAGAATCGATTATCGGATATAAAGAATTGGCAGAAGCAGTGGATAACGCAGATGCTATTTTATTTGTTGTTCCAACAAAAGCGATTCGTTCAGTCGCACAGGAACTTATTGGTAAAATGAATACTAAGCCAATCATTATACATGCAAGTAAAGGACTAGAACAAGATACGCATAAACGAATCTCAGAAGTTTTGGCTGAAGAAATTCCAGAAGAAAAAAGACAGGCAATTGTTGTATTATCTGGTCCTAGCCATGCTGAGGAAGTGGCAGTACATGATATCACAACAATTACAGCTGCAAGTATTGATCAAAAAGCAGCAGCCTATGTACAAAAACTGTTCATGAATGATTATTTCAGGATTTATACAAATAATGATGTGATTGGCGTAGAAACTGGTGCAGCACTGAAAAATATCATTGCAATTGGTGCCGGCGCTATCCATGGATTAGGATTCGGAGATGATGCAAAAGCAGCAATCATGACTCGAGGATTGGCAGAAATCAGCCGTCTTGGTGTCGCGATGGGTGCCAATCCTCTGACATTTATCGGTTTGAGTGGTGTGGGGGACTTGATCGTTACTTGTACAAGTGTTCATTCTCGCAATTGGCGTGCCGGTAACTTGTTAGGACAGGGACATAAGCTGGAAGAAGTTCTAGAAAACATGGGAATGGTCGTTGAGGGTGTGGCAACGACAAAAGCAGCAGTAGAGCTAGCTCAACAGCTAGGTGTTGAGATGCCAATTACTCAAACAATCTATAATGTTTTGTATAATGGAGAAGATATCAAAAAAGCAGCAAAAGAAATCATGTTACGTGACGGAAAAATGGAGAATGAATTTTCTCTTCGTTAAATAGATGATCAATAGTTAATCGTCGTTTAGGAGGAACAGCAAGTGAAGGTCAAAAAAGCAGTCATTCCTGCCGCTGGGCTAGGAACACGTTTTTTGCCGGCAACAAAAGCCATGGCAAAAGAAATGCTTCCAATCGTGGATAAACCAACGATCCAGTTTATTGTGGAAGAAGCATTGGATTCGGGAATCGAAGACATCTTGATCGTAACGGGAAAAGAAAAAAGACCCATTGAAGATCACTTTGATGCAAATATCGAATTGGAAAACAATTTGCGGGAAAAGGAAAAAACAGAATTACTCGCTTTAGTTGAAGAAACGACTCAAGTCAATCTTCACTTCATCCGTCAATCTCATCCAAGAGGACTGGGGGATGCCGTGCTTCAAGCAAAAGCATTTATAGGAAATGAACCGTTTGTCGTCATGCTGGGGGATGATTTGATGAAAGATGATATCCCATTGACTCAACAATTGATGATGGATTATGAAGAAACACAAGCTTCCGCTGTTGCCGTCATGCGTGTACCAGAAAATGAAACATCTAAATACGGAATTATTGATCCTAAAACAGATAGCGAAAAGGGTCGTTGCAGAGTAAAAGGGTTTGTAGAAAAACCTGAAATGGGAAAAGCACCAAGTAATTTAGCCATTATCGGACGTTATCTACTGACTCCTAAAATATTTGAGATATTAGAAACTCAAGAACCAGGAGCAGGAAACGAGATACAGCTAACGGATGCACTTCAGACTCTTAACCAGACAGAGGCGGTCTATGCGAGAGAGTTTAAAGGAAAAAGATACGACGTAGGCGATAAGTTAGGATATATGAAGACAAATATTGAATATGGACTTCAACATTCGGAAATTGGGACTTCATTAAGTGCATATATTATCCAGTTGAGTAAAAAGCTAAGAACAGAAAGTTAACTGGAAATAAGTGGCCTGCTGAGAATGAAAGGCTATTTGTTATTAAAGCGGCAGCTTGTGCGTCATTTGCGCAACTGTCGTTTTAGTTTTTTGACTCTAGATCAGTTGAGTCGTGGAAAACGAAAGATAGAAAAAGACTTTCGTGAATAGATTCAGAAAATATTCTGCTAATGGTTTAATTTTTTTTTAAGTTGTATAAAAGAAAATGATTACATAAGAGAAATGAAAGCCAAGCCAGAAGATTCATAGTAGAATAAAAAGGCGAATTTTTTAATTATAAAAAAAGGTGTGTGTTCACTATGGGAAAATTAGTCGCTGTTGCACAGTCGCTGCTTGATATACTCAAGTGGCTGATGGAAGGAAGCAATTGGATATTTGTGTTGCCACTATTGCTTATTAGTCTATTTATCATGTTTCGCATGGTCAGAAAAAAAGAAACGTTTCTGATTTTTATCTGGTATGCAGCATCCGTTGGGGTTGCTACCTTGATGGTTGAATTGGCGTTAGGTAGTTGGGAAGCTTGCGTATTTGCTTTATTTTTTGCTGTACTGTATCTAATCATTTATATCCCATATATGAAAAGAAAGTCTCGGATAGGCAGAAAAGGTAGACATACAACTACTTTTTCTAGTACAGATTCTCTCGAACAAAGTAGAAGAACGAGAAGAAGACGGTAATATTTAGTAGGTATACGCAAAAAAAGATAAAATAATGGATAAACTATTGAGATGAGAGATTTATTTAATTGGTGGAAAAAAGCTTTTTTCACTTATATAAAAGAATCTTTTTTAAAGGAATGCTTGTTGTATCGGGATAAGCCATTCCTTTTTTTATGTTATTTATATATATATAAATCATACCAATGTTTTTTTGTATTTTCGTGCTTGCACTTGGATAAGAGATTACTTACAATAAATTCAGATAGAAACAGCTGAATAAAAAAAGGCTCCCTGACCCTTAGTTGGCGCTAAGAATCAGGGAATGACCAGTCACACACATACACCCTGACCGATCATTTTGCCATAGTCAATGCAGTGCATCGACCTAATTTATTGTACCTAATCTAGGGTGAAAATTCTACCCCTATGTAGATATTTTCCATGGTCTGCACGTTGTTTTATTTGCTATGTCAAGGTATTGGGCGTATTCGTTCAATGCCTTTTTTGTGTTTGAAACAGCAAAGACCACATGTGTTACTGTCTAACTACTGTTTTTTTATGTACTTCCTTAGATTAGGCAGCTGTTTCTATTCATGTCAAGTATAGCTAGGCGGGAGAGATAAATGAGTTTATGTTATTTTGACTATTATCACCAATTGGAAGAGAAATTAAGGATAGAAGAGCCGCTGATGCTTCAAGCTGGCACTTGGATCGCGAAACAAATTAATCAAGGTGGTAGATTGCAGATATATGCTAGCCGCACACTAAGTGGTGTAGCATTTGAATTTTGGGATCAAACCCCGGATCTTGTACCAAGTATATTGATTGAAAATCCAGCCGGAGGTGTCTATGAAACGCTAGAAGGTGCAGGACAGGCAATTATTGATCAGCTTTCTGTCAAATCAGAAGACATTTTTCTTCTTCTTTCGAATGAAGGAAGAAACCCGGCAATCATCGAACTAGCTCAGTGGATCAAAGAAAATGGTCATCCATTAATCATTGTTACTGGATTTGATTTGTCACGAAGTATCAAATCGCAACATAGCAGTGGTTTGCGATTATTTGAATTTGCTGATTTGGTTTTGGACAACCACGCCAATTTACATGATGCAGTCTTGACTTTGCCAAATCTAGATCCAGCGATCTGCGGAACAGCCTCTCTTGCAACGATCTTTTTGCTGCAGCAAGTTTTGTATTTTACAGCAAAACAGCTAGTCCAGGACACAAGTGGAAAATAGTTATCCACATGTTGACAAAGTTCCTTAAAAAAATAATGTTCCACATAAAAATGGAGCGTTTGAAAAAAAGAAAACGATTATTAATGAGGATTAACAACGACTACTTTTTTTGTTTTAGTTATTTTAAGATGGATCATCTTTGATTTTAAGCTTGTTTTGTTTAAAGTTTGTTATTTTTATAAGTTGTTTCACAGTTATGAGAAATGAGTTATAAGAATATGTAGTGTCAGAAAAATAAAAAGTAGTGGAAAAAGAGACAAGAAAGAATCCATATGGATTCTTTCTTGTCTCTTAATACACGTTGATGAAAGAGTCTTCCCCAAAACTCTTTACAAAGTAATTATAGTACATTTGTTATCATTATTGCAATGAAGTTTACCTGATATAACAAAATTGTCCAACAGGATACCTTTTTCTAATAGAAATAAAATACACAAAAATTGAAGGATAGATAATGGATATTTATAAGTGTTTATTATTTTTTTTGCAATGAAATTCAATTTTTCAATGATTGTAAAATGAAAAAAACAGGACGAGATTTTCTCTAATCTAAAAATAAAAAAAGAATTTTAAGGAAAAACAGAGAAATAAAATACTTAATATAAATGGAAAGAGAAAAAAATAATCATACATAGGAGAAAAAAAGCAAAATAGAAAAAAGTGATTTTCTAATAAATTATTCATGTGGAAATGTCATTTTTACTGTATAATTCATTTGATTATCCATTTTTTATTCATCAAAATTACTGAAAAAAGAAAGGAAGAAATAAATTTGAAGAAAACAAATTCTTCAGGAAAACCGAAACGCGACTTCACTAAATTATCGACACCCCATACGTATGTCATTATTTTTGGTGTAGTCATCTTTGCATGGATACTGACTTTTGTCGTTCCAGCAGGAAAGTTCAGCACGCAAGATATTGAATACAAAGATGCAAATGGCGAAACAAGTACTCGTACTGTTTTACGTCAAGATTCCTTCCGTTATGCTTACGAGCTGGATAAGTCGTATGTGTTTGATCAATTAGAAGAACTGCAAGATCATCCAGCAGAACGTGAAAAACTGGATGTTCCGGAAAAAGGATTGGAAAAAGTCATTGCTGACGGAGAAAAAAATCTTACGCAGGAAAAACTAGATGAAATTTCCTTGACAGATGATGTGCTTTACGATCAGTACGGCGAAAATATCTATGATACTTCTAAAAAATTGCATAAAACAGCCAAAATATGGGGAACAGATGATTTTGGCGGCTTTGGTTTCTTAAATTTTGTTTTTGAAGGACTAGTATCTGGAGATAAGTATGGATCTGCTGTAGGGATCGCTGCATTGATCCTTGTTGTTGGAGGTGCTTTTGGTATTATTATGCGTACCGGAGCGATCGACGCAGGTATCTATGCGTTTATCAGTAAAACTAAGGGACTGGAGCGTTTAGCTTTACCGCTATTATTCTTTGCTTTTTCATTCGGTGGCGCTACATTCGGGATGGCAGAAGAGGTAATTCCATTCTCAATGGTGATGGTTCCATTTGTCATTGCGTTAGGATATGACTCGATCGTAGCAGTAACCGTGACTTATGTCGCATCTCAAGTCGGAAATGCGACCTCTTGGATGAGCCCGTTTAGCGTAGCGGTGGCTCAAGGGATTGCTGGAATCCCCGTGTTGTCTGGTGCGACATTCCGATTGATTATGTGGGTAGTTGTTACTGCATTAGCCGCTGGTTATATGATGATATATGCAGAAAAAATCCGTAAAAAACCAGAAAGTTCGTTGACTTACAAATCAGATGATTATTTCCGTTCTCATATCAAAAAGACATCTGATGAAAATAAAAAATTCATGCTTGGGCATAAATTGATCTTATTAGAGATGTTAGTTGTCCTTGTCTGGATCGTTTGGGGCGTGACTCAAAAAGGCTATTACATTCCAGAAATCGCTTCTCAATTCTTTGTGATGGGATTAGTTGCTGGAATCATTGCTGTTCTTTTCAAATTAGATGGAATGAAAGTCAATGACATCGCTTCTTCTTTCCAATCTGGTGCAGCTGATTTAGCTGGTACAGCAATCGTAGTAGGTATGGCCAAAGGGATTCTTCTTGTCTTGGGAGGATCTGATGCATCTGTTCCTTCAGCTTTGAATACGATTTTGCATGGGATCGGGACGGCGTTGACCGGTGTTCCAGCTGTCATTGGTGCTTGGGCGATGTACATCTTCCAAAGTTTGTTCAACTTGGTTGTTACATCAAATTCAGGACAAGCAGCTTTGACTATGCCAATCATGGCTCCACTGGCAGATTTAGTAGGTGTATCCAGACAAGTAGCAGTTCTTGCTTATCAGCTTGGTTCAGGTTTTATGGACGCTTTTACACCCGTATCAGCCAGCTTGATTGGTGTGCTAGGTGTTGCACGGATCGAATGGGCAAAATGGGCAAGATTCCAAATCAAGATGCAAGGATTCCTGTTTGTTTTAGGAACTATTTTCATCATGATTGCCATTGCAATAGGTCTGCAGTAGTACTGGAGACCTGTAAATAAAAAAGTAATCCAAACAGTAGATAAGGACTCCAAGAACCGTCATTTTACGGTAAAATCAAAGGAGTAAAGATTCTATCGTTTGGATTATTTTTTAAGATCCTATCATCAGTTATACTTAAAGAAAGAGGAAAAATGTATGAAAATCATTCGACAAATTGAAGTGTTTGCACCAGATTACTTAGGAAAAATGGATGTACTGATTGCCGGTGGGAAGATTTTGGCTGTAGAAGAACAGCTAGAAGGCGGCTACGAAGGAGTGGAAGTAGAAGAACTTTCAGGTGAGGGAAAAGTACTAACCCCGGGTTTCATTGACTGTCATTTCCATATTTTAGGTGGAGGAGGAGAAGGCGGTTATCAAAATCGAACGCCAGAAGTCACATTGAGCCAATTGACTACAGCTGGTGTAACGACAGTTGTCGGTTGTTTGGGAACAGACGGAGAAGGTAGAGATATGACTGCGTTGATCAGCAAAGCGAAAGGTCTGGAAGCAGAAGGAATCTCCACTTATGTATACGAAGGTTCGTACCGATTGCCGGTAAAAACAGTAACAGATTCTATCATCAAAGACTTTTTGACAATTGATAAAATTATCGGAATCGGAGAAATCGCAGTATCCGATCACCGTTCTTCTCAGCCAAGTTTTGAAGAGTTCGCTCGTGCAGTAGCAGATGCTCGTGTAGGAGGCATGTTATCCGGAAAAGCTGGGATCATCAATGTCCACTTAGGCGGAGGAAAAAGAAAGCTAGAGCTATTGACACGAATCGTAGAAGAAACAGAAATTCCGATCACACAATTTTTGCCTACTCATGCAAATCGCACACCAGAATTATTTGAAGCTTGCGTGGCATTTGCCAAACGTGGTGGCACGATTGACTTCACTGCTAGCGAAGATCCTGATTTTTGGGAGAAGACAGATGGTGAAGTTCGCTTCAGCAAAGCACTGAAACGATTGATCGAGGAAGATGTTTCTTTAGATAATTTCACGATGACCTCAGATGGACAAGGAAGCTTGCCTTATTTTGATGAAAACAATCATTTCCTAGGGTTAGGAGTAGGAAGTGCCAAGGCATTGCTAGTAGGGATCAAAGAAGCTGTGCAAAAAGAAAGTATCCCTTTGGAAATCGCCTTACGAGCTATAACCAGTAATCCAGCACGTATATTGAAATTGGATAAAAAAGGAAAAATCGAAATTGGTGCTGATGCAGATCTGTGTATCTTGGATAAAGAAACGCTTGATATTGATACAGTTATCGCTAAAGGAGAAATAATGGTCCAAGAAAAAGAAGTCAAAGTATGGGGGACTTTCGAAAAAAGTTTTTAATCAACAGCTCTAACTATCTTTTTTAGAAAACGAGCGTTCTGTTTGTCTGTATCTGTTGTTGATGTTACCCTGAAGGTAGATCAATAAACAAACTAAGAGGAGGAAGCACAATGGCAGATTTAAAAGGACGTTCTAAAGATATGAAAGATAAAGTAGTCGGTGAAGGAAAAGAAGCATACGGCAAAGCAACAGACGACAAGAGCAAAGAAACAGAAGGGAAAGCACAATCACTAGGTGCTGACATCAAAGAAAAAGCTCGAAATTTAGGCGACGAAGTCAAAGACAAGTTTTCTCGAAAAGACGAAAAAAAATAAAAACCACTTATTACTAATTGAATCAAGCAAATAAAAAATCCGAACCATATCTGTCTCGCAGATATGGTTCGGATTTTTTATTTGATCATTATCCTGTTTTTTAAACTTCGATTTTTTGAAATTTTTTATTTTTTAGTTCAAAGACTTCATCACAGCTTTTTGCTACTTCAATCTCATGAGTCACGATGATAATACAGCGATTTTGTTCATGGACGATTTCTTGGAAAAGTTTGACGATATCTTGTGAAGTTGTTTCATCTAGATTTCCAGTAGGCTCATCCGCTACGATTAGTTGATGTTCACAGCAGATAGCACGAACGATAGCGACTCGCTGCTGCTGACCTCCCGAAAGTTTGGTCACCTGTTTTTTTGCTAATATTTCATCAATTCCTACACGAGCCAGTCGATCTAAAGCAACTTGTCGATAATTCTCTTGCTTGGTCTTAGTGATTTCCATTGCTGCTATGACGTTGTCTAGAGCCGATAAATAAGGAAGCAAGTTGTAAGCTTGGAAAATAATCGAGACATCATTTTTACGATAACTTCTTAACCCGATTTTGTTCAGTGAACGATCTTGATAGTATACCTTTCCTTCTTTTGGTGCATCTAGTCCAGAAATAAGCGAAAGAAAAGTCGTTTTTCCAGAACCACTTGCTCCTAAAATAGCGTACATTTTTCCAGCTTCGAAATTCAGTTCTACATCTTTATAAAGCGCATCTTGCGGATCTTGATACCAAAATCCCAATTGTTCTGTCCGTAACATCAAATTCCTCCTTTAGTTTAATAGGATTTTTCTTGGGTTTAATCTTAATATCCCTATAGAAGCTAAAAAGACAGAAAACAGACTGATTCCAAATGCTACTCCGGCTAATAGTCCCAATTGTGCAGGTTTGACATTGATTTCCAATTCGCTGACTTGATCAGAAACAGCAAATGGATTATTCGTGGTTCCTTGTTGACCATCGCGTTGACCGCCTTGTTCTTGTCTGTTACCTGGCATTTGTCCACCGCCAGGAGCTTGCTGGTTTTGTGTCGTGGTTTCTGTCTGTTGGTCAAGTAGCTGCTGTCCCACGGCATTCGCGACGACGTTTCCGCTAAGCGAAGCAACTCCTAATGCAAGAATCATACAAATAGCCACTTCGGTAAACAATTGGAGAATGATTTTACTTCTGGATTCTCCTAAAGATAGCAAGACGCCTAACTCATGCCGACGCTCCCGAATGGTAATCATAATGATCAGAGTAAGTATGATAATACCGGCTACAGCCACTAGTAAAACAACATTTTTAGAAAAACTTGCCACGTTGTTTAAAGGTTCCAACATTGACTGATACATGGAATCATTTGATTGTAAGCTAAATGTATCTGTGTCGATCAGCTTCTCAGCTTCTTTGAGAAACTCATCCATTTTATCTGGATCAGATAGAGTGTAAATAGCAGAATCTATCGTGTTATCGTCAGATGTCCCATTTAGTTCATTTGCAAAAGTGTAAGAAGTGTAAAGTGTATTCGACGGATTCATGAAGTTGAATTTCATACCCATACTGCCGCTTGTTTCGCTGGATTCATAAATTCCTTTGATCGTCATTTCATAAGTGGTATCTTCATCTTCAGTACTCGTGATTGTGAAAGTATCTCCGACTGCCAGGTCATTTGTTTCTGCTAGAGTAGAATCAATGACTACATTGTTTGTGCCTTTGTCGCTGTCATCTATTCCTTCACCATCCGTGATTTTTGCTGTTCCATCAGAAAAATTACTATTTTGTGCAGTTGCTGACACACCACTGATTTGAAAGTCTGCTTGAGTCATTTGCGGATTCCCGCCCATTCCTCCAGCAGGTTCACCGCCTGCATCAGTAGTTTCTGAACTGTCTTCACTTGAATCAGAACTAGTGATGGCAGTTATTCCATCTTTTGCCATAGCTGAGGCGGAACTTTCAAAGGAATAACTCTTTACATTATCTAATTCAGCTATTTTTTCCGCGTCCGTTAAGGAAACTGGTGTAAGAGAAAAACTGCCTGGATCTGGACGTTCTTCAGTGGTAGAACCGCTTGAAGAAGTTTGTTCCTGTTTTTTAAATGAAGCTTCTCGATTGGCACTTAAAGTCACTGTTGCTCCAACTTCTTTTTGTGCTTGATTCGCTGCTTCTTCTGCAGCGCTTCGAATCGTGAGGCCAGCTAGCACAAAAATAAGAATGGCTGTGAACACGGCAAACAATAACAATGAACGTCCCCATTTTACTTTTGTACTTTTCCATGCACGTTTCATAAAATTCATATTTTGCATCCCTCCTAGTAGATGCATTTGATAATAGACAACCTATCTTAAAGCTAGCTTAAATCTTATGCTGTTTGCACACCATCAACATGAGGTTCTGTATATATAAAAAGTCACTATAGTTATTGCAAAAAATGTGGTAAAATGAAAAAAGTATGTTTCAAACCGACGAAGAAGAAATGAAAGAGGAATAGCAAAAGAAATCCTAGATGCTACAGAGGGATTTTTACGTGCATAGTTGTTCTAACAATTGCTGATACTAGCGATTTAGTTTATTTGTTGTATAATAATGGGGAACAGCTGAATACTTATATAAGTATTCTGGCTATAGCGTTTCGCAAAAGATCCATTTTGTTAATGAAGTATATCCAAAATAAAATGCCCATCCAACTGTCAGAACGCGGATGTGCTGGTAATTTTCCTGCTGATTCTCCATAAGTTGAGAAATAGTGATTTTGCATATGCTTCATTGGAATGGCTCATATATTTAGATAAAGAAGAAAATCGACATCTTTAAACTTGGATGTCATAAGAAGAGGTGAAGTTTGTGAGTACCATTAAAATTATCCCATTAGGCGGCGTTCGTGAAAATGGAAAAAACATGTATGTCGCAGAAGTGGGCGAGGATATTTTTATTTTAGATTGTGGGCTAAAATATCCTGAAAATGAGTTGTTGGGGATCGACGTCGTAATCCCTGATTTTACGTATTTAGAAGAAAACATTGATCGTGTAGCTGGTGTCTTTTTAACACATGGACATGCAGATGCGATCGGGGCACTTCCTTACTTGTTGTCAAAAATTTCTGTACCAGTATTCGGGACAGAGTTGACGATCGAGTTAGCAAAATTGAATGTCAGTCGTAATGAAGCAGCCAAAGGATTTAAGGATTTCCATGTGGTAGATGAGCATACAGAAATAGACTTTGGTGAAACAGTAGTGAGCTTTTTCCGTACCACTCATACGATACCAGATTCAGTGGGGATCAATCTGAAAACAAAAGAAGGTAGTATCGTTTATACGGGAGATTTTAAATTTGACCAAACGGCTATCCCAATGTATCAAACAGATTATGCACGATTGGCGGAAATCGGCAAAGAAGGAGTCTTAGCCTTACTAAGTGAATCGGCAAATGCAGAAAATCCTCAGCCTGTAGCTTCTGAAGCCCAAATAGCAGATGAAGTATTTGATACGATCAAATATTGGGAAGGGCGTATCATCGTCGCTTGTGTAGCAAGTAATTTGCAACGAGTGCAACAAGTATTGGATGCAGCAGAAAAAGCACAACGAAAAGTTGTCTTGACTGGTCAAGATTTCGAACGAATTATTCGCACAGCGATGCGTTTAGAAAAACTTCAATTACCAAGTGAAGATCTGCTTGTTACGTTGAAAGACATGAAAAACTATGATCCAGAAGAACTGATCATTTTAGAAACTGGCCGAATGGGTGAACCCATCAAGTCTCTGCAAAAAATGGCAAACGGTACACACCGTAATGTCAAGATTGAAGAAGGAGATTTGGTTTATATCACTACTACGCCAAGCATCGCGATGGAAACCATCGTGGCGAAAACGGAAGATATCATTTATCGAGCTGGTGGAACAGTGAAGTTGATCTCTGAGAATATGCGCGTTTCTGGCCATGCCAATCCTAATGACTTGCAATTAATGATCAATTTGATGAAACCAACATATTTTGTGCCAGTTCAAGGAGAGTATCGTGAATTAGCTGCTCATGCAGATTTGGCTCATGCAGTAGGGATGCCATACAAAAATATCTATATTACTGGACGCGGAGACGTGCTGGAATATAAGAACAAGCGTATGAGTGTTGCAGGAACTACAAGTGCAGAAAATGTAATGATTGATGGATTAGGCATAGGTGATATCGGAAACATTGTTTTACGTGATCGAAAAATCTTGTCAGAAGACGGGATTTTCGTAGCGGTTGTCACTATCAGTCGGCGAGAAAAGAAAATCATTTCAAAACCTCAAATTACTTCACGGGGATTCGTTTACGTAAAAGCTAGCCGTGATCTGATGAAAGAAAGCAGCAATATGATTGAAACAATCGTTGAGAAACATTTAGAAAGCAATGATTTTGAGTGGAGCAAATTAAAGCAAGACATCCGAGATCAATTAGGCCGTTACTTATTTGAACAAACAAAACGCCGCCCAGTGATCTTGCCAGTCATTATGGAAGCTACTCAACGTCGAAATAAAAAATAAACAAAAAGAGTAAGATGAACCTCTCTATAGAGTGCTCGTCTTGCTCTTTTTTTGCGAAAAACAAATAATTTTTGAATACAGCATCCCTCGCTTTATAATAAACGATAGAATAAAGGGAGTGAATCAATGATGAGTCAAACAAAAGTCGAACGTTATTTAGAAGAACAAAAGATCAGCTATCAACCACTTGATTTTAGTCATGTGGTAGAAGAATCTTTCACAGAAGAACTACAAAAAAGAGGGATTGATCCAGCTTTGATATGTAAAACTCTCGTAGTGAAAGGAAACAAAACTGGGGTGATCATCGCATTGATTCCTTTGAACGATCACTTAGATTACAAAAAAACGAGACAAGTGACGAAAGATCGTAAAGTTGGTTTTCCTGGAATGGATTTTGTATTAATGCATACAGGATATCCCCACGGAGCAAACACCCCTATTGGAATAAAACTCGCACATCCTGATTATTGTTTTTTAGCAGACAGTTCTTTAAAAGAAAAAGAAGAAGTAATTGTGTCAAGCGGTGAAATCGGGAGAAGCCTTCGGATAAAAGTAGCCGATTTAGAAAAGATCGTCCATCCTATTTACGCTGATTTAATTAGTTAAGGGACGAGAAGAGAAGCTAAGCAGAGCAGAGACCTCAAACTTGAGATTATATCTGCTTGGTACTTGGTGCATCCTGTATTATCTGTTACAATTGCTTTGTACATACTGTACTATCAATCCAATGAAAATATATTTAGCAGCTATATTTTTTCATTGATGTGCAAGTGATGAAATCGTTTTTAATAAAAAAGATACAGAGAAAACGCGAGGTGTAAAATATGAAAATTACGTATCATGGACATTCCTGTTTAACAATTGAAATGGAAAATGGCCAACGCGTGATGATTGACCCGTTTATTACAGGAAATCCATTGACAGACTTAACTGCAGAAGAAGTAAAGACAGATTGGTTGCTGATTACTCATGGTCATAGTGACCACATAGGAGATATGATTCCTATTGCAAAAGAAAATCAAGCCACAATTATCAGTATTGTTGAGATTGCTGATTATGCGAACAGCAGAGGAGTAGATTCATTCGGTATGAATATCGGTGGAAAACATGCGTTTCCATTCGGCGTGGTAAAATTCGTACATGCACAGCATAGTTCAAGCTATGAAGTAGACGGTATCGTTCAGTATATGGGCGAGCCTAGCGGAATTATTATTCAAGCAGAAGGAAAAACGATTTATCATGCAGGGGATACTGCTTATTTCAGTGATCTAGGATTGCTTGCAGAAGAATTCGATATTGATGTCGCTTTCTTGCCGATTGGCGATAACTATACGATGGGGCCAGAAGATGCAGCAAAGGCTGCGCAAACAATTCGTGCCAAGAAAGTAGTTCCAATCCATTACAATACTTTCCCTGTCATTGAACAAGATCCCGAATCTTTTGTAGAGTTACTGGAAGATAGTGAAGGAAAAATAATGAGCGTCTCGGAAACGCTGGAAGTGTAGGCAGAAAATGGCGACAAAACATGATTTGATTTTAGAATATATTGAAAGTTTACCTGTTGGCAATCGAATTTCTGTAAGAAGCATCGCAAAAGAATTGAATGTCAGTGAAGGAACAGCGTACCGTGCAATCAAAGATGCAGAAAATGTC
This sequence comes from Enterococcus sp. MSG3290, assembly GCF_050555565.1. NCBI lineage: Bacteria > Bacillati > Bacillota > Bacilli > Lactobacillales > Enterococcaceae > Enterococcus > Enterococcus sp. MSG3290. The sequence continues at coordinate 2,132,831 of NZ_CP187862.1, read as the reverse complement.
GGACTAGTTTCAACAATTCAACGAGTAGGGACCATCCGTATCGAACGCAAATTAAAAAAACATATTGAACGTTTGACATTTGGCGAGGTCGTCAGGATCATTGAAGGGGACGTTTTAGGCGGGGCGGCAGGATTAGACAAGGTCTTGAATAAATTCGTCATCGGCGCGATGACTAAACATGCCATGGAACGCTATATTACGCCAGGATCACTAATGATCGTCGGCAACCGGGCGGAAGTCCAAAAATTAGCATTGGAAGATGGCGCCGCAGTATTGATCACAGGAGGATTCAATACGACTGCTGAGATTGCAAAGCTAGCTGATGATCTTGAAATGCCGATCTTACGCACCTCTTATGATACATTTACAGTCGCAACCATGATCAACCGAGCATTAAGCGACCAATTGATCAAAAAAGATATCATGCTTGTCAGTGATATCTATATGCCAGCTGAAAAGACTCATTATTTGCAGCAGACAGATACGATTTCTGATTATCAGCGTTTGTCAGAAGAAACGCAGCATTCGCGTTTTCCAGTCGTCAACCGCCATCATCGTTTGATGGGGATTGTTACGGCAAAAGATGTTTTAGGGAAATCGCCAAACCAGATCATCGATCGGGTGATGACGAAAGAACCAATCAGTGTAAAGAAAACAATGAGTATTGCCTCTGTTAGCCATCAAATGATCTGGGATGGGCTAGAAGTCATGCCGGTCGTTTCCGATGACTTGACATTGGAAGGCTTGATTACCCGGCAAGATGTAATGAAAGCGATGCAGCTTGTCCAGCGACAACCGCAGATTGCAGATACGATTTCGGATCAGATATCTGGAAATATCCATACGATTGATACTGACCGTGAAGGAAATCGTTTGGAAAACCCTAAGTTCAAATTCGTAGTAGCACCACAAATGGTCAATGGCGTTGGAACAATTTCTTTTGGCGTACTTAGCGAAATCATTTCTGATGTCGCACAAAAAACAATGGTGATGAACCAAAAACGAAATATCTTGATTGAACAAGTGAACCTACATTATTTGCGGCTGATCCAATTGGAAAGCGAATTAGACATTCGTCCACGTGTATTGGAAATCGGCAGACGTTCCGCTAAACTGGATATCGAAGTGTTTATTGAAAACACCATCGTTTCCAAAGCAATCGTTGTTTGTCAAGTAATGGAACGTTCTTAGAAAGCAGGAGTGAAATGACAGTACAGCAAGAAATAGTAGATACAATAAAAAAATACGATAAAATCATTATCCACAGGCATTTGCGCCCTGATCCTGATGCATTAGGATCACAAGTAGGATTAGCCGAACTATTACGGGGAAGTTTCCCAGAAAAAGAAATACGTCAAGTAGGTGAAACAATTGAAGGGCTTCGCTTTTTAGCAGAAATGCAAGAAGTTGAAGATGTCTTCTACCAAGGAGCGCTAGTCATCGTGACTGATACAGCTAATTCACCCAGAATCAGTGATCAAAGATATCAGTTGGCAGAAAAACTGATCAAAATCGACCATCATCCCAATGATGACCCTTATGGAGATCTTGTGTGGGTAAATACAAAAGCAAGTAGCTGTAGTGAGATGATTGCAGAATTTGCTTTGATGTTTCCTGAATCTTTAAAGATGAACGTTAAGGCTGCACGGTTACTTTATGCAGGAATCGTCGGAGATACAGGGCGCTTTTTGTATCCCTCCACGACGTCCCGTACATTAGAGATTGCTTCGATATTGAGAAATTATCCATTTGATGCAAGTGCTTTGAACAGAGAGATTGAACAAATGCCGATGAAAGTCGCTAAACTTTCTGGTTATCTTTATCAAAATATCCAGGTGGATGAAAATGGTGCAGGAAGAATTATCCTTCCGCAAGAAATTCTTGATAAATATGGAATCGATGATTCAGAGACAGCTTCGATCGTTTCACTTCCTGGAGTGATTGACGAAGTGCTGGCTTGGGGGATTTTTGTTCAGCAGCCTTCAGGGTATTACCGCGTACGCTTACGTTCTAAGGGGCCGATCATCAATGAATTGGCTAAACGCCATCATGGAGGAGGCCATCCATTAGCAAGTGGTGCGAATGCAAAAGATTTAGCAGAAGTAGAGGAAATCTATAAAGAGATCCAAGATATATGCCAATCGTATAAGAGCAGAAAAACAGAATGATACTTCGTTCGAAAACGTGCCTTTTGTAGTAAAAATCACAAATGTATCTTTTCAAGATCTTCTTTTTCCGTTACAATAGTGCTCACTAAAGATTTTAAAGGAGAAAGAAGATGACATTACCAAATTGCCCAGAATGTGGCTCAGAGTACACATATGAAGATCGAGGCTTGTTGATTTGCCCAGAATGCGGGAACGAATGGAACAAAGAAGAACAAGAAACTGTCATAGAAGACGGATTAGTGGTATTAGATGCAAATGGAAACCGTCTGTTAGAGGGCGATAGCGTGACAGTGATTAAAGACTTGAAAGTAAAAGGTGCGTCAGGTGCCATTAAACAAGGAACAAAAGTCAAGAACATCCGTTTAGTAGAAGGCGATCATAATATCGATTGCAAGGTAGAAGGATTTGGACCGATGAAACTGAAATCGGAATTTGTGAAAAAGAATTAAAGAATATTCAAGGTCTTTTCACATTCTTTTCCTACTACTAATGATAAAATAAAGTAAACGAAAAGGAGTGAAACGACAATGTATGGTTATGGAATGTATGGTTTTTTAGATCCGACATTTCTTTTGGTCATTCTTGGATTAGTTATTTCCGGAATTGCGTCAGCGTACGTCAATAGTACTTTCCGAAAATACGATCAAGTGAGAAGCAAAAACAATGTGACTGGTACACAAGCAGCACAATATATATTACAAAGTCAACAGATAAATAATGTCGGTGTTCAACAAATTGCCGGAGATCTCACAGATAACTACAATTCAGGTAATAAGATGTTGAGTTTGTCTCAAGCAACTGCACAATCTACTTCAGTTGCTGCGATAGGTGTAGCAGCTCATGAATGCGGACATGCGGTGCAAGATGCTTCGGGTTATGTCCCATTGAAGATTCGTGCAGCACTTGTTCCAGCAGCTAACTTTGGTTCGATGATTTCGTTCCCATTGATTATGGTAGGTGTATTGCTTAGCTGGAACTCTACGTTAATCAATATCGGGATTTTCGCTTTTTCTTTAGCGTTACTGTTCCAATTGGTGACATTACCAGTCGAATTTAACGCGTCTCGGCGAGCAATCCAAATTTTGAGTGAAGGCGGACTACTGACGGAAGAAGAAGTACCGATGGCAAGACACGTATTATTTGCAGCAGCACTGACTTATGTTGCAGCAGCGCTTTCGACATTCCTGCAGCTGTTGCGCTTGATCTTATTGTTCGGCGGCAACCGAAGAGATTAAAATAAAGAAGTTGTGAAATCAGTGCTTTGATCTGAGCTAATACCGAGAGTTAGCTGATTGAATACCGTTTATTTGGAATAAGAGGATGTGACAAGAATTTTGTCACATCCTCTTTGTTTTGTTCTCATAACCTTTTTTCATATACAGTTCATGAACCGCTTTTATTAACTCGCCAAATAACACTGTATTGTGCGTTGTATCCAGATAGAAAGTCTCCGTTTCATCTGAAATTTTCTCATGCTGATCTGTAATGATCAAATCAGCATGTTCTGAATATGCGGTAATTTTAACAGCATCTTTGCGAAATAACTCCTGCAAATGGCTTTGAAGATGATAATTTCCTGTAAACTGTTTGGTTATCTGTAAATGGATGAGTAACTGCTCTTTCGTTTCTGTTTGTAGTAAGTGTTGGATCAATTGACTAAGGTATTGACTGATTTGGTTTCTTTCCCCATTTTTTGAAAAAATTGTATCGATTTTTTCTCTTAATTTCTTTTCCTGTATAAAAGAACTAGAATGATTGGACGTGGCTTCTGGAAAGCAAAGTGTAGAAAAACTACTGCTGGATTCACCCAACAGTTCGAAAAAAACAACTGCCAACACAAGAAAATAAAAATAAATTGGTATTTTATTTTCTAAATGGTTGAGAGGAAACTGTTGAGTTAAGTAAGTCATCAATTGACCGACTTGTCGACAAATAAGGTTTTTGCTTGTGGAAAATAAGAAACCAATCTCCTGTTTTTGTCGAAAAGAGATTTGATTTGGAAAAAAACAATAGAAAAAATAATTAAAGTAGGCTCTCTCTGTTTCTGTCTCTTCACAAGGGCGACTCACTGAAAAAGAAGTAAAGTATTCTGAATAATCATGTGTATGCTGCAATAAGTCCATCAATTCAGTGATTTCAGAAGAAGTTTTTGGAAAATATGCCTGTTGTTTGTTTCGTAATATGAATAAAGTTAACAGCAAGTAGATATTTTTTTCTTGTTTTGAAATTTTTTCTATTTGCTCATCTGTACTGTTCATTTTTAGTGCATTTAATTCAAGTGAGGAAAATGGCCAATCGTTACCTCCAAATGTATCTGAAAGAAAAAAGTAAAGATAGAGACGGATAGATAACTCATTTCCTTCAAGAGTACAGCAATTTTTTACAGATAGGATCCGTAAATGGAATTTTTTTAAGGAATGATTGAGCTGTTTTGTCAGTTTTTCGAGATAGGAGGGCGATATATAAAGTTGTTCAAGTAAATATTTTTTTGGTACAGCAGTTTGTGGATAATTGATTAGTAACATCAAATAGTTAAAACGATTGGATTCTTTTAGGTAGCATAATTTTAACTTAGAAAAAACAGCTAACTTTTTAGTTTGATCGGTTTCTTTGGTTTGGATCTCTCCTTTATGATTAGAATAAATAAATTCATCAATCAATAAAAATTGCTTGAGTGATACATTTATTTTTCGGATCAGTTCTTTGATTGTCCGTTTTGGAATATGTAAGTCATTGGATAATTCTTGTAAAGAACAATTATTTTTTTGAATGACCATTTGTAGAACAAGTAACTCTTTTTTTCTTGCTTCAATTAGCATAAATACCTCCTTTTTATTCTGTTTTTGTATATAGTTAGACAAAAACTGTGAGTGGAAAGTCATTTCAGTCTGTGTTATTCTCACAGAGTGTCGCCTTCTTTTTTATATAACGTTATTTAATTTTTTTGTTACCTTGTTTATTCTATTGTTTATTTCCTAGGGTATTTTGTCAAGATATTCTTGTTTTTAAGGCGAAAAAATTGATTTTTAATGGATATAACTAAATATGTTTTGATAATTATCAATAATATTTTTAGAATTATTTATGTTATTTATTTATGGGTAGATGAAAAGAGACGGAGGTAAGAATGATGGGGAGAGTAACAAATTATAGTAAAGAATATTTGCTGTTCAAAAGTATGGTATACGTGGAAGAATATGGAATGAAGTCAATTACTGCAAGAGAGTTAGCAGAGTTCTGCGGTTGTTCTACATACCCGATTTATACACATTTCAAATCAATCAGCGGGTTAAAAGAGAAGATATTAGAAGAAATCACTGTTTATTTTGAAAACTACTTAGCTGAATGCAGTTCCGATGATGTTTTAAGCATTGTCTACTTATTGAAAGATTTTTTTTCTATCCATGAAAGTATTCGTGAAATCATTGCAAAATCTGATTTAGACATGGATTCGCTATTTAAGCGGCCATTTTTCTCATATGTCAAAGGTCACACGAAGATCAAAGAAGAAAAGTCGCTTGAATTGGTATGGCTTAATGCATTGGGAAGTTTGCGCTCAGATGATTCTTCTCAAGATTTTCTTGAAATGATGAACGCTGTTTGGGATAAAAACGAGGTGACGGATGAATACTTGGAAAATATCTTAAAGGAACAGTCACCTTAGGCAGCAACATGAAAAAGTAGATCAGCCACCTTTATTTTTCGTAAAAAAGATTGTAAAATGTCTAACGAAACATTGGAATGAAGGAGGAAGCGACAACGTTACCACAGCAATTTATCAAAAAATATCGTCTTCTTTTAGGTGAAGAAGCATCCGATTTTTTTTCTGCGCTTGAACAAGGAAGCGTGAAAAAAGGATTTCGGTGGAATCCACTAAAACCGGCAGGATTGGACATGGTCCAAACTTACCATAGCGAAGAATTACAACCCGCTCCCTACAGCAATGAGGGATTTCTTGGCACTGTCAATGGAAAGTCTTTCCTCCATCAAGCTGGGTATGAATATAGCCAAGAACCAAGTGCAATGATCGTTGGAACAGCTGCTGCAGCAAAACCCGGTGAAAAAGTTTTGGATTTGTGTGCGGCTCCCGGTGGTAAATCAACCCAATTAGCTGCTCAAATGAAGGGGAAAGGGTTATTAGTGACGAATGAGATCTTTCCGAAACGTGCGAAGATTTTATCAGAAAATATAGAACGATGGGGAGTTTCGAACGCAATAGTGACAAATCATGCACCCGCAGAACTTGTCCCTCATTTTTCGGGCTTTTTTGATCGGATCGTGGTTGATGCTCCTTGTTCAGGAGAAGGAATGTTCCGAAAAGATCCAAATGCAATAAAAGAGTGGACAGAAGAATCTCCGCTATACTGTCAAAAACGTCAGCAAGAGATTTTGTCTTCAGCAATAAAAATGCTAAAAAATAAAGGACAACTGATTTATTCGACTTGTACGTTTGCACCAGAAGAAAATGAAGAGATCATTAGCTGGCTTGTAGAAAATTATCCAGTAACGATTGAGGAGATTCCTTTGACTCAATCCGTTAGTTCAGGACGTTCTGAATGGGGAAGCGTAGCTGGTTTGGAAAAAACAATACGTATATGGCCTCATAAAGATCAGGGTGAAGGACATTTTGTTGCAAAGCTGACTTTTCATGGACAAAATCAGATGCATAAAGAAAAGAAGACACGAAAAAAAAGTAAAGTGCAAATGACAAAAGAGCAGGAAAAACTCTGGACGGAGTTTTCAAATAATTTTCATTATGAAGCTACTGGAAGACTTTTAGTGTTCAACGACCATCTTTGGGAAGTTCCTGAGTTAGCCCCTTCTCTCGATGGTTTAAAAGTCGTACGTACAGGTTTGCATTTAGGAGATTTCAAAAAGAATCGATTTGAACCTAGCTATGCATTAGCGCTTGCTACAAAAAAGATAGAGAATATACCTTGCTTGCCGATCACTCAAAAGGAATGGCAATCTTACACAGCAGGAGAAACATTTCAACGTGATGGGAATCAAGGATGGGTTTTGCTAGTATTAGATAAGATACCTGTCGGATTTGGGAAACAAGTAAAAGGAACAGTAAAGAACTTTTTCCCTAAAGGATTGAGATTTCACTGAGTGGATTAGTTCGTTTATTTTTTTGTCTATGCTATGATGGAGATAGATAAAAAGGAGCTGATACTTATGAAAACATCAACAAAAGTAACAATCGGATTAAGCGTAGCAGCCGCTGCCAGTGTAGCGACAGCAGTCGTTGTATCGGGAAAAGTAATGGAAAAGATTCATCATATGACTACTCGGACGAAAGTAAAAAAATTCGTCTATGACAAATTTGATGGAAATGAAAAATTACTAGAAATCGTAGATGGTCTTTCAGATAGTGACTTGGATTCTTTGATGGGAATGTTAGCAAAAATCAAATCAGGAAAAAAGAAAATCTCTGTTTATGGTGATTCGATCAAAGATTCAACCGAAGATGTAAAAGACCGGCTAATGCATTTTGTTGAAAAAATGATGTAAGAGAAACTAGCTTTTGAACACTATTCATTCGAAATAAGGGGTTGTGACAAAATTATTGTCACAACCCCTTTAATCTATCTTTAATTATGTTCATGAATCAATAAAAGATAGCAAAACAGTAAATCGTTGGCTTTTTTTAGATTGAAACCAGACTGTTCTTGAAATTTTTCGATTCGATATTTTAGAGTATTACGATGAAGAAACAGTGTTTTTGCAGCAGAGCTGACATTGCCTAATTCATTCCATAATTCTTGAATGATCACTTCCATTTCATTTTGTTTGATCAGTTCTATGTAACTTTTGATCAACTTACTATCTTTTACAGTATCTTTTGTATAGTAATGTAAAGCCACATCTTGCATAGAAAAAGTACGGCTGTGAGTATAAAGATTGTTTTGCTCTGTTAAAAAAATTTTTCTTTCTTCAGCAAACAAAGGGACGAGGTCGGTGCCAGGTGAATGGAAAGAACCAACGAATACAGACGTTGTCGTATCAAAATCAGCATCTAAAGATAGAAAAATACCGTTGATTTCAGTAGCATCAAGATAATCACGGTTTATTTGTTCGACTAAGAGCGCATCTGTGTCTGTATAAAAAAAGAAATCAGCAGAATAGCGAAATAATTCCAAAATAGTATCTTGCCATTCTTTTTTTAAGAATTCTCCTTTTGATTCGACGTGAAGCTGGATCAAACGAAAGCTTTTTTCTTGAACACAAGAAGCATCTTTAAAAAGATAGTGATACCATGGGTGTTTTTTTTGATCGTTGATTACAGGGAATAACGCTTTCAAAAGGCTGGTTTCTTGTTGAGATAATGAATCTTGTTTGATCCAGATAAAAGCATCATCGATTGCAAAAGAAAGGATATCCGCTTCTGATGCTGGAGAGTTTTTTTTCTGTGCTTGTGGGTAAAGAGCAAGTAATTTATCCATTTTCATCTTGTTCACCTCTTGTATTTATTTTACCATAGAAAAAAAAGTTAGTTACAGCCTTTTTATCATATGCTAAAGTAAAACAAGAAAAAACAAAGGCAGGGAAGGGTAATTGGTAAATACAAATCTTGATGCAGTAGAAAAAGAAAAATGGATGCGCCTTGCATTGGCAGAAGCAAAGAAAGCAGAAATGCTTCATGAAGTTCCGATTGGAGCAGTGGTTGTATTGGATGGAAAAGTGATTGGAAGAGGATATAACCTTAGAGAAACCACGCAAGATGCTACTACACATGCAGAAATGCTTGCAATCAAGGAAGCCTGTGAAAAAGTGGGAAGCTGGCGCTTGGAAGATGCTGCACTTTTTGTTACCTTAGAGCCTTGTCCTATGTGCAGCGGCGCGATGATTTTGTCTCGTGTAGCAGAAGTTTATTTCGGCGCGTATGATCCAAAAGGCGGAACAGCCGGTACCTTGATGAATCTTTTGGAGGACGAGCGGTTTAACCACCAAGCATATGTAGAAGGTGGCATTTTAGAAGACGAATGTGGGATGATTTTGACTGACTTTTTCCGAAAGCTCCGCCAGCGAAAAAAGAAATTAAAAAAAGACTGGTCAACGAATGAAAAATAAGGTATACTATTCTTTGCCGAAAGGCTAGGACAATGGTGGGCTTGTGAAGCGTGTCAGGTCTGGAAGGAAGCAGCACTAAGCAGGTTCCGCCATGTGTCTGATTATAATGAAACGACAACAGACTTTCGGGTCTGTTTTTTTTATTTTTATAGTACTGTAAAAATGAATGTTCCTGATTTTTTAGCCAGACTGATTTATCGAATATTGTACTTATACAATTTGCTTCAAGGCAGGAAAAACTCTGAAATAGAGCTTGTTTCAATGGAAGAAAAAGCTGCCTATGGTATGATAAAGATAAAGAGAGGCGAGAGGGTACATGGAAAAAATAGTGATTTTACATACGAATGATCTGCATTCTCATTTAGAAAATTGGCCAAGGATCAGAAGGTTTTTGGATCAACGTAAACGAGAAAACGAAAAGAAAGAAAAAACGACAACGATTGCAGTAGATCTAGGTGATTTTGTGGATCGTTGGCATCCATTGTCAGAAGCAACGAATGGACAGGAAAATATCTTGCTGATGAATGAAGTTGGTTATGATGCAGCGACGATAGGAAACAATGAAGGCGTAGGAAATTCCAAAGAAGAGCTGAATCATTTATACGATCATGCTGAGTTTGATATCATCCTGGATAACTTATTCGATAAAAATACGCTCCAGCCACCGGCATGGACGAAACCATATAAAATCATTACAACGAAACACCAGACGAAAATCGGACTAATTGCATTTACTGCTCCATTTCCGCTTACTTATAATCCGAATGGCTGGGACATACGGAATCCTTATGATATTTTGCCAGAATTAGTCGAAGATTTACGTTCACAAGTGGATGTTTTAGTTTTGATGAGTCATCTCGGGATTCAGGATGATTTCCAAATTGCAAAAGAAATACCAGCAATTGATGTTATTTTAGGATCGCACACCCATCATTTATTCAGAGAAGGTCACGTAATCAATGATGTCCAAATAGCAGCCGCTGGAAAGTACGGACAGTATGTCGGTGAAGTCCATTTAACCATCGATGAAGAGAAAAAAATCCTTAAGCATTCAGCCAAAGCCATCCCTACCGAAACAATGACAGCTTTTACAGAAGATGAACAAGAAATAAATAGTTATCTAGAACGTGGGCATGAATTATTAAAAGAAAAAGAAGTAGCAGATTTGCCATTTTCTCTGAGTCTAGATATCTTCAATGAGCATTCGTTTATCCAAGTCGCCCTTGAGGCGGTGAAAGAACGAGGAAAGACGGAAGCAGCAATATTAAACAGTGGTCTGTTTTTAACTGAAATTCCAAAAGGGCGGGTCAATCAGGATCAGCTTCACACTGCGTTGCCGCATCCGATGCACTTGTTAAATGTCACATTGGGTGGAAATGATCTGATCCGCTTAGTTTTAGAAATAGAAAAAAATCGTAACTTTTTACGTAACTATCCTATGAAGGGAATGGGATTTCGCGGTAAGATTTTTGGGCAGATGGTCTATAATGGAATCACATATGATTCTATTAACCATCAAGTCTTTTGGAAGAACAAGCCAATCGATCTGAATAAAAATTATACTTTTACTACCGTAGATCATTTGATGTTTGTTCCATTTTTTCCAACGATTGAGATTGCTGGAAAAAATGAATTTTTGTTCCCTGAATTTATCCGAAGTGTGGTAGGAGATTACTTGAAAGCTCACTACCCAATCAAATAAAAACAAGGTATAATAAAAAAGATAGGTGGTGAACGCATGTCTGCAAAACAAAATGAACAGCAGAACGTTGAGCATAAAACAGAAATTGCTAAGAAAAAATCATCAGCTGAACAGGAAACAACAGTCACCGAAGAACTGACAGCTGCTTTGGAAGAAATCGTTGAGGAGCCTAAAGCAGAAAAAGTCAAAGGCGAGCTAGTGACACTGTTAGATGACAGTAATTTTTTGATAGGTGAAAGACATTATCGGCTTGTGTCCGATTATCGTGAAGGATTTAATGCAGAAAAGCTTGGAGAACGTTACAGTGATGTACTAGCCCGATATGATTATATCGTAGGAGATTGGGGTTATGAACAACTACGCCTAAAAGGATTTTTCCAAGCGGATAATCGACGGGCGCATCCAGATCAGCGAATCGATTCCTTGGAAGACTATCTTTACGAATATTGCAATTTTGGTTGTGCGTATTTTGTCATCGAGAGAATCGGCGGTAAAAAAGAAAAGACAACTCAGCGCCGAAAAAAGAAAAAAAACCATAATCGTGCGTATATCGATGAGAAAAAAGGACCAGTCGCATCTAATCGCAAAAAACCGGTTATTAAAAATCGAAAAACAGAGTCAGCAAAAACCTCTGAAAAAGTAAAAAAACAAGAACAACCTAAACAAGTAGAAAAAACAAAAACAGCATTTACGATAAGAAAAAGGGAAGAGTAGTGGATGAATGGACTATAAAGGATATTTAATTGATTTAGACGGAACGATTTATCGTGGGACACAACCCATACCGGCCGGTAAACGATTTGTGGAAGAATTGCAAAAAAGAAAATTACCTTTCTTGTTTGTTACCAATAACACGACTAAGTCACCAGAAACAGTAGCTAATCGTCTAGCAGATGAGTTTGACATTCATGTAGCTCCAGAGACAGTCTACACAGCTACTTTGGCAACAATCGATTTTATGAAAGCAGATGGAAAAGGGAAAAAAGTCTATGTTATCGGAGAAGCAGGATTGATTGACTTGATTTTAGCTGCCGGATTTACATGGGAAGAAGAGGCTCCTGACTATGTAGTGGTAGGCTTAGATAATTATCTGACCTATGAAAAAGTAGTTAAAGCAACACTTGCTATTCAAAAAGGTGCTACTTTCATTGGAACGAACCCAGATAAGAATATACCTACTGAACGCGGCCTTCTTCCTGGAGCAGGGTCAGTCATCTCTTTTGTAGAGACAGCAACCCAAACGCCGCCGATCTACATCGGAAAACCAGAAGCCATCATTATGGATAAAGCCGTTGAAGTATTAGGGCTGCAAAAAGAAGAAGTAATCATGGTTGGAGATAACTATGAAACAGATATCCAAGCTGGGATACGCAATAATATAGATACTTTGCTCGTTTTATCAGGTTTTACAAAAGAAGAAGATGTACCTGGGTTGCCTATCCCAGCTACCTATGTGAAACAATCACTGGATGAATGGAGCTTCTAATATGAAAAATTCGAGATGGCAGTGGATGGAATATGCTGGATTGTTCAGCCTATTTCTGACACTGATCAGTCTGGCAGTTGGTGTGACGATCAACTTTCGACCACTATACGTATTTGATATCGGACATTTGCAAATTTTGGATTATACTTCTTTAGATCAAGAGACGTTACTGAAAAATTTTGATCACCTAATGAATTATCTCAATAATCCCTTCAAAACCATCCTCAGCTTGCCAGATTTCCCAGTTTCTGCTAGCGGAGCCCATCACTTTTATGAAGTGAAAATTTTGTTTTTAGTGGATTATGCTGTGTTTTTCATCACTTTGATCCCGAGTATTTTGTTTATCAAATATTTGCAAAAGAATGATCGGCTTTGGCGGTTGATTCGTCCGTTTCAAATCGGCATGTTACTGCCAGTTGTTTTCGGTTTTTTCATGATGATAGGATTTGATCGCTTTTTTATCCTTTTTCATGAAACGTTTTTCAACAACGATGACTGGTTATTCGATCCCGTTACTGATCCAATCATCAATGTACTTCCAGAAGAATTTTTCATGCATAGCTTTATCTTATTTTTTGTATTATTAGAATTATTTTTTGCTGTTTTTCTTTTCTTAGGAAAAAATAGCTTGAAACAAACAAAAAAGAAAGAACTCGTCTAAATAGACGTTTTCTTTCTTTTTTTGTTGAATTATTGAGTAAGGCGACTTCTTTTTTCTGGTTCTTTGTGTGCTAATCGACTGGCAGCAGCAGCGGCGATCGCTCCGACGATATCATCTAAGAAGGTATGGACATGAACGCCATCGTGGCTGTTTAGTTCTTTTAAAATACCAGGTTTCACCTTGTCGATATAACCATAATTCGTAAAGCCGATCGTACCGTAAACATTCACGATTGACAAGGCTAGGATCTCATCGATACCGTAAAGGCCTTCGTCATCTTCGATAATATGTTGCAACGGACTCATCAATTTTTTCTTTTCTGCTAATATATCTAATTGGATTCCAGTGATAATGGCGTTATGTACTTCACGCTTTGTTAGCACGCTGTTGACACTTTCAGTACAATCCGCCAAAGTCAAATCAGAAATATAGTCTTTTTGTAAAAACATGACAAGTTGTGCGATATCTTCTACAGTTACGCCACGTTCCTTCAATAGTTCTCTTGCCTTTTCTTCTAAAGTCTCAGTTTTGACGACCATATTATTGCTCCCCCTTTATTTTTTCTTTCTCTATTTCATGTTAACGGAACATGAAAAAAATGCAAGAAACTGCTTTCGGGTTTAACTTGAAATGCAAAGAGATATAAAAAATCAACTAGGACGAAGATTTTTATCGTATAAGCTTGTGCTGTGACCAGGCTGAGTTCGTTCCTTTGGATTAATATAGTGTAAAGCGTTGTTCACTGCAGTAGGTGCTTCACCGAGCCCAGTAGCAATCAGTTTCACTTTTCCTTCATAGGTACAGATGTCACCAGCTGCATAAACGCCTGGAATAGAAGTAGACATATCTGATTTTACAGTAATGGCATTTCTGGTACTATCAAGTCCCCAAGAAGAAAGATGTTCTAAATTAGAAGAGAATCCATAATTGACGATCAGAGAATCAATCATCAAATCAATCGTCTCGTCACTTTTCACTTTTTTTAACCGGATATCTGTCAGTTCCCCATTATTGCCTGATAATCCATCGATGAGATAGGGAGTAAGCAAGTTGACAGATGAAGATTTCAAGCGTGATACACTATGTTCGTGCGCACGAAATTCCGGGCGACGATGAATCAAGTAAACTTCGCTTGCAATAGGCTCTAACATCAACGCCCAATCGATAGCAGAATCACCACCTCCAGCAATAGCGACTTTTTTTCCAGCATACTTCATCAAATCATTCACGAAATAATCCAATCCGTGGTTTTCAAATGATTCAGCATTATCTAAATTCAATTTTCTTGGCTGGAATGAACCATTTCCTAAAGCTAAAATGACTGCTTTGGAATAATGGATGCCTTTATTTGTAGTAATCTCGATAACTTCGTCTTCACGAGTAAGCGAGAGAACTTCTTCTTTTAAATGGAATGTATGGTTAAAAGTAGTTAATTGTTTTTCTAATTGATCGATTAATTCACTTGCTTTTATTGCTGGATACCCAGGAATATCGTAAATATATTTTTCGGGATACAAAGTTGCTAATTGACCACCAAGTTGAGGTAGACTGTCAATGATTTTTGTTTTAGCTTGGCGCATTCCTGCGTAAAAAGCGGCAAACATCCCTACAGGACCTGCACCGATGATTGTAATGTCATAGATTTCCATAAAAATTCCTCCCTTTTCACACTATAGCAGAATTTAATTGAGAATGCTTCTCAAAAATGTTTGAATTCGAAATCGAAACGGTAAGTTATAGAATGTATCTAGTGATGAAAAATAAAAGAAAACAAATCTAGTATTTTTACGAGAGGTTAGGTATTATGTTATTATTATTATGAAGTATGCAAATATTAGGAGGAAACAATATGGCATTCCCACAACTAGATTTAAAAAGTGAAAAAGGACCAAAAGCTGTTATCAAAACAAACCGTGGTGACATTACTGTTCAATTATTCCCTGAACTAGCACCGAAGACGGTTCAAAATTTCATTGAACTTTCCAAAAAAGGTTATTATGATGGCGTGATTTTTCACCGCGTTATTCCTGATTTCATGATCCAAGGCGGCGATCCAACTGGAACAGGAATGGGTGGCGAAAGTATTTATGGCGAAAGTTTTGAAGATGAATTCAGTCGTGAACTGTTCAACCTTCGCGGAGCTTTATCTATGGCAAATTCAGGTCCAAACACAAACGGAAGCCAATTCTTTATTGTAAATAACACAAATGTGCCAGCTAATATGCTTGGACAACTAGAAGGTGCTGGATTCCCATCAGAAATCATTGAAGCGTATAAAGGTGGCGGAACTCCTTGGCTAGATTTCCGACATACAGTCTTTGGACATGTACTAGAAGGGATGGACACAGTAGATGAAATCGCAAATGTACAACGTGGTCCACAAGACCGACCTGTACATGATGTAGTGATTGAAACAATTGAAATTTCAGAATAGTTTGGTATGGTACGGAGTAATTATGAAAAAGGACGAAACCTAGTAAGGTCTCGTCCTTTTATTTTGAATAAATGATTTAATCGATTGTCTCTAAAGCATACTTGATTCGATTAAGTCCTTCCAGTAAAGTTTCTTCTGGACAAGCAATATTCAAGCGCATATGCCCATGACCGGAAGGACCAAACGTGATGCCAGGATTTAATACAACTTTTCCTTTCCGAACAAGAGTGTTCTCCAATTCTTGGTCATCTGAAATATAGGCGGTAAAATCTAACCACATTAAGTAAGTTCCTTCAGGATTCATTATTCTCACTTTCGGAAGATACTGTTCAAAAAACTGATTAACTGTTTGAACATTTTTTTCTAGATAAGGAATCAGTTGGCTTAACCATTCTCCACCCGTCTCATAAGCCGCTTGGGTTCCAATCAGTCCAAAAGTGTTGATTTCGTGCTGTTGGTTCATCACTAAATGTTTTTCAAAATCAGCTTTCATCTCTGGATTTTTGATAAATACCATTGAATTTTTGATTGCAGCTAGATTGAAAGTCTTGGTTGCGGAAGTAAAAGCAACTAGTAGATCATCTAAATTAGGATCAATCGTTAGCATGGAAGTAAATGTATGATCGAATAAAGTTAAATCTTGATGGATCTCGTCACTAAACAGAATCACTTGATGTTTTAAACACAATTCGCTTAACTGTTTCAATTCTTCTTTGCTCCAAACACGCCCTCCAGGATTGTGAGGATTGCATAAAATCATTGCTTTTACATTGTTTTCTTCGATTTTTTTCTCCATGTCAGACAAGTCCATGATGAAATGATTATTTTTTTCTAGCAAAGAGCTTCGAACGATGTGACGTTGATTTGTTTCTATAATAGAGGAAAATGGAGGATAAACTGGGTCATGAATCAAAATAGAATCGCCTGGTTTTGTAAAAGTTTGTACTGCTGCAGCTAAACTAGTTAACACACCACTTGTAAAAACGATATTTTCTTTCGTCAACTCCACAGCATGGTGTTGGCGTTCCCAATGAATGATAGCCTGATATAGTTTATCAGACAGAGTGGCATAACCAAAGATTCCATGTTTGATGTATTCACTAAACGCTTTAGCTACCCCACCGGGAGACAAGAAGTCCATATCTGCTACCCACAAAGGAAGTAAGTCATCCATTTGATATGTCTCAGCAATTGCGTCCCATTTTACACTTTCTGTATCTTTTCTTGAAATCTGTTTATCAAATTCGATCATCTTAAGACCTCCAGTCATTTTCGTCGCTTCTTTTTTTGAGCTATTTACAGTATAATGATAAATGCGAAGAGAGGGAAGTAGATGACTTATAAAATTGGACAAATAATTGAAGGAAAAGTGACAGGAATACAGCCTTATGGCGCATTCGTTTCTCTTGATAACGAGACGCAAGGACTTATTCATGTTTCGGAAGTACAATCCGGTTATACGAAAAATATCCATTCATTGTTAAAAGTCGGACAGCCAGTAACAGTTCAGATCATCGACATTGATGAATATTCCAAAAAAATCAGTTTATCTTTAAGAACGTTAGAAAAAACAAATCCAGCTGTTCCATATCGCAGAAAAAGGTATTTCACGAATAAAAATCGTAAGATCGGATTTACCACTATTGCGGAGCAGTTACCTATTTGGATAGAAGAAGCATTATCTGAACTAGAACGGAAAGAAAATAAGAAATAAAAAGTGTATTTTTTCTGAAAATGTGCTAGAATTTTTATGTAAGCCATAGAACAAGTTGATCGAGGTGGAAATTTTGGCAAGCAAAAGAGTTGCTGGTACAATTATGTTGCATTTGGAGGATGGTACTAAAAAATTTTTGGTCCATTCAATTGATGACAAGTTGGAATTTGCGTTAGCGGAACTTTCTGAAGGAAAGACTGGTTTAGCGAATATACTTAATTTCTTAAAAGAAATAGTTCATATCGATGTTAGCAAGATTAGTTTGATGGAATTGACAAATACACATATTAAAGAGGAAAATGTTCCGTTGTTTGTCTTTGAAACTGAACAAAAGAATCAAAGAGAAGAATTAGGCGAAGGATATATTTGGGAAGAACCAGGTCAAATGCGCTCTGTTCTTGGAACTTACGAAGTAGAGGGAGTGCCTTTCTTCTAAAATACAGATTAAGCGAACAAAGAAGTTTGAATTTTTTTCAAACTTCTTTTTTTATTGTTTGGTCCAAAAAATACAATGAAATGTTCTGCTAAAGATAGTTTTTTAGTGCATTTTATTTTCAAAATTATGTAGAAAACGGTTGTATAACGAATAATAATAATTGATCGAAAAATCATTTCACAAAGTAATGCTTAATTTATAGTTGACCAAGGAAGAAATACATGATAAATTTAACAGCGTTGATTCTGAAGTGGATGTTATATCACATTTCTAAAAAATTTAAAAAATAGTTATTGACATGTTACTAACGACATGATAAGATAACTGAGTCGTTAAAAAAGAACCACTTGCGAAGCTTGATTTTATCGAAAAAACTTCAAAAAAGTTCTTGACAAATAACAAACGATAAGTTATGATAAATGAGTTGCTGAAAGATTTCGAAAAACGAAATCGAAAAAAACTTTTAAAAAAGAGTTGACAATTACTTGTCTCTCTGATATGATATAAAAGTTGCTACGGCAGCCAAAAACGAATCGGGAAACACTCCTGATGAAGTAGACCTTTGAAAACTGAACAAAGTAAGACAAACCAAATGTGTAGGGCGTCTTGATTCAATTCAAGACAACAAACATTTTTAACAAGCAAGCAATATGCTAGCAAACAAATTGAGCTTAACAATCGCAAGATTGTTCGAACTTTTTATGAGAGTTTGATCCTGGCTCAGGACGAACGCTGGCGGCGTGCCTAATACATGCAAGTCGAACGCTTCTTTTTCCATCGGAGCTTGCTCCATCGGAAAAAGAGGAGTGGCGAACGGGTGAGTAACACGTGGGTAACCTGCCCATCAGAAGGGGATAACACTTGGAAACAGGTGCTAATACCGTATAACAATCGAAACCGCATGGTTTTGATTTGAAAGGCGCTTTCGGGTGTCGCTGATGGATGGACCCGCGGTGCATTAGCTAGTTGGTGAGGTAACGGCTCACCAAGGCCACGATGCATAGCCGACCTGAGAGGGTGATCGGCCACATTGGGACTGAGACACGGCCCAAACTCCTACGGGAGGCAGCAGTAGGGAATCTTCGGCAATGGACGAAAGTCTGACCGAGCAACGCCGCGTGAGTGAAGAAGGTTTTCGGATCGTAAAACTCTGTTGTTAGAGAAGAACAAGGATGAGAGTAACTGTTCATCCCTTGACGGTATCTAACCAGAAAGCCACGGCTAACTACGTGCCAGCAGCCGCGGTAATACGTAGGTGGCAAGCGTTGTCCGGATTTATTGGGCGTAAAGCGAGCGCAGGCGGTTTCTTAAGTCTGATGTGAAAGCCCCCGGCTCAACCGGGGAGGGTCATTGGAAACTGGGAGACTTGAGTGCAGAAGAGGAGAGTGGAATTCCATGTGTAGCGGTGAAATGCGTAGATATATGGAGGAACACCAGTGGCGAAGGCGGCTCTCTGGTCTGTAACTGACGCTGAGGCTCGAAAGCGTGGGGAGCAAACAGGATTAGATACCCTGGTAGTCCACGCCGTAAACGATGAGTGCTAAGTGTTGGAGGGTTTCCGCCCTTCAGTGCTGCAGCTAACGCATTAAGCACTCCGCCTGGGGAGTACGACCGCAAGGTTGAAACTCAAAGGAATTGACGGGGGCCCGCACAAGCGGTGGAGCATGTGGTTTAATTCGAAGCAACGCGAAGAACCTTACCAGGTCTTGACATCCTTTGACCACTCTAGAGATAGAGCTTCCCCTTCGGGGGCAAAGTGACAGGTGGTGCATGGTTGTCGTCAGCTCGTGTCGTGAGATGTTGGGTTAAGTCCCGCAACGAGCGCAACCCTTATTGTTAGTTGCCATCATTCAGTTGGGCACTCTAGCAAGACTGCCGGTGACAAACCGGAGGAAGGTGGGGATGACGTCAAATCATCATGCCCCTTATGACCTGGGCTACACACGTGCTACAATGGGAAGTACAACGAGTTGCGAAGTCGCGAGGCTAAGCTAATCTCTTAAAGCTTCTCTCAGTTCGGATTGCAGGCTGCAACTCGCCTGCATGAAGCCGGAATCGCTAGTAATCGCGGATCAGCACGCCGCGGTGAATACGTTCCCGGGCCTTGTACACACCGCCCGTCACACCACGAGAGTTTGTAACACCCGAAGTCGGTGAGGTAACCTTTTGGAGCCAGCCGCCTAAGGTGGGATAGATGATTGGGGTGAAGTCGTAACAAGGTAGCCGTATCGGAAGGTGCGGCTGGATCACCTCCTTTCTAAGGAATATTACGGAGACTACACAATTTGTTTTTACTTTGTTCAGTTTTGAGAGGTTTACTCTCAAACACTTTTGTTCATTGAAAACTGGATATTTGAAGTAAATGTAAGTAATACAAACCGAGAACACCGCGTTGAATTTGAAAGCTGAACAAATTGTTTAGCCTGAAGCAAAATAGGCGGACGGCCATAAAATCTTTGATTTTATGAGACGATCGATCTTTTTGCCGTACAGGCTGATTTGTGAGCTGGATAGAGTTTTTTAATAAGTTCAATTGCTTATTTTCTTGATCTAACTTCTATCGCTAGAAGAAGGATCAAAACCCAACCGTAAGGTTGATAAGGTTAAGTGAATAAGGGCGCACGGTGGATGCCTTGGCACTAGGAGCCGATGAAGG
>NZ_CP187862.1:1800000-2107500 GCF_050555565.1 Enterococcus sp. MSG3290 | reverse complement strand
CGTCATGAATCAGTGGTTTCGTTGGCAAAGAACGCAACAATTCCAGTTATTAATGGCATGAGTGATTACAACCATCCTACGCAAGAACTAGGCGATATTATTACGATGACTGAACATTTACCGAAAGGAAAAAAATTATCTGATTGTAAAATTGTTTTTGTTGGAGATGCAACGCAAGTTTGTGTATCTACCATGTTTATGGCAACAAAAATGGGAATGGATTTTGTTCAATACGGACCAGAGGGATTCCAAATTAAAGAAGAAGCATTAGAAATAGGGAAGGAAAATGCCAAAAAATCAGGAGGAAGTGTGCAGATCACAGAAGATGTTAATGTGGCTCTTAAAGATGCGGACTTTGTCTATACGGATGTGTGGTATGGCTTATATGAAGCGGAATTATCTGAAGAAGAACGGATGAATATTTTCTATCCAACCTACCAAGTAAATAATGAATTGATGAAAAAAGCTTCACCACATGCAAAATTTTTGCACTGCTTACCAGCAACACGCGGTGAAGAAGTTACAGATGAAGTGCTAGATGGTGAACAATCTATCGTATTAGATGAAGCAGAAAATCGATTAACAGCTATGCGTGCTTTATTAGTTTATTTTTTGAATCCATATTTGGATTATGCCGATCAAGCTTTAGCAGAAAAATTTGATGGGGAACTGCAGTGTATGCTGAAACCTAAACGTCAATTAGAACGAAGAGATTAGCAAGAACTTGCTTAAGCAGTAGAAGAGACGTGTGAATTTTTTGCTAATTCATAGAGAATAAAAAAATTTACACGTACTTTTCATAAAAGGCTCATCGAAAGGAGCACAATAATGAAAGAAAAAAAGAAATTCCGTTTATTTGATGCAGTATTGATGGCCGTTGTAGTTATCTTAGTGGTAGAGTCGGCAGCACCAGCTGCTGCAATCGGCTCTTCGCAATTTTTTTGGTGGGGTTTATTGTTGATATTATTTTTCTTACCTTACGGATTAATATCAGCTGAACTTGGTACGACATATGACGGCGAAGGAGGGATCTATGACTGGGTTAAAAAAGCTTATGGAAGAAAGTGGGGTGCTAGAGTCGCTTGGTTTTACTGGATTAATTTTCCTATTTGGATGGCGAGTCTCGCCGTTTTATTTCAAGAAGTATTAACTCAAATTTTTCAGTTAAACTTTAGTACGCCTCTACTAATTATGTTGCAGTTGGTATTTGTCTGGATTGTTACGATAATTAGCTGTTACCCTGTTAGTGATAGTAAGTGGATCTTAAATATCGCTGCATTTGCGAAAGTGGCAATCATGATATGTCTTGGTGTTTTGGGTATCTATCATGCATTAACAAAAGGAATGGCTAATAACTTTTCTGGAACAGCTTTGTTACCTAAACTAGATATTCAAAATTTTAGTTTTTTATCTGTTATCTTGTTTAATTTTTTAGGATTTGAAGTGGTCACTACTCTAGCAAATGAAATGGATAACCCTAAAAAACAAATTCCACAAGCTATTATTTATGGTGGTGTTTTGATCGCCTTTTTCTATTTGTTTGCTGCATTTGGAATGGGAGCGGCGGTACCAGCAGATCAATTATCTGCTTCTGGAGGATTAATTGACAGCTTTATTTTGCTTGTTGGGGGATTGAATCCTTTTGTTGTATTAATCGGTATTTTCTTCATGTATACGCTGGCAGCAAACTTGATTTCTTGGTCCTTAGGAGTAAATTATGTCGCTTTGTATGCTGCAAAAAATCATGATATGCCTCTAATTTTCGCTAAAAAAAGTCAAAAAAATGATATGCCAGTAGGAGCTTCTGTCACTAATGGTATTATTGCTTCACTTCTAATTATTATTGCACCCTTTATCCCAAATGAGAATATTTTTTGGGCGTTTTTCTCACTAAATGTAGTAGCATTGTTACTTTCTTATATTATGATGTTTCCAGCGTTCTTGAAGTTAAGAAAAATCGATTCTCATGTTGTTCGTCCATTTAAAGTTCCTGGACCAAATTGGTTGTTAAAATTAATGACGATTATCCCAATGTTGTTGCTAATCGCGACACTACTTTTTTCTGTAGTTCCTCTAGATTCAAGTTCTTCAGAGATAAATACTAAAGTACCCGTGTTGCTCGGAACAATTTTTGCCTTTGTTATTGGTGAAATCGTGATTCACTATTCGTCAAAAGAAAAAAAAGATAAAGGAGTGCTTACTGATGAAAACAATTGATAGTTCACCTAAAAAAGATCATTTTAGAATGCCCGGAGAATTTTCGGCGCATGAAGGAGTATATATGTTGTGGCCACAACGTCCTGATAATTGGCGAGATGGAGGAAAACCAGCCCAGCGAGCTTTCGCAGAGGTTGCTAGGGCGATTGCCAATTTTGAGCCTGTTACAATGGGTGTGAATTCTGATCAGTATGATAATGCTCGCCACATGCTTCCCGAACATATACGGGTGGTAGAAATTGCTAATAATGATTCATGGGTTCGAGATTGTGGTCCTACTTTTGTTACAAATAGTCAAGGAAAAGTTCGAGGTGTGGATTGGACATTCAACGCTTGGGGCGGGCTGGAAGATGGACTTTATTTCCCTTGGGATCAAGACGATCAAGTTGCACAAAAAATTTGTGAAATTGAATGGAAGGACCGTTATCGTTTAGATAATTTTGTTTTGGAAGGGGGATCTATCCATGTTGATGGAGAAGGTACATTAATTACCACAGAAGAGTGCTTATTATCAAAAGGACGTAATCCACAGCTATCAAAAGAACAAATTGAAAATATTTTAGGAGAGTATCTAAATATTGATAAGGTAATTTGGTTAAAGCGCGGAATTTATTTAGATGAAACGAATGGCCATGTAGATAATATTGTTAATTTTGTAGCGCCTGGTGAAGTTGTTTTAGCTTGGACAGATGATAAGCAGGATCCACAATATGAAATTTCTAAAGAATGCCTAGAAATTCTGGAAAACTCCGTAGATGCAAAAGGTCGAAATATTCATGTAACAAAATTGCATGTGCCTAAGCCTATACTTATTAACGAAAAAGAAAGTCATGGAGTAGATACCATAAATGGTACACTTCCACGTCAAAAAGGAGATCGTTTGGCAGCAAGTTATGTAAATTACTATACAGCAAATGGAGGAGTTATTTATCCATTATTTGATGATCCAATGGACGAAAAGGCAAAGGAAACATTGCAATCCTTATATCCTGATCGTAAAATTGTGGGTGTTTATACTCGAGAAATCTTATTAGGTGGAGGAAACATTCATTGTATTACGCAACAAATCCCTAAAGGAGAAAACGTGTTATGACAAAGAAAATAGTTGTGGCATTAGGAGGGAATGCAATATTAACAAATGATCCTACGGCAACAGGACAACAAAAGACTTTAGTTGAAACAGCTCAGTCATTAGCTGCTCTAGTTGAAAAAGGCTATAAGCTACTTATTACTCATGGTAACGGGCCTCAAGTAGGTAACTTATTATTACAACAAAAAGCTGGAGCGACCCAAACGAATCCAGCAATGCCACTTGATACCAATGTTGCAATGACTCAAGGCAGCATAGGATATTGGCTAGCACAGGCGTTAACGAATGAATTGAAGAAACGTGGTATAGAAAAATCCATAGTAGGATTGTTCACTCAAGTTATTGTTTCTGAAGAAGACCCAGGATTTAAACAGCCTACTAAACCAATTGGGCCATTTATGACGAAAGAACAGGCTGAAAAAGAAACGAGAATGACCGATTCTATCTTCAAAGAAGATGCAGGAAGAGGATGGCGTAAAGTAGTAGCTTCTCCTAAACCTATAGATATAGTTGAATCAAAAGTTATAAAAACGCTAGTTGATTCAGATGTAATTGTAATTGCAGGAGGAGGTGGTGGTATTCCGGTAATTCAAACTGGTGAAGGCCTAAGAGGTAAAGAAGCTGTGATAGATAAAGACTTTGCTTCTGAAAAACTTGCTGAAATCATTGATGCAAATGAACTGATTATCTTAACTGGTGTTGCAAATGTTGCTGTCCATTTTAACACACCGCAACAAAAAGAACTGAAAAAAATTGATATTGAGACATTAGAAAAATACAAAGATAATGGTGAGTTTGCACCAGGAAGTATGTTGCCAAAAGTGGAAGCTGCCTTAGAATTTGTTAAGAAAAAACCTAATGCGCGAGCTGTAATTACTTCTTTAGAAAATTTAGATAAATTACTAAAAGAAAATGCTGGCACGATTATTTATAGCTCGCAAAATTTAGAACAAAAAAGTCACTTAGTAGATATATTAACATATGAGTAAAAGAAAAAGTAACTGTGCGAAATAGAACATCTAGTTGTTTCTATTTCGCTTTTTTAATCCTATTATAGATATACTTAGAATGTTATAGTATGTTTAAGACAATACCCTAAAATTTAGTTGGTTACTCAGAATGTTGGTTTATTTAAAGGAGGAATATTTATGCTAGAATCGTCACCAAAAAAAGATGGATTTCAATTGGCACCAGAGTGGTCTTTTCATAAAGAATGCTATTTGATTTGGCCCGAACGTCCAGATAACTGGCGTTTAGGGGGAAAACCTGCACAAAAAGCATACGCTGAAGTCGCTGAAGTAATTGCACGATTTGAAAATGTAACTATGCTCGTTTCGCATCAACAATTCTTGAATGCACGTTATCAATTACCTGAAAAAATACGTGTACTAGAAGTAAGCAATAACGACGCATGGATAAAAGACACGGGACCATTATATGTTATGAATTCTTTGGGGGAAGTACGTGGTGTCGATTTTCGATTTAATGCTTGGGGCGGTTTGTTAGATGGGTTATTTTTTCCGTGGGATCAAGATGATTTGTTAGCTCAAAAAATTTGTGAACAGGAGAGAATTGAATATTACCAATTACAAGAGTTTGTTCTAGAAGGTTGCTCAATACATACAGATGGGGAAGGAACGCTTTTTGCAACAGAAGAATGCTTGTTATCAGAAGGACGTAACCCTCAATTAGATAAAGAATCAATTGAAAAAATTCTAAAAGAGTATTGTGGCATAGAAAAAATCGTTTGGTTTCCTCGAGGCTTTTTTTTGGATGAAACAAACGGTGATATCGATAATTTAATCAATGTTGTACGGCCTGGTGAAATTATTTTGAGTTGGTGTGAACAACCAAGTGATCCAATGTACGAAATCGTCAGAGAAGCAGAAGAAGTGTTGATGAAAGAAAAAGACGCAAAAGGAAGAAGCTTCATTATACACAAGATAGAATTACCAAAACCTTTATATATTACAGAGGAAGAAGCTGCTGGTGTTGATCCGGTAAATGGCATGCTTCCTCGATTTTCCGGTGATCGGTTGATTGCTTCTTATGTAAGCTATTATACAGCAAATGGCGGCATTATTTTTCCACTTTTTGAGGACCCAAATGATAAAAAAGCAGAAGCACTATTAAAAAAAATATACCCAGAATATGAAATTATTGGTGTAATGGCTCGTGAAATTTTACTTGGTGGTGGAAATATTCACTGTGTTGCTCAAGGAGTACCTCAATAAGAAAGGGGTGATAGGTAATGGATTTTTTTGAAATAGCCAATAGTCATATTTCAGAGCTGACTAAGAATGAACAAATTCTTTTTGATTACGTCATCAATAACCTAGAAAACATTAAAAGTAAAAGTATCCGCGAAGTTGCTGATGACTGTTTTGTTTCAACAACTACTTTTCTGCGTTTTGTCAGAAAGCTTGGATTTTCTGGATTTAGTGAGTTTACCACTGTTATTAAATATACGTTACTTTATAAAACTCCTCTTCCCGAGAGTTCACCTTTTGTCGTTAGCCAGAAAGATTATCGCGAAGAGTATTTAAAGAATTTAGTTGAATCTGTTCGCGTAATAGATACAGATAAAGTGAAACTAATTGTAGAACAACTACAAAAACAGCCTAAAATTTTTTTATTTGCTAAAGGATTGAGTAAAGAAATTATGCGTTATATACGATATTTGTATAATACAGCCGGTTTTTTTGTAATTTTTCCTGAAGATCATCAAACTCGTTCTATTGCACAAAAGCAAGTTAAAAAGAATGATATAGCCTTTATCTTCAGTTACAAAGGAGAAGATTTAGAGTTGATCGAAACAATTCGAAAAATAAAGGAACAAGATCATCCTTTAATCGTTTCAATTACTGGAGCAGATAATAACTTAATTCAAAACTTTAGTGATATTAATCTTTATTTGTTTACAGATGAAATCAGCTTGAATCATCTAGATATTACGTCACATATCTCAATGATTGCATTAATGGAATTAATTTTGTACCAATTTATCGAAAGCAGTGGAACAGACACTTACCATCTTGTTTTTCGTTGAATGATCGACAAGAGAATATTTTGTTCATCGGCAGCAGCATCTTAGAAATGATGAACAGTACTAGTATGGAAGCTTGTCGTCAACTAATCAAAATTACTGGAAGATCTTATTGTACGAAAGTTTATTTTTCTTTATAAGGATGTTCTTCAGACAACCACAGAGGAGGAAAGCAAGAAAGCGGTCAAAAAATGTATTTGTACGTTGGGGTTGCCAATTGGTTATGAAACGCTATTATAAGTGTGGGCCAAATATTATATACAGCATTTATTTGATTCAAAAAGTTATTATCAAAACGGTGTAAGTAACAAACGTTCACGATTCGGGAATTACTACCGTAAATGAAATTTAAATTGTAGATAACGTAAAGGTAGACGTATATCTACAATTTAAATTTGTTAAAAAACAGCAAAATGAGAATAGTGGCTTAACAAATATCATGCGAGAAATATTATGGGCAGTTGCAAGAATTGAAAAATGAATTCGATTCTTGGTTGAACGGGTTAGATGTATCTAATGAACAGATTTAATCTGGAATTTTTTATTTTTTGAACAACAATACACACCGATTTAGAGGTTTTACTCTAAGGAACATAAGAGATATAGTATATCCGCGTATGGCTATACTATGCAGTGCAAGGTTCATTAGTCATACCAAATTTATTGGTATGTTTATACCTTTCTCGTGTGAAGCACTATTAAAATTGACACTAAAATGTTAAGAGGACAGATAAAAATACAAAATGAATTATGTCAGTTGAAGATTCTTTCCAATAGAAACTAAAAAAGAATCCAAAAATTGACGAAAAAGATGGGCTAAATCCCGGTGAAAATGTCGCAGATTTTAAATGTCTATCTCTATGACATTGACATTGAAGGAAATAAAAAATACTTCGATAGACGCTAGCAATAAGCCATTATTAGTTATGACATTAGTGTTAAACATTCAAAACATTTTGGATAATAGATACAATGAAAATCCAAAATCCTTTGAAAAATCATTTTCATCCTTGACAAAAAGAAGAAATCCCGAGCGTACTAAGCAACAAAGACAAAGGACTTCAGGTTAAGGATATTCATACTCTAGTAATGGGGATTAACCAAATGTTGAAAAATCAGCCTAGTCCATTTATCAAAAATATCATATTTTGTAGCGAAGGAGCGGTCTTTTTGCTTTGTAAGAGTTATAAAGAAATTTCGATCTGGTAATTATCAGCTATGTTATGACCATGCTTAACGAGGTTGAAAGCCTTTTTATCAAGTGTTGGTAGTGTAACAATTGATTAACATGCGTAAGTACGAATTAGGATTATATGAGTCTCATTAGGAAATATAACCTGGTGAATAAACTAGATTGAAAGGAATATTAAGTATGGTATAATTTTCAATCTAGATACTGAAAATTGAAGAAAGGGTAATGTTTTGAATCGGTACAGTCTGAAGATGAGTAGTAATAATGAACTGCATATAAAATTTTTCCCGTGAATCGACCAAATAACTAATTGGAAGAGTATGGATTGTCCCATCACTGGACAGAGAATAATGTATTCCATAATTGATATAGCAACGTTTTCGAGTTCATCTAATCGAAACCTATCCCCGACAATAGGGGACGAGAATGTTAATAGATAACTATAAAACTTCAAGCAACGTATTAAATAGAGTGAAGAAAATTTTCTATCTATTTTTTAGTCAGCAATCTTTAGGTACAAATTAAGAATGTTTCTGCAAAAGAATATCAATCATTTACGCTTAGAATGTCGTACCATAAATGATTGGTATTCTTATTTTGTCAGAAAATAAGATCATACTGTTACAGTATGATCTGTGACTAAGAGCATTAATTTATGCTATTTTTTGAAAGAAAATGGATTGTAACAAAGCACATAGAAATAATATTCTGAGAAAAAAAGAGATACCGGAACTGCTGTCCGTTCGACAAGCTGTCCTCGGTTTTTTTGTATGTAAAATTTAAAAACAGATGCTCATCGATCCATCGGCTGAATTGCCATAAGCAAGTGATTAAATCTTTTTCATAGAATATAGAGGCATTATAGTATAAAAGCTCATTGGTAATTTTCTATTTTATCTTTTTGTGTTTCTCCGAGGAAAACTCATTTAATAAGTGATGGGATAATAGTCATTATCTATACTTTATTCAATGCACGACTTTCCAATAATAATTCTGTCACGATCAGTATCTCTTTGGCGTCTAATTTATCCAATTTTTTTAATGTGTATTATCGATTTTTTCTTAGTAAATAAGTTCTAAATTGACAGGAGACTGTAAAAGTTGCTGTTTGATAAAAGCTAAATCATTCGTAAATTGACACTATATTTTTCTATAAGATGTATGAGCACAAGATAATTGTAAAAATCAACAGATTTTAGAAAAGTATATCGAGATTGAAGAAAAAATTAGAAATAGCCATATTATTTATGGGAGACCCGATAGAGTAAATAGTTTGGAGGAAAATATAAATAACAGGAATATTAAAATAAGTACATCGGAATAGGCGAGTGCAAACGGCAGCATGTACAAATCAAGCTATCCTTACTCTTAAAGAAGGTAGTCAACCTACAAATTTTTCAAGAGTAGCTAATCAAGCAAAAATTTGAAAATCAACTCTTTATTCAATTCCAGAGGTGAGAGAACAGATCGCTTTTTATAGGAAGGGATGGTTCTATAAGCAAAAGCAGGACGACACTAAATCAGATTGTATGATCCACTCATTAGTAAGAAAAATTAAGTCTTTAGAGCCAAAAAATAAAGGAAAAGAACTTAAGCTTCAAATAAAAAAGATATACGGGAACCTATTCGAAGGTACAACACAAGAATAAATAGAGTTCTGGTCAAAGAAATTTTAAAGTTTCATTTTTCGAAAATTGACTAAAAATTCGTGTTCAGGATATGAAACGCCCTATTTCAGGAAGTTTTTGACCACGATTAAATTATCCATGTTATAGTCGTGAGGTTCTAAAAAAACTTTAAAAGGAGCATGTAGAGACATGCAAAATGTAAAAGAATTAAGTACGAAAGAGATAAAACAAACATCTGGTGGTGGTGGTGCTGGTAAAAATCTTATTTATGGTATGGGCTATGGCTATTTGCGAAGTTGTAATAGGTTATAATGTTCCGTAAAATAATAAAATATGTAAGATCTGTAGTTATATTTATATTGATAGCTACACTTATGGTGCCTTTATTTATTTTTGAAGGTTCTATGCCACTAAAAATATTAAGTTTACTAGTTATCTTGTTATTAAATGTAGTTGGTATATTAGTAAAAAAAGAGCTGGGGATGAAATATTTCGGAATGGTACACTAATTAAAGAGAGGATGTTTATATTATGAATTTAAAAAAAAATAATTTAGAGTATAATTTATGCATTTTTTTAGCAGTAATTATAAATTTAGGATTATTTATTTTTTCCGAAACTATATTAAGTAAGATTTTACTATTGATTGCTATTGTTTTATTAGTTATTCCTAATTTCATGCAAAAAAAGAAGAGAAAAAACTCGTAATGAGTTTTTTCTCTTCTTTTTTAGTTGCATTTAGAGTATACATTTGCTAACCCAGCAGCCCATGCTAGTGGTCCTTTTGGGATTCCAAATAATCCCCCAGCAATTGCAGCACCACATTTTGCTCCACCTTTAGATAAGTTGTTAGGTCTATTTAACTCATTAGGCATTCTGTGATCATTTTCTCCACCGATAATTTGTTTCATCTCTTTCGTACTTAATTCTTTTACATTTTGCATATTTAAACTCGCTCCTTTTAGAGTATTTTTATTACGATACTAGTGTGACATATATCTATAGCAAACAGTTAAAAACTTCCTGAAATGAGGTAATAACATTCCTGAAACCTATAAAATTCATCTGTTTTCATTTTAGATGAAGCGACAAATGGACTTGATAAACTACTAGAACATGAAATGATGGATCGCCTTTTAAATTTAGCAAATAAAACTCTTATATTTATTACGCATCATTTATCGATTGCAAAATCTGGCGATAAAATTTTAGAATCCTATACATATATTTGCTAATGTACCTAAACTTTCCTGAAAGTCGGCACACGAAATGACAAATCTTCAGCAACTTGCTTCAGTTTTGTCATTACTTACTAAAAAGGTTTGGTAATCTCTATATTTGCTGCAAATAATCGCTTGTCAAAGGGGAGCAATCTCCCCCTTGAATTCCCCTCAAAACCCAAGCTCAATAATAAACAACTAACTACCAATACGGAATTCACTTTCTGTTATTTTTTTTAAAATAAATTAATGAATATAAGAACCAACATATATATATAGACATAGTTCCTAATAAAAAGCTCAAATAAAAACTGTCTATATATTTGACTAAAATTTTATTTAATAATTCTCCGAGTATTAATCCAATTAGAGTAATAATCCCTATAATTGAAGCTTTTTCTAATTGAAGCCATTTCTTTACAGATAATTTTTTATTCATTTAATTTTTCCTCTTAATCATTAACCATACAAATAATCCTTATAACGAGAACAAGCTTTTGATAGTTACTATGCTATTAATTTTAATTAGAGATATAAGTCTTTTACCACATTTTTATTTTCTACGTCCACCATTCCAACCTTTTTTAAATCCTGAGATTATTTGGTCTGAATGATCCCATGCATCTTTTACTAAATAGCCAAGGCCAGCAACTATAATAGGTGCTATTCCTCCTTGAATTTAGATAACTCATTATATTTTTTCATTAATATTCACTCCTACGCTTACTCTAAACTTTTCGATAAACAATATCCAGGAATTATCATGTGTTTAACAGGATGGTTTGTTATACAGTTTGCTTGTTTACCCATAAATTGTCCTACACCATACCAAAGACTATCATTAGAACCACCGATAATTTGTTTCATCTCTTTTACAGAAACTTCTTTTACATTTTGCATATTGGAACTCGCTCCTTTTATATTATTTTTATTACGATACTATCATGACATACATCTATAGCAAACAGTTAAAAACTTCCTGAAATAAGGCTTTTTCATTCCTAAAACCTATAAAATTACAATTTAATTTTATTGAATATGTTATTTTAATAACTAGTTAACATAATATGTAGTTTCTTATACGGAATAAGCATGAGTTGTCTTGTTTGTTTAGTGCTATTTAGTTTTCTTCTTTATATTTCCTAACTTACGTTTGTGTAATGTAAAAAAGAATGGGTGTTATTCATGCTGGATTATTCGAAAGAATCAGTAAATGATTATTTTCTAATCGACATGAAGCCTTTTTATGCGAGTATCGAGTGTATAGAAAGAAATTTTGATCCATTAACAACAGAACTTGTTGTTATGAGTCGCGCTGACAATACTGGTTTAGGATTGATATTAGAGCTTCTTCTCCTGAAGCAAAAAAGCGGTATGATATTACAAATGTGAGTAGACCACGTGATTTATCACAACTATTTCCTAAAACATC
Source organism: Enterococcus sp. MSG3290 (assembly GCF_050555565.1). Taxonomy (NCBI): domain Bacteria; kingdom Bacillati; phylum Bacillota; class Bacilli; order Lactobacillales; family Enterococcaceae; genus Enterococcus; species Enterococcus sp. MSG3290. Next base: position 2,095,675 of record NZ_CP187862.1, on the reverse strand, counting down.
ATACGTTGTTCCACCACGTATGAACCTATATATCAAGCGAAATATGCGGGTAAATAATATTTTCAAAAGATATGTGGCTGACGAAGATCTACTGATGTATCCAATCGATGAACCCATTTTAAAAGTGACCAGATCACTGAATATTTTTACGACTGAAGGAACAAGAAGTCAGAGAAGGAAAAAATTCGTTCAAATGATCCAAGAACGTATTAAAGAAGAATTAGGATTGATTGCTACGGTAGGTGTCGCGGAGATAATCCCCTTTGGCCAAACTCGCCTTAGACAATGAAGCGAAGCACAATGAAGGGTTTATTGCTGAATGGACGTATCAAAATGTTCCTGAGAAAGTATGGAATATTCCTAAAATGACGGTCTTTTGGGGCATAGGGTCTCGAATGAAAAAAACTCAACCAGATGGGGATCATGAGTATTAAAGACCTTGCTAACTGGAATCATTATACGATTAAGAGTAGGTTAGGTGTGATTGGCTTATAGCTGTACTTTCATGCAAATGGTATTGATCGAACTGACATAGCAAATTATTACTGAGATGATTAAAAAAACTAATTTATAAGCAATGAAAACGTTGACTTATAAAATGAAATAAAGTATATTTATTTTGTAAGAAAAGAAAAAAGAACTTGAGATAGCGACGCAGTTATCTCTAGAGTTATGTTACTGATAAATCAGGCAGAACTCAGAACTAATATCAAGTAAAGCTTTATGATTAAAAGCTTATTTGATATTGGATCTGAGTTCTTTTTTCTGGAAAGGAGAAACTAATGAAAGTTAAAAAGATTATCAATAACAATGTAGCTTTAATTGATCGGGGAGGAAATGAAGCAATTATCTATATGACAGGGATTGCTTTCAAAAAAAAAGTTGGCCAACGCATTAATGATTCCGAAATTGAAAAAACATATGTTTTAGATTCGAAAGACCGTTTAGAACATTTTAGCTATTTGTTATCGCATTCTGATGATAGACTGATCTCTATGATCAACGAGCTCGTTAGTTATGGAGAAAAGGAAATCGGTAAAAAAGCAAATGATTATCTTTATTTAGCTTTATTAGATCATCTCTCCTTTGCATTGAAACGCTCAGAAAAAGGACAATATCTTAGAAGTCCGCTCTTTTGGGAAGTTAAAAAGTTTTATCCAGTTTATTACAAAATCGGTTTGGAAGCTTTAAAAATGATGAAGAAATATTTTAATCATTCCTTTCCCACAGATGAAGCTGTTTCAATTGCCTTACACTTTGTTAATCTTCAAGAAAGTCAGGTCAATTTTGATGAACAGATAGAAGATATGGAGACACTAAGAGACATGTTGAATATCATCAAATATCATTTTAGTTTATCTATTGACGAAGAGAGCATCAACTACATGAGGCTAGTGACACATTTACAGTATTTTATTGAACGATTAAGAAAAAAACAAGCATACGTTGAAAATGAATCTCAGTTATTTGAACAAGTAAAAAAACTATACCCTAAAGCATATACAGCTGTAGAAAAGATAGAAATATATGTAAAAGGAAAGTTCAACACCTATTTATCTCAAGATGAATACACTTATTTGATGATTCATGTTAATCGCGTAGCGGAAAGAGGCGACAATAATGGATAAGTATCATGATTTTAACAAACATATTATTGAACTTGTTGGAGGAAAAGAAAATATAGAGGCAGTAGTTCACTGTATGACACGGTTGCGTTTTACTCTTATCGATAAAACGAAAGCGCAAACAAATAAGCTTAAAAACTTAGACGGTGTGATTGATGTAGTTAGCAATAACGTTGCTTATCAAATCATCATAGGTACACATGTTAACGATGTATATAAAGAATTGATGACTCAATTAGAACTATCTCCCAAAACTACTTTAGAAGAGCAAAGTGGAAAAAAAAATCCAATAAAAGCAGCACTTGATGTCATATCTGAATCTATGACACCGATACTTGAACCTATTATTTGTGCTGGATTACTTGCTGCTGTTTTATCCATTGCTTCTTTAACTGGAATAATATCACCAGACAGTTCAACCTATCATATTTTTGATGCTTTGCGGTCTGCTGTATTTTATTTTCTACCTATTTTAATGGCTATGAGCTGCGCAAAACGATTAGGAGCAAGTCCTTATTTAGCAGTAGCACTTGCTGCTACTATACTTTCAAGTTCTATCAATGATGTGAAAGGACTGGAGTTATTTGGTATTGGATTACCTCAAATTACGTATTCTAATAGTTTTATCCCTATTTTACTAGCTATCTGGTTTATGGGGTACGTAACTAAAGTAGTTAAAAGAGTTATACCTAACACACTCCAATACTTTTTAACCCCTTTGTTAGTAATGTTAATTACTTTACCAGCAACGTTATTGATTTTTGGACCTTTAGGATTTTATATGGGAGAAGGAATCATTGGATTTTTTAATCTACTGATGAAATATGTAGGTAGTTGGTTTGTCATGATGTTATACTCTGCTCTTCAACCATTTATTATAATGTTGGGCGCAGGAAACTTTATCATGCCGGTTGTAGCTTCTCTAATTGCAGCAAATGGGTATGACCCTGCATTTATATCTTCATGTACAATCTCAGATATTGCTGTTGGGGGAGCAATGCTTGGGTATTTCTTAAGAACACGGAATTTAAAACAAAAACAATTATTTGGGACAGTAACACTTTCTGCAGTACTTGGTGTGACTGAACCTGCTATCTATGGTGTCTTTGTTAAATATCGTCGACCATTTGTTGCAGTAATGATTGGAGGAGGACTTGGTGGATTATTTGCTGGTTTGACTAGTGTTAAAGCTTATTCTGTTGCTTGGGGTTTATTTGGCCTCCCAGCGTATATAGGTGAAGGAGATTTCATGAACTTCTGGTTTATGTTAGCGGCAGTCGTGATTAGTTTTGCTGGATCAGCTGTAGCTGCTTATCTCTTAGGCGTCCCTGCACAAGAAGAGGATCAGGAGACAATCAACCATATAATAGCTGAAAAAGGGAAAGATAAAAATCTGCGCACTTCTTCATTGGGTAATGTAGTAGAAGGAGAAGTGATTTCTTTAAATGAAGTTAAAGATCAAGCTTTTTCAACAGGAGCTTTAGGAAAAGGGATTGCAATCAAACCAATAGATACACATCTTTATTCTCCAGTGGATGGGGAAATCACGGTAGTTTTTCCAACGAATCATGCAATAGGTATCCAATCACAAGATGGAATTGAAATACTAATCCATATTGGGATCGATACAGTAGAGTTAGAGGGGAAATATTTTAATTTAAATATAAAACAAGGAGATAAAATTCAAAGAGGACAACTCCTTGGAACAGTAGACTTTGATAAAATACAAGAAGCTGGTTATGATACGTCTACTATTGTAGTTGTCACGAATACCGATAGCTATTTAGACGTCATTCCTTCAAATTCAGAACAAGTAATAAAGACAGATAATCTACTAAACGTCATTTTATAGAAGGTGAAAAAATGAAATTGAAAAAGAATTTTTTATGGGGTGGAAGTATTGCTGCACATCAATGTGAAGGAGCCTGGCAGGAGGGAGGAAAAGGACCAGCTATCATGGATTATGTCAGACAAGGAAGCTATCAGGTCCCACGCCAAATCGATACAATAATTTCTTCTGAAGCTACGTATCCCTCACATATGGGTATTGATTTATATCATCAATACAAGTCAGATATTCGTCTGTTTAGTGAAATGGGATTTACAGCATTAAGAATATCAATAGATTGGTCTCGTATCTTTCCTAATGGAGATGATGAGCAGCCGAATCAAGAAGGAATTATGTATTATATAGATGTGGTGGATACGTTGTTGTCTTATGACATTGAGCCAATTGTAACATTATATCACTTCGAGATGCCAAAAAATTTAGTCCAAAAGTATGGTTCATGGACTAATCGAAAAGTAATTGAACTTTATTTGAAATTTTGTCAAACTATGTTTGAATCTTTAAAAGGAAAAGTCCACTATTGGGTTACATTTAATGAAATGAATCATATTGATCCTCAAACAGAAGCTACAGATATTTTTACGTATATTATCGCAGGTTTGAAGTATTCTGAACTCGAAAATAAATCGCAGACATTGGCTGAGATCGGATACAATATGACAGTGGCTAGTTGTTCGGCAATAGTTTTAGGAAAAAAAATAGATCCAGAAAACAAGATTGGTTGCGTATTTGGAATCGAACCTGTTTATCCAGTAGATTGCAATCCAACAAATGTGATGAATGCTTTTAAACAAATGGATCGAGATTTCTATCAAATAGATGCTATGTGCACAGGAAAGTTTCCAGACTATAAAATCAATGAATATGCAGACCAAGGAATAAAGTTGACCATAACAGAGAATGATAAATATATGTTCTCTAAAGGAACACTTGATTTTATTGGTATGAACTATTATGCATCATCTGTTGCGAAGTACGAAGGAGCAGCTGAAGAAAAGAGTGCCTTATTTGGCGGTCTTCAAAACCCGTATCTTGTGACTAGTAAATGGGGATGGACCATTGATCCGACGGGTTTACGGTATCTGCTGAATTACACTTATAGAAAATATGGACTCCCTATCATAATTACAGAAAATGGATTAGGTGCCATAGATGTTTTGACAGATGATAAAAACATACATGATGAATATCGCATCGAATACTTAAAACAGCATATTCAACAAATGAAGATTGCAATTGAAGAAGATCAGGTAGATTGCTTTGGGTATCTCACGTGGGCACCCATAGATTTAGTAAGTGCTACAACAGGCGAAATGAAAAAAAGATATGGGTTTATCTATGTAGACAAAGACGATGAAGGAAATGGAACCTTAGAAAGGTACAAAAAGGACTCTTTTTATTGGTACAAAGAAGTGATTGGTTCCAATGGAGATATTTTGTAATACCTGTTTAACATAGAAGGAGTTATAGTAGTTATATTCATATAACAAGTAGTTAGCTAAGAGTAATATTACTAAAGGACCAAAGTTCTATCTTAAAAAAATAACTATCTTTAATATATAAAATCAGCAAATCATAACCACCCTTTAAAAAAGAGGGGCAGGGTGTAGACAAAAGTATCAGTCTACACTCTGAGATGTAAGAAATATCATAAGATATTTCTTACATCTTTTTGTTTTGAGCAGGACTTTAGATAATTTTATTAATATATGCTAGCATGCTTTTGTAAGAAAAAGAAAGAGGGCGTATTAGTTATGTATCTTAAAATTACGGAACAAGCACAAGAAAGATTACAAAAATATATTGATGAAGGCGCAACAATTATATTGGATTTAGATGATGGCGTTGGGGAATATTCTAAAATGGGTGTTTGCTCTTTAGATACTAGTTTTCGTTTACTTCTTCTTGATAAAGAACAGAGAAAAAATGATTATAAACTCCAATTAGATAGTGATATTGGGGATGTTTATATAAAAGATTATTCAAAAATGTACATGGATGAACATATGACCCTTTCTTTAGATCCACGTCTAGGTGTATTTACTCTTGAAAGCCCAAGTGGTTCTTTAGACAGTCATGTTCAATTAGTAGATCTACGACCAGAAAAATTCTCTGGAATAAAACAATAACTTTCTCTCTATTGTCCATAAAACTAGTCTCAATCAAGCTGTATTGAAAAAACAAGACAACATTCATACCATGGTAAATAAAAAAGACGACACATTTTGTCGTCTTTTTTTAAATTAACTATTTTCGATAAAAGATCGCATAGCTTGTGCCATTATTTCTGGCTTTTCTCTATTCAATTCATGTTTTCCGTTTTTAATAAAGAGTAGCCGGCCATTCGTTGAAAGTTTATATAAACGTTTTGCTGCTGGTTTATTCGCATGATCTTTGGTACCACATAAAATCAATTTAGGAAGTCGTGATGTACGAAGCTGTTTTTTGCAGTCTAATGTTTCAAGTGAACGAAGTAGGGTAAGGGTTTGTTTTTTAGATAGACCTAATTTTTCAAATATCTTAGAAGGTACGCAGTAAAAATAAATATTCTGGAAAGTAAGCAATAAGCGATTAGGAGACTCAAATTGTGGAGCGACTAAAACAACCTTTTTTAAATATGGAGAAGGAGTTGCAAGATAGTTTAAAGCAATAACAGCGCCTAAAGATAATCCACATAAAATAAAAGGTTCCTTTATCTGATTCAATTGTACTTCGATGTATTTGGTTAAGTCGTCTAAAGTAGCAGTGTCTGTGCTGTTTAAATGATTGAACAATGAAAGACTTTTGCAAGAATAACTATTGGGTAGATAAGAGATTACATCTTTCCATGATTGTTCGTCTTGGCCTAGACCATGCAAAAAAACAATTTTCATATTGCTCTCCTTTTTATAGTTATCATATAGACTTTCTTTGTACTATTAAAATATAAACATTCATTTCTTATGTCATAAAATAAAAAAACAGCGCAGACACATTGTTAAACCAACATGCTGCACTGTTTAAGGAAGCCACTTGCCGGGCTTGAACCGGCGACCTCTTCCTTACCATGGAAGCGCTCTACCAGCTGAGCTAAAGCGGCATTATCATTAATACAAATAATAGGATAACGAATATTAATGTATTTGTCAACAGAATTTTTTCGAAAAAATGTGTTTCTCTAATAGGAAAACAGATTTTAGAAAAAATAAAAATAACAAAAAATGCGAACGGTTTCTTTGATAATATAATAAAAAAATTCAAAAAAAGTATTGCGTTATTTAGAAGAAATTGATATTATATTCATGTACTTGATTCCGGCATAGCTCAGTTGGTAGTAGCGCATGACTGTTAATCATGATGTCGTAGGTTCGAGTCCTACTGCCGGAGTAAATAAAGCTTATGCAAAGAAAAAGAAATCCAATCACTTGGGTTTCTTTTTCTTTTATTATTATGATGAATCAAGCTTTCTGTTTTTGTCACGTATGTTGTAATCTTTACGAAAGAGTAGAGTTGGCTACTCATAATCAACCATACTTCCCATCATCGCTAAATACGAAATAAATCAGCATTCCTACACCAATCAAAGCACAAGCTGCACCAAGAAAAGGGATGACATTCCCAAAGTTATCTGTATTCATAAGTATGCCACCACCCACAAACAAAAAGCCGCCAGCAATCAGGTTTTTCATTTTATTCATCTCCTTTCTTACGTTATAGTATTTCCTTCTTTCAATGAGTATTTTGAAAGCTATCTTATTGTATGATGTTCTTCTAGGCCTCTTCTTTATTATACAGGCCATTTTCGTTATCTCATAGAAATATTCCTTTTTATCTGAAAACTATTGTATACCGTATGACATTTTTCTTCATGAAGTTGTAAGTATATTCTCATTCAAATGAAAATTTCATCATAGAAGAGATTGTATTTCTAAATTCTTAAGAGTAAAATACGAAGTATAACTTGGATTTGGAAGGATGATTGGATGAAAGCTATTACGCCTGATATGACAACAAAATTTAACAAACAGTTTCAAGCAAATATCAAACAGCAGGCATTGCAGCGGGCAGTTGTGAAGAACGGAATTACTGCTTCTGCTGAAAATGTTTCAGCACATGTGGAGAATACACCGGTATTTTCTATAGATTTGGCTACGGGGAAAGTGGCTAATCAAATGCAATCGGGGCGTTGCTGGATGTTTGCTGCACTGAACACATTCCGTCATAAGATGCTGAATCAATTCCATTTAAAAGAGTTTGAATTATCACAAAATTACACTTTTTTCTGGGATAAATATGAAAAGGCAAATTATTTCTATGAAAACATCATTGCAACAGGAAAAGAGGCAATCGATAGCCGGAAAGTAGCTTTCTTACTCGCTACTCCTCAACAAGATGGCGGCCAATGGGATATGATCGTTTCATTATTCCAAAAATATGGCGTTGTGCCTAAATCGGTGATGCCGGAAAGTGCGAATAGTTCAAATTCTCGAGATTTGAATAACTACTTGAACAAATTACTGCGTAAAGATGCAGTAGTGTTACGGAAAATGGTTGCTCAAGGAGAAACATTAGACGCTATTGAAGAAAAGAAAGAAGAAATGCTAGAAAGCATTTATAACTTCTTAGCTATCTCATTAGGAACACCTCCAAAAGAATTCGATTTTGAGTACCGCGATGAAGAAAAGAACTATCATCTTGACCGAGGACTGACACCACAAATTTTTTATGATAAATACATCGGTGTAAAATTAGATGATTATGTTAGCGTGATCAATGCACCAACAAAAGACAAACCATTCAATCGTTCTTATACAGTAGAGATGCTAGGAAATGTCGTTGGCGGGAAAGAAGTCAAATATCTGAATGTTGATATGGAAACTTTCAAAAAATTAGCGATTGCTCAGCTTGAAGAAGGAGAATCTGTTTGGTTTGGTTGTGATGTAGGTCAATCTTCTACTAGAACTAGTGGCATCATGGCCTTAGATGCTTATTCAATGGATGATCTATTTGATACGGATTTTACAATGACTAAAGCTGAACGTTTAGATTTTGGAGAAAGTCTGATGACCCATGCGATGGTATTGACCGGTGTTGACTTAGTAGACGGGCAATCAACAAAATGGAAAGTCGAAAATAGCTGGGGCGAAAAAGTTGGAAAGAATGGCTTCTTTGTTATGAGTGATGCCTGGATGGACGAATATACGTACCAAATCGTTGTAAGAAAAGATTTATTGACGAAAGAGCAATTAAATGCGTTCAATGAAGAACCAATTGTTCTATCTCCGTGGGATCCAATGGGTGCTTTAGCATAGACGAGTATTTCAATGAAGAGTATGTAGTAAAGATAAAAAGAGCTGGCTTAAGCCAGCTCTTTTTATCTTTAAAGTCCATTCCCTGTTTTTTATGGTCCCTGTGCTATAATTCTAAATAAAGGATAAGGATTGGAAATAATCCTTTTATCATTAAAAATATGATGACGAAGTAGAATAAAATTGGGAGTAGGGGGGAAAGTCATGGATATCCAAACTGTTTTATCTGATTTGAAATTAAATGGTAAAGTGATTCCAGTTGTTGGTGGCGATGTTAATCAGACCTATCGTATAAAAACCGAACATCGTGCTTATTTTTTAAAAATCCATCCGAATGTAAAAAAAGGATTTTTTGAAGCAGAAGTAGACGGATTAAAAGAACTGTCAGCATTCGTACGTGTACCGGATACGTATATGCTAGGTGAAACAAGTGAAGGCGCTTATTTGTTAATGGAATGGATCGAGCCGGGAAAAGGGGATCAACGAGATCTTGCTGCAGCTTTAGCTAATCTCCATCAGCAAACAGCGCCACAATTTGGTTTTCGTAAAGATAACTATTTGGGTACACTTGTTCAGAAAAATTCTTTTGAAGAAGATTGGTGGACTTTTTTCTTTAAAGATCGGCTTGAATCCCAGATTTCTTTGGCAGAAGAAACGAATCGATGGAATGTACAGCGTCAAGAAAAGTATCTGCGATTTAAAGAACGTGTATTGAAATCGGTTGAACCAAAAAAGATCACTCCACGCCTCTTGCACGGAGACCTGTGGAGTGGTAATGTGTTCTTTGACCAGCAAGGGCATCCAGTTTTTGTCGACCCAGCTGTTTCTTATGGGAATCGGGAACAAGATATTGCAATGAGCCAGTTATTCGGTGGTTTCCGACCGGAATTTTTAGATGCTTATCAAACTATATTTCCATTAGAAAAGGGATGGAAAGACCGACTGCCGATTTACCAGTTATATTATCTTTTGGCACATTTGAATATGTTTGGAGAAAGTTACGGTTCCCAAGTAGATCAATTACTAGAAAATTTTTAAGAGGAGGGCGTGTTTTTGGCAAAAAAATATACCAAAAAGCATGAAGTTTCATATTATGAGTGTGACATCAACCAAACGATGACATTTCCTTCGATGTTAGGAGTAGTTATCAAAACGTCTGAAGATCAAAGCGACCAGTTGGGAAGAGGCAGTGAATTCGTCAATAGCTTTGGACTTACTTGGGTCATCACGAATTATTCCATGGAGATTAATCGTCTCCCTAGAGTCGGTGAAGTAATCTCAGTAACGACTCAAGCCATGGAGTACAATAAGTTTTTCTGTTATCGGAACTTCTGGATCCATGATGAAGATGGGAAAGAATTAGTCAAAATAGAATCTGTTTTCGTATTGATGGATTTTGTGAATCGAAAAATGAGCAGTGTTAATGAAGAGATCATTGCTCCTTTTGAGAGTGAGAAGATCAAGAAAATCAAGCGTCAGGAAAAAATTGAAAAGATTGATTCGGGCTTCATGTTGCCATATCGTGTTCGTTTTTATGATATCGATAGTAATCAGCATGTTAATAATGCGATGTATTTTAATTGGATCATTGACGTATTAGGATATGACTTTTTGACTACGCATGTTCCAGAAAAAGTAATTATTCGATTTGATAAAGAAGTAGAGTACGGGAATGAGATCGAAAGCCATTTTGAACAAATCCCTATCGAAAATGGTGTCAAAACAAAACATGAAATCCGAATGCAAGAACAGCTGTATTGTGAAGCAAATATTATATGGAAAAATAAATAAAAAAGAGGTTGTGACAGAAGGGGGCAACTTCAAGAAATAAGAAGAAATTTACGAAAATTGTTTCTCAAATTTTTGTAAATTTTCGACTTAGTTTTCGAAGAAGCTATTTTTGTCACAGCCTCTCTTTTTAAGTTTAGCTATTAGATAATGATGTTTAGTTTTGGATAAACGAAATCAATTCTTCACCCGACAAACCATAGTTTACAGCAATCAATAGTTTTAAACGTGCTTTTTGACTATTAATACTGTTACAGAAAATAATCCCCATTTTTTCTAGTTCTTTTCCCCCGCCTTCATAATCATAAACAGGCTCTGCGATTCCATTGAAACAACGAGAAACAAGTACTACAGGGATTTTTTGGACAAGAAGCTTTTCCAAAGCAGCTAAGGCTTGTGGAGGGAGATTCCCCGCACCTAAAGCTTCGATTACCAAACCGTCTACTTTCGTATGGGCGATGGCTTCCAATAAGTCCCCTTGCATCCCAGCATATGCTTTAACGATCGGGATAGTCCCATCTACAGCGGAAATGTCCAGTCGCTTTGTTTCTAAAAGTTCCTGCAAGAATAAAATTCGATTCTTAGTTACTAAGCCGATGGGACCCAATGTAGGTGTTCGGAAAGTAGCAACATTTGTGGTATGGGTCTTTGTCACGTAGCGTGCAGAATGGATCTCATCGTTCATGACCACCAAAACCCCCTTATCTAGCGCTTCTTCACAACTTGCGACACGAATCGCACTTTCAAAATTATAAAGGCCGTCACTTCCAAGTTCATTACTTGAACGCATTGCCCCAGTCAAAACAATTGGTAATTTGTCGCCAATCGTTGTATCAAGAAAAAAAGCAGTTTCTTCTAATGTATCTGTACCGTGTGTGATCACCACTCCGGATATACCTGATGCATAAGCGGACAAGATACGTTCTTTTAATACCAACATGTGAGAAGGCATGATGTGTGGTGAGGGAAGATTGAAGATATCTTCAACTAATAATTCTACATGCTTGGGGATTGTGATTTCTGCATCTAATAATGGGTTTGCCACATCAGGACTAACACCGCCCGTGAGCATGTTTTCTTTCATGGCGATCGTTCCGCCGGTGTGTAGTACAAGTATTTTTTTCATTTTACAGACTTCCTTACGAATAATTTTGCATAGCCGTTAAATCTTATTGTATACTATATAAAAGAGTTTTGCTATCAGTGAAGAATAACGAATAGCCTAACTTATCATAAAAAAGCTGACCTTATTAAAATGGAAAAGACTCAACCTTGACCTCCTAATACAATGGAGTATCTGGTTGAGTTTCTTTTACAAGAAAGCAGCCAAGGAAATCAATCACGAAGGTGGCCGGAAATGATCAGAATCGGATTAACATCGTTTAAAGAACATGACAAATTAACTGGTAAAAAGAATAACACTCTTTATGAATATGCAGGGTTTCTACCCTTAGTGGAATTAGATACTGCCTATTATGGAATTCCCCGAAAGTCCTCAGTTGAGAATTGGATAAATGAAGTACCTGAATCATTTCGCTTTGTAGTCAAAGTCTATCAAGGAATCAGCGGTCAAGGAGACTGGAAGCCTTATTATCAGACCGAAGAAGAGATGATTGCGCATTTTTTAGATGTTATGTCGCCGATGGTAGATGCTGGGAAGATGTTTTGCTTTTTAGTCCAATTCCCCTCATCATTCAAATGTACGAAAGAAAATGTCCAGTACTTGCGCAAACTTAGAAAGTGGTTTGAGGGTTATCCTGTTTCTATAGAATTGCGGGATTATTCTTGGTACAGCGATGAATTTCTTGAACGTACAAGAAACTTTATGTCTAAAGCCGCTTTTTCTTTAGCCATCATCGATGAGCCACAGTTGCTGAATACAACGATTCCTTTTGATCCATTTGTCACCAATCCGAACTTTGCTCTTTTTCGATTCCATGGTAGGAATGCGCAAGGATGGCAAGCAAATGATAAAGAGTGGCGTAAAAAAAGAACGTTATATCGTTATTCAGAAAAAGAACTGCAAGAACTAGCACATGAAGTCAAAGTAGTTGATTCTAAGACAAAAGAGGTAGGTGTGATTTTTAATAACAATTCTGGTGGTGATGCGGCTGAAAATGCATTAGCACTGCAAAAAATATTAAATATCAAGCCAGATGGACTCAATCCAACCCAAATGGATCTGTTTTAAGGGCTTATTTTATTCAAGAAAGGGGCGAAGTCTATGATCAAAGCTATTTTTTTTGATATTGACGGAACATTGGTCACCAATCGTTCAAAAGCGTTGGAATCAACAAAACAAGCAATTGAATATGCTCGGAAAAACGGCATTTTATGCGGTGTAGCAACGGGGCGCAGCCCAGTAAAGATCAAAGAAATCATTGATGAATTGGAATTAGATATGTATGTCGTGTATAATGGTCAACTGGTTTTTACTGCAGATCGCACGATTATCGACCACCCTTTTGAACAAAAAGTATTGGAACATATTGTTGAATTTGCAGATGAGAACCATCGACAAATCGTTTTTGGTGCAAGAAATCGGTTAGATGGATCAACGACGATGCTATTAGGACAATCGATTTTTATCAAGCGACTAGTCAGCTTTTTACCGCGTAAATTCCCGGTACGTCTGATGAAAAAAATCCTCCAGGTTTTTAGCCCTCACCGACAAAAGGATCGTTATGAAACGTTAGAGATATTAAAAGAACCAATTTATCAATGTATATTGCTCAGTCCGGAGTCAGAACAGAAAAAGTTAGAACATCGCTTTCCCAAGTGTACGTTTCAGCGTTCAAATACGTATACTGTAGATATCATCCCAAAAGGTGGTTCAAAATTACTAGGCATCCAAGCTTTCGCAAATGCTGTCGGAATTGAAATGGAAGAAATTATGGCATTCGGCGATCATTACAATGATATCGAGATGCTGAAAGGTGTAGGAATTGGAGTGGCCATGGGGAATGCTCAGATCGAAGTAAAACATGCTGCAGACTTTGTGACTCAATCAAATGAAGAAGATGGGATATACGAAGGACTGAAACACTTCGGTCTGATTTATTAGTCAATGAAAGAAGGAAAAAATCAGTATGGAAGCAGAGACACCTTTTCAAAAAGTAGAAACATTCCACAAAACTTTTGATCCAAGAAGACCAGAGATACCCACGGCTTTTACAGAAAATGAAGCTCATACACGTGCTGCGTTCAAAATAGAAGAACTTGTTGAATTTGTTGCAGCTACTTCACCTAATAAAGAACAACTGCATGAAGCTGTTATGCTGCTGCACGAAGCATTAGATAAAGCAGAAGAAAAAATACTTGGTAAAACACAGTGGGGAAGTGATCCGCTGATTGAACAAGTAGATGCACTGACAGATATCCTTTACTTTACTTATGGTTCTTTTTCATTACTAGGAATAGTGCCTGATCGAATATTCGAAATCGTCCATCAGGCAAATATGGGGAAATTATTTCCAGATGGAAAACCTCATTATGACCCTGTAACAAATAAAGTGTTGAAACCTGAAAACTGGCAGATGGAATATGCTCCAGAACCTAAAATCGCGGCAGAAATCCAACGTCAGATTCAAGAAGCGATTGCTAAGAAAAAATCCGCTGATATAGGCATGTGCACAAATGAAAAAGAGTGATCAGAGTTTCACTATTTTTGTTATCTTTATACGATGGAAAAACAAAAGATTTTCGTTTAAGTTAGTGAATGCATGAAAATAGTATGCTATAATCTAGAATAGATGTCTTTTGCACGAGAGACGTATTATTTGGATTTATGCCAAGCAGAACGCCATCTGTTGCATAAAAGATGCATACTGAAAACGGAGGAACCATAAATGGGAAATAATGTTATCATCGGAATCGTCATTGCAATCATTATAGTCGCCATTGTCGTCTTTTTGGTTAGTTACTTGATGAAGAAAAAAAACCAAGATCGATTGGATGCCTTAGAAAAACGCAAGGAAGAATTATTTGACTTGCCAGTGATTGAAGAAGTCGATGATGTTAAAAAAATGCATCTGGTTGGGCAAAGCCAAAATACCTTTCGTGAATGGAGTCAAAAATGGAATGACATATCTACTTCCTCGTTCGCTGAACTAGAAAGTCAAATTTTCGAAGTGGAAAACCTCAATGAAAGTTTTCGGTTCTTAAAAGGAAAAAAAGCAGTTGTTGAAGCAGAAGCTACAATGGACCAAATGGAGAAACAAGTGACGGAAATCCGTGAAGGTCTAAAGGAATTGCGGGAAACGGAAGAACGCAACTCACTAGCTGTTCAGCAGGCACTTGACGTCTATGAAGAACTGAAAGAAAAAGTCAGAGAAGACGAGCATGAATACGGACCAGCTCTTTTTGAATTGCAAAAACAGATCAAAGTGATCGAAAAAGAATTTACGCAGTTTGTGACTTTAAACACTTCTGGAGACCCTGTTGAAGCCCGCGAGGTTTTGGATAAAGCAGAAAAACATACGTATGAAGTGGAAGCTCTGATGAAAAAAATTCCACCGCTGTATGAGGAGCTCCATACCACTTTCCCTGAACAACTTGAAGAAATCAGTGATACTTACGAGAAATTGATGGAAGAACAATATGTATTCCCAGAAGAAGATCTTGCTGAAGATATCGCAAAAGTAAGTCGAAGAATTGAAAATTCATTAGCCAATCTTGAAAAAACAGAAGTTGAAACGGTCGAATTTGAAAACCGTGAAACAGCTGATTTGATTGATTCGTTATATGATATCTTAGAACGGGAAATGGAAGCTCAGAGATATGTAAAAACTAACCAATCAACGATTGCAGAGTATATCAAACATACAACAAAGAATAACCGTCAATTATTGATTGAGCTGGATCACACATCTCAAAGCTATACATTGAACCACAATGAAATTGGCCGTGTACGAGGTTTCCAAACCGAAGTGGAAGAAATGGAACGTCAAAATGAACAGATGATTCCACAGATCCGTCAACACGAAATTCCTTATTCAGAAGTGCGCACGTTCTATAAAACAGTCTTCAAAGTCTTAGAAGATATCGAAAAGCAACAAGTAGAGATCGACGACTCATTACATGAATTGAGAAAAGGCGAAAAAGAAGCGCAAGAAAAGATCGATACATTCGAATTCAAATTGCGCAGTTTGAAACGTTTTGTAGAAAAACAACGTTTGCCTGGCTTGCCGAATGATTACCTAGAATTCTTTTTTGTTGCTACTGACCGTATTGAAGAACTAAGTGTTGTCTTGAATAAAATTCGAGTAAACATGGAAGAGGTCAATCGTTTAGTTGCTCTATGTGAAGAAGATCTAGAATTATTAGATAAGAAGACACATGATTTAGTAGATGCAGCAGCATTAACGGAGCAAATGCTCCAATATGCAAATCGTTATCGTCATACACACGAAGAAGTGAGAGAAGCAATTGATAAAAGCTACTATTTATTCAATAAAGAATATCACTATCAAGAAGCATTAGACGAAATCGGTACAGCATTAGAGCGAGTAGAACCAGGTGCTTTCAAACGCATCGAAGATTTTTATTTCAATCATCCAGACTTAGTATAAAGCAAAAAAAGTTAGTAAACCAGCAAGAGCAAGACGGATTATTGTCTTGTTCTTGTCTTTTTTTGTATATTTGAAAATTGAAACAAGTGAAAATTTCACCTGCTCTTGAAAGCACCTTGGACAACCGTTATAATAGAAAAGAATTTCAAAAAAGAGGGGTTTCTTATGATATATTTTGATAACAGTGCAACAACCCCAATCTTTCCGCAAAGCTTAGATGCATATGTAAAAACCAGTCAGCGGATTATTGGGAATCCATCAAGCTTGCATGATTTAGGCAATCAAGCTAACCGGTTGTTGCAGCAAGCAAGAAAGCAGATCGCTGATTTGATCCATGTAGAACCAGAAGAAATCTATTTTACTTCAGGCGGAACAGAAGGAGATAACTGGGTATTAAAAGGAACGATGATCGAAAAAAGAGAATATGGGAATCATATGATCATTTCAGGAGTCGAACATCCGGCCGTCAGCGAGACAGCAGAACAATTAAAAGAATTAGGAATCGAAGTAAGTATCGCCCCAGTGGATAAACGCGGATTTGTACGTGTCGACGAATTGAAAGAATTAATAAGAAAAGAGACAGTATTAGTCTCTGTTATGGCTGTGAATAATGAAGTAGGATCGATTCAGCCCATCCAGGAAATCAGTGATCTTTTGGATGATTTTCCTAAAATTCATTTCCATGTAGATGCTGTTCAGGCGATTGGAAAAGTACCATTCTCGCAATGGTTGACAGAAAGAGTTGATTTTGCAACATTTTCAGCTCATAAATTCCATGGCCCACGGGGAACTGGTTTCATTTATTGGAAAAAGGGTCGTCGTTTAGCACCATTACTGACAGGTGGAGGGCAAGAAAGAAATCAGCGAAGTGGGACAGAAAATGTTCCAGGTATTGTGGCTATGGCTAAAGCTTTACGTTTATCATTAGAGATAAAGGAACAAAAACCTGAGCAGACACAACGCTTAAAAGTAGCTCTAATCAATGCGTTGAAGACGTATGAGAAAGTGACGATTTTTTCAGAAGGAACTGACTATGCACCGCATATTTTATGTTTTGCTCTAAAAGGAATTCGCGGCGAAGTTCTCGTCCATGCCTTAGAAGAAAAACAAATATTTGTTTCTACTACTAGTGCCTGCTCCTCACGTAAACATATGGCAAGCAGTACATTGCACGCAATGCATGTACCAAATGATCTGGCTACATCTGCTGTTCGAATCAGCTTAGATGAAAACAATTCGCTTGCAGAAGTCGAGCAATTTATGATTATTTTCAAGCAGCTTTATAAGAAATTTTCTGCAATCAATTAAAAGAGGAGTGTTCTTGTGAAATACAGTGAAATTATGGTCCGTTATGGGGAACTTTCGACAAAAGGAAAGAATCGAAAAAGCTTTATCATGCAACTAGCACAAAATGTCAGACAAGCTTTGAAAGACTTTCCAGAAATCAAAATCCATGCTGATCGGGACCGGATGCATCTTTTATTGAATGGCGCAGACGGGCAGCTAGTTATTCCAAAACTAGCAAAAATATTTGGGATCCAAAATTTTTCTCCAAGTATTCGTGTAGAAAAAGATGTCGAAGTTTTAAAACAAGCTGTTCAAGACATCATGAAAGAAATTTATACTGGGAAAGAAACATTTAAAATTATCGCTAAAAGAAGCGATCACCAATTTGAATTGACAAGTAATGAATTGAATCAAACATTAGGTAATGCTGTTTTTGATATTTTCCCGCATATCCAAGTTCAAATGCGTCAACCAGATATTCCATTACGTGTAGAGATTCGGCGTGATGGCGCTTATCTATCGTATGAAACGATCAAGGGAGCTGGAGGATTGCCCGTAGGAACAAGCGGAAAAGGAATGCTTATGCTTTCTGGGGGGATTGATTCTCCTGTAGCAGGGTACTTTGCCATGAAGCGGGGAGTGGAAATTGAAGCTGTTCATTTTGCTAGTCCGCCGTATACAAGTGAACAATCACTGCAAAAAGCAAAAGATCTAACAGCCAAACTAGCACCTTATGTGGGAACGATCCATTTTATCGAAGTGCCATTTACCGAGATTCAAGAAGAAATCAAAAAGTCAGTGCCACAAGGATATTGGATGACAATTACTCGTCGAATGATGTTGCGTTTGACCGATGAAATTCGCCGTATTCGTCATGGTTTAGTCATTTTGAATGGTGAATCATTAGGTCAAGTGGCTTCACAAACTTTGCAAAGTATGGTGGCTATCAATGAAGTAACGAATACGCCAATCATTCGGCCTGTAGCGACAATGGATAAACTTGAAATCATTGAAGTAGCAGAACAGATCGATACATTTAATCTTTCTATCCAGCCTTTTGAAGATTGCTGTACGATTTTTGCTCCTCCACAGCCAAAAACACGCCCTCAACTGGAAAAGGTCCATCAATATGAAGAGCGTTTAGCAATAGATGAAATGATCCAACGAGCACTAGCTGGCTTGAAGATGGAAGAGATACAAGCAGAATCGTCTAATGAAAAAACTGAAGAATTTTCAGAATTGCTATAAGAGGTTATGAAAATAGTGTTTTGACCAGAGTATTAGAGAAACAAAACGAAAAAATAGCTCCATGTATTTTACCGTTTTTGAACTAATGTCGAAGATTAGCTGATTGAATACCATTTATCAAGAAGTTATGGAAAAGCCGGTTCTTTTTTACTAACTGAAAAATAAAATTTTATTTAGAGATCAAGCTACAGTTGATAAATGATATAAAAAAGAGAATTTCCCATGAAATAGCGAGGTTGTGACAGAAGTGGGCAGCTTCAAGAAATAAGAAGGAATTTACGAAAATTGCTTTTCAAATTTTTGTGAAATTTCGGCTTATTTTTCGAAGAAGTTACTTCTGGAACACCGTGTATCAGAGGTTGTGAAAAAGCTGCCCTGCATCAAGTAATAAGAACAGCCAAACAAAAATAGTTCCTCATATTTTACGTTTGGTTGAGCTTATTACCGCAGATGCAAGCTTTTGAACACCGTTTTATTTGTCTCACACCCTTTTCCTTCCTACTTGTAACCTTGCTCCCGGGTTAGAAACATGTTACACTAAATATGTGAAATTGTTAACAAGGAGCGTCGTTATGCGAGAAAAAAAAGATACACTGCCAAAAGCAACTGCGAAAAGATTACCTTTATATTTACGCTACTTGAAGATGCTGGATGACTCAGGCATAAGTAGAATCAAATCAAATGAGTTCAGCGAAATCACCCAAATTCCTTCTGCAACGATCCGCAGAGACTTCTCGCAATTAGGCGAGCTAGGCAGAAGCGGATATGGCTATGATGTCCCTTTCCTTATCGATGTATTCAATAATATCCTTAATACTAAAGAAGAAAAACGAATCGCATTAGTAGGATATGGAAATCTTGGCAAAGCATTGAAACACAACAATTTTAGAAGAAATGAAAATCTAAATATCGTGTGCGTCTTTGATAATGATCCAGCACTGATCAATCGAGTAATTGATGGAGAAATGATCTATCCGATTGATCGTTTCGCGGAGATAGCCAAAGCAAAAAATGTGACAGTAGCAATCTCTACGGTACCAAGTAAATATTCACAATCTGCTATTGATGAAATTGTCAAAGGAAATGTAACCGCTATACTTAATTTTGCGCCTGATAGAGTAACTGTCCCAGCTTATGTCAATGTTCAATACATTGATTTGACAACCGAGTTGCAGACGCTTATTTACTTTGATGAGAATTACTCAGAAGTTTTTTCTTAGGAAAATTTGAGTAGGCTTATTGATCTTGCGAGAACTCGTCGTGATTCTTTCAAAAATTTTTTAGTACTAAATGAAGTGGTTTTTTCACGACCACTTGTTGACTAAAAAAAAAAACCATTGTAGAATGAAGCATAACGCTGAACAAGAGGAGTAACTGGCACATTCATTCTTAGAGAGAGAACTATCTGCTGAAAGGTTCTCAATGACAACCAGTGAAGGTAGCTTGGGAGTTTCTGTCTTGAATGGAGTAGAGATAGACGAGTCGTGATCGTTAACTCACTTGAGAGGCAATAATGATTGATTATTGCAATTTAGGTGGTACCGCGTAAATCATACGTCCTAGAATACGAAAGTATTTTAGGACGTTTTTTAGTTTAAAGGAGGAAAACAGCATGACGGAAGAAAATAACCTATCAACAAAATATAATCCGCAAGAAGTTGAAGCTGGACGTTATCAGCATTGGTTAGAACAAGATTTGTTTAAACCGAGCGGAGATAAAAAAGCAAAACCTTATTCAATCGTAATCCCGCCCCCAAATGTTACTGGAAAACTTCATTTAGGGCATGCTTGGGATACGACCTTGCAAGATATGCTGATTCGTCAAAAGAGAATGCAAGGATATGATACTTTATGGCTGCCTGGTATGGACCATGCAGGAATCGCGACACAAGCAAAAGTAGAAGCGAAGCTTAGAGAGCAAGGGATTTCTCGTTATGATCTAGGTCGTGAAAAGTTCATCGATCAAGTGTGGGAATGGAAAGAAGAGTATGCGAGCCACATCCGCGAACAGTGGGCTAAAATGGGCTTATCTTTAGATTACAGTAGGGAACGTTTTACATTAGATGATGGATTATCTGAAGCAGTACGTAAAGTTTTTGTTACCTTATACGAAAAAGGTTTGATTTATCGTGGTGAATATATCATCAACTGGGATCCTCAAGCACGAACAGCTCTATCTGATATCGAAGTTATTCATAAAGATATCGAAGGCGCCTTTTATCATATGAGCTATGAACTAGCAGATGGATCAGGCGTAGTAGAAATTGCGACAACCCGTCCAGAAACGATGTTGGGAGATACGGCGATTGCTGTTCATCCAGAAGACGAGCGTTATCAAGCGCTCATCGGCAAAAAAGTGATTCTACCTTTAGTCAATAAAGAAATCCCAATCATTGCAGATGAATATGTAGATATGGAATTCGGGACAGGTGTAGTAAAAATCACTCCAGCACATGATCCAAACGACTTTGAGGTAGGTAATCGTCATGATCTTCCACGCGTAAATGTTATGGATGATGATGGTACGATGAATGAACTAGCAGGAAAATATGCTGGAATGGATCGTTTTGCTGCTCGTAAAGCAATCGTGCAAGATCTGAAAGAAATCGGTCGATTGATTAAAATCGATACGATGATCCACAGTGTGGGTCATTCCGAGCGGACAGGTGTCGTTGTTGAACCTCGGCTGTCTACTCAATGGTTTGTAAAAATGGCGCCGTTAGCGAAAAAAGCCATTGATAACCAAGAAACAGATCAAGCAGTGGAATTCTTCCCTCCGAGATTCAATCAAACGTTTTTACGTTGGATGGAAAATGTCCATGATTGGGTAATCTCACGACAATTATGGTGGGGACATCAAATTCCTGCATGGTATCACAAAGAAACAGGTGAAATGTATGTAGGGATGGAAGCACCAGCGGATAGTGAAAACTGGGTACAAGATCCTGATGTTTTAGACACTTGGTTTAGTTCAGCTTTGTGGCCTTTCTCAACAATGGGCTGGCCAGATACGGAAAGCGAAGATTATAAGCGATACTTCCCTACTAGCACTTTAGTAACCGGTTATGACATCATTTTCTTCTGGGTAAGCAGAATGATTTTCCAAAGCTTGGAATTTACTGGCGAACGTCCATTTGAGAATGTCTTGATTCATGGATTGATCCGTGACGAACAAGGGCGGAAGATGAGTAAATCATTAGGTAATGGAATCGATCCGATGGAAGTAATCGAAAAGTATGGAGCAGATGCTCTCCGCTGGTTCTTATCGAATGGTTCTGCACCAGGACAAGATGTCCGCTTCAGCTATGAAAAAATGGATGCTTCTTGGAACTTTATCAACAAAATCTGGAATGCTTCACGTTTCGTTATCATGAATATCGAAGGAATGACCGTAGAAGAGATCGATTTATCTGGAGAAAAATCAGTGGCTGACCGGTGGATCCTTACTCGTTTGAATGAAACGATCGAACGAGTAACTGAGCTATTTGATCGTTTTGAATTTGGTGAAGCAGGTCGACAACTGTATAACTTTATCTGGGATGATTTTTGTGACTGGTACATCGAAATGAGTAAAGAAGTACTTTATGGAGATGATGCTGTTTCAAAACAAACCACCCGTAGCATCTTAGTTCATACACTTGATCAGATCCTACGTTTATTGCATCCAATCATGCCATTCGTTACAGAAGAAATATGGGAACATATTCCTCATCAGGGAAATTCTCTAGTAGTGGCAGAATATCCTGTTGTACGTCCAGAGTTTGATGATGAAACAGCTTCTAAAGGGATGGAAGTATTGAAAGAATTGATTCGAGCCGTTCGAAATATTCGTTCAGAAGTGAATACACCATTGTCTAAACCAATTACGTTGCTAATTAAAACAAACGATGCTAAAATCGATCAATTTTTAGTTGAAAATACAAGCTATATCGAACGCTTCTGTAATCCCGAAGAGTTGACGATATCAAGTGAGATCACTGCGCCAGATCTAGCGATGTCAGCTGTTCTGACAGGTGCAGAAATCTTCTTGCCGTTAGCAGGATTGATCAATATTGAAGAAGAAATCAAACGATTAGAAAAAGAACTGGAAAAGTGGACAAGCGAAGTAAAACGTGTACAAGGAAAACTTTCTAATGAACGTTTTGTTTCTAACGCGCCGGAAGAAGTAGTAGAGGCAGAGCGTGCAAAAGAAAAAGATTATTTAGAGAAGCAAACGGCTGTCAAAGAACGAATCGAAAGTTTGCGTACTATTCAATAAGAATAGAAAAAGAGAGTGTGAAATCAGCTAGCTATTACTAAAAGCTAGCTGATTGAACATCGTTACAGGAAAGAGTTTGAGCCTCACTCTTAGCTTCGATTCATAAGGAGATGTGACATAAATTTTGTCACATCTCTTTTTTAGTCTACTCTTATTATGTAGGAGAAGG
This sequence comes from Enterococcus sp. MSG3290, assembly GCF_050555565.1. NCBI lineage: Bacteria > Bacillati > Bacillota > Bacilli > Lactobacillales > Enterococcaceae > Enterococcus > Enterococcus sp. MSG3290. The sequence goes on along the minus strand of NZ_CP187862.1, from coordinate 2,072,593 downwards.
AGGGAGATGGATCATGTATCAAGAGTCAATAAAGTAGTTGATAAAATCGTTCCTCTCTCTGTTTCTTTTCTCTTTGTCATACTTTTATTTTTCTTATGTGTTCTATTTGTTATAATAAAAGAGAAATGGGGGAATTGTTGATGACGATTGAAGAAGCAATAGAATGGATCCATAGTCGATTACCATTTGGTTCACGTCCTGGCCTTGACCGAGTCGAAGCTTTATTAGAAGTGGTAGGGCATCCAGAGAGAAAAGTAAAAACGATCCATATCGCTGGAACAAACGGAAAAGGTTCTACTGTAGCTTATTTGAGAAGCCTATTAGAAGAGGCTGGGCTGACAGTAGGTACATTTACTTCACCTTATATCGAAACGTTCAATGAACGGATCGCAATCAATGGCAAAAGCATCCCAGACAATGATTTGATCCATCTTGTAAAAAAATATCAGCCACTGATCAAACAACTTGATCAATTTGAAGCAGTAGCTGGTATTACTGAATTCGAGACATTAACAGCAATGGCATTTGATTATTTTTTGATGAAGAAAGTGGACGTAGCGATTATCGAAGTTGGCTTAGGCGGCTTATTGGATTCTACCAATGTAGCTGTACCAATGCTGACGGGAATAACAACGATTGGACTTGATCATACCGAAATACTTGGAGATACAATTGAAGAAATCGCTGCACAAAAAGCTGGAATCATCAAACAAGGCGTTCCAGTAGTAACAGGAAATATTGCCCCAGAAGCTTTTACTGTCATCCAACAAACAGCTAAAGCAAAAAATGCACCGCTTTATGTATACGGGGAAAATTATAAAATAAACTATCTGCATCCTGATGAGATGTGGGGAGAAGTATTTGAATTTTTTAATGAAATAGGAAAGATCCCTCAATTAACCACTCCGCTTTTAGGGCAACATCAAGCTGAAAATGCAGGAGTAGCCATCGAATTGTATTTTGTTTACTGTCAATTGGAAAAGCTGCCTTTCCGAGAAAAAGATGTTTTGAAGGGATTGAAGAAATCTCGATGGCCAGGAAGAATGGAGCGTTTGAGTAACGAGCCATTAGTTGTTTTAGATGGTGCCCATAATACGCATGCAATGAACCGGCTTGTTGAGAATTTGAAAAAAGAATTCAAAGGATATCAAATCAACATTTTGTTTTCCGCCTTACGAACTAAAAATGTTAGAGAAATGCTAGAACGATTGCAGCAAGTACCAAATGTCCATATTTATTTGACGACCTTTGAACATCCAAAAGCCATCGAATTAAGTGAAGTATCAGATTTAGCAAGTGAGAGAGTATCAATCGTTTCATTGTGGCAATTCGGATTAGCAGATATATTGGAAAAGATGACAAATGAAGACGTATTAGTTGTGACCGGTTCACTTTATTTCATTTCAGAAGTTCGCCATTTATTAATACAATTAGGAGGAGATCATGAAGTATAATGCAGTGATTTTTGACATGGATGGTTTGCTGTTCGACACAGAGTTAGTGTATTACGAAGCCACACAAGTAGTAGCAGACAAGATGGGTTTTCCTTATGATAAAGACCTGTATTTAAAATTCTTAGGTGTTTCAGATGAAGAAGTATGGGCGAATTATCATATGATTTTCTCGGAATTTGGCAAAACAAGTGTACAAAGATTCATAGATGATTCATACCAGGAAACGCTTGAACGTTTTTCGCAAGGAGCGGTACAAATGAAGCCCGGTGTGTTGGAACTCCTCTCTTTTTTAGAAGAACATCAGATTCCCAAAGTTGTCGCTTCCAGTAACCAACGAGCAGTCATTGAACTTTTATTGAAGAAGAACAATCTGTTTGAACGATTTGAGACGATTGTTTCTGCAGAAAATGTTCAACGAGCAAAACCAGACCCAGAAATTTTCTTGTTAGCTAATCAGAAGCTAGGTACAGCGAAGAAAGAAACATTGATTTTAGAAGATTCACAAAATGGTATTTTAGCAGCTTCTGCGGCTGAGATCCCGGTAGTCATGGTACCAGATCTGCTTCCACCATCCCAAGAATTGATCAAAAAAACAGCTGGGGTTGTTTCTTCTTTACATGAAATCCCTGCATTGTTAAAATAAAAATCCATCTCTTTTCGTATCTTATTTTAGATAAGATAGAAAGGAGATGTTTTTTTTGGGAAAACGATTGATCAAAGAAGTACCTACTAGCTCTTTACCAAGGGAACGTATGGAAATTTATGGCGCTGAAGCTTTATCGGATCAGGAGCTTTTGGCAATCTTACTGCGTACCGGTCAACACCCTTATAGTGTGATGTCGATTGCTGGAAATCTGTTAAAAACGTTTGGAGGACTGGCCTCTTTACGACAGGCTACTTTGCATGAGTTAGAAGAGATTCGAGGGATAGGACGCGTGAAAGCAATCGAAATCAAAGCCTTGATCGAATTAGGTCGACGAATTCAGACGGATCATGAAAGAGCGGCTCCACCGGTTCGTACCAGCTACGAATTGGCCCAGCAATTGATTCTGGAAATGAAAGATCACAAACAAGAACATTTGGTTTGTATTTATTTGGACACGAAGAATCAAGTGATCTTAAAAAAAACAGTGTTCATCGGTTCGCTGAATCAGTCAGTCGCTCATCCTAGAGAAATTTTCCATTATGCTGTACGTTATTGTGCAGCAAGGATCGTTTTAGCGCATAATCATCCTTCTGGTAATGTTATTCCATCGCAGCAGGATATGAATTTTACCAAAAGGATACAAAAGTGTGGAGAAATGATGGGGATCACTGTACTGGACCACTTGATCATCGGACGCAAACGATATTTTAGTTTGAGAGAAGAAGGAATGATGGAAGAGAAGTAAGTTGCTTTCTTGCAAAAAAAATGAAGCAAGTGTACAATTATATTGTAATTTTGTTTGGGAATAGAAGTTGAAACATCTGTTGCACCTCTATCGTACACGAGCAATGTTACAATTTAAATTAGTGCTTTTGGCACGAGGAGGATATTATTATGGAAAACGGAACAGTAAAATGGTTCAACGCTGAAAAAGGATTTGGATTTATCTCACGTGAAGATGGAAGCGACGTATTCGTTCACTTCTCAGCTATCCAAGGTGACGGATTCAAAACATTAGAAGAAGGTCAAGCAGTGACTTTCGACGTTGAAGAATCAGACCGCGGCCCACAAGCTGCAAACGTTGTAAAAGCTTAATTTTATCTGTAAATCAAATTGATGGTAGACATCAATTTTTACGAGAGAACAAAGCGAGTAACAAAAATACCTGCCACAAGAGACAATTTCTCTTGTGGCAGGTATTTTTTTGTATGAAAAGTAAATAAATTTAAGAGGCTATGAAAGAGCCACCTTGTATCAAGGAATAAGAACAAACAAAAATGGCTTCTCATGTTTTTCATTTGTTTTCTCTCATATTCAGGACAAGGTGCTGATTTCATAACCTCTTATTTATTCTTCATCTGGTGTCATTACCATTGGCAAAATCATTGGATGTCTTTCTGTACGTTCGAATAAGAAAGGCTGAAGCGCGCCAGTCATCGCTTCTTTCAATTTATATTCTGAACAGTCAGGTCCATTCAAACATTCTCTTAAAGCGTGGAATAAGATTCGCTGAGCTTCATTGATCATTTCTCCTGATTCTCGCATGTAGACAAATCCACGAGAGAGAATATCTGGACCAGCCAAGATTTCTTTTTTCTTGATATCCACTGTCGCGACAGCTAATACAAGACCTTCTTCTGAAAGCAGGTGACGGTCACGTAAAACGACATTACCAATATCACCGATCCCGCTACCATCGATATACACATCTCCAGCCACAAAATGCCCAGCAGGACGCGCAGAATCGCTAGTTAACGCTAAAACATCGCCATTTTCCATGATGAAGCAGTTTTCTGCAGGAACCCCTACATCTTGTGCTAGAGAAGCATGGACTTTCAACATGCGGAATTCTCCATGGACAGGGATAAAATATTTTGGTTTCATCAAGCGAAGCATCAATTTTTGTTCTTCTTGTCCACCGTGACCGGAAGTATGGATGTTATTGATTTTTCCATGTATTACTTCTGCGCCAGCTTCAGACAGCAAGTTGATTAAATGATTGACACTTGTTGTATTACCAGGGATAGGTGAACTTGAAAAGATCACTGTATCGTCTGGCTGGATTTGGATTTGGCGGTGGGTACCATTTGCAATACGGCTCAAAGCGGCCATCGCTTCCCCTTGAGAACCTGTACATAGGATCATCGTTTCATTGGCAGGCAAGCGATTGATTTCGTGTGCATCTACAAATGTGCCGTCTGGAACTTTGATATATCCTAAACGTTGACCGTTGACGATGGCATTTTCCATGCTTCGTCCGAAAACAGCGATTTTACGACCAGTTGCCACAGCGGCATCTGCTGCTTGCTGCAAACGGAAGATGTTAGAAGCAAAGCTGGCAAAAATGATACGTCCTTCGATTTTTGAAAAGATCTTCAAAATAGAATGCCCAATCGTTTTTTCTGATTTAGTAAATGTTGGAATCTCAGCATTTGTACTATCAGATAAAAGGCACAAGACTCCTTCTTCCCCGATACGAGCCATTTTATGCAAGTTTGCTGGTTCGCCAACAGGAGTGAAATCGAATTTGAAGTCTCCAGTCGCTACGATATTTCCAGAAGGTGTTTTCACCACGATCCCTAATGCATCTGGGATACTATGGGTCGTTCTGAAAAAGCTGACAGAAGTCTTTCTAAAACGGATAATCGTATCTTCATTGATCTCATGGAGCTCTGCATCTCGAAGCAAGCCATGCTCATCTAATTTGTTTGTGATCAACGCTAATGCGAGAGGACCAGCATAGATAGGAATATTTGCTTGTTTCAGCAAGTAGGGTATTCCGCCGATGTGGTCTTCGTGCCCGTGAGTAATCACCAAGGCTTTTACTTTGTGTAAGTTTTGTATGATGTAGCTGTAGTCGGGAATGACATAGTCAATTCCAAGTAAATCGTCTTCCGGGAATTTGATCCCGGCATCAATCAAAATGATTTCATCTTGGAATTGTACCCCATACGTATTTTTCCCGATTTCACCTAATCCACCAATAGCAAAGACGCCTGTCTCGTTATTTTTGATGGAAAGTTTCATATTAAAACTCCACTAATGAGAAATCAGCATTTTCTTTTTCGTACTCTAGATGACTTCCTTCTAGAAGTTGAACGAATTCAATATTGTATGGGGTATTTTCTTCCACACGTTGGCGAGCGTCTACATCGCTTTTTGCCTCAATGTAAAGAGATTTTGTTTCTTCCCGTTTAGGGTTGCGTACTTTTGTTTCTTGATAATAAACTTTATAGATCATTGTTTTGTCTCCTTTATCTGCGTAAAGCAGTGATTTAGCTAGTTGATTTTTTTAGACAACACAAAACGAGGGGACAAGCCACCTGGTTTTTCATATGCTTTGACTAGAATACTGGATTCGAGTCAAAGAGACAAGCCTCGTTTTTGCTTATCTGTTCGGATATTTTTTCAACCGTACCTTCTGTATAAAAAATATACAACAATTAATTGTTATTCTAGCATAAAACAGCAAATAAGTATAGAAATCAACTAGATTGAAAGAAAAAATCAATGTTTATCATCCCGCTATAATCATAATGACTTTTTTATGAGAGAAGTGTTCTATTAATAGGCTCGTTGTGCTATCATTTTTAGTAATGAAAATGTAACAAAAGATTAAAAGGAGATGAGAAAGTGAAACTAATGTGGCATTATACCATGCGTTATAAGAAATTCTTGTTTTTCAATTTCATATGCGTATTTGGTTTTATTTTGATTGAATTAGGACTTCCTACGATTTTAGCACGTATGATCGATGTAGGAATCCGCAATGATGATTTTGATTATGTGAAGCAACAAGGGATATTTATGATCGTTATTACTGTAATCGGTATTATTTTGAATATCTTGTTAGGTTATTTTGGTTCGAGGATTACGACTAATATCGTAGCAGATATTCGAGATGATTTGTTCGAAAAGATCCAAAGTTATTCGCATCAGGAATACGAAAATCTAGGCGTATCTTCATTGATCACTCGTACAACAAACGATGCTTATCAGATCATGTTGTTCCTGCAAAATATTTTACGTATCGGTTTTATGGCACCAATGATGTTCATTGTCAGTTTGTACATGGTCATGCGTACAAGTGTGACACTCAGTTTGTATGTAGTAGGTGCATTACCTTTACTATTATTGGCAGTCGTAGCGATTGCTAAGGTGTCTGAACCGTTATCTAAAAAGCAACAAAAAAACTTAGATAAAATCAACAGTATCTTGCGGGAAAATCTTTCAGGATTGCGTGTGATTCGTGCATTCGTCAATGAAAAGTTTGAAGAAAAACGTTTTGCTGTAGTCAATGAGAATTATGCTTCTAGTTCAAAAAGCTTATTCCGTTTGATGGCTGTTGCACAACCGGGTTTTTATTTCTTATTTAATATCGTAATGGTATTGATCATCTGGAGCGGGGCAGTGCAAATCGATGCAGGCGAGCTTCGTGTAGGAGATTTGATTGCATTTATCGAGTATATATTCCATGCCTTGTTCTCATTCATGTTATTTGCCAGTGTGTTCATGATGTATCCAAGAGCAGCTGTTTCAGCTGGACGTATCCAAGAAGCCCTAGATGCCAAACCTTCGATTGTAGAAGATCCAAAGGGTATATCTGATACAAAAACTAAAGGGTATATCGAATTTCAAAATGTAACATTTGCTTATCCAGGCCATTCGCAAGAACCAGTGATTCGAAATGTCAGTTTTACAGCCTCTCCAGGAGAAACCGTTGCTTTTATTGGAAGTACCGGTAGCGGAAAATCTACGTTGATCCAATTGATTCCTCGCTTTTATGATGTGAGTGAAGGAAAGATCTTGATCGATGGAGTAGACGTGAGAGATTATCGGCTAAGCAAGTTGCGAGATAAGATTGGGTTTATTCCGCAAAAAGCGTTGCTATTTACTGGAACGATTGCAGATAATTTGCGATACGGGAAAGAAGATGCTACGCAAGAAGAAATGGAACGTGCAGCTGAGATTGCTCAAGCTTCAGAATTCATTTCTCGAAAACCAGATGGATTTAATGAACATTTATCAGAAGGTGGTTCCAATTTTTCAGGTGGACAAAAACAACGATTGGCAATAGCCAGAGCCATCATACGCCGTCCGGAAATCTATATTTTTGATGACAGCTTTTCTGCATTAGATTATCAAACGGATGCGAAGTTACGTGCTCGTCTGAAAAAAGAAACGACAGAATCTACTGTATTGATCGTAGCACAACGTGTGGGAACGATCATGCATGCAGATAAGATCATCGTATTAAATGAAGGAGAAGTCGTCGGTATGGGGACGCATCGGGAGTTGTTGGAAAAATGCCCGATTTATTATGATATTGCCGCTTCTCAATTATCAAAGGAGGAATTAGCATGAAAAAAACCTTTTCTTCCTTAAAACGTTTAGCTCGATATATCAGACCGTATCGTGGGACTTTTCTTTTAGTAATCCTATTTACAGTTCTGACAGTGGCTTTCAACGTGGCTTTGCCATATGTTACAGGACTTCCTACTACAGAAATCAGCCGTAATATTGCCAATGGCGAATCAATCAATTTTTCTTATATATTCAAATGTCTCATTTGGATCACAGTTGTTGGAATAGGGTATTGTATTTCGCAATTACTTTCTGGTGTTTTGATGACAAATGTCGTTCAAAGTGCCATGCATGATTTGAGAAGAGACATAGAAGAAAAAATCAATCGTCTTCCGGTTTCATATTTCGATAAAAACCAGCAAGGAAATATTTTGTCTCGTGTGACGAATGATGTAGATGCAGTCAGCGGTGCTTTACAACAAGCTTTTATTGGTATCGTAAATGCGATATTGGGAATTACGTTGGCTGCAGCAATGATGTTTTATATCCAGCCGATGATGGCGCTGATCTCTATGATCATGATTCCAACATCGATCTGGATCTCAAAACGAGTGATCAATGCTTCGCAGAAATACTTTCAAAGCATGCAGAATTCTCTTGGTGAGCTAAACGGCTACGTCCAAGAAAATATGACAGGTTTTAGTGTATTGAAAGTATATGGACGCGAAAAAGAAACATTGGAAGGATTCAAAAAAGTTAATCACAGCTTGAAATACTTTGGGTTTCGTGCAGCATTCATTTCTGGCTTGATGATGCCTCTAGTTCAATTAACTGCCTATGCTACTTATATTGGTATGGCTGTTCTAGGAAGCTTTTATGTTATTACTGGGGCGATCGTTGTCGGTCAACTACAAGCATTCATCCAATATATTTGGCAAATCAGTCAGCCAATGGGGAACGTGACACAATTGTCTTCAGTTTTGCAAAGTGCATCAGCGGCAACGAAACGTGTATTCGAGATTTTAGATGAGCCAGAAGAAAAAGAAAACAAAGTAGATGCTTCACTGCCAGAAACGATTTTAGGAGATGTGACATTCGATCATGTCGATTTTGCATATGATCCGAAGAAACCATTAATCCAAGATTTGAATTTTGAAGTGAAAGCTGGTCAAACCGTAGCTGTGGTCGGTCCGACCGGTGCCGGCAAGACGACATTGATCAATCTATTGATGCGTTTTTATGACGTAGACAAAGGAGCAATAAGGATTGATGGAATCGACACCAAATCAATGAGTCGCAGTGATGTGCGTTCGCTATTTGGTATGGTCTTGCAAGATGCATGGCTTTATCAAGGAACGATTGCAGATAATATCCGCTTCGGAAAGCTTGATGCGACAGATTATGAAGTAGTTGATGCTGCGAAAACAGCAAACGTAGATCATTTTATCCGAACAATGCCAGATGGATATGATATGGCCATCAATTCTGAGGGAGACAATGTGTCTTTAGGACAAAAACAGTTGCTGACGATTGCCCGAGCAGTGGTCTCCGATCCTAAAATCTTGATTTTAGATGAAGCAACAAGTTCAGTAGACACCCGTTTAGAAGCGTTGATTCAAAAAGCAATGGATCGCGTGATGGAGGGACGGACAAGTTTCGTCATCGCTCACCGTTTATCGACAATCCGTGATGCAGATCTGATTCTAGTGATGGATCAAGGTCAGATCATTGAAAAAGGAACGCATGAGAGTTTATTGGCACAAGGTGGATTTTATGAAAAACTGTATAACAGCCAATTTGCTGAGGAAGCAGAATAAGTCATATAAGAATAAAACAGTTTAAAACTTATTTTTTGTTCTCTATTCTTGATAATGGTAAAGTAAAGTTATCAAGAAAAGTGAGGACACGGAGATGGAACAGTTTTTAAATGAAAAAATTACTGAAGCCAAAAGAGAAGTTGATCGTTTAACGCACGTCTGTCAGACGAAGCCTTTTGATTCAGCTGATTTTTTTGAAAATGAGTTTCAAATCGAACGCTTGGCAGCACAAATAGAAGTGTACGAATTAATTTTAAAAAAAGTAATAGAAGAAAATATAGATGTACAATAAAAACAGGTAAAACGTCAGTTACCAGATACTGTAAATAGACATCTGGCCTGAGCAGGTTTTACCTGTTTTTTTCTTATGAAATAAATATATGCTATGATACTTTTATTCAATAGGATTAGTTTCTACAAAAAATGAAAGGAGAAAAATAAATATGGAACGGTTTATAGCATCAAATGCCACAGTGATTGGTGACGTGACATTGTCAGAAGATGTGACGATCTGGTATCAAGCTGTTTTACGCGGGGACAGTAATTGGATAAAAGTAGGACAAAGAACGAATATCCAAGATGGTACAATCATCCATGTCGATCATGATGCACCTGTAGATATTGCGGAGAATGTGACGGTAGGACATCAGTGCATGCTACATGGCTGTACAATCGAAAAAGGGGCGCTGATCGGGATGGGGACCACGATATTGAATCATGCGGTTATTGGTGAGAATAGTTTGATTGGTGCTGGATCATTAGTAACAGAAGGAAAAGTTATTCCTCCTAATGTCTTGGCTTTTGGTCGCCCAGCTAAAGTGATCCGTCCTTTGACAAAAGAAGAAATACAAAAAAACAAAGAAAACATCCAGCATTATGTCGAGATAGGTCGGATGCATGCGCAAGGAAAATTCAAGGAGCAAAGATAGGCAGTAGCATCCATAAAATAAAAAAGGATGGTCAGTTTGAGTTGACCATCCTTTTTTATTTGGTTTAGATAAGAGAGCTTAAAAAAGCTTCCTTTGAAACAGATTAATTTAATGAAGAACTGTTTTCCATGACTTCATCGATCAATCCATATGCTTTTGCTTGTTCAGCTGTCATATAGTTGTCACGATCTGTATCTTTTTCAATCACTTCAAGCGGTTGTCCAGTGCGTTCAGCTAAAATTTTGTTTAAGCGTTCGCGTGTTTGCAAAATATGGCGTGCCGCAATTTCGATTTCAGTTGCTTGCCCTTGAGCGCCGCCAAGAGGTTGATGGATCATGATCTCAGCATTTGGTAAAGCAAATCGTTTACCTTTTGTACCAGCTGTCAGCAAGAAGCTTCCCATTGAAGCAGCCATACCCATAACAATTGTTTGGACATCTGCTTTGACAAAGTTCATTGTGTCGTAAATAGCCATACCTGCTGTAACTGAACCACCAGGAGAATTGATATAAAGATAGATATCTTTTTCAGAATCTTGAGCGTCTAAGAAAAGCAATTGGGCGATGATCGAATTAGCAAGATCATCTGTTACTTGGCCGCTTAACATGATGATACGGTCTTTCAATAAACGTGAGTAGATATCGTAAGCTCTTTCACCTCGTGAAGATTGTTCAATGACTGTAGGAATTAAATTCATAATAGAGTTCCTCCTTGATTTCGTTTAGAAATAGTGTACCATAATTTAGTTTCTAATACCTAAAATGTAGTATACATTTTTGGTCAAAAAAGGTCAAATAAAAAACTTAGGCAAATTAGTCGCATAAACCCGCTTTATGGTATGATAAGCAGAGAAACAAAACAAGGAGGAACAACAGATTGATAGTTGGTATTACTGGTCTTATCGGAGTGCTGACAGGTGCTGTAGTTGTCTATATCGGCATGATACTGCAAATGCGTCACTTGGAAAATAAAGAACAGCGTAGACGTGAATTGGAATTGAAAGTCAAAGAAATCGAGACGCTGAATCAATTAAATAAAAAGATCAACGAGATCTTGCAGAAACGGACAACGCTGATGGAAGAATATGTCAGCTTTGATGCATTTGATGATTGTTATATCACGATTGACGATTTTGCGTATCTCCAATCATTTTCAGCGCAAAATAGTTTTTATCTGCCAAATTATATTTTAGACGAGCTATTTAAGAATATCTCCCATCGAAAAGTGATTTTATCTCCAGATGAAACAATGAAGATTGGTGGATATGCTTATAAAGGCGGACGCGTGATTTTAGAGAATTTTACGGATAGTCTGACTGAAATGATCAATGAAAAAAAAGCTCAGTTGAAGACTATGACGCGCCAGCCGATTGGTTTCTTCTCGAAAGATGATGTTTGGAGCTGATATTTTGAAGCATTGCCGTTGCACATGAGAGCGTGGTAATGCTTTCTTTTTTTCTTAATGATACAATAGAACTGAACGGAGTGAAGAAAGATGTTACAAATCTATGCCCATCGCGGAAGCAGTGGCACCCACCCAGAAAATACGCTTCCTGCATTTGCAGAAGCTGTACGAGTAGGTGCAGATGGTATCGAACTAGATGTCCATCTAAGCAAAGATGGTTATTTGATCGTTATGCACGACGAAGAAGTGGACCGGACGACTAACGGTAAAGGGCTGATTCGAGAAAAAACATTGGAAGAACTCAAAAAATTGAATGCAGGAGGAAAATTCAGCAAAGAATTTCCAGCAGCTAAAGTTCCTGAATTGAGAGAAGTGTTAGGACTGCTTCTCCAAAAAAATTACCGAGGGATGCTAATGATTGAAATTAAAACTGATCAGTATGAATATCCCGGTATCGAAGAAAAATTAGCCGAAACATTAAAAAGTAGAGATTGGCCTTTTCAACATGCATATTGCAGCTTTCATTTGGATTCTTTGGAAAAAATCGCGTTACTGGAACCGGAGATACAGCTGGACTTATTGATGAGTACTTCTGATAAAAAGGTCCAACTAGCAGCAGAAACCCCTTATATAGAAGGAGTACATCCAAAAAATACTTGGTTGTTCGAACATCCAGTCCAGGCAGCTGATTTTCCAAAAGCAATTCGTGCATGGACGATTAACGATGAAGAAGAAATGGCCAAATGTCAAGAACTCAAAATAGATGGAATAATAACTGATTTTCCGGAGAAAGCTCTTCGGTGGAAACAATCAACGAAAAGTAGGTAAAATATGGAAAAAGTATTAGTGATCGTCGGTCCGACAGCAGTCGGTAAAACAGCGCTAAGTGTGGAACTCGCACAACTATTTGGAGGAGAGATCATCAGCGGTGATTCATTGCAAATCTATAAAAATCTGGATATCGGTACAGCAAAAATCAAAGAAGAAGAGATGAATAATGTTCCGCATCATTTGATTGATGTGATCGAACCTACTCAATGTTACTCAGCCGCTGATTTTCAGCATTCAGGTCGCCAATTGATTACCGAGATTGCGAACCGAGAGCATCTACCTATCATCGCTGGTGGCACGGGTCTGTATATCCAATCCCTTCTATACGATTACCAGTTAGGGGCGACAGAAGAAGCGAATCCTGAGATTAGAAAAAAATACGAAACGTTAGCTGAAACAATTGGTTCCCAAGCATTATGGAATCAGTTGAAAGAAAAAGACCCGGCAGCTGCTGAGAAAATCCACTGGAACAATCAACGCAAAGTGATAAGAGCTCTGGAAGTTTTAGAGACGACAGGACATAGTATCACGGCACCTAAAGAAGAGCCAAAGCAATTGTATGATTACCTCATGATTGGATTAGATACGAAGCGTAGTATTCTTTATGAACGAATCAATCAAAGAGTCGATTTGATGCTAGCAGAAGGTTTAGTAGCAGAAGCGCGTAAGGTGTATGAGCTTGGAGAAGTCCAGGCCAGTCAAGGTATTGGATATAAAGAATTTTTCCCTTATTTTGAAGGGAAAGAAACATTGGAAGAAGCAACAGAACAAGTCAAACTACATTCGAGAAGATACGCGAAACGTCAGTTGACGTGGTTTCGTAACCGTTTGGATGCACAGTGGTTTGATCTTATAAGTGAGCCAAATCAAAAAAGTCAGATTGAGCAAACAATCAAAAAATGGCTGGAGGCGGAATAAAATGGAAGAAAAAGTGATCATCGTAGGGGTAGAAACCGAAGTAAACCAGCGTTACTTTTCAGAGTCAATGGAAGAGCTAGTTCAGCTGACGAATACCGCATCAGGAGAAGTCGTATTCACAATTACACAAAAGAGACCACAAGTGGATCGGCAAACGATTATCGGTAAAGGGAAATTACAAGAATTAGTTCAACAAGCGGATGCGCATGAAGCGGATTTGATCATCTTTAATCATGAGCTAACTCCGAGACAGAGCCAACTGATTACCGATGCTGTTGGTCTTCCGGTGATTGATCGCGTGCAGCTGATCTTAGATATTTTTGCGATGCGTGCTCGTTCGAAAGAAGGGAAGCTGCAGGTTGAACTTGCTCAGTTAGAATACCTGCTGCCTCGTTTAGTAGGGCAAGGGAAAACATTATCTCGTCTTGGCGGTGGGATCGGAACAAGAGGGCCAGGTGAAACAAAGTTAGAAACAGACCGCCGACATATACGGAATAAAATTTTTGCTGTTAAGAAAGAATTGAAAGAAGTAGAAGCTCATCGAGAGCGCAATCGCCAAAAAAGAAAAAATAGCGAGATTTTTCAGATTGGACTTATTGGCTACACGAATGCCGGGAAGTCAACTATCTTGAATCTATTGACACAAGCGGATACTTATTCGAAAGATCAATTGTTTGCAACGTTAGATCCATTGACTAAGAGATGGCGTTTTGCTGAAGGATTTGAGATTACTGTAACGGATACCGTCGGGTTCATCCAAGACCTGCCTACGCAACTGATCGATGCTTTCCATTCTACATTAGAAGAAAGTCAAAATATGGATCTTTTGCTACATGTAGTCGATGCTAGTTCTCCAGATCGTATTTTACAGGAGCAGACTGTCCTAAAATTGATGGATGAACTGAATATGAAAGAAATGCCGATACTGACTGTTTACAATAAGGCAGACCAGATCGACCCAGCGATGTTCACGCCTACGCTATTCCCAAATGTATTGATTTCTACTCAGACGAAAGAAGGTAAGATGGCGTTGATCGAAGCAATCAAACGTCAGCTGATGGAACTAATGACCCCTTATACACTTTCTGTGCCAAGCAACGAAGGACAGAAATTAAGCGAGTTGAGAAGACAAACAATGGTTTTGGACGAAGCGTACATGGAAGAAACAAACGAATATGAAGTTAAAGGGTTTGCAAAAACCAATTCAAAATGGTTAAGAAAAAACCAATAAAATTTTGTTTTTTTAACAGTAAAAACACTAATAAAGGATAGTACAGTATAATAAAAAATAAAAGGTATCTGGTACGAAAATCAACTAGATACCTTTTTTGTGTTCTTATTTTTTTGTTATTTTATAAAAAAATAGAGATCTCATGTTAGAAAACCTAACATATGCAGTTGACAATATTTTTTTTAATTGGTACACTTTAGCCAACTTATAAAACGAAAGGGGACGTCTGATGGGAGAAAAGGAATTGCGCCGATCTATGTCCGTATTTCCAATTGGTACAGTTATGAAGCTGACTGATTTGTCTGCTCGGCAAATTCGCTATTATGAAGAACAAGATTTAGTTCATCCGGAACGAAGCGAAGGAAACCGACGTATGTATTCGCTGAATGATATTGATATGTTGCTTGAGATTAAAGACTATCTTTCAGATGGATTGAATATGGCTGGGATCAAACGTGTATACGAAATGGCACAGGCGAAAAAACAAGAAGCAAAAAACAAGAAGCCGTTGACAGATCATGACGTTCGACAAATTTTTCGTGATGAGATTTTGGCGCAAGGTGGGTTAAGCAAAACAGGTCATTATCAGTCGCAAGGATTGCAAAGACAATTCTTTGACTGAATAAATTAAAAAAGGAAGAGGGATACCATGGTAAAGAAACAGATAACAGGTGAAGAAATCAAACGAATCATTGAGGAAGAAAACGTACGATTTTTACGATTGATGTTCACAGACATCTTAGGTACGATCAAAAATGTAGAAGTTCCAGTGAGCCAGATCGACAAAGTATTAGAAAATAAAATGATGTTTGACGGTTCTTCGATTGAAGGATTTGTTCGAATTGAAGAAAGCGATATGTATTTGTATCCAGATCTCTCCACTTGGATGATCTTCCCGTGGGAAAGTGCTCATGGAAAAGTTGCTCGTTTAATTTGTGATATCTATAATCCGGATGGGACACCATTTGCCGGCGATCCTCGCGGGAATTTGAAACGAGCATTGAAAGATATGCGCGACCTTGGTTTTACCTCTTTCAATTTAGGACCTGAACCAGAATTCTTCTTATTTAAATTAGACGAAGACGGTGGGATCACAACGACCTTGAATGATAAAGGTGGTTATTTTGATTTTGCACCAACAGATTTAGGTGAAAATTGCCGCCGTGACATCGTGTTGGAATTAGAAAGTCTAGGCTTTGAAGTGGAAGCTTCACATCATGAAGTAGCGCCAGGACAGCATGAAATTGACTTTAAATATGCAGATGTGGTAGATGCTTGTGATAATATCCAAACCTTCAAGCTCGTTGTCAAAACGATTGCACGCAAGCATGGACTTCACGCGACTTTCATGCCGAAACCGTTATTTGGGATCAATGGTTCTGGTATGCATTGCAATATGTCTTTGTTCAATGATGAAGGAAATGTTTTCTATGATAAAGACGGTGAATTGGAACTAAGTGAAACAGCTTATCATTTCTTAGGTGGTTTGCTGAAACATGCTCGTGCCTACACAGCCGTTTGCAATCCAACAGTCAATTCTTATAAACGTCTCGTTCCAGGTTATGAAGCGCCTGTTTATGTCGCATGGAGCGGTCGTAATCGTTCGCCATTAGTACGTGTACCAGAATCTCGCGGTTTATCCACACGTTTGGAATTGCGGTCAGTTGATCCATCTGCAAACCCATACTTGGCAATGGCAGTATTGTTGCAAGCAGGACTAGACGGTATCCGTAATCAGATCACACCGCCAGCAGCTGTTGACCGTAACATTTATGTAATGGATGAGGAAGAAAGAGAAGCTGCACATATCCAGGACTTACCTTCAACTATCCATAATGCTATCAAAGAATTGCGTAAGGATAATGTAATGATTGACGCATTAGGACAACATATCTTCTCAAATTTTGTTGAAGCAAAACGTCTCGAATGGGCGGCATTCAGACAAACTGTTTCCGAGTGGGAAAGAGAACAATATCTAGAACTTTATTAAAACAGGAATAACGTGAATTAGAGGCTGTGAAATCAGCGTTTTGACCTGAGTATTAGAGAAACAAACGGAAAAATAGTTCCTCATATTTTGCCGTTTTTTGAGCTAATACCGAGGGTCAGCTGATTGAACACCGTTTATCAAGAGGTCGTAAGCCTGCCGTTTAACTCTGAGTCACAAGGAGCAATTTCAAAAACAGCTTCTCATGTTTGATGGATATTGTGACTTGTGACCGAGGAGTTGGCAGGAGAACACCGTTTATTTAGAAATAAGGAGGCACGACTTTTGTCGCATCTCCTTATTTTTTACTTATGTGATTCGTTACCTTCAATGAATCCCTACAAGGCACTTTTGTTGAAAAAAAGGTCATCTTTGAAAAAATTAGTGGAACTGTTTTGTTTTTGATATTATTTAATAGAAAAGATATGCCAAAAATCCGAGAACTGTGGACTACGTTTTTTACGTAAAGGAGGTAAATAAGGGTGAAAGAAAAAGATTGTTTCTACGATAAGCTATATAAACTGTTGCTGCAAGTAGGAAAAAGTAGTTCTTTGTTAGGTGGGATATTATCTATCATAATGTTTGTTTTATTTTTTTATCTATTGTTTCACTTAAAATTTTTCAGTAACGATTTTCTGATTTGCTTAGGTTTAACGTTAGCTATGTTTATATCAAGCTTATTATGTGGGTTAAATTTTTTTTGCACTCATAAAGGACTTAAGAAATAATTTCTCAAAGGATATCGAAAAAGAAAAAATTGTAAGCGGATAGTATTCATTTGAGTACTTGACTTTCCCTTAGTCAGCTTGTATTATACACCTTGGGCACCCTTTTAGAGGGTCAGAAGTTTACAGAAATTTCGGCTCCCTATTCTTATTGAAGAATAGGGAGCTTTGTTTATTTTCTGAGACTTTTCCTGCACATAAATTAAAAAGGAGTTTTTGAACTTATGACAAAATATATTTTTGTGACCGGCGGTGTCGTTTCATCAATCGGAAAAGGGATTGTTGCAGCTTCTTTAGGACGCTTATTGAAAAACCGCGGCTTAAAAGTAACTATCCAAAAATTTGATCCATACATCAACGTGGATCCGGGGACGATGAGCCCATATCAGCACGGAGAAGTATTCGTAACAGATGATGGTGCTGAAACAGATTTGGATCTGGGCCACTACGAACGTTTTATTGACATCAATTTGAACAAATACTCCAACGTGACGACAGGAAAAATCTATTCTGAAGTTTTGCGTAAAGAACGTAAGGGCGAATACTTGGGAGCAACTGTTCAAGTTATTCCTCATATTACAAATGAGATCAAAGAAAAAATCATGCGAGCAGCTAAAATGACTGATTCAGATGTGATCATTACAGAAGTAGGGGGAACAGTAGGTGATATAGAATCTTTGCCATTCCTTGAAGCACTTCGTCAAATGAAAGCAGATGTCGGTACAGATAATGTTATGTATATCCATACAACATTGATTCCTTACTTGAAAGCTGCTGGAGAAATGAAAACTAAACCAACGCAGCACAGTGTAAAAGAGCTACGTGGTTTAGGTATCCAACCGAATATTTTGGTGGTACGTACAGAGCAACCTGTTTCTCAAAGCGTGAAAAATAAATTGGCACAATTTTGTGATGTCGAACCAGAAGCAGTTATCGAGTCGCCAGATGTAGATACACTTTACTCCATCCCATTAGTTTTACAAGCACAAGGAATGGATCAAATTGTTTGCGACCATTTAAAACTAGATACACCAGAAGCAGACATGACAGAATGGAAAGAATTAGAAGAACGTGTCTTGAACTTGAAGAAAAAAGTACGGATTGCGCTTGTCGGTAAATATGTCGAGTTACCAGATGCATATATCTCAGTAGTTGAAGCATTGAAACATTCTGGTTTCGCCTATAATTCAGACATCGAGATCGATTGGATCAAAGCACAAGAATTAACGAGAGAAAATGTAGAAGAACGTTTGAAAGACGCAGATGGAATCTTGGTTCCTGGTGGATTTGGTGATCGCGGAGTAGAAGGGAAAATCGAAGCGATTCGTTATGCTCGCGAAAATGACGTTCCGTTTTTAGGTATTTGTCTTGGTATGCAGATGGCTTGTGTCGAATTTGCACGTAACGTCGTTGGATTAGAAGATGCGTCATCAGCTGAAACGAATCCAGATACAGCAAACAATATTATTGATTTAATGGCTGATCAGGAAAACATCGAGAATTTGGGTGGAACTTTACGCCTTGGATTATACCCATGTAAAATCAAAAAAGGAACGAAGACGGCTGAAGCATATGGTGGAGCCGATGTTGTGCAAGAACGTCACCGTCACCGCTATGAGTTCAACAACAAATATCGTCAATTGTTTGAAGAACAAGGGCTAGTCTTTTCAGGTGTCTCACCAGATAACCGTTTAGTAGAAATCGTAGAGCTGCCAGAGAAAAAATTCTTTGTGGGATGCCAATTCCACCCAGAATTGATTTCTCGTCCAAATCGCCCGCAAAAATTAATCAAAGCATTTGTCGGAGCATCATTAGCAGATCACGAAACAAAATAATTTTTGAACTTGATAGAAAGAGAAAAGTAGCAAGAGAAGGGGATAAGCAATTTTCTTGTCACTTTTCTCTTTTTCTGATTTGTTATTATTTGTAGGAAAAAAGATAGAAAGCAAAAGACTTTTTTCGATTAAAGCGCTATTGGATATTTTATTTTTTGCAAAAAAATTCTTGAAAATTTTCATTTTCATTGATTTTAGTAGAAAACTACCGAAATGTTTGGTAAAATAGGGTCGTTGGTTAAGAATTGTCTTAACAAATTTAGTTTTACAAAACTTAGGAGGAATTTTATTATGCCAGTAGTATCAGGAGCTGAATTTTTAAAAGCTGCTCGTAAAGGCGGTTACGCTGTCGGCGGATTCAACACAAACAACTTGGAATGGACTCAAGCAATCCTTGAAGCGGCTGAAGCAAAACAAGCACCAGTACTTATCCAAACATCAATGGGTGCAGCTAAATACATGGGTGGTTACAAAATCTGTAAAGATTTAATCACCGATTTAGTTGAAGCAATGAACATCACTGTTCCAGTTGCTATCCACTTAGACCATGGTGACTACGAAGCTGCTTTGGAATGTATCGAATTAGGCTATACTTCAGTAATGTTCGATGGTTCACATCTACCATTTGAAGAAAACTTGAAATTAGCTAAAGACGTTGTTGAAAAAGCACATGCAAAAGGTATCTCAGTTGAATGTGAAGTTGGTTCAATCGGCGGAGAAGAAGACGGAATCATCGGTAACGGCGAATTAGCTGATATTGAAGAATGCAAACAAATGGTTGCTACAGGTATCGACTACTTAGCTTGCGGTATCGGTAACATCCATGGTCAATATCCAGAAAACTGGAAAGGATTAGCTTTTGACCACTTACAAGCAATTGCTGATGCTGTAGGTCCAGACATGCCTTTAGTATTACATGGCGGATCAGGTATTCCTCAAGATCAAATCGAAAAAGCTATCTCAATGGGTATCTCAAAAGTAAATGTTAACACTGAATTCCAATTATCATTTGCTGCAGCTACTCGTAAATATATCGAAGCTGGTAAAGATAAAGAAGGTAAAGGATTCGACCCTCGTAAATTATTAGCTCCAGGTAAAGCAGCAATCGTTGAAGATGCTAAATCTCATATCGACTGGTTCGGTTCAGCTAACAAAGCGTAATTCGTTTTAGCTGCATCAATAGCCCTCAAATACTGTTTATTCGGTTGTGAGAAAAAGAACGGGACATTTTTGTCCCGTTCTTTTTATGTTTTTAAATAACATATTTATTTGGTTTTTTTTTAGTAGATGGTATTCGCCTTAGAAAGGCAAAGTTATAATTATCAATAAGAGAGTTATTATTCCAAGGTTATAGAAACCTTTTATAAAAGGAATCTTTGTTAAAAAACATCTGTAGGAAAATCATCAGAAAATTTTGAGGGAAAAATGAAGATTACTTATAGTTTATGAGTTAAAATAAATATTGATAACTGAATTCGTATGAGTAGATAGATACATAATGAAAGAATATTGACAATTACATAACGAAAATACGAAGGCAAGTACATTAAATAGCACAATGTTTTTAATAATAGTCGACATGGATATGATATAATTTAGAAAATTTGTTAGTGGTGGTGAAACAATACGATGCCAGATAAAATATTATTGGTAGACGATGAACAGGAAATTGCTGATTTGATCGAAGTCTACCTGAAAAATGACGGATATGAAGTACAGAAATTTTATCTTGGACAAGAAGCGTTGGACTGCATAGAAAGAGAATCATTTGATTTAGCTGTATTAGATGTGATGCTTCCAGACATTGATGGATTTAAAATCGTCCAAAAAATCAGAGAAAATCATTTTTTTCCTGTGATTATGCTGACAGCAAAAATAGAAGACATAGATAAAATAACTGGTCTGACTTTAGGTGCAGATGATTATATCACAAAGCCTTTCAATCCTTTAGAAGTCGTTGCGCGAATCAAAACACAGTTAAGACGTTTTCAGAAATATAACATTCAAGTTGATTATTCGACAGAAAAATCGATAAAAGAAATTGATGTACACGGACTAATCATTAACCAAACGCTACATACGTGTACACTTTATGGGGAAACAATCTCTCTAACACCCTTGGAGTTTGCTATCCTATGGTATTTGGCCGAACGAAAGGGCGAGGTCGTTCCAGCAGAACAGCTGTTTGAAGCCGTTTGGGGAGAAAAATTTCTCGACAACAATAATACAGTCATGGCACATATCGGACGCTTGCGTGAAAAACTCAAAGAACCAACACGCAAACCAAAATTTATAAAAACTGTTTGGGGAGTGGGCTATAAAGTTGAATAAAACAGGTGATGCCAAAAATTCTTCACGTTTAAAAAAACGCTTGCTGAAACGATTAGCTACACAATTAAGTATTTTTACTGTAGCAACAATCAGTGCTTTTATGATGTTTTTTTTTGTTAGTCGCTTTTTATTCGGGCTCTATACGTGGGAATGGTCGGATAGATTCTATCAATTTGCGAAAAACCTAGAAAGAAATTATATTTTTGTCGTTTTGATTGCGTTACTAGCTGGAGGATTGGTTATTTTACTTAGAACATGGTCAAGAAGTATGGCACAGTTGGATGAAGTACTTGAAGCTTCAAGGAAACTTTATCAAAATCAAATAGAACCTCTCAAACTTTCTGAAGATCTACAGGAGTTTGAATGGGAATTGAATCAAATTCGTCAGGAAGTAGTTTTGAGTCAGCATCAAGCCAAAGAAGCGGAGCAACGAAAAAACGACTTAATCGTTTATTTAGCTCATGACTTGAAGACGCCTTTGACTTCAGTGATAGGCTATCTTACACTGTTACGAGATGAACAGGAAATTTCTTCTGAACTAAGAAAACATTATCTATCAATTTCCTTAGATAAGGCAGAAAGACTAGAAGAACTGATCAACGAGTTCTTTGAAATTGCTCGGTTCAATTTATCAAATATCGAATTGATGCCGACAAAAGTCCATCTGAAGATGATGTTAGAACAGCTAAGTTATGAATTTTTGCCTCTTTTGTCTTCCAAGCAGCTGACTCTAGAAAGTGAGTTAGAAGCTGATCTTTCGATTCGTTTTGATGTCGATAAAATGCAGCGCGTTTTTGATAATCTCTTACAAAACGCAATCAACTACAGCTATGAAGGAGCAGTGATCAAACTCTCGGCAAAAACAGATCAAGACAAGAAACGGGTTAAGATTATTTTCTCTAATCAAGGTCCAACTATTCCACCTGAAAAACTATCTAGGATTTTTGAACAATTTTTCCGATTAGACACCGCACGACAAACAAATCGAGGAGGAGCTGGACTGGGATTAGCAATTGCCAAACAAATCATTGAACTTCATGCTGGCCAATTGACTGCACAAAGTAAAGATGAAGAGACAAGCTTCACAATTGATTTGCCGCTTTCGTAGGAAAATCGTAAGAGATTCTTGTTAAATAACAGAAAATTGTCTTTGTTTTACTTGGTAAACTTACTAAGAAAAGCAAAGATTTTTTAGTTGGAGGACAAGAATAATGAAAAGATCGTATAAGACAGTAGCTGTAATCCTATTAATCGTCTTATTAGCAAGTATAGGTCTATTTTTTAGAAAGACACCACAAAAAATCCAAGTATGTGGAGAAGAACGAGATTCATGGAATCTACTACTAGTCAATGCAAAACATAAAATACCTCAAGGATACACAGTGGAGTTACAAAAGCTATCCAACGATCAAGCAGTAGACAAGCGTATATATCCTGACTTACAGCTGATGCTTGATGCAGCAAGAGCAGAAGGAATCTATCCGAAAATCGTTTCAAGTTTTCGAACGACAGAAGATCAAGAAAAAATCATGGAAGATAAAATTGCCGCCTTTCAAGAAAAAGGCTATTCCAATCAAAAAGCAAAAGAAGAAGCAGCAAAATGGGTAGCTGCACCAGGCACAAGTGAACATGAATTAGGATTAGCAGTAGATATCAACGCTGAGTCAAGTATTTCTACAGACAAAGAAGTGTATGAATGGTTAGCAGATAACGCGTATCAATATGGTTTTATCTTACGCTATCCATCAAACAAAGTGCATATTACGGGTGTTGGTTACGAACCATGGCATTATCGATACGTTGGTAAAAAAGCAGCAAAAAAAATAACCGAGGCAGGGATAACATTGGAAGAATATTTAGGGAAAACAGAATAAGTACCTCGCTTTGAAAAGATCTTGGATCCATCTGCTTCAGTCGGGGATCTTTTTTTTTACTTAAACGGCAGACCATGCTCGTTTCTTTTTTTTATCTATGATAAAATACAAGCATATCCATGAAAAAAGATTAATAAACAAGGTGGAAACAGATGAAAAAAATCGTAATCAAAGGAAACCGACCTTTAGCTGGTGAAGTAACGATCAGCGGTGCAAAAAATAGTGCAGTCGCATTGATTCCAGCTGCAATCTTAGCTGATTCCCCAGTGATCTTGGAAGGTGTGCCGGACATACAAGATGTTCATTCATTAATTGAAATTTTAGAGATCATGGGCGCAACTGTCCATTTTTCCAACAACATACTAGAAATCGATCCTCGAGAAATCGTATCGATTCCGATGCCGCACGGAAAAATCAATAGTTTGCGTGCTTCTTATTATTTTATGGGAACACTGCTTGGTAAATTTGGCGAAGCGGTAGTAGGCCTGCCAGGTGGCTGTTATTTAGGCCCTAGACCGATTGATCTACACGTCAAAGGATTTGAAGCTCTAGGTGCTGAAGTGACAAATGAACATGGTGCCATGTATTTACGGACAGAAAATAAAGGATTGCGTGGCAATCGGATTTTCATGGACGTGGTTTCAGTCGGAGCAACGATCAATGTGATGTTAGCTGCTGTAAAAGCAAAAGGACAGACAGTAATTGAAAACGCTGCACGAGAACCGGAAATCATAGATGTGGCAACTTTACTGAATAATATGGGGGCAAAAGTTCGAGGAGCGGGTACAGATGTGATCCGTATCGAAGGAGTCGAAACATTACATGGCTGTCGGCATTTCATGATTCCTGACCGCATCGAAGCAGGAACCTATCTAGCATTAGCAGCTGCAGTAGGAAATGGTATCAAAGTGAAAAATGTGATCTTTGAACATTTGGAAAGCTTTATAGCAAAATTGCAGGAAATTGGTGTCCATATGAAAATCAGCGAAGATGAAATCGAAGTTTACCCCTCGAAAGAATTAAAACCCGCAAACATCATGACCTATCCTTATCCAGGATTTGCCACAGATCTGCAGCAGCCACTTACTGCGTTACTATTGATGACTACAGGCACTTCAGAAATCATCGATACGATCTATGCGAAACGTGTGAATCATGTGCCGGAACTAGCACGAATGGGCGCTGATATTACCGTGGAAGGAAATATGATCATCGTGAATGGTCCAAATAAACTTCACGGCACAGAAGTCGTGGCTTCTGATCTTCGGGCAGGTGCTTGTTTAGTGATTGCTGGACTATTGGCAGAAGGGACAACGACGATTTACAATGTAGATTATATCTTACGCGGTTATGATCATATTATCGAGAAACTAACAGCCTTAGGGGCATCAATTGAAATGATAGAGGAAGTGGGAGCTGAATGAGCGATTATTTGACAATGGCAGAACTAGAGAACAAAACGTTAAAAGAAGTTTATAGTTATGCCAAAGAATTTAAAATTCCTTATTACAGTAAGATGAACAAAAAGGAATTATCTCTAGCTGTGATTCGTGCACAAGCAGAGAAACAAGGATTTTATTATATGGAAGGAATATTGGATATCGTTGGTCAAGATGGTTACGGTTTTTTACGGCCAATCAATTATGGACCAAGTGCAGAAGATATCTATATTTCTGCCTCACAAATCAGACGATTCAGTTTGAGAAATGGGGACAAAGTGGCAGGAAAAGCCCGTCCACCTAAAGAATCGGAACGTTATTATGGTTTGATGCACGTGGAAAGCGTTAATGGAAAAGATCCGGAAGAAGCAAAAGAACGTCCGCATTTTCCAGCCTTAACACCTCTTTATCCGCAAAGACAGCTTCAACTGGAAACAACACCGCAAAGACTATCTACCCGAATGATCGATATCTTTTCTCCAATCGGTTTTGGTCAGCGTGGATTGATCGTCGCACCGCCAAAAGCAGGGAAAACTTCTGTATTAAAAGAAATCGCGAATGGCATCACAGAAAACTATCCGGAAGTAGAATTGATCGTTCTACTGATTGATGAACGACCGGAAGAAGTAACTGACTTAGAACGAAGCGTGAAAGGCGACGTGGTATCTTCAACATTTGATCTGCAGCCGCAAAACCATACTCGAGTTTCTGAATTAGTATTGGAGCGTGCTATGCGTTTAGTCGAAGATAAACGAGATGTCGTTATCTTGATGGATAGCATTACTAGACTTGCTCGAGCTTATAACTTAGTTGTTCCACCAAGCGGACGTACATTGAGTGGCGGGATTGACCCAGCCGCATTGTATAAACCTAAGAAATTTTTCGGGGCAGCAAGAAACATCGAAGAAGGTGGCAGTTTGACGATTTTAGCGACCGCTTTAGTCGATACAGGAAGCCGTATGGATGACGTGATCTATGAAGAATTCAAGGGAACTGGAAATCTAGAATTACAACTTTCACGCGAGTTATCCGAGCGTCGGATCTTCCCAGCCATCGATATCAAAAAATCAGGTACCCGAAAAGAAGAATTATTGATGCCAAGTGAAGAATTAGAAGAAATTTGGAAACTTCGAAAAAATATGACTGGAGATTCATTAGAATATACGGAACAACTGATCCGCTTTTTGCGTAAAACAAAAAACAATCAGCAATTTTTCAAAGAATTTCAAGATGTCTCCTTTGGTAAAAAAAATCCGACCAGAAATCTGAAAAGATAATTGCAACCTTGACTGAAACATGTTAAGATGTTAATGTTGTAAATCGACAAATCAACTCTGGTTCAGCAAATGGAGCAGGGCAAAGGAGCGAAAAAATCATGAAAGAAAACATCCATCCAGATTACCACCCAGTAGTATTCATGGATTCAACAACTGGTTTCAAATTCTTGTCAGGTTCAACAAAAACTTCACAAGAAACAGTTGAATGGGAAGACGGTAATACATACCCAGTCATCCGTGTCGAAGTAACTTCTGACTCACATCCATTCTACACTGGACGTCAAAAATTCACACAAGCAGACGGACGTGTGGACCGTTTCAACAAAAAATACGGTCTCAAAGACGCAAACGCTGCGGAATAAGAAAAACGTTGATTTATCAGCTTTTAGAGAGTATCCTTGTCGGAGGATATTCTCTTTTTTTGTCCTTGACCATCCTTTTGACCATCCCTTCCTCTTCCTCGTATAACTTGTTCATATAATCGGCGAAACGATCCGCCGTTTCTTCTTTTTTCTGTTCGCTGACATGGGTGTAAATATCCATAGTAGTTCGAACGTCCGTATGACCCAAACGTACTTGTACTTCTTTGATGGAAGCACCAGATTCAAATAACAAGCTACAATGGGTGTGACGAAAGCCATGAACCGTAATGTAGTTTAACTTATTTTCTTGCAATATTTTTTTCAAGTTATGATTTAGAAAATCAAGATAATAGGGTTGATTTTCTTCCGTTGCAAAAAGTAATTGTTCCTCATTGCCATCAGTTTGCCTTCCTGTTTTTAAAAAGAAAGATTTTTGTTTGAGAATCCATTGACGAAGAATTCGTAACGTTTCAGTATCAATCGAAATGGTTCGCAAACTTTTTTCAGTTTTTGGGGTTTGGAAATCTAATTTCCAATCTTCAACAGTTGTTAATGTTTGTTTAACTGAAAGTGTACCTCGTTTGAAATCAATATCTTTCCATCTTAAAGCTAATAATTCACCTTTTCGTAAACCTGTAAAAGCTAAGATATGAAACATTGGGTATAACGGATCAGGATATTTTTTAGTTATTTGTAAAAAGTGTAATAGCTCTTCTTTAGAGTAGAAGGGAGCAACATATTTTTCCTCATCAATTGATTTTTGTCTTTTTGGTCGAATAACACTTTCCATTGGATTTCTACGAATCAATCGTAAACTTATTGCATATTGGAAAATGGAAGTGGTCATTCCAATCAAATTGGAGAACTTTTTATAATAAGAAAACCAATGATTGACTTGTTTTTGACAATACGGAATGGAGATTTTAGAAATTCTCAATTGACCAAATAAGGGAAGAATATGATTTTTTAGTGCGACTCTTTGGACAACATAGGTGCTTGGTTTCACAGTATTTTTATATTGTTCAAACCATTCTAACGCTATTTCAGAAAACAAACGATTGGATTCAACAACAAGATCATCCTCTTGAGCAAGTAATTGTAATCTCGCAGCTTCTTGTTTTGCAGCTTTTTGTGTTTTAAATCCTCGTTTAGTGGTTGTCTTTTTCTTTCCAGTAAGTGGGTCTACACCCAAATACACTTTAACCAAGTATGCAGTTGAACCATTCTTTTTGGTATATTTTTTTATCATGAGAATTCTCCTTTGAATGATTCGCCAGTATATCAAAGGGAAATCGTTTTCCTCCTTCCATACTGGTATCATAGGCGGATTGGCAAAAATCGTCAAACTTAAACTTTTAACTGATCTAAAAAATCCTTTATATCCTCACGATCAAAACGAGCTTCTTTTCCAAATGGAATAGTTCTTAATCCCGAAGCAATCCATTGATTTAAGCGATCATCTCCAATACGCAATCCTTTTTTTACTTGTTTACGATTGGGGTAAGGAGGCAGTTCATTGACAGATGAAAACATTGTAGATTTTTCTTTGATTCGTTGCAGTACTTGATTGGCTAAACAGTCTAAAAATTCTTCGTCCGTTTCTAAAGGAATATCAATTTTCATTTTGTCACCTCATTTTAAAGAAAATATTTATCTAACAAATTTTCCAACATAATTAGACGGTTTAGGAAAACCCACAGAAATTTCATCTCTTCTCATACTTGGAGAGCTACCCAATGCGGTGAGGCGTTCAAGGTAGGTGTATCATTATCCCAATTTATAAGTTATTGCACTTTCAATTTCCTATGTTGAAATTTGCATTTCAAATAAACTCGCTCCTTCAAAATGAAATCATGGCGTATTCGAATACATAGCTCGTTATAAATCGAACGTATCTAATTATGATATGTAGTTTTCAAAGAACATAGGGCTTGTTAGCCTATGAAAATCAATTAACAAGTCTATTGATTAATTTGGATAGAATAACAAACAATAAGGGAACGTGGAAGGTTGTCAACGCTCCCTAAAAACCAATTTATTCTCTAACTTCAAAATCTAAAATCATCTTCAACAATCTACTTTCCAATCGACCACGTAAAACTTCATCAACAACCATATGTGTGTTTCCATATTCATCGTTCATTAACCGAAGTGACAATTTAGAAAAATAAGGACGATAGTGTTCTCTGATCTGATTAACTGCTTCAATATCCCCATCAATTGCTTGTTTAATCAATTCATAAGGAATAATAGGGTAAGATTTAGTTGCCATATCTCCTCGCCTCCAAATAGTCTCTGATTAAGGATAAACCTTGGTTACGCTGACGATTGACTGTTGAACGCTTTAAACTTAAAACCATAGCAATTTCTGAATCATTTAGACCAACAAAGTAATATAACAATATAATTGTTCTCTTTTTATCAGACAAATTTTCGATAGCTCCAACCAACAACTCGTTTTCAATCTCAATAGATAAGCCTAGAATTCTAAAAATGTAGTTATCTACGGAATATGAATCAATTGTTGCCATTTGACTTATTATGTAGTTCCCAACATCAGAAAATGAAACTTCTTTGTCACTTAAACTTTTAAGTTGCTTATAGTATTTCTTTTTTTCATTTATTAAAACGAGTCTACACATATAATCAAATTTCTTTTCTACAGATAATTGAAAATCAGAGTGTGTCATATGATCACCCCCTTTCGCACTAAATACAGTTTCAAAAGGGAGAAAATGCTCATTTTTTGAAAAATTTTTGATATGAAAACAAAAAAATGCAAATTGACAGAAATAGTTTCTCTGCAATTCGCATTTATAATTCCTTTAATAGGATTTGACAAGTCACTTTTTAGAGCATTTTGATTTACTAAAATAGAATTGATTTTTTTAATAACGATAAATTTTTATTTTCTTCAGTCCAAGAGTAGTTCATTTTAACATCTCCAAAACTGAACACTAAGTAGTTCAACAAAAAAACGACGATTTCAAACCGTCGTTTAAATTTGTGCATAAAAATTGAACCACTAAATGACAGTTTTTTTTAATCATTCAGCAGTTAAATGTTATTTAATAATAGGACATATTAAAGGTAACTCCGCATTATATAAGACCTGTCCCTCGAAATAAAGGAACAGTATAATGTAAGTGGGTGATATATAATGTTTGATGAGAATGAAAAATTTGATTTTCGACCAATTGGTCTCGCTATAAAAGAAGCGCGTGTGAACCAAGGTTTGACTCGTGAACAAGTAGGATCAATCATCAAGATTGCCCCTAGATATTTGACAAACATAGAGAATCAAGGTCAACAGCCAAGTTTGCATGTTCTTTATCAGCTAGTGACACTATTAGATGTTTCTCTGGACAGTTTTTTTCTGGAACAAACGAATAACAACATCAAAAGTTCTAGCAGAAGACAAATTGAGAAACAACTAGATCATTTAAACGAGGATGAACTAGTGATTATTCAAAATGTAATTAAAGCTATATTCAAGTAATTAACTTTACCTTAGCACTAAAACTGTAGTAGAAAGTTTGTAGGTAAAACAAACAGAGTTGAAGTTACTTTTTTGTGACTTCAACTCTGTTTTTCAATGAGCATTAAGCATTACTTGTAGTTTTTCTAGTGTAGATTTTACTTTCAACTATTTTTGTTACAGTCTTCGATTTATCCAATCTATACAGGTTGAAAACCAATTCGCAACTTCTGGAAGGACATAGTCATTTGTGAACATTTTTGCAGTGGACTTTGTGGCTAATGCAAGGCCATGTTGACCATTTTCAAAAATATGACACTCAAAAGGAATATTGTTTTTAGTCAAATTTTCACAGTATTTCAAAGTATTTAATACTGGAACGGTAGTATCACTAGCTGTATGCCAAATAAAAGTATCTGGTGTTTCTGCATTTATAAAGTTCGAGGCATCATAGACTGAGGGATCCTCCAAAGTGAAATTAAAATGAGCTAAATTTTCAGGCCATCCATATTCAAAACCAATGACTGGATAGCAAAGAATAGTTCCTTTAGGCTTGTAATTGATTTCTTTTTGTTCAAACTTCTTCCATACAGTAGAGTACGAGGCTGCAAGATGTCCTCCAGCTGAACAACCTAATAAAAATATTTGAGAGCTATCTACATTCCATTCTTTTTTATTTTCATTAATAAGTTCAAATGTTTTTGCAACTTGTAAAATAGTTGAATGTAAAAAGTTTCCTTCTATACTGTTAGACATTGTGGTGTAATTTAAAACTACCGCATGGAAACCTTGAGATAAAAATGCTAGTGCAATAGGCTCTGATTCCCTAGTGGAAAGAAAGCTGTAACCACCACCGGGACAAATTATTACGATGGGTAGTGGAGTTTTATTTATTTCTACATTATTTCTTAAATATACTTCTATATTAGCTGAGTATACTAAGTCTTTTGATTCAATAGATAGACTAAAATTTTGCAATTAAATCTCCTCTTTCTTTTTATTTTCATATCCGAACAGTTTAATTAAAATTGCTGTACCAAATACGGCAATAGCAAAAGCCCCAAGGTATACATACATATTAAAATCAATGCCCGCAGGATTGATAGAACTTAATAGTCCAAATATGCCACCAGCAACACCAAAGGAAACAGCTTTCGTTATTCCAACTAAGGCACCTGCTATTCCCCCACCTATGCAAGAGAAAACTAATACTTTTCTAAATTTCAAAGTAATACCATACAACGTTGGTTCAGTTACTCCGAAAAGAGCAGATATAGTTGCAGCTGTTGAAATTTCTCGTAATTTTTGATCTTTTGTAGTAATAAGAACACCTAAAGCAGCACCAATTTGACATAAAATTGAAACACCTAGCATTGCCATTAGAGGATCACTTCCATTGGCCATTAAACTGTTAATTACAAATGGAATTAAACCCCAGTGTAAACCAAAAACAACAAGTAGTTGCCAGAAAGCACCGATTAATAATCCGGTAATCGTAGGGCTTAGATTATAAATCCACAAAATCGCTTGAGCGATAGCTGAACCAACATAAGTTACTAAAGGACCTACAGCAAGGAAGGTGATAATTCCAACACTAACTATGGTCAATAAAGGAACGATGATCAGTTGGATTGCTATAGGTAAATGCTTGGATAAGAAACGTTCAACTTTACTGCATAACCATGCAGCTACAATAATAGGAAATACGGAGGAAGCATAATTCATTAAGATAATTGGGATTCCCAAAAATTCTAAATTATTTGTTTCCAACAAACTAACAATTCCTGGATAAACTAATGCTCCACCTATAATTGCAGGAATGTATGGATTGGTATTAAATTTTTTTCCAGCAGAAAAACCTAAAATGATAGGGAAAAAATAAAATAAACTATCTGCTAAAGCATTTAGTAACACATAAGCCCCTGATTCTGCAGAAATAAAGTTAAAAGTGGTCACAATTGAAAGTAATCCTTTAAGGATCCCAGCAGCTCCCAATAAACCAATGATAGGAGTGATTGTGCCAGTTAAAGTTTGGAGTAATTTCATAAATGGATTTAGTGTAACATTATTTTTAGGACTTATTTGTTCCGAAGAATTACCTAGTAATTTTTGGACTTCTTTAAATACAGCTTCTACCCGGGGACCAATTACTACTTGATATTGTCCACCACTCTTAATAACATCAATCACACCATCTAATTGCTTAATCGTCTGTGTTTTAGCAATCGTTTCATCAGCTAAATAGAAACGCAGACGTGTTACACAATGGATTACCTCATTGACATTTTTTCTACCACCAATATTTTCTAGTATTGTGCTTGCTAATTTTTCATTATTCATAGGATAATTCTCCTTTAATTTGTAATTCTGAAGTAATATAATTACCTAATTTTTCGCCACCTTGTTGAGAAAAATGAAGATGATCCCCACAATCAAACTGCGGATTAAGTAATGTATGATCATTTCTATCTGCCAAAAAATTGGCAATATCAATAGAATATGGTTGGCTTCGTATCCATTCATTCACTGCTAAACGAATGTTTTCTTTTTCTTGGCTCCAAGCAGGTTTATTCTGATTAGAGGAGTTTGCAAAAGGAGGGAGAGTTAATACTATTAAACAAGCATTATTAGCAGCTGCTTCATTATAAAGTGCTCGATAACCTGCAATCATTTCTTTTGCAGTAGGCAACTCTGAAAGAAAACACCCTGTACCTGGATGAAATAAGTCATTTATTCCAATAAGACTGACAATTATATTGGGTCGATAATTCAATACGTGACTTCTAAAACGATTGATTCCTGCCTCACCAAAACTATCTCGCCATTCAGATTTAGCGGTCCCAGGTAATAGTAGTCGATTGCCAGAGATACCTGCATTAAAACCTGAGATATAATCAGCTGTGTCGTACAAATTTTGCAAAATTTGATCGCTAAAATGTGCTTGATTGGTTAGTGAATCTCCAAAAAAACCAATTGTTTTAGTTTTATGAGTCGTGTCAATAATTACTGAAGTGAAAGCATAAATGAATGTGTATTCATTTTGAATATTCGAATCAATTATTTTATTTGATTGTAAATTGGCAGAAGTAGCTAATAAATTTAGTTCATTTTCAACTTCTATTCTGAAAAATAATTCTGCTTTTAAAGGGATATCAATGGCTAATTTATCTGTCCAAATTTTATGATTTGCTCGAATTATAAAACTTTTTTGCTTATTAAAAGTCAAACTATAAAATGTCTTGAAATCAGCAGATAAACTAAAATGAATCATTTTTACTTTCAAAGGAATAGCATCAAATTGATTGGAAAGTTCTACACGGATACCTTTGCCTGATAAATTTTGTTTAATACTTAACTTCTGGACACGATTGTTGGGCTGAAAGTTCATATTATGATAATTAGAGAGTGTTTGGTTCCAAGTAACTCTTTCCATTGTTTTTCCTCGTTTCTTAGTAAATAGTTTCGTTCGTTTTTTTACAGTCTCACTAACTGGAATTTACAAGTTAGTGAGACTAATCAAGTTAAATTTCGTCTGTTGCTTTCATCTGATCATTATAGCCAATCAACCATGTTAAGATAAATGAAAGGAAAAATGTTCCTAAATGTGTGATTAGATAATTATAGAAATTTCCATCAATTCCTGTATCAGGATTAATAAAGGAAGCAAAACCAATCAATGCCCCAGCAAAACCGTAGTTCACTAGTTGTAAAGCTCCAGCTAGAGCACCACCAATAAAATTAGCCAGAGTAACAAGATAAAAAACACGTTTATACTTTAGTAAGATTCCATAAATAGCTGGTTCACCTACTCCACATAACTGAGAGATGGTCGCTGCAATTCCTAACTGTCTGAGTTTTTCTTTTTTTGTTTTTAGAGAAACAGCTAAGGCTGCCCCAGCAATCCCCATCATTAGAACAGAAGAAAAAGCATTCATCATACTAAATCCATTAACTGTTAAATCATTAACAATGATAGGAATAAGTGGCCAATGCATGCCGAAAACCACTAATATCGGAAACAATGCTGCATAGATTGCTCCACCAATAATCGCATTAAAATCAAAAATTGCTGCAATTCCATTAGCTAAAGCATCACTGAGTAATGTAATTGCAGGTCCAACAAATAACAAAATAACAACACTTAAAATAACTATTTCAATAATTGGCAAGATGATAGATTGAATAACAGTAGGAATAGTTCGCTTCAAAAGAATTTCAAGATGCTTTCCTAACCAAGCAGCTACTAAAATAGGAAAAACAGACGAAATATAATTCATAATTGGAAAAGCAATCCCAGCAATGGTCATGGTGGGCATTTCCCCGGAAGCAATTCCTACAATTGTCGGGTGAATCAGAATGCCTCCTATGACTGCAATAACAATAGGATTTGAGCCTAATTTTTGAGCAGAAGTAAAACCTAAGATGACTGGTAGAAAATAAAAGATACCATCAGCTATCGTATTTACCAATATATAGCCTTGAGAATCACCTGATAATACCCCGAAACTGACAGATGCAGCTAATAAACCTTTCAGAATACCTGATCCAGCAAGTATGCCAATAATTGGAATCATCGACCCAGTAATTACACCAATGAGTTCATTAAAACCATTTTTAATTTTTGTAGAGAGTGGTTGATTCTTTAATGTTTGAGAGGTATTTTGATTTTTCAGTTCCGATTTAGTTGGCTCTAGTTCAGACATTAAACTTTCATACATCTCATTTACTTTATTACCAACCACCACCTGATATTGACCTTGTGCTTGAATAACACTCATCACTCCATCCATTTTTTTTATAGCATTTGTGTCTGCTTTGGAAGGATCAATTAAATAGAATCTTAGTCGAGTGACACAATGAATAACTTTGTCAATATTTGATTTTCCGCCAACTTTAGTAATTAATTTTTTTGAAAAAACTTGATTATCCATACATTTTCTCCTTTGTTTAGATTGGAAACATCATTGATAAAAATAGGATTGCATAAAAGTTACTTTTCATCTTCTAAAAGCATTTTGTCATTGTATCCGAAAATCCAAGTTAGAACAAAACCTATAATAAATGTAATAAGATGCGTAATTAAATAATTGTAGAAATTACTATCAATACCATCTGTCGGATTAATAAATGAAGCGAAGCCAATAGCACCACCTGCAAATCCATAACTAATTAAATTGAATACGCCAGCAAAAGCACCACCAACAAAATTTGCGATAGTTGCTGTATAGAATACACGTTTATATTTTAGTAAGATGCCATATAAGGCTGGTTCACTCACTCCACATAATTGAGAAATCGTGGAAGCGAAGCCTAGTTGTTTGAGTCGAGTATTTTTCGTTTTAAAAGCCACTGCTAGAGAAGCTCCTGCAATACCCATAAATAAAACAGAAGTAAAAGCAATAATAATACTTGCTCCGTTGGTTGCAATATCGTTAACTGCAAATACCACTAAAGGCCAATGCATTCCGAATACAACAAGTATAGGAAATAGGGCACAATAAACTGCTGCTCCAATAACGATATTGAATGCAAACATAGCTGATACACTGAACGCTAGTCCATCACTGATTAGTGTAATAATTGGTCCAACAATTAAGATAACCAAAAAACTTAGTACGAGAATTTCTAAAATGGGTGAAATGATTGAACTGATGACACTTGGAATAACTTTCTTCAAAAGTCTTTCGACATAACGAGCGACCCATGCAGCTACAATAATCGGAAAGACAGAAGAGACATAATTCATAACAGGGAAATTGATTCCTAATAATTCAATATATGCAGACTCTCCAGAAGCAATCCCAACAATTGTCGGATGAATTAATATACCACCAACTACTGTAAGAACAATGGGATTCACTTTCATCTTTTGTGCGGCAGTATAGCCTAATATGACTGGTAAGAAGTAAAAGATGCCATCCGCAATAGTATTTATTAAAATATAAAGTTGGGAAGTATTAGACATTAGATTAAAACTTACAAGTGCTGCTAATAAACCTTTAGCAATACCTGAACCTGCAAGTATCCCAATAATTGGAATCATAGTTCCAGTAATGACACCAATGACTTCGTTAACTCCATATTTTAATGTATCAAAAACTGTTTTATTCGCTATTTTTTTTTCAGAAGGTTTCTCCTCATCATCTCTTACATTGAGTTGAGTAGTCACTGCTTCATACATTTCAGTGACTTTATTTCCAACAACCACTTGATACTGACCTTGTGCTTGAATAACACTCATCACGCCATTCATTTTTTTTATTTTTTCAGTATCCGCTATTGCTGGATTGTTTAGATAGAATCTAAGGCGAGTAATGCAGTGAATAACATTATTGATATTCTCCTCACCACCAACATTTTTAATTAATTCTGTGGCAAATTGTTCATAACTCATACTTTTCTCCTCTCTGTTGCATTGATAAATATCTATAAAACGTTTACAGAATATGGGAACAAAATTATTTATGAATAGTTATCAACTACTTTCTATCATATATTAACCGGTTACAAAGAATATAAAGTTGTTTAAACAAATTGTCAAGTATTTGTTTAAACAATTTTTAGGTTTTTGGTCTTATAAATTTAATAAATATGTTTAAACTATAATTGAAAGAATGATATACTAATGGATATTAAGGAGATGAAGCGATGGTTAAAGTAAAATTTGAATCGATATATAACGAATTGAGAAAAGAAATTTTAGAAGGAATTTATAACGATACAATGCTTCTTCCAACTGAGATGTCTTTAGTAGAAAGATTTGCTAGTAGTAGAAATACAATTCGACGTGCTATTCAACAGTTAAATGATGAGGGATTTGTCTATAGTGTTAAAGGTAGAGGTGTAGTTATTTTAGAACATGCAAAAGTTGACCAGATGTTTTTTAGAATGGGGAACTTTCAAGGCTTGAAGGCGTTACGTTCAGAAGATAAAGTTCATACCGAAACTATTGTAAATAAATTTGAAGAAATTACAGTAAGTGAAAAACTAGCAAATGAAATTTCTTTTTTATATGGAGAACGTGCATATTATATTGAACGTATTCGTAAAATTAATGGTAAAGCTATGATGTATGATTGTAGCTACTTTAAAAAAAATATTGTCCAAAAGTTAAATCCGATAATTGCACAAGGATCCATTTATGAGTATATCGACAATAATATGGACTTTAGAATAGCAGCATCTAAAACAATTATGAAAGTGGAAACAGCAACTAAGAAAGATTTATCATTACTAGATTTAGGTGGAAACAACTGTGTAGGTGAAATGGAAAATATTGTTTATACAGATATGGGAAAATTATTTGAGCACACTCGAATTAGGTATATTCCTCATGAATATGCATTAGTTACATTTAGCCAACGAAGAAAGGAAGGGACTAACATTGAAACGAGTTCAACTCCTATTACCTGAGTGGAAGAATAAAGTATTGACTTTAAGTTATGATGATGGACAAATTTTTGATAGAAAAATAGTAGAAATTTTTAATAAATATGGAATTAAAGGAACATTTAATCTATCTGCAGGTAAAATTACTGATACTGAAAATGGAAAATATATTGGCAAAAATGAAGTGAAAAATTTGTATCATGGTCATGAAGTTGCCTGTCATACATTGAATCATACAACCTTACCATTCTTAATGAATGAGCAAATTGTTCAAGAAATTTTTGAAAATCGATATATTTTAGAACAGTTGGTTGGTTATCCAGTTAGAGGATTTGCTTATCCAATGGGTGTTTTTGATGAGCGTGTAAAAGAAATTTTATCTTCTTGTGGAATCAAATATGCTAGAACAACAAGAACAACTGCTAGATTTGATTTTCCAGCAGATTATTATGAATGGGCAAGTACCTGTCACCATAATGATGAGTTAATCGAAAAAGGTAAGGAATTTATTAACAGAGATAGAGGTACAAGTATAAACTTGTTTTATATATGGGGACATAGTTACGAATTTGAACAAAATAATAATTGGGATATTATTGAAAATTTTTGTCGATTAATTTATGAAAATCAAGATATTTGGTGTGCTACAAATATCCAACTAGTTGATTACTTCTCTGCATTTCAACAATTACAAAGTTCAGTCGATGGTCATCAGATTTTCAATCCGACTGCTACAGATATCTATTTAATTGATATTGAAACAAATAAAAAGTTATTGGCGAAAAAGGGAGAAATGGTGATTCTGAATTAAATTGAATGAAAAATAACTCTTTAAAATCTTTTTACAAATAAAACGGTTATCTATTTTTATCTATTGTGTTCTTGCCAACACATTGACTTCCAAAAACACAATAGATAAAGTAATTCTTCAGTAGTTTACGTGAAAAATTAGAAGTTATTAATGTGGAAAATACTTCATATTTTTTTACAAACATTGAAGACAAACTATTATCGTACTACTGTTTTTACAATTTATTGTTGCTCCTTCTTTTGAATATAAGGATAGATCAACTCTTACCCAATTCAAATTTAGTATGATTTTTGGGGATATTTAATGAAAAAGAAAGAGAGAAGAATATGTATATTACTAGAGTTTTAAAAATTTATCCACCTAACCAGGGGACTTATGTATTAAATGGAAATAGTCTAAAATTTCAATTTGGCTTTTTTGATTCTGGAAATGAGGAAAATGGTCCACAGCCAATTGTATTTGGTGTTTCAAAATTTCCTGAAAGCATTATTAAGAACAATGACGAAAATTTGTATTTTGAATTTTTAAGTGATATGCTATCCATTTTTAATATTATCAATTGTATAAGACAGGAGCCAAATGATAGATTAATTAGGATTGATAAAGAAGACGGGATGTATACATTTAATGAGACAGGCGAAAGATCAATCCTAGTAAAAGAAAATTATATTATATCTAATATTTTTAAGAATACATATTTTGATCAATTTGAATTAGATAAATATGTAGATATTTACTCAACTACCAATGATTTTTATAGCGTCATTAAATACAGAGAATTTGTTAATAATCTACTTTTGTCATCTCTAAATCATGAAGTATTTATGTTATCTTATTTATGGAGTGAAATGATGAATAATACGATGTATTCAGTGGTAAATGCGTATAAAATTTATGAAATTGCTAAAAATTTAAATTTAAAAGAAAATAATATCACTCATAATCAAGCAAAATTATTTGCAAAAGAATTTAATTTTCTTTTAAGTGAAATTCACAAAAAACATCTAGGGAAATTTGCAAATAATATGGCTCAATCTGGAGCTATGGCTCGACATGGAAAATCATCATCGAATATTGAGAATGATAACGGAAGTTATTTAAATAGTGGTTTTTTTGATGTGAAAATAGAGTTAATGCATAAGGATATCATAAAATTAATTAAGATGTATTGTATTATTGTTACTAATTATCATTACTTTGACAGATAAAGTATATATAGAACGATTGTATACATAGAATATATAATCAAAAAAATGTCAGACTTCAACTTGTGTATTGGAGGATTAAGCATAGTAGACAAAGAGGAAGCAATCAGATGAGTTTGATGCTTCCTTTTTGTTATTCAATGATTAAGGTAACTATGCAACAATCTTCCAATTATCTGCTTTCTCTAACACTAGATGATATTGAGAGACAATTTCACTCTTGGTTTCACTATCCAAGTATCTTACCGCTACTTTTACAATATATTGTTTATCCTTCATTTGAATGGAAGGATAAATCAATTCTGAAAAAATCAACTCTTTGTTAATCATTGGCAAGGTATTTCCGACCATATAATAAGTTAATTCACTACTACTTGCAGTTGGATATAACTTAAAGAAGGTTTCCAAAAAGGCGATTATTTCTTGTTGAAGTCCTTCCTCAATACTGTTGTCATTTTCAAAAAATTCTGGTTGAAAATCAGATGTTTGAGGAGTGGTCCAAATAGTCGGATTGGTAGTAATGACTAAATCGTCTGTTTCATCTTGATGAACGGTTATACGATAAGATGATGTACTGTATTTATTTTCTGCGCCTTCTGTAATCCGTTGGGTAACCGAGTAAATTACTTCAAAGTTCTGTTCATCAATAGTTTGTATACGCCAAATTTTGCAATCACTGACAGAAGAACTCGTGGGAATATCGGTCCGAATTGTATCTACATTCAATTCTTGTAATTCAGAAGTCAGATAACGATTGATTCGCTCAGGTCGTTGTTCAATGGCTTCTTTATTATTTTCCCAAGAATAATATTCTTGAATGAAATTAAGAGTAAAACTCTCAATCGCATGGGTATCAATAAGCACTGGTTCAATAAATTTTGTCTCATGAATGGTGTGCGCATCAATAGCAGTAAAGTTTTTATAAAGGCCAAAACAAAAGCTACCAATCAATAACAGCCACAAGAAGAGGACACTCTTTTTGTGAGTGCTCAAGTGGATCGTTTTGACTTTCTTTTGTTTGGTTGTTTTATCTTTTTTTGGTTTTCGTTCAATATGAATTTTCATGAATAGTCCTCATTTCTTATTTTTTGATTCGTCCAGCACCAATTAAATGCTGTTGCCAATAATTATCATTTAAATCTGTATAACCAATCGGATCGCCGGCATGATACATGCGCATATCACCAACATAAATGCCGACATGAGTGACATAATCGGCAGTATCGTACGTAGAATGAAAGAAAATCAAATCACCAGGTTCTGCTTTTGTTAATGGTAGATGAGTCATTACATCATATTGGGACTGTGCGGTACGTGGTAATGTAATACCGGCTTTTTGAAAAGTCCATTGCGTAATTCCACTACAATCAAAAGAGGTATTCGGATTGGACCCGCCAAAGACATACGGATAGCCTTGATATTTCAACGCTTCATCCATAATTGTTTGGACCGTTTTATCATCAAATTTTTGCGAACTGTGAGAAGATGATTCTAAATATTGATTGACTAATAGCACGTAAAACATGTTGCCATAGTTGTAACGCCAGCCACCGTTTTTAGGAATGGAAATATCGTTTCTATAGGTAACTCGTTGACCGTTTGCTTGTTCGCTAGAGAAGTTTTCCGCCAATTCAAAAGAATACTTCTTCCCATTCTTTGCGACATAATTCAAAAAGCCGCCACCGTAATTATAGGATTGAATGACACTTTGTTGATCGACATCTAAAGATTCCGCTGAACGCACTAACTCTGCAAAATAAGAAACGCCTTGTGCAATCGATTCTTCTGGATCAGTAATCGTATTCGGTGGTAAGCCTTTTGATTCAGAAGATTGCATGACATCTTTCATCGTGCCACCACTTTCCACTTGAATAATCGCTAAGAGGATATTGATATAGTCTTCAATATTCTCTTGTTTTGCGTATTTTTCTACTAAGGAGCGATACTTCAAAACCTCTGGTGAAACAGATAAACCACTTCCTTGAATAGCCATTGATTGAGAAGAGTTCGCTTGAGGTTCATCTGCCACAAAAATTGCCACGAAAGATAATAAACCAAAGAAGGACAGAAAGAGTGTCAAAGCCACCATTATTTTTAGTTTCCATTTCATAGCGATTGACCTACTTTCTTTTCATTGGACGTGTGAAACGGACATTTTTCTTTTGACGTTTATTTTGAGAATAACGGACAGTTGAAGTAGTTTGTTTCTGATTCGTCATGTTCTTTGTCGGTTGCTTATGAGAAATCGAGCCTTGTTGCTTGATAGAAGGTCGTTGTTTTATTGATCTGTTCATTTGTTTTGTGATTCGTTCTTGTACTTTGGAAGCTGTCTGTTCTTGTGGTACTTCTTGCGCCACTGTTTGAACCTTATCTGATGGTCTGTGTTGCACAGGTGGACGAGTGACAGTAGAACGAATAGGTTTCATTTCTTTTTGATTTTTCACAGAATTTGATGTTCCTCGTTTCATTTCTTGTTTTGTTTTTCGAGGTTGAGTAACCGGTCTGTTTTTACTTGTTACTGAATCTATTCGTTTGTCTGATATACTTGGTTTCTTTGTCTTGTTTGATGCTTGCACCGAATCAATAGTTGGTTGTTGATGGTTTTTGACAGTCGTAGGATTTGTTGTTTCTCGTTTTGTTTTTCGAGTTTGCACAACGGGTCTGTTTTTATTTGTTACTGTTTCTGTTCGTTCATCTGACATCCCTTGTTTAAAATCAGAAACGGTCTGATGGATGTTTCCTGTAACAGTTTTTGGTAACTCTTTGACTTGTTGTTTCTTTTGAGAGACATAGTTCGTTGCTCGATTTTTACTATCCAATACTTTCCCAATTCGTTGTCCGGTCTGATAACTTCGAGTGAACGGTCGCTGTTGAACGCCTTGCTTTTTCTGTCTATCAGAAGTTACCGAAGAGCTACCGATAGAAGGCTTGTTAGTTGTAGTAGAAGGAACAGTTGATGTATTTTTTCTTCTTTTGGTTTTATCAGCTAAATACCCGACAGTTCCACCAATCATTGTTCGGCTAATCGTTCGCCGCAATCTTCTAGTACCACGACCCATGTATTGTTTTGGCCG
The DNA here is from genome assembly GCF_050555565.1 of Enterococcus sp. MSG3290. NCBI lineage: Bacteria > Bacillati > Bacillota > Bacilli > Lactobacillales > Enterococcaceae > Enterococcus > Enterococcus sp. MSG3290. The sequence goes on along the minus strand of NZ_CP187862.1, from coordinate 2,030,272 downwards.
ACGGAATACACTACGACTGACTTGTTGGGAATCACTAGATTGCAGGTTGAAGAAATTGAGAATATCACCTAGTTTTAAGTAGATGCCCGCAAAGGTCACAATTTGTAGAAAAGCAATTAAGAAAAACGGATAACCTACCGTTAAGGTATAAAACATAGTAGATAAACTAAAGGCTACCGTAATAATCAACGTGATTCCAGCACGCAACATAATTGTATTGAAGAGTTTCATTAAAGCGGATTTTCCCATACTGGTGAACGTGGGTAACATGGATAATAAGAAGCTAATTGGCAGAAACATAGCATATAAAATAAACAGGATTTGAGAGAAAATCATGATGCCTGTTAACAAGAAGACAAAGATAGAAATTCCAATGTTAAACAACACTAAAAAGACAACAACGCCTAGACGATTGACCGTTTTCGTCAACGTTAGATTCTGATTATCGTTGTCTTCAATTTCTGCTTTTACGGCGTCTTCACGATCTTTTCCATTATTCGTATCAGGATTAACTTCCAGTAACGCATTCACCCGACTTTCTCCAATTTCTTCTTTGTTGGAGTTATCAAATTGTAGTAACAACCAAGGTTGTTCTACTTGGACCGAAAAGAGAGTATCTCGAATCAAATCAACACTTTCTTTTCCTTCACTATCTGCATGTGGCAAGATAATCTTTGAGCCCAAGTCTAAACTGGCTTGCGAAATATCCGCTGAAAACTCATTGATTCGTTGGATATAGGAAGGAGCGTAAGCAATGAATCCTGCTGATAATAAAAAGACAACCACAAAATTTGTGATTGCCTGAATGGCTTTTGACGTTTCACGTTTGATTAAGCCAACATAGGTAACATATGTGCCTACAATGAGAATAAAAAGCAATAAAAATCCGACATAAAATCCCGAAGGAGCGAACCCATTATGCGAGACCCCTGCTAGTATCTGCATGTTTTCTCCCACTTGATTGGCTGTATCTGAAATGAAATCCAGGGTATAGGCTTGTTGGACCAAATAACCTGTCGCATTCGCTAAATACAAACTAATGGTCCAAATAAAATTTGACATGGCATATAATCCATATTGCACTTGATTACCAATCTCATCTTTCCAGTTCCAAGGCAACCAATCCCAATCGGTATCGACATAAAAATCCAATTGATAATTTGCCAATGGATAGTGAGAATAAAGATTTTGTGCGTCTACTGTATCATCCACCAGACCGACTGCTTGAGCGATTGTGCCAGAGAGCAGGAAAAATAAAAAAGCCATTCCTCCAATTAGAAAAATGACTAACAACATCTTTTTTAATTTTGGTTTCAATCGGATGCACCTCATTCTTCTTGATGAACTGGGGGACGAGTATCAAAAGCATGGAATAAATCTTCAAAAACAGGATGAACTTGAATGGTGCCAACACGCCCATACAAATCTTGAATCAAACATTGGCCATTTTCTAGTTCTCTCAACCGTTTTTGATTGTCCTCATCGTCTGGATCAACACCAAAAAAGGCTAAGGTCTTTTTGATTTCTTGACTATCTGTCGAACGAAAGGCGAATTTTAATCCAATATTGTTTTTCAATTTCTCATCGATTAAATCATCGGCATTCTGCGTCACAAAATAAACACCCGCATTCATCGAGCGACCTGCACGAACCAAGCGATTGGATAAGGTTTTTCCTTGTGCCACTTGTAGAAAAGACCAAGCTTCATCTAAATCAACAATTTTAAATTTGGTTCGATCAGAATGGATGAAATCCAAAGCAAAAGTAGAAATGACAATCAGCATAGCCACACTCAATAATTCAAGGGTGGTATAATCTGAAAAATTTGATTGAGCATCAGGTAAGACTAAATCCGCTACTTGAATAATGTTCAATTGTTTCTCTAAACTAATCGAGTTTTCCGTTGATCCATCACTGAATAGTAAATGGGCAAAATCATAATCCGTAAAGCTTTCAATGTGATCCGCAATCGAATGAGACAGTGGATTTTTATCTTCTCGTAATTCATCAATCACTAACCACAAGCCACGTACTTCTTTTTGTGTCACTGACCGAATCGCTTTTCGTAAAAGTGGGAAACGTTCGCCGTCTCGACTAGATATGCCTGTTAAGAAAGTCAAAATATCAATCGCTAAGCTCTCCGCGTCTTTCTTACGCTTCATGAGAACATAGGGGTCAAGTAATCCTTGATTTTTTTCGTCACTTGTTAGATTCACAATATTAATTTCATCGGCAATTTCTGGCAATGTTTCTTTCCAATAACCACGTTCCGCTTTTGGATCGACAATCAACGCTTGTGCGCCAAATAAAACCGAGTAATAAACCAGCAAGTTATTAGAGAAGGATTTTCCACCACCTAAAGAACCAAGAAATGCCGAAGCAAGAGCATTGGTGACCGAACCTTTGACGCCTTGACTTGCTAGACTCGGTTTGAGATACACATTCTTACCTGTTTCTAAATTGTAGCCAATATAAATCCCATTTGTTTCTCCTAACATTTGAGAGGCACCAAATCCTAAGCCCGCTAGAAAATCAGAAGTCACATACTGCACATAATCATTGATGTATCGTTTGCTAGAAGGAAGAAATTCATAGTGTAACCCCAACATATCACCAAAGGGACGGATTAATTTAATGCTCCAATCATCATAAAAATCTTTAATCTCATTACAGCGACGTTTTAATTCTTCATAGGAAGAAGCGGCTACTCGAATGACATAACTCAATTTGTACATGGCTTCTTTGGTCTGATCGAGTTCAGCTTCTAACTCATTGACATCTTCTAAGGCTTCCAACACATTGTTTCCTGTTTCGTTGTCACTATTCCATGCGTGGTCGTCCAAGTCTTTGAGTTCTTTTTTCTTATTTCGAACGGTGGACAAGGCTTTTTTATTGGCGACAATTTCAATGTTCATGTTGGTGTCAATCGGAAAATCGAATTGTTGTTGCTGGTAATAAAAAATCTCATTAGAAGGAAAATCCAATTCGCCAACAATTGAATCGATCGTAAAGTAAGCAACATAAGCAGTTGTCTCATCATTTTGAATTTTTAAATAGCGTTGATTTTCTTCAATGAGTGAACGAGTCGGTTTCAATAAGTCATATCGTTTTACGAGTGTTTGATGTTTCAATTTTTTGAGAGGCAGAGGGAATTCGTATTCTTCAAAAGAACTTGTTTCTTTGCCATACAGATGTTCAATTAAATAGCCAAAATCATTTTTATTCAACGGTCTGATATGGAAACGACGTTCGATTTTAGCTTGTAAGAGGTCAGCCATTTTTGTGTAGCGACGAACTTCATCTTTTGGCATAACCACAAAATCACCCATCAATTTTTGATTCACTTCTCGAAAAAAGGTAGTGAGCGTGTTCTTAGCAGTCGTTCGTAAATTTTTTAAGGTCACTTCTTGTTCATTGACCAATAATTTAAATCCAATAAAAAAGCGATAGTCCACTTGATTGTCACCAATCATGTTTACTAACGCTTCGGTTTGTTCATCAATCCGCTGAAAAGCAATGTCTTTCAACCGACCAGTGACCATTTCTTTACTTTTTTCTTGAATGGAACGAATGGATCGTTCGGTACTAATTTGCAAGGCATGGATTTTCCCTTCGCGGTTTTGCGCGATTAGTTGACGAAACTTCGTATGCACTTGTAGTTTCTGTTCAGGGGTCAAAAAGGAATAGTTATAGGGCAACAATTCATAATAGGCAAAACATTCGCCTTCGTGATTAAAGACTAAATTATTTTCAATATATTTAATCGGATAATTCAATGTATTCACTCCTTACAATTGTGGCAGTTTCATTCATTTTTACTTTTTTAAATGTGACTGTTTTTCCAGCGTAGGTCACTTTGGAACGAAAGAAATAAGTAATCATTGTTTGAATAAAACGATAAGGTTTCTTTCCATCAAAGGTTTTTTGACTCATAAACCAAGTCAAGCCAACAGGAATGCCGACATACTTTAATAAAGCTCCTTCAATAAACGATAGAGGGGGAGCATCTCCTAATAACATTACCGTAAACAAACTACAAACAAGCCAAGCCATTTGACTAAAGGTAATAGGGAAGGGGAGTTTAAAGTCATTGATCGCATAGATAACTTTTTCAACGGACCAAATACTAGTATAGCTTTTTATTTTTTTCAATTATGGTTTCCTCCTTTGCATTATTATTAATAAAAAAAGTCTACCAATATTTGGCAGACTATATTCATTCGATTTTTTCTAATTCTTGTAGAAACGCTACTAACTTAAATAGTTTATTGGGATTTTCCTCTTGGGAAATTCTTCCAATAGATTGACCGATTTCTTGCATGATGTTATTAAATTCAAGTATGTGTATTGTATCTATGCTAAGACTATCCTTAAATTTTTTCTTCAAATTTTCTTGATATAAGAATATTTTATTAATAATAGATTCTGTTCCGCCTTCTAATATGTTTACAACATAACCACTAATTCGGGGATTTGAAATATATCCTTTGGTTTCACACCAACCATTATTATTATCTGAATTCATGACAATAACTTGCTCACATCCACTATTCATTACAATTGTGGAGTTATGTGTTGCTACAATAATTTGTCTACGAGATTTTAAATTTTTAAAATCTGCAACTAAATTTTTATAAATATATTGATTATCTAAGTTATCTTCAGGTTGATCAATAATGAATGGTTTAAAGTCACCAAGATATTCGTTATAAGTGAGTAAAAAAGAAAGCATTGCGACCACTTTTTGTCCCATTGAAAGGTTAATAATATTTTGAAAGTTTATTGCTTCAGTCTTCATGGATTCTCGATTATTGATATTGAATTCTAAAGTAAAAGTATCACTATTTCTAAAATAATTTTTGAGAAAATCTTTTGCATAACGTTCACTTTTAGGTGAAACAAGATCTTGCCTTAATTTATAAAAAAAGGCTATTAAATCTGTACCTTCTTTAATAAATTTTAGTTCTCTATCGGTAGTTTCAGTACTTACTTTATTAAAAAATATTTTAACATCTAAAGTATCGAATATTACTTGGAAATCTTTTTTATTGAAAATAAGTATAGTTTCAATAGAATTTCCTAATTGTTTAGATAATGCTTGTAGATATGATACTAAATTTTCATAAGTAATTGCATATCCTTTATAGTAATCATCCCAAGCATTTCTGGATACGTTAAAAACTGTATACCAATTAAAATAGCTATCATCAACATTTTTTTGAGTAAAATTAATTCTTAATTTTCTTTTTTGAAGTTCGTTATAGTCATTTAAAAGTTCATTTACTTGTTTTTTACGTGTATTTAGTATTTCTGATTTTTTGCCATATTTATTTATTAAGCCATTTATTCCAGGGCCAATATTGTTAAACATTTTTTTGTTTCTAATATCTTTATTTTGAAACAAAGTTCTATTAATAAATTTAGTTAATTCCTCTTCATCAGCGGCTACATTTACTAACTCGTTCGTAGAGAACTTAGGTGTAAATATCTTATCCATAAAGTGCTTTCTTTTGGTTACTTCACAAATATTCTTTCCATCATAAGTGAAGATTTGAAAACGATCATGTAAGGCGGCACGTCTTGTTTTTTCAGCATCATCTTGGGTATTATTTTGATAGTTAGAAGTTACACTAAAATAATTTTGTGTGAAAATTTGATTATTTTTAGCATAAGATGAATGTAACATAATATAATAAGTTTCGTTATGATATTGATATGCTACACAACTAGTTCCTTGCTTAAGAATTTTTTCTAAATCAGCGATATTCTCAATATATTGAGAAGTAATAAAACCTAATGTATTTAGAATAGTACTTTTTCCACTTCCACGACCACCAATAAAAGCATTCATATTGCTTGAAAAAGTAATGATGAGGTGTTTATCTTTTCCTTTCAAAAATTCTTTCCCATCGATATAGATTGCTTTAATATATTCTTTTGGCTGTTTTTGTTTTTCAAAAGAAACAGATAGATCATAATCTTTCAACGCAGACTTTATTGTTTCAAAATTTAATTTATCACCTTTTATATAGAAATAACTTGTTTTTAATTTTTCAATAAAATGTGCATCATTATCAATAATAAAATGAAATTTCTTTTTAGTATATGCTAAAATGTTTTGCTTTATAATTGGAATATGGTGTGGAGAGTTAATACCTATAATATTAAATAAATTAGAATTAAATAATTGGTTTTTATATGTGCCACTTAGAAAGTCTTTGCTGAAAATATCAGAACTATTAATATGAGCAATATAACCTATAGCACCTATTTCTTTAAGCATTTCAAAAACATCGTAAGAGGTTCGGATAGTTCCTTCTTTACCTGATAATACATTTTCTTTAAGCCATTCTATCAATTTATTTTGTTGATATTGGTTTCTTCGATCTAGAATACCTACAATATGATTCTTATCAGAACAAGAAATTTCAATTCCTTTTTCTAATCTAGTTTTTGTGGAGTATTTCTTTTCTTTTAACAAAATATTCAATGCCTGTTCTAATTTATCAAATCCCTCTATAGAATTATGATCAGTTATCAAACATAATTCTATATCTTCTATTAATAAAGAATGTGCTAGGATTAGATATGCTAGCAATTCTTTTTCATTCTCAAACTTTCCCCTGAGATAGGGAGTAAAATCTTCAATAGAATGATCAATAAAAGGAGAAATCTTTACTTCGTTTACAATTAAAAGTAAATCCTCTTCTTTCAGTTGCTTCCAACTTGTAAAAGGTTTATCCAACTTTATGTGGAGTTTTTCTCTAGTTTCCTCATTAATTAAAGTAAAATCATGTGATGCTGGTGTATGAATGTGGAAGATTGTTTTTTTGAAACTACCACCACTATATTTATTTTTTTCTAGTTCTTTATACAATAAAGGAATAATTCTACGAGAATCAGGTATATTCTTTGTGTGTGAGTCCAAAAAAATCTCCTCCAATTTTTATATACGTATTTAAAGTATATCAGAATTTTATTTTCAAAGTATTCAAAAACTAGAGGAGAGGCAACTCAATTTAAATATTAAAATACACCATTACTAGTGACTAAAAGAGTTCCTTTCAATTCCATATTTCTACCAAGTGATTGATAATTAATATAGTTTTTTCATTTCATCACGCTCTTTCTTAAAATAAAAAGAGCACTCCATTTTAAAGGGAATACTCTTAAAATATTAATTACCATATTTCTTTACTCTATAATCAAACTGAAAACCTTCTTTGGTTAATGCAGTTAAGCGTGGTTCAATATGGTTTTTAATTGTATCTGCAAAATCAAAGAGTTTTCGCGGATTATCAGGGTGTTGTACTTTGGTATACACAATATAAGTTTTGTTTTTTGGTATCTCATCAAAATTAAAAAAAGATTTCCCAGATTCAAGAATGTTACTAGCTGTCAGTACGGAAAGATATTCTGTATTTGATAATCTTTTCATATTACTCCAAATATTTTCATCCCAATCATCCAAGTTAAACCAAAGATCTTTAATTGATAAATAGGTAAGTAAGTAAAAATCTTTTCTTTTCCCATAGTGATAATCATTTGAGTCTAAATCAAGATCTGGATATTTTAATCCTAACTTATTAAAACTGATACGAAGATACTTTTCAAAAAAGTAAAGCTTCTGAGATAAATCAAATTGATAATCAATGAGTATTTTTTCCCATTCACTAAATAGTATTTCTTCAATTGTATCCTCGTTCTTACCTCCCCACTCGTCTGGGATTTCCCAACTCATTACACCATTGCTACCACCCAAAAAAACTTTAGGTGGCATAATTTCATGAGTCTTTTGAGTAATTATATATTCAATTAACTTACTAGTATGGTTCTCTTTTATTAGTTGTAAAGATAAATTAACTAATTGTTCCTTCTCTTCATTAAAACCAGAATAACTAAATGTAACGAATTGATAAAAATCGTTAAAATAATCACCTTCACCTAATAACATTGTCTCTAATTGATCATTATCTTGTAAAATGTGTTTTGCTTTTTTCGTACTTAAATTTGAAACAGTTTCATACAACAAGTAGGTCTCACGACTTTGGGTAAATGATGCTGGGTATTTATTATTAGAAGACAATAATAGTTTAAATGTATCTTCAATTGTTTTTTTAGGTTCAGAACCCACAAAAAGTGTTTGTTTCTCTTTTTCTTGCAGATAGTCTTGATATTCGTTTGAATGTTCAAGCGTTCCATCATCACGAAGAAACTGATATTTTTCTGGATAAAACAGATATAGATATATTAAACTAAGTTGTTGTTCGACCTGAACATGATGTAGTTTTTTGTGCTGAAAAAATTCCTGATTTACTAATTCATTAAATTGTTTTTGATCTCTTAGATTTCGTTTCTCTGCTATAAAAATATCTTGAAACTCTGTTGAAAGAGAGGTCTCTAATTGCTGGGATAACTCATTAAAATAGTTATTCCAAATATTTTTAGGATGCAAAACTATAGGTAGTTCCAATCGTTTATCTATAATTTTCCTCAAGTAATCTCCTTCCGAATGATTAATTTTAGTAAAGTCTCCTACAAATACTATAGGTAGACGACCCTTTAAAATATTAAACAGACTATATAGTTCTTCCTGTTTTTGTGAAGAAATTCTGTCAAAATCATCTACGACTAAAACTTTATTTTTTATAGAACAGTTTCTAAATATAAAACGGTAAAAATCATCTGACTTATACTTTAGAAACTGCCAAACAGTGACAATTAATGAAATGGTACCAGCAACTACAATAAATTTTGGAAAAAGTTGACTTAAACCTAGATTTATTAGTGGGGTCATCAAAATAGAAATTACAGCTGCTAGAACCACTACAAACTTTATCGTCCAGTATAAGCAACGATAAAGTTTTGAAAAAGCAATTTCAATAACACTTCGCTCGTCTTTTATTTTCCATAAATTTAACTCAACTAACTTAATTGGAGGAAGTTTCTTGGAAATATTATTTAAAAATACGGTTTTACCAGATCCCCATGCACCATTTAGAAAATAGGTCTCATTCTTTTTTAAAAGTTGAATAATATTTTTTTCAGCAGTTGAAGTATCAATATATTTTAATTTAATCACTTGTATACCTCCTTATAATTAGGATTTTTATTATCATTATCCTATAAATTTTACTGCTCCACAACAACTGCTTGAAAATATTACCCTACATACTCAAATATACCATGAGAAGTTACAAGATAGTTTCCCTCTATTTCCATATCTCTACCAAGTGCTTGATAGTCAATATAATTTTGAAGGTTGGAAGGGACTTCGCCAAGTTGTCCTGTTTCTTCGACGTAGTAGGTAGCCACATCTTCCATCGAATCACAGTCTGAATAACAGATAATGTCGTCTTTGTGTTCAATTAAATCTTCTAAACTCGAAAACCACGTATTTTGAATTTCTCGTAACTCTTTGAATAGTGGCGTATCCTCAATTTCTTCAATCAAAGCACACAAACGATTTATTTCAGTGATAGGGGTATATTCGTCAATTTCAAAAGGTAATTCATAATCATGGATAGCGTATTCTTCATATTGTTCATTCAATCCAATTTTTTCTTTGACTTCTTCCATATCAATGGGGGGATGAAACCAAGCACCAATTAATTCACCTTCATTATATTTGCCTAAATTTGAAATATAGACTTGCATATCCATTTCAATTCCTCCTTACATATAATAAAAATCTGTAAATGCTAACTGGATTTCATTTGGAATCTCTTCATTTACGACTAAATCAAAAACTGTATAAGATGAATATTCTGGATTGCTATTAAAATGAATGACAACGGAGTGAAGTGTTTCTTCATAGATATCCGTTGCTTTTTCAATTGCTAACTGACAAATTTCATCACCGATTCGTAAAGGAATGCCTGTCTGTAATAGTTCTTCATCAAAAGAATCTCGATTGAAAATAGTGGTAACTTTTATCATTGAACAGCCTTCTTTCTTTAGTAAGTAAAAAAGCAGTCAACTTTTAGAAGTCAACTGGTTAAAAATATATTTAAAATAAGAAATCAAGTAAAGGGAAGTTTGTTGTGTTCTAAAAGAGCCTTCAAATTAGCTAAAGATTCATCGTAATCAGGAGCATATCATATTGTAAGTGATTGTTCATTGGTTAGGGCAGACCAAACATTTTTGATGGATTCCTTAATCAGGACGGAACTATTTATCTTTTCATTGCTCATGACATATTTCTTTTTCATAACTTAATAGCTATAGTTTACCACGAATCTAGATTTATCAAGCACCAATAATACGATTGAAGAGATTCAATAATACATCTTTTACACCCATTGCGTTAAAGACTAAACCTACCGCAATCAAAGCAACAATCAAGAATCCAATCAGTTTAGAAAACTCTCGCTTAAAGCCTAAATACACGCCAATTACAACAATCGCTAATAAGACTAACGATTCCGCATTAGAAAGAAACCAATTATATAAATTTTGTCCAAAATTCATCTCACATTCTCCTTTATTTGATAATAACTTCCTCTACAGGAAGCGTTTGTTGTTGTAAAATCTTTTTCTGACGATCTGATAATTCCGCATAATCAATCATGTTTTGAATGACACTTGTTTGATTGAGTTTGTCGATTTTCATAGCTAGCTTTAAAGTTGGAATGACTTGTCGAGCTAACCAGTTCAAAGTACGGTCAAAAGAATAGGGTTCAGGTTCCGAAGTTAATCGCAGTTTCCGTTGATTTTCGCCGAGGAAAAACGACCAATCGGCATTGATTTTCCATTGACTGCGACGTTTGTTTGGGTCTTTGTCGACGAAGCGAATGTAACGATTGATAATGGAGAAGGTTGTGTTACCAACGTTCCCATTGTTTAATAAATCAATCACCGCATGTAACGCACGCTCATTTTTCAAACGGATCTCAAAACGATTCTTCACTGGATTTTCTTCTAGGGGAATGCCAAGTTTGACATATTGTTCATAGTCTTTCTGATAGATACAAAAATAGACTTCTGACTTTAAAGAGCCAATGTAAAGAGTATCGCCCATATCGGCTTTTTCATGTTGGCGAACCAATTCGCCTGAACGATAATTCTTAAAGTTACGAAAAACAGAAATACATTCTTCGTTTTGACATTTACGAGTGAGTTCTGGAATATTTAGTAAACCGACTTTATCGTTAATTGCTAAATCTAAACGTTTATAAACACCATCTACAGAAAAGACATCTAAGAAAAAGTCATACCACGTTCTTCTTTGTGCCAATAAGAAGTGTTCAAATTGCCGACAGCCTTTGCCTTTCATTTCCACGAGGACACCTTTTTCAATATCATGGGACACCATGACCGCAATATCACCAAATATATATTGTTCCTCATACGAGTAAAAAGCATATTCCTCATGTAACATGTACTTCATTTTTAGTTTTAAGATATTCTCAATCACTCCTTCTGGATTGGTGGTTGGAAATCGAATCCGCACATAATCGAATAACATTTCCAAGGGTAATTCTGGATTGAAACGTTCTAACATAGCATCAAGTTCTGTAAGTAAATCACTGGAAGGAATCACTTTTTCTGTTTCAATTTCACTTAGATATTGGCGAGAGATACCAACCGCAGTGGCTAGTTTATTTTGCGAAACACCATAGGTTTTTCTTCGTTCTTTTAGTTCTACTATTCGTTGTTTGAGGTTTGTCACAATCAATCCTCCTGTCATTTATTGAACAAACAAAAAAGGTGTCAACTATTCATAAAAAGTTGACACCTTGCAAAAGGATAAAAAGATTGTTATATCAAAGTTTCTAAGCTTTTGTTGTTTATTCTATTTGTATTTCTACCCCCCTGTTAGAATGGGGGGGTTAATCAAGGTGGGCGGTGGCAAGCCACACCCACCAGGCTAGAAAAAGCCATGACTTATGCGCTGCCGTCCTGACTTTTTCCGCCTGTATTTGTATTGTTATTCACATGTGATGGTCCTTCATTGTCGTTGAATTGATGATTCCCTTTCTTATACATTCGTCTTCGCTCATGTTTCCCCTTTAAACGCTGTCCACTATCAGTCACAAGTTCCTTCGATAGTAGACATCCTTTCTACGGGATGAATATAAGATCTTTATAATCATTAAAACCTCTAACGATTCGTAAAATACAGAATAAGAATACCAATTGGTGCAATCAACACACTAAAGAAATAGATCAACATAATTTTGATGAAGCCCCAAATCAAGGCAAAGATGCCACTCGTGATCCACACATTTTCGCCCATTAAAAGCGAAACAGCCGAATCATAGACAAACATCGCAAATGGATAGAAGATGAAATTTAGCCCCAAAAAAACATAAAAGGAAGTCGGGGCAGAGCCAGGACTTAAAAAATAGAAAAAAGCAGTAACAATCCCACTAAAAACATACTGACGGATCAAATAAGACGGATGTAAACTGGTAAAAACAGTACGGACAAAACGAAACATGCCATTCCCTCCAATCTTGTTTGTTATCACTACTATACCGCATTTTGTGAAAAAAATCTTATTCAATCATAGTCGAAACCTGTATAGGTAATAACTGGAGGAATTGTTTGATCTTCATCATGAGTGACTTGAAAATGAAAAATCACTGAAAAGCCACTCGCAGCCGTTTTTTCAGGAAAAATCATATGAAACTCTGATTCATTTGTTAAAATTTCAAAAAAGCCAGTGATCTCACTTTCTTTGTCTGGATGATACGTAGGGATAATCTCATTTTCAAAATCAGACAAGTATTGATCATAACCAACAATCTGTTCAATGAATTTGTAGTGATCAGATATTTTCAATGGTTTCATATCCTTTCTATTGTCTATAACCATCGACACCTTCTGAAATCAAATCATTATAAAGTGATTCAATTTGTAGACGAACAAGGGAAGAAGAGGTTTGTTCCATACCCGATTGCAATGTAGTAAGAATCACATTAAACGGAACACCGTCTGTAATGCCACCTTCTTCGATTGGTACTAGCCCCATAATGCCATTTTTACTGACATCAAAAGCTAATTGACGAAATCGACTACTAATTTCTTCCTCGTCACTTCTACCAATTTCATGAAGACGATAAATACACGTATCAAAGTCCATTTTCTGAATCCTCCGTTTCTTTTTTTGTTTTTGAATGATATAGATGACCAATCGTTTCTAAAAAATCATGGCCTTTAGGAACAAGTGGCGTGTAGAATTCACTAATGACATTGGTTCCAACGTCCACATAGCCACGACCTCTAATTTGTTTCAAAAAGAAATCTTTATCAACATCCCCGAACATCATGGAATACCCAAGCTCACTCATACGCCCAAGTGCCACACGAAAATTAAACTGATCTCGAATCCCATCTTGCAAATATTTTGCGTCGGGACGCTGACAAGCGAGGATAATGAAGAAACCCGCTTGCCGGCCTAACATGACGATTTGTTTTAACTTATTCATAACTGCCATATTTTCTTTGGCCGTCAACATTTCCATATAGGCCACATATTCATCAAAGATAAGGAAGTTTGGTTCTAAACCTAGATAAGCGTAATTTTCGCCTGTTTTATAGTTAGGCATTTTCTTCATATCAATACTGCGAGCCATCATGCGATCATAGAAATCATCGATACATTCAGAAATCTCTTCTTTTTTATAATAAACATTTCCCATAACCGTCCCTAAGTCCGCTAAATCGGCATTCTTCGGATCAAGAATAAACAGCTTAGCATTGGATTGAAGTAACGATTCAATAATCGTTAGAATGAAATAGGTTTTCCCACCACCAGTTCCACCAGCGATTAACATGTGAGGGAGGGAATCAAAGGACCACGCTAAATTTTTCATCAATTGCATCGAACCATCTTTCACAGAAACCTCTTCGATTGTCATACGATTGGCAATCGTATCATAAAGTAGGGTGTATTCTACAAAGGAATCTTTGAGTTCTTTATCAACTAGCTCACAGTACAAGCCTGATTCCAATTTCTTCTCTAATCGCAACAGTTGATCTTGATATTTTCCTAACGTAATTTCAACAGTAATGACAATCAGTCCATCTTTCATTCGATAATAGAACCGAGGGAAGAAACTGATTTTCTCTTTCTTTTTAGATGGTGAATCTTCAAAGAATTGGAATTCCTCGACTTGTTTTATTTCATACCACCCATTCTCTAAAATCATCCGAGCGAGTTTTTGACGATGGGTTAAACTCTTGTAGTAATCACATCCATAGCGATACAGTAAATAGAGAAGAACACCCACAGAAAGAAGTGAGAAAACGAGTGATAGGCTGCCATATGGACTGAAAAAGTGTTGTTCCAATTCCTCTAGCTGCCAAGTAGTCCGACTGATAAAAGCAAGATGAAAAGGAAGAAAGGCAAGTAACCAACAACTCAATATAGCGCCGAAGAAAAACTGAAAGACCAAGTTTTTATCACTTGGTCTGATTCGTTTTCCTTTTCTTTGTAAGAGTTTCATAGATTAATCCTGTTTGTTTTTTTGATCAATCTTTGGAGCTGGTGTTGGTTTGTTTTTCAGAATCAAATCATCTGCTTTAATGTACCAATCCACATCCGCCCCACGAAAAGTCGCATTGGCTACGGTGTCTGCGATTGGATTAATTAATTCCACTTCGGCATTGTAATCAAATTCTCGTAACGGAATAGAAGCGGGAATACTGACTTGGATCATTCGTCCTTGTTCACGTGATTTCAAGTCATAGGTTCGTTCCTTTACTTCGGTTGATACGGTGCCATCTTCATTGTTTAGAAAAACTTCCCGACGTAATGCAGAAAACTTCAATCGTCCAAATGTTTTTTCTTTGTCGATAATAATTCCTTGTGCTAATCTCATGTGTGTTTTCCTCCTTTAGGCTTTGACCATATCATCTGCATGTAAAATGTAATTCGTAAATCCACGTTCGCCAATCTTATAGCCTTCTGCGACAATGCGTGGGTTGACTAATTGAACCGATTCTTCAAACTCAAAGAACTTTTCTCCGGCAGTGTGAGGCAAAATGACCTCAATATCATCTGCCCGTTGCACATCTGAATATAAGTTGTAGCTACGAGAAACAGTGGTGAGACGACCATTGACGCGTCGTTGTTCGACGTTTCCTTCACCCGCAAATTCTAAATGTCCAAACGTGTCTTTCATAATCGGTACTACGTATTTTAATTCCATTGTTTTTCCTCTTTTCATTCAAAATTTTGTGTTGAAATAAGTTTAAACATCGTTAATCCTTGGTGGAGAACGTGAGGTGTTCCTCATTGAAACACTTCCTTTCCAAACAAAAAAGCAATTCAACTATGGAATTAGTCAAACTGCTTTAAATGGTAAAATAGGTGCCATCTGATAACTCAAAGGTATCTTCCGAAACATCTGGATCAGTTGGCTTTTCTTCTAAATGCGTGAGCTGATTTAATCGCTTTAAGCCATCAATGTGAGACTCAAACACACCCATTTCAATCAATTCATCCAAATAGGGAAATAGGTCGTAGTGATTGTTTTCTTCGATTAAGAGCGCTAAACGATTAAGTGTTAGAATATCTCCATCATCCATTAATCGGAAAGGAGCTTCCCAATCTTCAATTTCATAACTTTCATCTGTTTCCAATTGTAGCTTTTCTCTTAATTCATCTAATGATACTGGTAAGGTAAACCAAGCGGCGATAATCACGCCATCATATTCATAACGACTTAAATTAGTTACATATACTTGAATTGTACGATCCATTTTTACATCTCCTTGTATAAATTCCGAATGGTTTGTATTTGATTTTTGACAATCAGTAGGTATTCTTCAACTTCCATCAATTGTTCGGCGATCGCTTGTCGACCACGTTCTTCTTGACCGTCAATGTGTTGTAAAAACTGGAAATTATTGACAGCCGCAGACAATTGATTAATTGAGTTGGTACATAATAATTGTTGGGCAGCTTTTAATCGTTCACGTTCTCTAACCATGTGTTTCTCCTTTACTATAGACTTTCGCAACATTGGCTAATATATATTCTGCACAGGGAACAACAATGGAATTTCCTAATGCTTTGTATCTGGCTGAATCACTGATTAATTGTTGATCCATTCCATATTGGGTCCAATTTTCAGGTAACCCCATGATCCGTTCACATTCAAGTGGCGTCAGCTTCCGAACAAACCCTTCTGTTTCTAATCCGTCTTGCCAATAAGCAAAGACATCCACAGTACCAGCTAAGAGAGTGGGAAAAGGGTCAGTTGGTTGTCCGAAACTAGAGATGAACCCTTTGGCATTTCTTTCTTTTGCGTACGTACGCATTCGGCGCTCTTGGAAGGGATAGAGGAATAACTGCCGCCCTGTTTCAGTAATAAGACTTCGATGGTCTTTGGTGGGCGACAGCCTGTTTTGGTCGCAAGTTTCAAAATTCGACTGCATTCCTTGGATGTCAAATAATATTTCTCTGGCACGGAAGTCTCTAAAATCTGCGACGAGAAAGATTCTTCGCCGTCGTTGGGGCACACCCCAATATTGACTATCGAGGACTCGCCAACACACATCAACATCTCTCCCTCGCACCATACCGGCGTTTGCCCATTGACGAGAGGGAGGAATTGGAACTTCGGTTTGAACGAAGGCTTCCAAGACGGCCTTAAAATCCATCCGGTCATTTGATGAAAAAGCTCCCATGACGTTTTCCCAAATAGCGAGAGTTGGATACTTTCCATTGGTCTTTTCCCTCATTTCTTCAATAATTCTAATGGCTTCATAAAATAAATTGGATTTCTTGCCAGCTAATCCTTCACGATTTCCAATGGTTGAGAGGTTCTGACAAGGTGATCCAAACGTGACAATATCAACGGGTGGAATTTCTCCTCCATGTAATTTGGTTAAGTCTCCCCAATGAATCATTTTGGGAAACTGCCTTTTAGTAATACGAATTGGTGCTTTTTCAATTTCACTTGCCCAAAGTGGTGTGATACCATTTCTTTGAGCAGCAAGAGGGAAGACACCGATACCGTCAAATAGACTTCCTAAAGTAAGATTTGTAATTGTTATCAGCTCCTTGTAAATAAAAAAGACACCTCAATGTGAAGTGTCCAAAAAAATGTTGTGATTTCTATTTGTTTATAAGGATGAAATATAAAAAGATTACTCTTTATTATCATCATATCTTGTTAAAATTAAAAATAGATAAATAACTAAGATACATTTTGATTTCGTAATGTCAGATTTTTTAATTAGACCATGAGCAATTTCATTTCGTAGATTAAGCCCCATTGGTTCAACCATAATTATTTGAATTAAAGTATGAATATTATCTCCTAGAAAAGTTTTAATGTAATCTTTAACTAAAAATTCGTTAAATGTTATTTCATGCTGAACCGTATCTTTTTTGAGCGATGTGGTTGCGAATCCCAATTTAGCAAGAAATCGTCTAAATGTAGATTCAAATTGAGGAACTAAAATATGGATAGAGCTAACATAGTCTTCTTTAAAAAAATTTTCAATTCCTATTTTTACAAGAGGGTAATTTCTCTCATCAAGCATTTTCCATGAATCAAACTTTTCCATAAGATGATCGGCAGAAAGGCTATATTCTTCTATCAATTTTTCAAAAATATCCTTTAAGAAAATCTCTAAATTTAGTGTTAATTCTTGTACATAATTAGTAATGAAAATGAACCTTTTTGACTCTTCTTCAGTTTCTGCATTTACGATTTTGTTTCCACCATGAATTATACTTTTTGAGACAAGATTAAAAAAATTATTATCTGATTCTTGAAGCGATTGTTGCTGATTAATTACACTGACATTTGGAATAAATTCGTCACTTTTTGCAAGCTTGTCAAGAGATTCATGAATGTTAGAAATAATATAAGGTGAAACACAATTATTGATATAGTCTTTAGGAATTGTAAAAGGAATTTTTATTGTTGCCATTTCATCGCTTTGTTGATATGTTTCATAAGTTTGCTTTATTAAAACTTTTAAGTCATTAATTTTTTCTGTTTCTCCCATATTCTTATAGTATTCAAGCGCTTGTTCTAAGTTATAAGCTTTTGTTAATGAGCTTTTTTGTTGTCTCCCGCCTTGATACTCAGCTTCTAATTCATAGCTTTTTCCAATATCCAGACGGAGGTTTTGTATTTGTTCTGTATTGTAAGCCTCAAATTTTCCAAGCGCTATAGATTCCTCAACAAATAATCTATAAAAATGATACTCTTGATTTTCAAAACATTTATTTTTAAGATTTGTCAATATTGTTAATGTACAAGTATAAAGCTCTTCTGAAATACAATCTTTGAATTTAGATTCTAAAACGATTCTTACTAATTGAGAAAGATTACAAACCCATATCGAATCATATACATCCCTCGATTCAATTAATTGTGAATGTATTAGCTGAATAGCTTGTTGTAGGTATTCTTTATTACTCATAGAAAGCGAAACCTCAATTAATCTTGATATAGATAAAATGAAATTACTATCTTCTTGTACAGTTTGATATTTACTACAACTTTCTACTAGCGACGCAAGTAAAATTTGTGAAATTTGAAATTTATTTCTCGTTACTTTTTTACTCCCATACTCAAAAAGAAAATCTGAATATCTTACTTTTAAAAAAATATTATCTGTTCCAATCATTCTTCTTTCGTAATATAAAAATTGTTCATCAGTGAAAGCTGTAATTTCAGGAACATTTCCAATGCCTGCACGACTGTATTCGGGAATAAATCTAGTGTCATTTTTATTATTCGAAAGAATTGGTTTTTTTTCGATAAGTGAACAAATATCAATTTCATATTTTGCTAATTTTGCTTCATTTAAAAATCCTTCCGATTTTGCCCAATCATGGATATCTTTAAAACCATCTCTAAATTCTGTATAATACTTGGTAATTTCTATTCTTTCTAGTTCTTTAATTTTATTTATAAATTTTTCCATCTAGTCATCTCCGATATGTCTAATTTTAAATTCAATTATATCCTCTCAAATCCTATTAAGTAATACTAAACATATAAAAACAATATTTAATTGGATAGAGCAATTAAACAAAAGAGAATACTCGTCAAGAATTTTATAATATTATAAGATAGTCTATCTACTAAAGATTTGATATAATTAACATATTATTAAGAAAATACATAAGGAGGTATTGAAATGCTATTTTTTAAGATATTTTTACAAGAAAATAAAGAAGCACTCCCATTGTATAAAAAAATTCATAGAAGTGATTTCTTAGTAGGAAATTATCCTAATTCATATGCAATTCCTTATTCTCCAGAAAAATTTTCTAAATGGATAGATGAAAACACTATTTATTCTTTATTTATTCATTATTCAATCAAACAAGCATTAATTAATAATCGTAAGTTTATGCATATTTTAAATTTGAGTGAGAACTTAAATATGTGTTTAAGTGATTGCCAATTTTATAACATTGATTTAGATTTAGTTCTTGAAGGGGAACCTTTAGGAAATGAAGTAATCATACATTCCCTAAAAAATAAGCATTATAGGTTACTAAAAATTTCTTTTCGACTAGACAACCGTTACTTAATAAGTATTAAAAGAAACGGTGTTATTGAAATTGATGAACAAATTTTAATAACGAATAACCAATCTATTCGAAAATTAATAGATATTATAAATTTAGGGCATGGGGTGAGTACTTGACTGATTCTAAAAATAATAAAATAAATATAAGAAAAGAATCCGCTGCGCTAGGAAAAACGTTCGTAATCTCTTTTGTTATAGCTTTGCTTATAACAAATAATGAAAATTGGATTTTCTCTATATTAAATAGTTTAGGATTAACTAATGAGATATTTCAAAAGACAGTTTTAAGCTTAACAGTGACAGCAGGAATAGGATTAATAAAATTATTTTTATATGGATTTAGTAGATTTATTTTAAACAACCTACAACCATTAGAAATTAAGCTGATTCTTACCAATGGAAAGTTTGCAATTGAAAAACCAATTGAATTTTATCCTATAGATTCAGAATATGAAGAACAACAGATTGATATGATTATTAGTTTTAAGCCAAAAGGTAAACTCAATATGATTATTATGAAATATTTTGGAATAATTATAGATATATATTTTAATCCTAATATTCTAGATATTTATTTTGAAAATGGATGGGAAAGTCAAAATCCGTCATTTGAAGTGGTGGAGAGATCAATTAAAGTTAACCTTTTAAGTCAAATAAGTATTAAAGGAAAAAAGTTTTTTGATCGAGAACATGTTATTCAGGAAACGATATTAATTAAACCAATCAGAGTGAAAAATACTGAAACATATTTAGACTATAATTTTTCCTCTATCAAACATGGAATGTTATCTAGACTATTTACACAAAAAATCGAATTGGATTACAAAGTAGTAGATATCATTTGTAAGGAGGGGTAATAGATGTCTAATTCTAAACAAACAATGAAATTATTTTTATTAGATAAAATATTTAATCTAAATGAGGTACAGGAAACAATTCTCACTCAGAATTTTAAAGAAAAATTGTTTATAGCTAGAAAAGATATTGAACAAGAAAATTATATGACTGAAGATGAGAAACATTTTTATTATACATGGGATCAAAGTCAAACTAAAATAGAAAAACTATTACTTACAGATAATTCAGATGAAGTTATTGTAATAGAAACTTATGCAGTTTTAGAATATCCTAAACGGGTAAAAAAAGATAACGCGGGAAATATATTACCTAAAAAGGATCGAATTAATGATGCTTCTATAAGAGTAATATTTTTTGAGCAGGAAAAAAATGTTTATAGTTTAATTTTTTCATCAAACGAAGCTCATATAGATAGAGTAAGAAAGCTTATAGGAAAAAATTATATAAAAGATGTTGATGAAAAATATTTTATGCCCCCAGATTTGTTTAATTGGTTATTCTATAAATTTAGTGTGTCTAAAGGTTTACTTACAACAAATTTTACATTAAATAATATAAGTGGATTTATAGGGAATTCAATTGATGAACATAATATTTTTAAAAGCTCTTCAGATCAAACATCAGATTTGATTATTACCAAAGCATTTATCAGTAATGGTGAAATATTAAAAAATATTACAGCTAAAATTACTACTTTAGAAGGTGAAATAGTATTTTCTTTAGATCATAATTCTAATGCGACATTGTTTATTACCCAATCACTCATGTATTTTAATAGCATTGATAGAACAATACTAGCTCCGATTTATTTATATAAAATATTAATTCCAACTATAAAAAAGACTTATAAAGAAAATTCTAAAAAATTTTTAGAAAGAGATAAAAAGCACTTTTCTGCCAAAATTGGCTTAGAAGTAATTAAGTCTATTATTAACAATAATGATATTGATTTAAAAGACATCCAGGAATTATTTGTACAAATAGATGAAAAAATTCCTTCAATAACAAACAATTAGGATTCTGTTTATAAACAAATAGAATAAGCTAAAAAGATTCTTCTCTATATATATTATGTTATTTTATATTAGATTTTTTCTTCTATAAATTAGTAAATAATCTTGCTATTGATTGATATACTGGCGAAATTTTTAATTATAAAAAATGACCATCCTTTTGACCATCCTTTACTCTGTGAAAGAGGAAATATAACAGTTTCAAGATCTTTTGAAATCATGTATAAATTAGCTTAGGAACTACTAAGAATCACTAAAACTTTCAATACGGTCTCAAAGACGCAAACGCTGCGGAATAATAAAAACGCTGATAACTCAACGTTTAGCAGACTATCTGATAGGGATAGTCTGTTTTTTTATGTTTTTTGCCAATTTAAAACTTTGTTTGATGCTGAAAAAGTCGTAGGATCATAATGCACAAAACAATGAAAAACTAGTATATAGTTTTAATTATCCACTTGATAAAAACACCTTATATTAACGAAATGAAGAGGGGTTATTTCGAAGTAAAAAACCATTTACCTAAAATTAGAAGCTAAGCTTTCCTTTCAAGGAAGGCTTTTTGTTTTGTTATAGACTTGCGATTGTTTGTGAGCTAGATCGTTCATTTTAATGTCTTATACACGCGGATGATGGGTCTTTTTCCTCTGTTCATTCATAATATTGAACGGTACAGCTAGCGATGCTATACTGACCTCAGTTCCAAGAAAACGTTAACATTTTTTTGTGGGGGAGAGGTTTTTTATGAGGTTTGATCAATTGATAGCAGAAGAACTGATTGTTTTCGATCCATCGATAGATTCAAAAGGATCATTATTTGAGCGAATAGGGGATGTGTTGAAAAAAACAAATAAGGTAAGAAATGTTCAAAAAGTCGTTAAGGCACTATTCAAACGAGAGGAGGAGATCTCCACAGGAATAGAAGATGGATTTGGGATTCCCCATGCAAAAAGCAAATATGTGACAAAACCAGCACTGTGTTTTTTTCATACAGCCAAATTAACGGACTATAGCGGGATAGATGAAATGCCAATTGAATATATTTTTGCCATCGTAGTTCCTGAAAAATCAGCAGATATGCATCTAGAGATTCTCAGCACACTCTCCAGACGATTGATGAATGCAGATTTTAGAAAGGGAATAAAAGAAGCCACTACGCCAGCAGATATCATCAGACAGATTAGTCAAGAATGAAAATAGTAGAGTCTTTGTCCGAGTAGCGATAGTAAAGAAAAAGGAGGAAAACAACCATGAAAATCGTTGGTGTAACTGCTTGTCCGACTGGAATTGCTCATACTTATATGTCGGCAGAAAAATTAGAAGTAACAGCAAGAAATCTAAACCATCAAGCAAAATTCGAAACACAAGGTGTAAAAACAGAAAATCAGTTATCTGAACAAGAAATCAAAGAGGCAGATGCAATCATTCTTGCAGTAGATAAAGAAATCGAATTGGACCGATTTGCCGGGAAAAAAGTAAAGCGTGTCTCTACAAGCCGAGCAATCAAAGAACCGCAAGTAGTAATAGACGAAGCATTGAGAGATATTGGCGTATTCGTTGTGTCTAATGAAAAAGAACCAGCTGCAAATGAGAAAAAGCCGACAATCTATAATCATTTCATGAATGGTGTGAATTACATGCTTCCATTTGTGATCGCAGGCGGAATCATCATCGCACTGAGTTTTGCCTTTGGGATTACAGCGGCTGATCCCAACTCAGCAGACTATAATGTGTTAGCAGCTGCATTTTCAAGGATCGGAGGAGATACAGCGTTTGCCATGATGGTTCCTGCGTTAGGCGCGGGGATTGCTACATCGATTGCTGGAAAAGCAGGTTTTGCCCCAGGAATTGTTGCCGGATTACTGGCCTCTACAGGTGGTTCAGGTTTTCTTGGCGGAATGATTGGTGGCGTGCTAGCAGGGTATATCTGTGATTTTCTGGCAAATAAAATCAGCGTAAAAAAAGAATTTTCTGCTATTTATCAGCTGATTGTCGTCCCCCTTTTATCGATCTTAATTATTGGGCTTTTGATGGTATTTGTGATTGAACAACCGATCACATGGGTGTTGGATGCTTTGACAAATTGGCTGAATAGCTTGGGAAATACATCCGGGCTATTGTTCGGATTACTTATCGGGATCATGATGGCAGCTGATATGGGTGGGCCGATCAATAAATCGATTTCGACTTTCTCGATCGGTTTGATGTCAGCTGGAGTAAATGCACCGATTGCTGCTTGTATGGCTGCAGGAATGACACCTCCCCTAGGTATTGCTTTAGCCACTTTATTATTCAAACATAAATTTACCAAAGAAGAACGGACTTCAGGTCAATCATGCTGGATTTTAGGCGCTTCGTATATTACAGAAGGTGCTATACCGTTTGCGGTATCTGACCCGATCCGCGTGATACCTAGTTTGATGACAGGTTCAGCAGTCGCTGCAGGGATTTCCATGGCAGTAGGAGTTACTTCAATGGCACCTCATGGAGGGATTTGGGTGATGCTAATTCCAAATGTTATGAACAATTTACCTATGTATGTCTTGGCAATTGCATCAGGTACAGTCACTACAGCCTTTATGCTTGGACTATTGAAAAAAACAGTGAAAGAGAAAAAACAAGACAAGTGGACGAAAAATGAAAATCTAACAAATGAGGTGGAAGCGTAATGTTATATACAATGAAAGAGTTATTGAAAGTGGCTAAAGAGAATCAATTTGCAGTACCAGCCTTCAATATTTGCAGCTATGATATGATGAAAGCAATCATCGAAGAAGCAGAGAGATTAGAAGCACCAGTAATCTTAGAAATTCATCCTGATGAAATCGCCTATTTAAGTGTTGAGTTTGTTGCGGCAGTAAGAGCCTATGCTTATACAAGTAAACTGCCGATCGTTATCCACTTGGATCATGGCGGTACGATAGAAGATGTCTTACGGGCGATTCGAAACGGCTATTCTTCCGTGATGATCGATGCGTCTTTGAAATCATTCGACGACAATGTACAGATTACGAAAAAAGTGGTTGCGTTAGCTCATGCGGTAAATGTCTCAGTGGAGGCTGAGCTTGGAACGATTGGGAATAATGGTTCTGCTGAAGGAGGTGCTGAAACAATCATTTATACAGATCCTGATCAAGCGAAGATTTTTGTGAAAGAAACAGGAATCGATACACTTGCTGTAGCAATTGGAACAGCGCATGGCTTGTATCCGAAAAACAGAACTCCAAAATTAAATATCGACTTACTGAAAGAATTGAACCAACAAATCGATCTTCCATTTGTTTTACATGGCGGTTCAGGTAATCCGGACGCAGAAGTCAGCGAAGCTGTAAAATACGGAGTTGCCAAAGTGAATTTGAGCTCAGATCTTAAAAGCGTCTTTTTCAATGCTTTGAGAGAAATATTGAGTGAAAATCCATCGATGTACGAGCCGAATGAAATTTATCCAGCAGCTAATAAAAAGGTACAAGAAGTAGTCAAACATAAAATGGAAATTTTGAACACAGTAGGCAAGGCTAGCTTATACTAAAAATAAAAATGTATGATCAAGAGGGTATGACAATAGTCTTGTCATACCTTCTTAACCACACACGATGTTCAGAAGTAGTTTTTTCGAAAAATTTCTTCTTATTTCTCGAAGCCAATCACTTCTGTCACAACCTCTTTTTTCCTGTTACTATATAAAGTAAATGGGGTGATTTTATGTTGAATGAAGTGGAGAATAGACAGCAGGAGATTGTGAATTATCTAAAAAACAACCAATTTGCAAGAGTCACCGATTTGATCGAGTTAGTAAATTATAGCGAAGCCACGATTAAACGTGACCTTGTTTTTCTGGAAAAAAGTGGATTGATCCGTAGAGTTCGCGGTGGCGCCATGCTTGTTGACAATCGAAAAATTGACGTGCCTTACCTGATGAAGATCACCAAATTAGAAGAAGAAACAGAAAAACGTAAGATTGCAGATACAGCTTCTTCTTTGATTCGAGATGATATGGTCTTATTCTTGGATTCCAGTACAACCTCTTTACATTTAGTCAGAAACCTAGCAAGATTTGATGGTTTGCAGATCATTACGAATGGCATCGTCACAGCTGCTATGTTGAGTGAATACACAACGGCAAAAGTATCTGTATTGGGTGGGGCAATTGTTCCGAAACGAGCAACAATCAACGGTTCAAAAGCCTATAACGATGCATTGTCATATTATGCGGATTTAGCGATAATGAGTTGTCGCGGGCTAGATTTCAGCCAAGGAGTAACAGAAACTCATGAAGGAGAGGCAATGGTCAAAAAAGCTTTTAGAAAACAATCAGACCGGCTTGCCGTTTTAGTTACACAGCAAAAAATTGCACATAAATTCATGCATCAATCCATTGCTTTTCATGAAATCGATTATCTGGTGACAAGTAAAGAACTGACAAAAGAACAGTATGCGAAAGTAAAGGAACACCATATCGAATGTCTGTATGGATAAATTATTACGTGAATGTTCTAAGTGGCTTCCTCATTTTTAGATAGGACCTTATCTTTGCTCGCTTCTCTTAGCCGATGGTATAATAATGAAAAGGTTATCTTGTTAGATAATCTTACTTTTTTATCCAGGAGAAAGGAGTGCAGAAAATGAAACATGTGAAGGCGTTGGTAGTGAAGGCAATCATGATCTGGGCGATTCTGTGGGTCGTGCTGACAGGTTTATACGGTGTTAGCTTTATGGATTCAACAATTGTTGGGGTAATTATTGTAGTCATGATCTATGTGCTAGGGGATCTGTTGATCTTACGTAAAGTAGGGAACATCGCAGCGACGATCGCAGATGCTGGTTCAGCTGCAGTTATCTTGTGGCTCTATCTATATTTTATGAATGATACAGTCGATATTTGGATGAAAGTATTGATTCCTGCTCTATTGATCGGTGTGGCAGAATGGTTCTTCCACAAGTGGTTGCTAAGTCAAGGCATCGTACCAGATGAACGGAAAATGGAATAAATCAACAGTTAAACTATTCTTATCGATAAATGAAAGCTTTAAAAATAAATAGATGTTTAATTAAGAATAATCATAAACTATTTTTACTCAAAAAACCGCTCAGATCATTTTCAGATCTGAACGGTTTTTTTTATCTATTCATCAAGATCAAATTTCATTTTTCAATGATTCAATCAATTCGCCCTCTGCTTCATGACTATGTTTTCGGCCATTAACAAGATAGAGTGCTGTACATATCAATGGAATGACTCCGGCAATCACATACAATCCTCTAAATGAAGTAAGAGATTTTAGCATCCCCATCAAATAAGGACCAACGCCTAAGCCTAGGTCTAAACCAATAAAGTAGGTAGATAAAGCAATACTGATTCGATGTTCGCGGACGATTTTTAAACAAACAGCCTGTCCATTTGACATAAACGTACCATAACCTAGGCCGACTAATGCTCCAGAGATAAGCAATGTCACACTATTCGTCGTTACACTCAGTAAAAATAATCCTGCTGTTAAGAATAAATAGCTAGGATACATCACGTATTGTTCTCCTTTGACATCGAAAATCCTTCCAGTCAATGGACGTGTAAATGTGATGACCAAAGCATATACGACGAAGAAAAATGACCCAGCAGCAACTAAGTGGATTACTTTTGTATAAGAAGATAAAAATGATAAAACACTTGAATAAGAAAGACCCATCAAAAAGGCAATTCCTGTAATGAAAAGTGCTTTCTTTTCAATAAAACTATTGATATTCCATGAGCGAAGAGATATTTTTTGTTCTTCAGATAATGGAATATTTTTTACAGGAAAGACAAGGCAGGCAATCGTAACAAAGAAGACCAGTACAATTGAAAACCAGATAATGAAACGAAAATCAGTCATATTCAGCAAAATCATTCCTAAAAATGGCCCAACAGCAGCAGCTAAACTAGTACTTAATCCATAATAATTGATGCCTTCCCCTTTTTTAGATGCAGGGATATATGCAGTAACGATAGCATTTGTAGCTGTAGAAACTGTACCGTAGCCGAATCCATTCAAGAATCGAACTAAATACAATGCCCCGATAGTTGGCGTATAAAGATATGCTAATGTTGAAAGGAGATAGAAGATCGCGCCGCCTCTTAAGGTAAACTTCCGACCAAATAGTTCTAACTGTTTCCCCATGAATAAGCGTGCCAGCAATGTTCCGATGATATAGATCCCAGAAGCAAAACCTGCTTGGCTCAAGCTGGCGTGTAAGGTGTCTTGCGCAATGACTGCCATGATGACCATCAACAGATAATAAATCAGGTAGACAATAAAATTGATCAATGTGATTCCAATAAAATATTTATTAAATAATTTCTTTTCCATGTATGTTATACATTCCCCTTAAGCTGAATATGCTTTTAATTTTTGTATTTGAACTTCTACATCGTGATAATTGGATGGATAGCGATCAACAAGTTGGCGAATAAATAAATCTCTTGTAGACATAAACAGATTTAAAAATTCTTCGCATTCGTTTGTTGGATTCTCATCCACTGCTTTGATCAATTCGATCGAGTTTTGATACGCATCATTTAAAAAGACTAAAGAAGCTTTCATATCAAATCTTGTTTGATATGCTGTTTCTAATCGATTAATGATTGTGTTCATCCAGTAATTCATGTTTTTTCCCTCTATTCTTAAAAAATTTTACTTCTGCAGTATAACGAATAAAAAAAAGGAAAAAAATCGCATAAGTGATGGAAAAAGGTACTTAACAAATGTTAATATCATTAGTAAAATACCTTTGGACTTTAAAAAGTTTTAAAGTACTGTATGATCTTTTTAGATGAAAGTTTGGATGGGGGAGCATCATTGGATAGTAGAGTCTTAAAGGAATATTTGGATAAAAATGATTTTCCGATTATACGCAAAGGATATCATAAATATTTGACATTCGAAGGGATGGAAGATTCCCATACGTATATCTTGAAAGAGGGAACGGTAAAAGCAAGTGTTATTTCAAATGATGGGAGAGAATTTAACCTTCGCTATATCAAAGATCTTGAAATCGTCTCTCTTTTAAAAGACGAATATTCACAATTCATCGATTCGCCGTATAATATTCGAGTTGAATCAGAATATGCAGAGTTTTATCGAATCAATCGTGTGCGCTTTTGGCAAAATATCAACCAAGACCCAAAGCTACAACACTATGTAAAAGAGTATTACCGCTATCGTCTGCTTTATTCGATGAAAAAAATGCAGCAAATGCTATTAAATGGAAAGCTGGGAGCTGTTTGTACGCAACTTTACGAATTATATGATTTATTCGGTGTGCGGACAGAAGAAGGGATGCTGATCGATTTTTCGATCACGAATGAAGAAATCGCCAAATTTTGTGGCATCTCAACTGCTAGCAGTGTAAACAGAATTTTAAAACAACTGAAAAAAGATGGTATTATCACCGTTAAAGACCATCATATCGTTATTTTGAATATGGACTTGTTAGAAGACAATATTATCTTTTGATGAACAAAGAGGTTGTGAAATCAGCGTTTTGACCTGAGTATTAGAGAAACAAACGGAAAAATAGTTCCTCATATTTTGCCGTTTTTTGAGCTAATACCGAGGGTCAGCTGATTGAACACCGTTTACCAAGAGGTTGTGAGCCTGCCGTTTAACTCTGAGTCACAAGGAATAATTTCAAAAAACAGCTTTTCATGTTTGATGAATATTGTGACTTGTGACCGAGGAGTTGGTAGGAGAACACCGTTTAAGGAAGAGGTTGTGAAAAAGCTGTTCTGCATCAAGTAATAAGAAGAGCCAAGTAAAAACAGTCTCTTATGTTTTTAACTTGGCTGGACTTATCACCGTAGATGTAAGCTTTTGAACGCCGTTTATTTGCAACAAAAGGGGCTGTGACACGATTTTTGTCACAGCCCTTTTTTTGCGAACATTCATTTAGCAATTTTTAGAAACTTCTGCCGCCACCGCCAAAAGTCCCGCCACCGCTAGAATGGGTAGTACTTCCGCCACCGCCGCTTCCAGGAGGTGGGCTTTTGGGGATTCTTCTTGTCGTGACAAAAGAATTTGTCAGACGATCGGTTTTTTCAGTTAATTTGATACTGGATTTTTCTCGGAATGGATATTTGTAGATGCCTGATTTCAATTGATAACGCGAAACAGTCACAAAATAAAAGACAAGACTAAGGATAAGAGCCAAAACAACAGCAATGATGATTTCTACTGTCGTCAAAACCTTATAGCGTGTAATTTTGCCAGTTTCTTCGTCTACACGATAATGTCCTCCTGGAACTCCGTCTTCCACATATGTTGCTGATTTAGACAGGTAAGCTTTTGCAGCATTGTAATAGGCAGCATTTGTCATCTGATCATAAACATCATCTAATATCGAATCGATTCTGCTGTCAGTCAAATAATCGATCATATTACCAGAAGTCGAAATGTAGATTTCACGCTGTCCCATATCTAATAGCAATACTGAGCCATTTTGATCATTTCCGACTGCGTCTCTTAAGTAATTATCAGCAAAGTCTCTTGGTTCTTCTGAATTAGATGTAGTCGTTACGATCAAGACTCGTCCTTTGATTTTTTCATTCAGCTTTTCTGCCTGTTGTTCCAAAGATTGGATTTGATCTGTTGTAAATAACCCAGCCTCATCATTTACCGTAGCTGTATCTGCATGAGTAGCCACCGGCCAGCCAACACTTACTAGCAAAAGAAAGAATAAAAAAAATTTTTTCATCATATCAAGTAACCTCCGATCAGAAAGAGGATCGCTAGCCCAGCGAAAATCCCAAGAGCGGTCAGTCCCAATTTTTTCTGGCTGATCGGCAGGACACCGCTGACCTTTCCTGTTTGTCCATTCATTGCATAGTAGTAGACTTTTTTACTTGAGTCATTGCTTCGATAAGTAACAAGCCATACCGGCAGTAATACGTAATTATTTACTTCGTTTGTGATTGAAGCAGAAGTTCGCACACCGGTCAATGTTGTATATCCATTTGCGGTATCTTTTAACAGCTTCTCTGAATAGTCTTTTAATTCAGATTGAATCTGTGATTTGATTGCCTCATATTCGATATCTCTTTTTTCTGCTTGGAAACCGGCTAAATACTGGCTTTTAAAATCAATTGCTTTATCTAACGGGAAAGGTTGCACGCCTTCGACCATCTTTTGTTGCGTATTTTTTGATAAGGCATTTTTTACTAGTTCTTTAAAAGAAAGCTTGCCTGCTCTTGAAACAGCAAATTGCTTCGTTTCTGTGTATTCGATGTCACCTATCCGCCATATGCGGATAACTGTACCATTCGCCTGCATGGCACCATCTACTTCAGCATCTGTAGCCCAATAAGGGAAATATACACCTGTCAACTTATCGATTTGATCCTTATTGAAAAAAGCTTTGGGAACAAACCATTTTTTCTTGGTCCAAGCGAGAAATCTGTTGATTGCTTCTTCTTTCTCGACAGCAAAAGGAAGTACTTTATTTGGCAAGAATTCTCCGCTTAAACGTCCCGATAGTACGACGGGATTATGGCAGTAGTAACAATAAGTCGCAGCAGTTGTCGCATCAGTCACGATCTCTGCACCACAGTTGGGACAAAGAAAAAGATCCATCGCTGCGGTATTATCTGCAGATTCGTCCGCTGTATCTGAAAAACCGCCTGCCTCGTCAACCGCTTTGCGCTCGGCTTCATTCATATCGGCAAGCTGTTCTTGGGCTGTAAAAGTAAAATCTTCGGTAGGTGAAGGTTCTTCTTTGCTTTCTTCGCCAGCCATACGCGCTTCTTTTTGCTTTTGCTCATATTGGCTGACTTCTTCTTCTGTATAGATATTCAGGCAGTATTCGCAATGAAATTTTTGGTCTTTGGGATCAAAAGTCAACGGACCGCCGCAATTAGGACATTTATGTGTAAGAACATCCATCAGCTGCACACCTTTCTAAATAAATTAATCAACGGGGATTCCTTTAAACGGTTTACCACAGTTTGGACAGAATTTAGGGATGCCGTTGGAAAGATCCACGATCTCATTGCATTCACTGCATCGCATTTGTAGCTTAGGCTGAACGTTTTCTACAGGTTTGGCAGCTCCGCAGTTGGAACAGAATTTTCCGGAATTTTCTGTCCCGCAAACTGGACATGTCCAAGTATCCGCATTTCCTTGTGCAGTTTGTTGATTTTGTTTTTCTGCTTGTTGTTTGATTTGTTCTTGGTTATTTTGAGCTGCTTGAGAAAGATAAGAACCATTTGCATTCATTCCCATACCTACACCCATAAAGCCGGTCATTGCTCCTGCTTCATTTTTTCCGGCTGCTTCCATACCACGTGCAATGGAACCTTGCACGTATCCTTCACGTACGCTAGGATCACCTAGCATCGCCCCTTCGTTACGCATATTGATCAGTTTCACAGAATCATCGGTGTAAGAAATGCTGGCTACAGCCACAGAAACAATCTCCATCCCACGTAATTCACGCCAAGAATCATCCAATGCAGTATCCATGTATTTGCTTAATTCCAAACTCTTAGATGGTACATAAGAAATCCGTTGACCATCTGCAGACATCTGATTGATTGCTGATTGCAGCGCTGTTAGGAATTCAGCTAAATACTGCTCATTGATATCATTGATTTCCACTTGTGTTTTGTTTTTAGGGATTGCGTTTGTATAAAATAAAATCGGGTCAACGACATGAATAGAATAAGTGCCATGTGCCCGTAAGAATAATTCTGCGTTATAGAAATTGTCAAAGTAGTTCAACGGCGCGCTTGTACCGAATTTGATTCCCTTTATTTCTTGGAGATTGATATAAAAAACTTGTTGTTTCTGCGGTGTGACGCCGCCAAATTTAAATCGGTCAAAAGTTTCAGCAATTGCTTCTTTCAGTGTTCCGTTGAACATGGAAGGAGCTGCGTCATTTTTAATGGTGTAATAACCTTCCTCAGCGGTATAATCGATGATTTTTCCACCATCGACCAAAAGCATCATCATGTTTGGATAGACATGGACGACTGTTCCGTCTGTTAAAACATCTTCTGTTCCTTTACGATTGGAGCCACGTTTGTCATCTTTGCGGACTTTGACACCTTTTGTCATGACCGTTGTATCACTCATATTGTCTGGTTCGATGACTTCTAGCCATTGATCTGCCAGACCGCCGCCAACCATACTTGTTGCTGCTTTGATAAGACCCATAAAAAATTCCTCCTCTGATTCAGCTAATGCCAAACAATTATTGTTTATTTATTATACCATAGGAAGATGTGAAACTTCTCGGACTAGAGACGGAATTGAAATGGAAAATTGCGTATTGTTTAAATACCTGAAAAAGCCGAGAAGGATAGTAGTTTTTTTACCTAATATCACGTATAATAAGAGATAGTGAATTTTTTAAAAAAGGGGGATCCTTATGGCATATCAAGCACTTTATCGAGTCTGGCGTTCGCAGCGTTTCGAAGACATCGTTGGACAAAAAGCTGTGACACAGACACTAAAAAATGCTATTGTTTCCCACAAAACCTCACATGCCTACTTGTTTACAGGACCCAGAGGAACCGGAAAGACGAGTGCAGCAAAGATTTTCGCAAAAGCAATCAACTGTCCGAACAGTAAAGACGGTGAGCCATGCAACGAATGCGAAATGTGTCGATCAATTACTGCTGGTACGCAAGAAGATGTGATCGAAATCGATGCTGCCAGCAATAACGGAGTCGAAGAAATCCGATTTATCCGTGATCGGGCAAATTATGCGCCTACAAAGGCAGCGTACAAAGTGTACATTATTGATGAGGTACATATGCTTTCAACAGGAGCTTTCAATGCCTTGTTGAAAACATTGGAAGAGCCAAAAGAAAGTGTCATATTCATCTTAGCAACGACCGAACCTCACAAAATACCAGCTACGATCATTTCACGGACTCAGCGATTTGATTTTAAACGGATCAATACGGCAGATATTGTCGAACATCTTGAATTTATCTTGAAAGAATCGACTATCAGCTATGAACCAGCTGCATTGAATGTGATTGCCCGTTCTGCAGAAGGCGGGATGCGGGATGCATTGAGTATTCTTGATCAGGCAATCTCGTTTAGTGAAGGAACAATTACTTTAGATGATGCCATGCAAGTGACAGGTAGCTTAACTGACGAAATGATGGACAGTTACTTGAGTGCTTGCGTGAAAAAAGAAGTACCAGAAGCATTGGAAACATTGAACCAAATTCTCGCAGCCGGCAAAGAATCACGTCGCTTTCTAGAGGATATGTTACAATACTGCCGTGACTTGCTGATGTATCAGCAAGCACCTAATCTAGTTGAGGAACAATCGAGTACGATCAGAAGTACATTTACAGAATTGGCACAAACTGTTTCAGCGGATCAGCTGTTTTCAATGATAAAGATTTTGAGCGATACTCAAAATGAAATTCGTTTTACCAATAGTGCCGCTATTTATTTGGAAGTCGCTACAGTCAAACTTGCTCAGCTACCGTCTGCTTCTGTTCCTTCAGCAGATGTAGCATTTGCAGATGATCAGATAGTAAAACAGCTACAACAAGAGATTAAGGAACTAAGAAACGAAATCAAGGAACTACGCAGTAATACAGGAATTGAGAATACAAAAGTACAGCCAGTACAGCATACAAATCATAAAAAACAGACAAGTACCTATCGTGTACCGACGGAACGAGTATATAAAGTTCTGCGGGAAGCGACAAGACAGCATCTGAACCAAGTAAAAGAAGTATGGGAAGACTTGCTGATGAGTCTATCTGTCACTCAGCGAGCAATGCTTAAAGCAAGCGAACCAGTTGCAGCTGGACCTACAGGACTAGTGATTGCGTTTGATTATGAGATTGTTTGTCAAAGAGCAGCAAATGACGAAGAATTGCAGCTTTCGGTACACAACAACTTAAGCCGAATGATCAAAGATTATGCGCCTGATCCTGTTTATATTACGAGAGAAAGCTGGCCAGAACTTCGAAGAAATTATTTGACGCAGGCACAAGAAGAGGGAACAGAAAACTCTTTTGCTTCTGAAGACTCAGAAGGAGAAATCGAGTTGCTTCCTCAAGAACAAGAAGTACCAGAAGAAACACTTGTAGTAAAAGCAGAGGAACTGTTTGGCTCCGAAGCTGTTACAGTGGTAGATGATTAATAAAAAGGAGTAGATAATTATGATGCGTGGAATGGGCAATATGCAAGGCATGATGAAACAAGTACAAAAAATGCAAAAAGAAATGGCAGAAGCACAAGAGC
The DNA here is from genome assembly GCF_050555565.1 of Enterococcus sp. MSG3290. NCBI lineage: Bacteria > Bacillati > Bacillota > Bacilli > Lactobacillales > Enterococcaceae > Enterococcus > Enterococcus sp. MSG3290. The sequence goes on along the minus strand of NZ_CP187862.1, from coordinate 1,995,642 downwards.
TGCTAAATAAAACAGAGTTTACAGGTAAAGCCACCAATGAATTGGTCAAAGCGGTTTTTACAGGCGATCGTCGCATGAAAGATATCCAAATCAATGAAGAAGTCGTTGATCCTGATGATATCGAGATGCTTCAGGATCTTGTCGTAATGGCAGTCAATGATGCGATCGCACAAATTGATGTGGAAACTGAGAAAAAATTAGGGAAATACGCAAAAGGTTTGCCAGGATTTTAGTTTTAAACTGAAGGAGTAATGAATATGCAATATCCAGAACCAATTGCGAAACTGATCGACAGCTACATGAAACTTCCAGGAATCGGTCAGAAAACAGCGACAAGACTCGCCTTTTATACGATCGATATGAAAGATGAAGTAGTAAATGAATTTGCTAAATCTTTGTTAAGTGTAAAACGCGATTTGCATTTTTGTAGTATCTGCGGAAACATCACAGAAGAAGATCCCTGCGAAATATGTAGAAATCCTTCACGTGATCGAAGCGTTATCCTAGTGGTCGAAGAGCCGAAAGATGTAATGGCAATGGAAAAAATGCGAGAATATCACGGACTTTATCATGTTCTCCATGGTGTGTTATCACCGATGGAAGGGACAGGTCCAGAAGACATCAATATTTCTTCTCTGTTGCAGCGGCTGCATGATGCAGATGTAAAAGAAGTGATTATCGCAACAAATGCAACAACAGAGGGAGAAGCAACAGCTATGTATCTCTCACGTCTGATCAAACCCGCAGGTATCAAAGTGACTCGTCTAGCACATGGTCTGTCTGTAGGCTCTGATATCGAGTATGCAGATGAAGTTACTTTATTGAAAGCTGTCGAAGGAAGACGTGAGTTATAAATTTCTAATTAAGTGTTTTTTCAGATACAATATAAAAGCAGCACAAGAGATGGGGGCAACAATGTGAACGGACTATTTATTACAATCGAGGGGCCTGATGGTGCAGGAAAAACCAGCATCTTGAATGAACTTTACCCTCTTTTGAAAGAAGTAGCAAAAACAGAAATCATTCAAACAAGAGAACCAGGAGGCATTCCGATTGCTGAAGAGATCCGAGCAGTGATCCTTGATCCAAAAAATGATCGGATGGATGAACGTACGGAAGCACTGCTTTATGCAGCAGCAAGAAGACAACATCTAGTCGAAAAGGTTCTGCCTGCTCTGGAAAAAGGGAAAATCGTTTTATGCGATAGATTTGTCGACAGTTCTCTTGCTTATCAAGGTGCAGGCCGACGCATCGGCGTTACCGAGATTGCTCGGTTGAATGAGTTTGCTACAGAAGGTACTACGCCGGATTTTACCCTTTATCTTGACGTAGATTCAGACACCGGATTAAGAAGAATCAAGAAAAACAGACAAAATCAAATCGACCGTTTAGATTCGGAAGGTTTGGAATTCCACCAGCGTGTACGTCATGCCTACTTGAAGCTGGCAGAAGAGAATCCGGAAAGAATCCACAAAGTTGATGCAAGAAAAGGCTTTGAAGAAGTGCTGCAAACAAGTTATCATACAATTATTGAACAGTATCCGCAATTTTTTGAAAACTAGGAAGGTGAACGTTTATGAAAATTATTTTAGCGATTATCCAAGACAAAGACAGCAACCGTTTATCAAATGAATTGATTGATGCAAATATCCGTGCCACAAAACTATCATCGACAGGCGGCTTCCTTAAGGCTGGAAACAGCACGTTTATCGTGGGTATTGAAGATGACCGTGTAGAAGAAGCATTGGAAATCATCAAAAAAACGTGTGAATCAAGAAAGCAATTTGTATCTACACCTGTTACACTGGATATTTCGATGGATGGGGGCGTCCCTTATCCAGTAGAAGTAGAAGTAGGCGGTGCCACAGTCTTCGTCTTACCTGTTGAAGGATTCCATCAATTTTAGGAGGAGCTGAGCTATGAATCAAGAAATAAACTTGGCTCAAATGCAACCGATCGTGTATCAGCAGCTTCAACGGAGTTTTGAGCATGGGCGTATCGCTCATGCTTATCTTTTTGAAGGGGAGAAAGGAACAGGAAAACATGAAGTAGGTATATGGCTTGCACAGCACCTGTTCTGTACCCAAATGAAAGACAATCTGCCTTGTGGAAAATGCAACAATTGTCAGCGGATCGAAAAGAAAGAACATCCAGATGTTTTGGTTATTGAACCGGAAGGACAAACCATCAAAGTCGATCAGATCAGACGTTTGCAGACGGAATTCAGTCGCAGCGGTTACGAATCAAGAAAAAAAGTTTTTTTGATCAAAGAAGCTGAAAAAATGAATAGCAGTGCGGCAAACAGTTTGTTGAAATTCTTGGAAGAGCCCCCTGGAGATTTTTTAGCGGTGTTAGAAACAGATGCAGTAGGAAGAATTCTCCCTACTATTCAATCTCGTTGTCAAGTTCTGCATTTTCAAGAACTTTCGAAAGAAGCACTGATCCATCGATTGCAAGAAGAGCAGATTCCATTTGAAAAAGCAAAACTTTTGGCTTTCTTAACAAACAGTTTAGGAAAAGCAGTTGAAATCTCTCAAGATGAATGGTTTAATGATGCTAAGGACTTGATTTATCAATGGTTCGTTTACTTGCAAAAGCAAGATACTCAAGCCTTTATCTATGTCCAAAAAAAATTGGTAAAATCATTTAAAGAAAAAACACAACAGTTTACAGGATTATCTGTCTTGATGTTTTATTATCAGGAAGCACAGCGTCAAGCAGTAGCAAACGGCGAATATGGCAAAGTGAAACAGATAAACCAGATAATTGAACGGATATTGATCGCAGAGCAGAAACTACGCAGCAATGTCAGTTTTCAGGCTGTTGCGGAACAGTTCGTTTTGCATACGATTTTTTAGCTTGCCGCAAAGGATGATGATCAAGGAGGATGGAAATGGTAGAAGTAGTAGGTGTCCGATATAGAGATGCAGGTCATATCTATTATTTTGCACCAGGAGACTCTGAATATGTTTATAATGACAAGGTATTAGTCGAATCTCAGCAATCCTTACATATTGCTACTGTTGTCCTTCCTAAAAAAGAGATTGATCCCAATGACCTTCCTGAAGCTATCCGTCCGATCTTGCATAAAGCGTCACAAGCTGAATTAGAAAAAGACAAAAAAAACAAAAAAGATGCTCATGATGCATTGAAAATCGCAAAAGAAAAAGTGCAGTTGCGTGAGTTGGAAATGAAAATGGTCAAAGCTGAATACACATTTGATCGAAATAAATTGATTTTTTCTTTCACGGCGGACGGGCGAATTGACTTTAGAGAATTGGTAAAAGATCTGGCCGCTGTATTTCGTACTCGTATTGAGCTTCGACAAATTGGTGTCCGCGATGAAGCAAAGATAATAGGCGGAATTGGTCCATGTGGGCGTCCATTATGCTGTTCTTCTTTTTTAGGCGATTTCGTGCCTGTATCAATCAAAATGGCAAAAGATCAAAGTTTATCTTTGAATCCAACAAAAATTTCCGGTTTATGCGGACGCTTGATGTGCTGTCTGCAATATGAGAGCGAAGAATACGAGACAGCGAAAAAAGAACTCCCTGACTTTGGAAAAGTAATTGCTACACCTGATGGTAAAGGGAAAGTCGTAGGGTTGAATCTGCTTAGCCGTATCGTTAGTATTCGGCTGACTGGACGGGAAAATCCTGTCGAATATGAATGGGATGAATTGAAAGAATTTATCCAAGTAGGTGAGATGAATGGATAAGAGATCATTATACGACGGATTGAATCAATTAGAATCAGAGTTGAGAAATACATTAACAGAACTTGTTGAAATGAAGCATGCTTTGCATGAGATCGTAGAAAAAAATACAACTTTGGAGATGGAAAATCAACGTCTGCGGGAACACCTGCGGGAATTGAACCAAGTTGCACAAGCTCCAGCTGAAAATGTGAAGCAGGAACTTTCTAAGTCTCGTATGAATCTTGAAAAAATTTATGAAGAAGGATTCCATGTCTGCTACGATTTATATGGATCAAGAAGGGACAATGACGAGCCTTGTGCGTTTTGTCTAGAAGTGATCTATCGCGAAAGCGGTCGATGACCAATAACAAGAGGAGACTGGAGCGGAGAAATACTGCTCCAGTCTTTTTATTAAGGAGATTGTGACAGATGTATAATCAAAAAAGTTTCAAGGGAAATCCGGTATATGGGGATTTATATCTTGTACCGACGCCAATTGGAAATTTAGAAGATATGAGCTACAGAAGTGTTCGTATGCTGCAAGAATCCGATCTTATCGCAAGTGAGGATACGCGTAATACACAAAAGTTATTGAATCATTTTGAAATCCATACACCCCAAAAAAGTTTACATGAACATAATTATAAAGAACGTGTCCCTCAATTGATTGCTTTGTTAAAAGAAGGAAAAACGATTGCTCAAGTCAGTGACGCAGGAATGCCTTCCATCAGCGATCCTGGACATGAGCTAGTTTTAGCCTGCATAAAAGAAGGAATTTCTGTGATCTCTATCCCAGGACCTACAGCTGGGATGACGGCTTTGATTGCTTCAGGGCTAGTGCCTCAACCATTTTTATTTTATGGCTTCCTTCCACGTAAGAAAAAAGAACAGAAAGAAACATTGAAAAAGCTAAAAGAACAGACAGCTACGCTGATTTTTTATGAGTCACCTTATCGGATCACTGCTACATTGACAAATTTCTTAGAAATTTTTGGAAATCGCCAAGTCGTTTTGTGTCGAGAATTGACAAAAGTCCATGAAGAATACCTTAGAGGAAGTACGGAAGAGCTACTCGCTTATATCGAAGAACATCCAGTAAAGGGTGAATGTTGTCTGCTTGTAGAAGGGAATTTGTTTGAAACGCCAGTGACGGAAGTTGATGAAGAGTTGGGAACGTTAAAGGAACAAGTAGAAGCAAAGATCGCTTCAGGCGAAAAACCAAATGCTGCTATCAAAGCAGTAGCGCTGAAAAATGGGCTGAAAAAACAAGAAGTCTACCGTCAGTACCATGAATTAGACTGAGATAGTATAAGTTGTCTATAATGAAAGACTAATGAGGAAATCAGCTACTAACTTTTCAAATCTCTTGAACGCGAACGAATGTTCCTGTATAATAAATAAGAGGTGAGGATGATGGAGCTGCAATTTCCTTTACATAATGATACATCAAGAAAAATCATTCATATTGATATGGATGCTTTTTTCGCTTCGGTTGAAGAACGAGATCATCCTGAGTTTCGCGGACATCCATTAGTAATTGCCAGACACCCCAGTGACACTGGTGGGCGTGGAGTAGTGACTACAGCAAATTATGAAGCAAGAAAATTCGGAATTCATTCAGCAATGAGTGCACAAAAAGCGTATGAGCTTTGTCCGCAAGCCATCTTTAAGCCTGGCGACCATCATAAATACAGCGATATTTCCAAACAAGTACGGGAAGTATTCTATCGTTATACAGATATTGTGGAACCAGTTAGTATCGATGAAGCGTATCTTGATGTGACCGAAAATAAAATCAATTGCAAGTCAGCCATCAAAATCGCCCGAATGATCCAAGCAGATATTTGGGAGAGTGTCCAGCTAACATGTTCTGCGGGAGTAAGTTACAATAAGTTTTTGGCCAAATTAGCATCAGACTATCAAAAACCTAGAGGAATCACGGTAGTTGCCCCTCAAGACGCTGTGCCATTTTTAAAAGCTTTGCCAATTGAAAAATTTCATGGGGTAGGGAAGAAAACTGTACCTAGAATGCATGAGCTAGGGATTTATACAGGAAAAGACCTATATGAATGCACAGAAATGATGTTGATTCGAAATTTTGGAAAAATGGGCTATTCTCTTTATCGTAAAGTCAGAGGAATCCATGATTCTCCAGTAAACGTTACAAGAGAGCGAAAATCTGTGGGAAAAGAGCATACTTATGGGCAGCCGTTGCAAACGGAAGAAGCAGTGCTGACTCAGTTGCGCCAACTAGCTGAAAAAGTAGAAGAAGCACTGAGAAGAGTCCAAAAACATGGGAAAACAGTAGTTTTGAAGGTCAGGTACACGGACTATTCTACTGTGACCAAAAGAGTGACATTGCCAGAATATATCTATAAAAAAGAAGCACTCTTTTATCAAGCAAGCCTTATATGGGAGGAAATCTTGGGAGTAGAAAAAGGAATCCGATTGTTAGGGATTACTTTGACGAATCTGGACCCGATGACTTATGAAAACATCGTCCTTCCATTATGGGAAAATCAAGAAATATAAAAACAGCTTTGAGAGTTGAAACCGGAAATCCGTTTTCTCTCCCAAAGCTGTTTTTATATCAAGTCTTGCTTTTTGATTTGTTCATAGGTTTCTGTTGCATCCGTACATTTTTCCCAAATCACAACTTGATTGGATTCTAAAGATTTTTGGACGTCAATGATCCGCTGGTTGCTACTTCCGCGAAATTGTAGTTTTAGGTCACGTTTGCTTAATTCAAAGCGTCCGTCAACAAGGATATCGATTTGCGAAAGGAGTTCTAATTTATCTTCTGAATCTTGTAGCAATTCATCAAAGGTATAGCCTGTCCATGACCAGATATCTTTTGTCGTACCGAACTCTTTTCGGATACGTCGTACGACTTGCAGACAAACATCTGTATTCAAAAAAGGTTCGCCACCAAGTAAAGTTAAACCTTGCACGTAATCGTTGCGCAAGTCAGCGATGATTTGTTCTTCTAATTCAGGTGTGAATGGTTTGCCATATCGGAAATTTTGTGCAGCTTTGTTGAAGCAGCCTTCGCAGGCAAATAAGCAGCCACTAACGTAAAGACTGTTGCGGACACCTTCACCATCGACAAAATTAAACGGTTTGTAGTCAGCAATATAGTTTTGGCTGTAGTCTTTTGCTAACCATTCTTTTGGTTTTGGATTTCTCATAAAAAAACTTCTTTCATTTAAGGTTCAAAGATATAGCTATTGAAGATAAAATCTACTCGACCACATAAATAAGAACAAACTGACCTAAATCCATTGTTCAAGAAAGCTTGTTCTTATTTTGATAGAGGGCGTTCAAAGATACAAAGCCATCGAAAGAGGGTGGTGAAAAAAGACTTGTCATAGCCTCTTATTCTGAATAAACGGTGTTCAAAAGCTTGCATCTGCAGTAATAAGCCCAACTAAACGAAAAATATGAGGAGCTATTTTTGTTTAGCTATTCTTATTACTTGATGCAGGACAGCTTTTTCACAACCTCATTTCATGTGTTTCACACGTGAGGAAATTTCTTTATGGCGGCCATGTACCATCGGACGAGCTTGCGGATTTCCTAAATAGCCACAAGTACGTTTGACTACATCACATGTTTTTGGATCATGATTTCCACATTCTGGACATTCGAACCCTCGTTCTGTCGGTTTGAAATCACCTTCGAAACCACATTGATAGCAATGATCGATTGGCGTATTCGTACCAAGATACCCGATTTTGTCATATGCAAAATCCCATACAGCTTCTAAAGCTTTCGGATTTTGTTGGAGCATAGGGTATTCACAGTAGTGGATGAATCCACCTGAACAATATTTTGGATAATCCTTCTCAAATTCCAATTTTTCAAATGGCGTTGGGTTTTTACGCACATCATAGTGGAAACTGTTTGTATAATATTCTTTATCTGTGATATTTTCGATGATGCCGAATTTTTCTGTATCCAAACGGCAGAAACGGTCAGTTAGACTTTCACTTGGAGTTGAATAGACACTGAAATGATAACCATATTCATCCCCCCATGCATCTGCATTAGCTTTTAATTCTTTGACGATATCAAGTGTGAAAGCTTTTGCTTCTGGGTTTGTTTCCCATTCGCCACCGAAGAAAGCTGAAGCAACTTCATACAATCCAATGTAGCCTAACGATACAGTAGCTCGACGGTTTTTGAATAATTCATTGACAGAATCGGTACGTGAAAGACGTTTCCCGAAAGCACCATACATATATAAAATTGGCGCATTTGCTGGAATGGCTTCTTTACAACGTTCTACACGATAGAGAAGCGCATCTTTCATGATTTCTAAGCGGTCAGACAGTAACTGCCAGAATTTATTCTGATCTCCTTTTGATTCGATCGCGATTCTTGGCAAATTCAATGTAACAACACCTAAATTCATTCGTCCGACATTTACTTCTTGACCATTTTCGTCTTTCCACCCTTGCAAGAATGAACGACAGCCCATAGGTACTTTGAAACTTCCAGTTAATTCAACGATTTTATCGTAATTCAGAATATCAGGATACATTCTTTTCGTTGCACATTCCAATGCTAGTTGTTTGATGTCGTAATTAGGATCTTCAGGGTTTAAGTTCACACCTTTTTTCAAAGTGAAGATCAGTTTAGGGAAGATAGCTGTCCGCTTTTCACTCCCTAATCCATTGATTCGAATCTGTAAAATTGCTTTTTGAATTTCTCTTTCAAACCAGTTTTCTCCTAGTCCAAATCCTAATGAAGTGAAAGGAGTTTGTCCATTTGAAGTAAATAAGGTATTGATTTCATATTCCAAACTTTGCATAGCATCGAAGATATCTTTTTTGGTTTTTGCTTTTGCATATTCTTTTTGGCGTTCTGGCGAATCGATCCATTCTTCCGCGTCTTTTAGATGTTTTTTATAGTTCAATTCTGCAAAAGGAGCAAGCAATTCATCTGTTCGGTCGGCAGAACAGCCACCATATTGACTTGACGCTACATTGGCAATAATCTGTGAGATTTGTGCTGTGGCGGTCTGGATAGATTTTGGCGATTCGACTTCGGCATTGCCGATTTTGAACCCATTGTTCAGCATGCCTTTGAAATCAATCAAGCAGCAATTCGTCATCGGTGTATAAGGATGATAATCCAAATCATGGTAATGGATATCGCCTTTTTGATGCGCATTTGCTATATGTGGTGGCAACATTTTCAGTCCGATTGATTTTCCAACGATCCCGGCTGTCAGATCTCGCTGTGTATTGAAAACATTACTGTCTTTATTTGCGTTTTCGTTCACGACAGTTTGGTCCTTGTTGATTAGCTTTTCAATCGAAAAGTTGATATCTGTTGCTTTACTGCGAGCAAAATCTCGTTTGGTACGATAATTGATGTACTCTTCTGCTAATTCATATTCGTTTTTTTCTAGTAATATATGTTCCACGATGTTTTGAATCTCATAGATTTTGACATTTTCAGCAAACCGGCTTTTGATTTCTTGGACAACCAAGTCTGCAATCATTTGAATTTTTTCATAAGTAAGTGGTGATAATGAGCCGTGAATTTTCTTTTCTGCTTTGATCAGTGCTTCATTGATCTTTTGTTCATCGAAATCAACATGGCGGCCATCGCGTTTGATGACTTTCATCTGGGATGTCTCTGGCTGCTGAGTAACGACAGTTTTTTCTTCATAATTTACTTTCATTATCTTCAACTCCTGCTAAATTGTTCTTGTCTATCATAAAACAAAATCGGGGAAGGAGCAACTAAATATCGGCTATATATAGTATTCAATGTGCTGTATAATTGGATTTCTATACTATATGTAGTGTATATTTTATTGTGAAAAAAGGTGAAAACTTGTAGCTGGTGGATTTGTTTTTTGCATATTTAATTTTGCTGAATAAAATAATTGAATAAAATTTTTTATTCAGTCCAAGTAAAAGTGACAAAAACATAAGAGCAAATTATTCGTAGATATGCTACTATGCAAATAAATAGAAATGAAAAATGAAAGAGGAGGAGAAGAATTGGAAAAGATGATCGAAGTGAAACATCTAAGTAAAAGCTACGGCAGCAAACTTTCTCCCGTCAAAGCCTTAGATAATATCTCATTCACAGTAGAAGAAGGCGAGTTTGTTGGGATTATGGGCCCAAGTGGTGCAGGAAAGACAACGCTGATGAATATCTTGTCCACGATCAATTTGCCTACGATGGGCAGTGTCTCGATCCAAGGAAAAGAAATCACAAAAATGAAAAACAGTGAGCTCAGTGACTTTCGTCGAAAAAAACTAGGATTCATTTTTCAAGAGTTCAATTTGATCGATACCCTAAATGCAAAAGACAATATCCTATTGCCCCTAGCAGTTGAACGGATGACTAAAGAGGAAATGGAAAAGAGAGTAAGACATGTAGCTCAATTGTTGAATATAGAAGAACTGCTCAAACGGTATCCCGATGAACTTTCTGTCGGACAGAGACAACGAATTGCAGCTGCTAGAGCACTTGTTGTTCAGCCACAAGTGATTTTTGCAGATGAACCAACTGGCTCTTTGGACTCGAAGTCGGCTACAGAATTGTTGAACTACTTGAAGACCATGAATCAAAAAGAAAAAGCAACGATACTGTTAGTCACCCATGATCCATATACAGCAAGCTACTGCGATAGAATTTTATTTATTAAAGATGGTGTGATTTTTTCTGAAGTTGTCAGAAGAGGGACAAGAAGAGAGTTCTTTGAGAAAGTAATAGACATGCAGGCGACGATTGGCGGAGGAGGAAAAATGAATGCTGTATAAACTAGCCGTTAAAAGTTTTTTTCGGCAGTCACGAGGCTATCTTGTTTATTTTTTCAGTTTGACTTTATCCGTAATGATCTATTATTCCTTCAGCGCAATGACCTACGATCAATCTTTAGTCAGAAGAGCAAGTCAAGATACTTCGATAGATGGTGGATTGAGTTTTGGTGGATTTATCATTACTGTTGTTTTGCTTTTTTTCGTATTCAGTGCCAACCGATTTTTCTTGAATAGAAGGCAAAAGGAAATAGGCATCTATCAGCTTTTTGGTATGAATAAACTGCAGATATCAGGTATATATGTGTTAGAAATCATGATAATTGGATTGTTCGCCTGTATTTCTGGGATATTACTCGGTATTATTTTTTCCAAACTCTTTTCAATGATTTTGGTTCGAATGATGGATATGGATCTTACTAGTCCATTTTTTATCTCCATTCCATCAGTAGTAGATACTTTATTTGCTTTTTTCATCATCCTTTTAGCAGTATCTGTATATTCAATATGGAAAATATGGCGCTATCCAATGATTCGAAGTTTTGGAGAAAAAGAACAAGCAGATAGTTCAACAATGCGCTTCAGGACAAGGCACCGATTACTCGCAGTCATCGGGTTACTACTTTTAACGAGCGGATATTTTGGAGCTAGTCATTTTAGGGAAATCACTTCATGGATGATCAGTTATCATTATCTTGATACATTAGTTTTCTTTTTTCCTTTTTTAATTTTTTTCGTTTGTGTGGTCGGTACTTATTTGTTTTTCTGTTATACATTTCGGTTATTTTTGATCATATTGAGTAAATGGAAGATTTATTACTATGGTATCAATTTTTTGATAATGGGTAACACGCAAGTTCATTTGCTCAAAAGTTGGCGTACAAATTCTCTGATTACAGTCATTCTCGGAATTTCTTTAATGACAATTGGCGGCACGGCTAGTATCTCTACTATTTTATCCTACCAGGAGAAAGTTTCCTCCCCGATGGACTATCAGTTTGATGTTGAGACAGAGAAAAAAATCAAGCCGATTCTAGCAGAGGAAGGGCAGAAGATAACTAAAGAAATCACCTTGCATTATAAAGTCATTGGGAGTATCTATAGTCAAAATCTCGAAGAACCTATGTTTCAAACTGCTAATCTGATCACGGAAACACAATATCAAGCCTTCAGAAAAGTTAATCCAGATTTGCCGAACATTTCTTTGAAATCACCTGGTCATACTGTTTTGCTTGATCAAATGCAAACTCTTTTTCGGAATATTTCATTATATGGATCTAGTATTGGACTGCCAGATAATCAAGAATTGAAGATTCAACAAATGCTTCCAAGTGTATTAGGTGACGAAACAATGGTATATCTAAGTCCTGTACTGATTGTAGATGATACCGTTTTTGAAAAAGCAAAAGGTGTGGATTATCAAGTAGTCAATGTAGATGTATCAGGTGGAAATAATGAAAAAATAGATGAACGACTGAGCAATGACCTGTCGATAAAGTGGCTCAATGCTGTTTATTATTCTTATGATATCGTAAATGGAAGTCTACAAGGAGAAATTAGCACAAAGAAACTTCCGGATGACCAAATGAAGGAAGCACAATTTAGCCAAGAAAGCTCTCGTTTGAATTTCTCTTCCAGCTATTCGAAATTGCGTGCAGTTAATCGGCGAATCGGTATCAATATTTTTGTCACACTATTTGTCGGGATGATCGTGATTATTGCTACTGGTAGTATTTTGACAGTCCGGCAATTAGCAGAAGCAGAGGAAGAAAAAGAAAATTATCACCTATTGACTAAGCTGGGGATTCCACAAAGAAGGATCAGACGGATGATCTTCGAGCAAAACGCACTTACCTTCTTTCCACCCATGATATTAGGGATCACTCACGCAGTATTTGCAATCAATGTCTTCACTCAGTATATAAAAACTGCCGATTACTGGTTGGCTTATCTTGTGAGTGGCTTATTGATCCTTATCTATCTTTTGCTTTATGTCATTACGAGTCAGTTATATTGTCGGATTATCGAGGAATGATATACGGAATAAGACAAGATAATAAATAGAACTAAATTTTGAATACCATTTATTTGGAATAAGAGGTTGTGACACGATTTTTGTCACAACCTCTTTATTTTTTATATTTTTTAAAAGTACGAGAAATTATAAAGAAAAAAGCAGTGATTTGATGTGCTATTTTTATAAAAGCTATGTGACAAAACTGTTAGTAAAAAAACGGTTTCTGTAAGCTAGACACATGTTTCTTTTTGTCAAAATTAGTTACACTTTGTGTGAGGTTATATGAGGAGGGAATCCAATGAACAAATGGCGTTCTAATCCAAAATTGAATTATTGGGGAAAATTCATCATTCGAACAATTTTTTATAGTGCAGTACTGCTGTTCCTGATTTATCTGTATCACTATAAAAATATTCAAGGAGGAACTTTTATCTATAACGAATTTTAGGAGGAAGAGTATGGAAATCAAAACGATTATTGAAGCAATCGATGATTGGGGAATAAATGAACCTGATCGAGTTGCTTATCAGGCGGATGAGACGCATACTTTTGGTGAATTGAAACAAGCATCAGACGCACTTGCTTATTATTTAGAAAAAAAGGTAGAAGGCGATGGACCAATTGTCGTTTTTGGCAATTTGGAGTTTGAAATGATTGTCTCATTTCTAGGGGTTGTCAAATCTGGCCATGCCTATTTGCCGATTGAAGAGCATACACCCAAGGAGCGTATCCTATCGATCTTTCGGGTGGCTAAACCATCTATGGTCATCAGTATCGGGGACTGGATAGAAGATATTCCTTCGGTTCCTGTCATAACAAAAAAAGAATTTCAAGAAATCAAGAAGATACCAGTAGGATTTTATCCCAGAAATAGCGTAAAAGGTACAGAAAATTTTTATATTATTTTTACTTCTGGTACTACTGGAGAACCAAAAGGCGTACAAATCAGTCATGATAATCTAGTCAGCTTTGTTCAATGGACGATGGAAGACTTTGGGATCAATCCTGGTATGCATTTCTTAGCCCAAGCGCCATTTTCTTTTGATTTATCGGTATTTTCTATTTATCCTGCATTAGTTTCTGGCGGAATGCTGAAGCCGTTAAATAAAGCAGTTGTTCAAGACTTTCGTCAATTATTCGCGACATTGCCAGCCTTGAAGTTGAATGTGTGGGTTTCTACTCCATCATTTATGGATATTTGCTTGATGGAACCTACATTCAATGGAGAAAATGTGCCGGAATTGGACATGTTTTTATTTTGCGGAGAAGAATTGACGAAAAAAACTGCAGAAAGTCTACTTGATCGATTCCCAAATGCACGGATATATAATACTTACGGTCCAACAGAAGCAACTGTAGCTATTTCAAGTATTCAGATTGACCAGCATGTACTAGATAGTTATGACCGACTACCGATTGGCTACGTAAAAAAAGACACGAAAGTTTCTATTGTCCAAGAAGGTAAACCTGTTTCAAAAGGAGAAACGGGTGAAATCATTATTGCAGGACCAAGCGTATCAAAAGGTTACCTGAACAATCCCGAAAAGACAGCTGCTGCGTTCTTTTGTCAAAATGACTTAGCAAGTTACCATACAGGGGATGCAGGTAGACTAGATGAAGATGGGCTTTTATTTTATGAAGGACGTATGGATCAGCAGGTCAAATTACATGGATACCGGATTGAACTCGGGGATATCGAACATTATCTGCTCCAAGACAACCGAATCAAACAAGCTGTCGTCGTACCAAAATACCAAGGAACAAAAGTACAGCAGCTGGTTGCTTTTGTCGTATTAGAAAACAAAACGAAACAGCCGGATTTTCAGTTGACTAAATCTATCAAAGAACAATTACTAGAAGTTGTGATGGATTATATGATTCCTCAGAAGTTCCATTATGTCGATCTGCTGCCTCAGACAGTTAATGGAAAAATCGATCGAAAAAAATTAACAGCTGAGGTGAATCCTGAATGATGTTACCTCATATGATCCCTTATGCAGAGCCGTTTTATTTTTTTCTTTTAGCCATTGCGCTTGTACCGATCGTTCTATCTTTATTGATATGGGAAAAAAGATTACCAGTTTATCAATCAGCAGTGACACTTTTCTTTTTATTTGTCAGCTTTGGAGGTAATTATTGGCAACAGGGAGCGGCGCTGATTGGGTATGTTTTGTGGCAGACGATACTTGTATGGGGCTATTTTGTTTATCGGCAAAGGAAAAATCAGACAGGATGGTTTTTTGCCGCCGTTATTTTAGCGATAATTCCACTGTTTTTAACGAAAGTGACTCCTTTTTTTGAACATGGAAAAGCATCGTTACTTGGTTTTTTAGGAATCTCTTATTTAACCTTTAAATCTGTACAAATGATCATGGAAATAAGAGATGGCATGATCAAAACATATAAGCCATTTCGTTATATCCAGTTTCTGCTGTTCTTTCCAACAATCTCTTCTGGACCAATCGATCGCTATAGGAGATTTGAAAAAGATCAGCTCCATCCGCCTGTTCGTGATAAATATGTTGATCTTTTGGGAAAAGGCGTCCAAAATATTTTTGTCGGTTTTTTATATAAATTCATTATCGGTTATTATTTTGGTCAAGTACTGCTTCCTGTAGTGGGACGCATTGCCTTACAGCATGGTGGTATTTCATGGGCATTAGTAGGTTATATGTACGTGTACAGTATGTATTTGTTTTTTGATTTTGCTGGCTATAGCTTATTTGCAGTCGGTACAAGCTACATGATGGGATATCAGACACCAATCAATTTCAATAAACCTTTTTTATCATGGAATATCAAAGAATTCTGGAATCGTTGGCATATGACGCTGTCCTTTTGGTTCCGTGATTATGTATATATGCGATTGATGTTCTTCATGATGAAGAAAAAATTTTTTAAAAGCAAGATCGTAATGTCAAATATCGGTTATTTTGCTTTGTTTCTTCTAATGGGTATATGGCATGGATTGACGTGGTACTACATCGTATATGGACTGTATCATGCTTGTCTGATCTGTCTGACAGATGCATGGATCCGATTTAAGAAGAAGCATAAAGAGCAGTTGCCTTCTAACAAATTTACGCATGGCTTAGCCGTATTTTTGACATTTCAAGCAGTATGTTTTAGCTTCCTGATTTTTTCAGGATTTTTAGATAAACTTTTTTTTAGCTAACGAATAGTGACATATTAATTTATATAACAAAGGAGAAAAGGAAAATGGAAGAACAAATTTTATCAATCTTAGAAGAAATAACAGGAACAGATGAAGTAAGAAAAAATCGTGATATTGATCTATTTGATGAAGGGTTGCTTGATTCTTTAGCATCTGTTCAATTATTAGTCGAGCTAGACGGAGAGCTGGATATCCAAGTCCCTGTATCTGAATTCGAGCGAGAGGATTGGAGCACACCGAATAAAATCATTCAACAAGCAACTGCATTGAAGGGTTGAGTATGAAAAAGAAACTTTTTGCTATTTTCGGCCCGGTTGTTTTAGCTGTTGGCTTACTGTTTGTGTTTTTTACCTCCTCCTATCAAGTAGATATCTCTAATCCAGAAACGATTAGACGTGCCTCTTCTTCCATGTCAGTGAACGTGTTGAAAGGAGATGCGATAAAAAATTATGCATTATCTGAAAAACAATATATTCCTTTTTTTGGCTCAAGTGAATTAAGCAGAATCAGTCCATTTCATCCGTCTGTTCTGGCAGAAAAATACCAGCGAAACTATCGTCCATTTTTGCTGGGAGCACCCGGGACACAATCGTTAAGCCAATATATGATGATGCGTTCTGCAGGAGATGCTATGAAAAACAAGAAAGTCGTCTTTATTATTTCTCCTCAGTGGTTCGTTAAAAATGGTGTAAAAACTGATTACTTTAATACGTATTATTCTGAACTTCAAACATACGACTGGTTGTTTTCAATGAAGAAAGTAACGCCTGCTGATCGCTATTTAGCTAGAAGATTATTAACTTTCTCAAAAGTAAAAGAGAATGATACGTTGACGGCGATTCTGCAAACGATCAAAAAAGGGAAGCTACCTTTACCTGAATCTTTGAATCAGCTGCGCAGCCAATGGAACATGCTGAAGAGAGAGGATGAAGTATTCAGCAATATTGGGTTGAAAGATCGACAGCAAAAAATCGATCATGAGTCAAAACGATTACCAAAACAATACCAAGAAACAGAATTATCCATTTTAGCAAATCAAATTGGAGAACGAGAAACGACGAATAATCCATTCGGGTTGAAAAACGATTTTTATACGCATCGTATCCGAGCCCACGAGCCAGAGCTCAAACAGTCACAAAAAAATTGGGATTATCGTTTTTCGCCAGAATTTTCTGATTTTCAGCTGGTCTTGGATCAATTAGCAAAAAACCATAACGAAGTATTGTTCATCATCCCACCGGTTAACGAGAAATGGAGCGATTATACCGGACTATCTCAAGAAATGTTACAAGGATTTGCCAAAAAGATCAAATTTCAATTAAATAGCCAAGGATTCAATCGAATAGCTGATTTTGTCAATCAAGCGGGTACCAACTATTTTATGGAAGACACGATCCATCTAGGCTGGAAAGGCTGGTTGGCTGCAGATCAACAGATCAGACCGTTTTTAGAAGAAAATCATATTACTGCTAGTAAGTATCATCTTGACGATGCTTTTTTTAGCAAATCTTGGCAACATCAAATACCAGATAAACTACAATTAAAATAAAGAAAACAGGCGAGTGTTGCTCGCTTGTTTTCTTTATTTTTGAATATTCTGAATAAAAGATAAAAATACCAAGTTTGCCTGAACAAAAATCATAAGCAATGGTATAATCACAATATGAATATAGAAATGGGGGAAAACATTTGGATACAAAAGAAGAACAGCTACTTATTGATTTAACTTCTGCAAAAGGAGTACCTGGAAATGAAGAAGAGGTAAGAGAAGTATTCAGAGAATATGCCAAACCATTCGCTGATGATATTTTTTATGACGGTTTAGGCAGTGTGATTGCCAAACATGGTGCTGGCGGAGGCCCCAAGGTCTTTATTTCTGGACATATGGACGAAGTTGGTTTTATGGTAACAAAAATAACCGAAAAAGGATTCTTGGAATTCCAAACTCTTGGAGGTTGGTGGGGGCAAGTCATGCTTGCTCAGCAAGTTGAAATCAAAACACGTGAAGGGAAAATCGTCCACGGTGTGATTGGTTCCAAACCACCACATGTTTTAACACCTCAAGTAAGAAATAAACCTTATGAAATAAAGGATATGTTCATTGATATTGGCGCATCAAGCCAAGAAGAAGCCAAAGAGTGGGGCATACGTCCTGGAGATATGGTCACTCCATATATTGAATACAAACGAATGAATGGCAGTAAATATTTACTGGCAAAAGCATGGGATAATCGTATCGGAACAGCTGTTTCTCTGCGAGTATTAGAGAATCTATCTAAAGAAGCACACCCAAATGTTTTATTCGCAGGAAGCGATGTGCAAGAAGAAGTAGGCTTGCGAGGTGCTCGAACAAGTACACACCTTGTAAATCCCGATATTGCTTTTGCTTTAGATACTGGTACAGCAGGAGACACTCCAGGAATGACACCAAAAGAAGCAGATTCGATTTTAGGAAAAGGCCCACAGATTTTGATTTTTGATGCATCTATGATCCCGCATAAAAAATTATTGAATTTTGTTATTGATGTAGCAGAGGAAATGGATATTCCATTCCAATATACAGTGATTTCTGGCGGAGGAACTGATGCAGGACAAATGCATTTGACAAGAGATGGTGTTCCGTCTGTAGCCATTACCGTTCCTGTTCGTTATCTGCATTCCCATACATCAGTGATTCATGAAGATGATTATTTGAATACAGTGAAACTAGTCACAGAATTAGTGAAACGGCTTGATAGTGAAACAGTTGAAAAAATTCGGAGTTATGAATAATGAATAATAGAATACCTATTTCTGAATATCGGAAAAAAGCACGAGTTTCTTTGGAAAATCAATGGGGAATCAATACTTGGCTTGTTTTCTTATCTATAATATTTACGAGCGTCATCCAGAACTTTTTTGACGGTTTCAGTCCTTTTCCGGAAGAAAGCATGCAGCAGCACTTATTGAGTTTTCTAGTCGATAAGTTACTTTTATTCGCATTCAACTATGCATTGTTTTACATTGCGCTAGTAGTTGTACGGGGTGGCAGACCAAAAAGTAACCTTTTATTTTCAGTTTTCCAAAGAAAGTATTTTGGTTCGATACTTGGCATCAATTTGATCAATTCAGTCATCAACTGGCTACTCAACAGTTTAATCTTTCTGCCCATGTTTTTAATCAGCGGAGTGAGTACTTATATGCAGCTGCTTTTCAGTTCAAATGCGGTACCTACGGGTGTCATGCCAGAAGATTTTCTTGATATCAGCTTTGTTTTATCGATGATAGGGATGATTTTTGTTTCAGCACTCATCATGAGTATTGTTGGCGGTTTATTCCAATTTGCTGCATGGACAAAGTTCGACTATCCTGATTTGTCGGTTATTCAATGTTTGAAATATGGCTGGTTTTTATTGAAAGATAGAATTGGTACGTATATTTTGTTGCAGCTGTCTTTTATCGGCTGGTATTTGCTAGGAGCAATCGCTTTGTTCATCGGTCTTTTGTGGGTCATTGTTTATGTGAATGTGTCAGTTGCAGAATTTTATGAACAAGCACGGATTGAAAAAGGAGGTCCAGACGCCTATTTTACTTAGCATGTAAGCAGTTTATTCATCAAAAAAATAACTTTTGTGGTAGGATAAATCTTTGAGGGGGAATGTACGATGAAATTAACTGTTTTAGGATGCTTAGGAGCGTATCCTTATAAAAATCAAGGGACAACAGGTTATTTGCTTCAATCTGACGGGTTCAATTTGTTGATCGATGCAGGTAGTGCTACGCTGATCAAATTACAAGAACACCTTGATCCACTTGATCTAGATGCTGTGATCCTTAGCCATTATCATCATGATCATATTGCTGACCTTGGTGTATTACAGTATTACTGGCAACTTCATCCTAAGAGAAATCCGGAGACATTGCTTTCAATTTATGGACACACAAAAGATTCCATTCACTTTGAAGAATTGACGATGGAAAATGTCTCAAAAGGACATCCTTATTTTGAAGCTGAAGAATTAAAAATTGGTCCTTTTCTGATTACTTTTATGGAAACAATCCATCCAGTAGTATGTTACGCCATGCGTATCGTAGAAGAAACAACGGGGAAAGTATTCGTATTTACAGGTGATTCAGGTTATTTGGAAAGTTTCGCTGATTTTGCGAAAGATGCTGATTTGTTTCTAGCAGATACCTATCTTTTTGAAGGAAATGAACATCATCATGCCCATTTCACTTCAAAAGAAGCTGGAGAACTTGCGAAATCAGCTAACGTAAAGAAACTTGTACTTACACACCTACCTCAGTTTGGTGATTTAGAACAATTGAAAAATGAAGCGCAAAAGGCAGCAGGCAAAGGGATTGATGTAGAACTTGCTGCAGTTGACAAAGTGTTTAACATTTAGGAGGAAGAACATGATTTTTGTACCAAATGAAAACCACGACCCAAGAATCAATTTAGCAATTGAACAATATTTGCTGCAAGAAATGCCTTTAGATGAACCTATTTTGCTCTTTTATATCAATGAATCTTCAATCATCATCGGCAGAAACCAAAATACGCTTGAAGAAATCAATCGAGATTATGTGGAAGAAAATGGCATTCATGTTGTCCGTCGCTTAAGTGGAGGCGGAGCTGTCTACCATGATTTTGGAAACCTGAACTTTAGTTTTATCATGCCTGATGATGGGGATTCATTCCGTGACTTTGCGAAAGTAACACAGCCAATCATCCAAGCACTTCATGAATTGGGTGTTGCTGGGGCGGAATTGAAAGGCCGAAATGATCTAGTCATTGATGGCATGAAATTTTCTGGCAACGCGATGTATGCTACCAACGGTCGGATGTTTGCTCATGGAACAATTATGTTCAACTCTGATATCAATGAAGTAGTCAATGCATTAAAAGTAAAAAAAGACAAAATCGAATCAAAAGGAATCAAATCGATCCGTTCTCGTGTAACGAATATCAAACCATTTCTTCCAGAAGAAAAGCAAAAAATGACAACAGAAGAATTTCGTCAAGAAATCTTGTTGAAAATTTTCGGCGTAGAGTCAGTAGAAGAAGTAAAAACGTACGAATTGACTGATGAAGATTGGAAAAAAATCAATCGAATCTCTGAGGAATATTATCGAAATTGGGATTGGAATTACGGGAAGTCTCCAGATTTCAATTTCTCTCGCCAAAAACGTTTTTCTATCGGTTCGATTGAAGTCCATTTGAATGTCTCAGAAGGAATGATCAAAGAAGCAAAAATCTTTGGCGATTTCTTCGGACTAGGAGATATCTCTGACGTGGAAAAAAAATTGGTTGGACAGAAATATGATAAAGCATCTCTATCAAAAATAGTCAGCCAAATTGATGTGAAGAAATATTTTGGTGCGATAGAACCAGAAGAATTGCTTACCTTACTTTATTGAAAATAAAAAATAGCGGAATCCACATATATGGATTCCGCTATTTTTTATACAGGATTCGGGTAATTTCGAGAGAGTTGAACAGTGATCCGATCAATGAAAGTATCTTTTTCCTGCGTTAGTGTTCCTGTGTAACGATCCGCTACGTCTTTCATCATCATTAAGTCAAAACGTTCCTGATCATCTAATTCTTCTGTGATGCCTCGACTAAATAGGTTTGTATCGTAATGTGCACTATGTTCGCAACAAATGACGAAATGTTCCTCTTGTTCGTGTATCGACAAATAAATTTTTCGATACAGTGGATTTTCGATGGCATGAGTTTCTCTAAAGGAATGCTCTAAAGCGTGGATCAAAAGTTGAGCCAGATCGTCATCGTTGATAGGAAGTTCTTCGGGAAGATCTGCTTGGAAGGTTATCTGAATATTCCGTTTGGCAGCTAACTTCTGGTAACGCGCTAAGATAAGATTTGTCACCTGGTGGTTGCAAAAAGAACACAGCATTTCGAAATTTTTTGCTTCTTCTAATATCTTTTCCACATAGTTTTTAGCTTTTGTTTGGTCCGTATGCATTAAATCTTGCAGATTCTCCATCTCTTGGACAAATTCCAGGCGAAGTGTATTTACTTCTTGGATATGCTGTCGAAGCTGCTCATAATGTTGCTCCAACAAATCATTTTTGATTTTTAAGAAATCTACTTGTCTCCGATCTTTGTCGGTATTTAAGATGTGATCGATTAGATTGTAGCTGATAATAACGATTAGAATGATAATATATAAAATCGTAGACCAATTGATCGTTGTTTGATAGATACCTAATGCCGTTTGGATGTAAATCAAGCAATGGATAATGGCTACCAAGACGATCCAAGGTGTACAAGCTACATAAAAACGGTTATTCTTATATGCTTCGCCAATGCATGCAAGTGAAGTGACTAAAGTGCTTATAACACTAGCAATATTAGCAATCGGCATTAATTCAGGAAGTTCTGCAGGAGTAAAAGTTGCATAAAGCAGAACGCCGATAAAAATCAAAAGTTGGAACGTACAAAAAATTCCGTACCATTTTTTATAGTAAAACATTCGGCTCCAATAGTAGCAGATGATGAAAGCTGACGTTAAGATAATAAATAAATGAGATAAAAAAGAATGAACGAATGGTTCAAAAAGAATACCACTTAAAATATCTTCTGATACAGCTTCAAATCCTAATGCCAAAGCAAAGCAACTTAAGAGAATAAGTGAGTATTCAAGACGTTTTTGTTTATACATCAAGTAGATCGTATAGAAAAAGGTCCCTATAGCGATAAAAACAGCGATTATCATCGTCAATACTTGCGGCACTGATTGTGAATAAATAAAACTAATCAATGGTCCAGTTGTTCCTAGATAAACTTTCGGTGGCAGTCCAGCATAGTTCTGATAAGGAGATGAGACTGTAAGGGTCAATTTTTTTCCGATATAATTTGCTGGTAAATCTATCACAGCCAATGAGAGTCCGGGATTGCTTTCTTCCTGATAATCTTTCCGTTGGTATAAAATCTTTTCGCCTAGATATACAGTAATCCATTGATGGTTTCCTTTGATTAGTAAATTTGCTTCGTCCAACGGTTTTTCAAGTGTCGTTTCCATAATGAATGTTTCGTCTTTATCCACGGTAGGAATCGTACGAGTGTACTTGCTGTCAAACTTAAAATCAGGATCATCTTTTGTATAGAAAACCCACGAATCTTTTATTTCTTTCATTTGATTGCTGTCCGCAGGAGAAAAAATAAAATAAAAGAAATAAGCAATTCCTGTTAAAAATAACAATGATAATATAATGATTATGCTCCACTTTATACGTAAATAAAAAGATTCTTTTTTATTATATATGTTATTAAAAAAAGCCATAAAGGTATTCCTTTCTAAAACTTGTAATGTTAGGGTAAACGTTTTTTAAACTAACGTCAATTATTTATAATAAAAAATGAGATAAAGATGAGGAAATAGAATTAGAAACATGTAATTATTAAAGGGAAACATTTTTACAGCTATAATTTGAAAAAAATTTATCGTTATTATATGATTAAGAAGGATTGAATAAAGAAAGAAGTTGAAAACGATGCCTGATTACAAAAAAATAACTTTTATAAGTTCTATAACGTTGATTATATTTTTAATTCTTATTCTTCTCGTCGTCTTGGTTCCCCGAATTTTTGGTTTGACTCCTTATATTATTGAGGACAAAGAAATGAGTCCATATTATGCACAAGGAAATCTGATATATGTACGACCGAAAAATACAAATGAGATTTTAGTCGGAGATATTATTACATATTATGAAAATTCAGGAAAAAAAATCTCGACGCGTCGCGTAATAGCCGTTGAAAACAACCACGAAGATTTTTATACAAAAGCTGATACAAAGACTTATATTGAGCCTGGAGTAGTAAAAAAGAGAAATATTATCGGTAGTCCCATCTTTCAGATTCCATATATTGGACTAGTCCTTTCAAAAACGGCATTTGCATGGATTCAGGGGTTATTCTTTACGATTGCTTTTTGCCTAACAGGAATCACAGCATGGAATACCTTTGTAGAGTTGAAAAAGAAGCGGAGACGAACACAGAAATTTTTGTAAGAATGTTAAAAACATAAATGTATTCCAGAGATCCAACGACTCTTCTGAACATGAAACACGAGAAAACACTCATGCAGCTTGTAGATTTAGTCAGTTGTTCGTATAATGTGTGAAGAGGAGGAGTAGTATGCGCAATGAAATGATGCATCGTCCTGTAGTCAAAGAAGAACTATTGGATTTTATGCGTACCCAGCAAAAAAAATTACCGGGTGAGCTAGGCAAACTGGAAGAAGAAGCTCATGTAGCAGAAGTACCAGTTATTCCCCATGAAACAGTTGTATTTTTGAAATTTTTACTTGGACAGCTTCAGCCTGAACGAATCTTGGAGATCGGAGCAGCTATCGGTTTTTCATCAAGTGTCATGGCCACGACAATCGGAGAAAACGCTCATGTTACGACAATTGATCGTTTCGATGTCATGATCGAGAAAGCTAAAAAAAACTATGAACGTCTAGGACTGACAGATAAAGTGACTTTGCTTGAAGGTCAAGCAGCAGATATCTTGCCGGAGTTGTCTGGTCCGTATGACTTTATTTTTATGGATAGTGCAAAATCAAAATATATTGAATTTTTACCTGAATGCTTACGTTTGTTAAGAAAAGGTGGCGTTTTGATGGTAGATGACATCTTCCAAGGAGGAACGATCTTGCTCCCAGATGAAGAGATTCCCCGTGGCAAACGAGCTATCCATCGTAAATTAAATGAATTTCTTCGTGTTGTGATGGATCATCCCGATTTGACATCGACAATCTTGCCATTAGGTGATGGTGTGATCTTAATGACAAAGGAATCAGAAACAATCGAGTTGTGATACATGATTATGGCAGCCTGTAGATAATCGATTGAATCGAGGGCTCAATTCGAACTTGATGTAAAAGTTTCTATATTTGTAAGTCAATTAAAGGATACAGGAAATCTAAATAAACAGGAGTAGCATGAAGTCAATGTAGCTCCTGTTTTCCATTGATAACCTTAGAACAGCTGAAGGAGAATGTCTCGTTTTAAAAGATTGATTTAGTAGTTGGGCCAAAATAATTCATTATTTGCTAATTAAATAACTATTTCGTATTGACAGAAGCAATTTAATTATCTATAATTATTGATGTTCCGCTGATTCTTGTCATAGTAGCTCAGCTGGATAGAGCATCCGCCTTCTAAGCGGACGGTCGGGGGTTCGAATCCCTCCTGTGACGCTAAAAAACCGTTAGAAACTGAGGTTTCTAACGGTTTTTCTTTGTTTTTTGTGCCAATATTGTTTGTTTTCAAAGGCAAATAAAATAAAAAAACATCCTTATCGAGTACAATTATAAGGAGCAAAAAAATAAAATTCATCAGAAAAGAGGAAGAAGATATGACGATACTATCGAAAATTTTAGTGACTCTAGTTGCAATTGAATTTTTTTATATCATGTATATCGAAACGGTGAGAACTGATTCTGACACGACAAGTAGGGTTTTTAAAATGAGTAAAGAAGAGTTAAGCAGAAAATCTGTTCAAACATTGTTTAAGAACCAAGGAGTGTACAATGGACTATTAGGAGTGGGACTACTTTATGGAGCTTATCTTTCTTCCGCATCTAAAGAAATCACAAGTATGCTATTAATATCTATTTTTTTTGTTGCATTATATGGCAGTTTGACTAGCGATCGTTGGATTTTACTCAAACAAGGTGGGCTAGCTCTGTTGGCATTGCTTTCTATTTTCTTATAAATATAGAAAAAATAAGAATTTATCTAACAGGAAACTTTGTGAAAAATATTACTTTATCTCATGAAATATGATATTCTAATGAATGGTATTTTAGAAAATTTCATGAAAAAGGAGTTAGATAGGTGTTCAAAAATTATGTTTCCTCACTAAAAAAAGAATTTTCAGGTTATGATCTTTCAAGATTTCAGAAAGATCTTTTGGCTGGGATCACAGTAGCTGCTGTAGCATTGCCTTTAGCCTTGGCTTTTGGGGTATCAAGCGGAGCTGATGCGGCCGCAGGTTTGATTACGGCTATCATTGCCGGTATCGTTATTGGCGGTTTATCAGGCGGTTTTTATCAAATATCAGGTCCGACAGGTGCGATGGCAGCTATCTTGATGTCTATTGCGGCAACAAAGGGAATGCAAGGTGTATTGCTTGCTACTTTTTTAGCGGGTCTATTTTTACTTGCAGCAGGACTTTTCCGATTAGGAACACTGACTTCTTTTATCCCAGCACCCGTAATTACGGGGTTTACTTCAGGTATTGCTATCATTATTGCATTAGGTCAGATCGATAATTTATTTGGTGTTCACTCGGAAGGTACAAACGTTATTGAAAAACTAAGTAGTTATCAAACGATAGGATTTCCGATAAACACAGCCTCTTTGATCATGGGAGGGCTAGTCATTTTAGGGATGTTTATCTATCCAAAAAAATGGGCGAAACGAATGCCTAGTTCGCTGCTGGCTATCATTTTGGCAACAGCAGTTATGCTATTGTTCCATTTACCAGTAGCAACTGTGGGTAAGATTCCACAAACATTGATCAGTAGTAATCGTTTGAATATGGGAGATTTTAGCTTTTCTGCCTTGCAACAAGTGGCAGTTCCAGCTATTAGCATTGCTTTATTAGGAATGATTGAAAGCTTGCTATGTGGTGCTTCGGCTGGCCGAATGGCAAATAAGCCCTTAGATAGCAATCAAGAATTAATGGCGCAAGGAATTGGAAATCTGTTGCTTCCTTTCTTTGGCGGGATTCCTGCTACTGCGGCCATCGCCCGTACAAGCGTGGCCATCAAATCTGGTGCACAAACTAGATTAGCTGGTATGATACATGCAGTTGTCTTACTGCTCTCCATGCTTGTTTTTGCGCCAGTGATGTCACAGATTCCAATGCCAGCACTTGCAGGTGTTTTGATCGTGACGGCTTGGCGTATGAATGAATGGGAAACGATCAAGGAGCTATTTACTAATAAATATTGGTCAGCAGTTCTATTGTTTATCCTTACGATGATTTGTACAGTTATCTTTGATTTAAGTATTGCTATCGTGATCGGGGTGATCGGCGGCTGTGTATTTTTTGTTGTCAAAAGCGCTGCTATCACGATTTCATTAGAAACGATCGATTGGCAAAGAATGGGGCTGCCAGAAACGGAAAAGCTGAATAACTGGACAGTAGTGTATATTAGTGGTCCACTGTTTTTTATGTCTTCAGAAAAACTCAAAAATAAATTGGAAGAACTAAATCATCACGATGGTGTCATTTTCTCCATGCGAGGCGTACCAAGTATTGATTTGACGGCACGTGCAGTTTTTGATGAATTTCAAGAAAAAGCAGAGCAAAGAGGACAAACGATTATCTATACTTCCTTGCAGCCAGAAGTAGAAAAACAACTTTCTCACTTGTGGGAACATACATTCACGCATCAACATCAAACAGTTGCTCATGCGTTGACAGCTTTACATGCGAAATATACTGCAATTAGCCGTTAAAACAATGAAAAAGAACAGACAAGACTGTAAACTGAAGATTTTATAGTCTTGTCTGTTCTTTTTAATATTGCTGTAAAAGTGAAGCTAGTACTTGCCAGTCTTGATGGATAACAGGTACAAGGGAGCGATTGTAGAAAATAGCTGCTGGATGAAAAAGTGGAAGAATTCGATAGTTTTTTTCTGACCATTCGTAGGCATCCTTTTGTTCTGTTAATTGTAAGACAGGCCCTGTATAGAGTTGACCATGATTTTTGGTAACCGTATATTCTTTGCCAAGTAAACGTTGAAGACCAATGTTTCCAAGTGTCGCAATTAATTTTGGCTGGACCTTCATCAGTTCGTAATCCAATATTGGTGCATGCGCAAATACTTCGGAACGAGTAGGTGTCCGATTTGGATAAACAGTTTCTGACTGTTGTGTCCGTTTATTGATCCGATGAGTCACGCGATACGGGCGGCTCCTTACAGCACTGGTGATATACACCTCTTCTCGTGTTAAGCCAGTTGAAGAAAGTGCCTGCATCAATTCTTTTCCAGCTTGACCGCTAAAAGGAACATGCGTATCAATCTCTGTTTTCCCTGGGGCTTCTCCCACGAGCATCAGTTTAGGATGAAGAGGTCCTTGCCCAGCGATAAATCCTTCTACAGGACGGCCGTTCATTCTTAAAGAAGCTTCTTGTATCAGTTCTTTTGGGTATTCCATTTATGCTCCTCCTTTTTCTTTTATTATAAGAATAAAAGAAACACAATGCGACTATTTTATTTGGTAGAACTGTGAGGATAGAAAAGCAGAAGTATTGCTTGAATTTTTGTTTTACTTTTTGATTTTAAATTTAGTTGACTAACGATTGCTGTTCTGGTAAGCTAGTACTGTTGTAATTGTGGACTCCACAGCTACAACCGCTCAGAACAAGTAATAAGCACAGCATATGCTGTCACTTCGGATGGCGAGTCTAAGTATATCAGAAGGAGGTGCTTTATAGCATGTACGCAATTATTAAAACTGGTGGTAAACAAGTAAAAGTTGAAGTGGGACAAGCAATCTATGTTGAAAAACTTGACGTTGAAGCAGGAGAAAAAGTTGTTTTTGACGAAGTTATCTTAGTAGGCGGCGAATCTACAAAAGTAGGCGCTCCAACTGTTGCAGGTGCAACTGTTGAAGGTACTGTTGAAAAACACGGCAAACAAAAGAAAGTCGTTACTTTCAAATACAAACCTAAAAAACATTCACACCGTAAACAAGGTCATCGTCAACCATATACAAAAGTGGTTATCGACGCGATCAACGCTTAATAGCGTTTGAGAAAGAAGGCCTATATATGATCAAAGGAACATTTAAGCGAAATGACGCAGGTCAGATCGTTTCATTCACTTTGACCGGGCATGCTGATGCTGGTCCTTATGGAAGTGATATCGTTTGTGCAGGTGTTTCTGCGTTAGCGATCAGCACTGTCAACGGGATTGCCTCATTAGCCGGTTTTGAGCCGATTGTTGAAATGAATGAAGAAGAAGGCGGTTATCTTTATACCGAAGTCACTTCAGGAATGACACAAGAACAAAACAATATTGCTGAGATTCTATTAGAAAATCTTTTATTAGGATTACAATCGATAGAAGCTGAAAACTCAGAATATATCCAAATTAAAACAATTAATGATAAATAGGAGGTGCAGACCATGTTGTTATCTATGAATCTACAATTATTTGCCCACAAAAAAGGTGGCGGTTCTACATCTAACGGCCGTGACTCAGAATCAAAACGTCTAGGTGCTAAACGTGCTGATGGACAAACAGTTACAGGTGGATCAATTCTTTACCGTCAACGCGGTACAAAAATCTATCCAGGTGTAAACGTGGGTATCGGTGGAGACGACACTTTATTTGCAAAAGTTGATGGCGTAGTACGTTTCGAACGTAAAGGCCGTAACAAAAAACAAGTGTCTGTTTATCCAGTAGCTCAAGAAGCTTAATTGAATCTTGTGATTAAAGAGGTTGTGACAAGACTTTTGTCACAGCCTTTTTTTGTTTATAAAAATAAAAGTTGTAGTGGAGGCTACGAAGTTTACTTTGTCTTTTTACACTTAATATTTTTTTGCCAATTTGGAATCAGAATGTTTTGATAACTATCGTTTTCAATTGATGGAAGCTATATTGTTTGCTATCAGTGAAATAATTATATGGTAAACAGTGTTCTTTTTCTTGTTTCCATTATAAAAATCGTATCGGGATTTTTGGTTCTTTTAAATTGAACATTTCTATCTATCCGCGTGTTATCAACAAAACAAAATCAGGTAAATAGTTGACGAAACAGAAATAAATACATAGTATTATGTTTTGAAGCCTAAGTACAACAGTCTATAGAAAAGGAGCGATACCATTGGCAAAACGCATTGACCGAATTTATATGTATGTCAAAGAAAAAACCGCTCATTTAACAAAGGCAGAATATGATCAAGGAGTAACAACACAGGAAATTGCTGAAGTGTTAGGGATTCAGCGAACAAATAGCAGTAAAGATCTGAATCAGCTAGTGCGCGAAGGAAAACTGATAAAGACAGACGGACGACCAGTACGTTACATATATCAAACACTCGTTACGCACGTAAAGCCAGTTACAAAACATGTAGTCAGTTACAAAGAAACGTCGGTCTCTGAAGAAAAAAATACACTCCAAATAGATACTAAGGATATCTTTGCAAAAATCATTGGAGCTAACGGCAGCATGAAAAATTCAGTGGAACAGGCAAAAGCTGCGATTTTGTATCCGCCAAGAGGATTAAATTGTTTGATTACAGGACCTACCGGATCAGGAAAGACTTATTTTGCACACGCGATGTATCATTTTGCAAAAGCACATCATGTAATAGATGAGGAAACGGAACTGATTGTTTTCAATTGTGCTGATTATGCCAATAACCCTGAGCTTTTGATGAGTCATTTATTTGGGTACGCAAAAGGTGCTTTTACAGGCGCAGATGAAGAAAAAATGGGGATTATCGATCAAGCGGATGGCGGTATGCTGTTTTTGGATGAGATTCACCGGTTGCCGCCTGAAGGTCAAGAAATGATCTTTTACTTTATGGATCATGGAACTTACAGTCGTCTTGGGGAAACAACGAAATCCCATGAAGCAAATGTACGGATCGTAGGTGCGACCACAGAAGACCCAGGTTCTTCTCTATTAGAAACTTTTGTTCGGCGTATCCCGATCAATATCAAACTTCCGGCTTTTGAAAAACGTCCTGCAAATGAGAAAGTCGATTTAGTAAAAATCATGATTGCCCACGAAGCAAACCGCACGCAGCGAAAGATTTCTTTGACAGAAGATGTAGCAAAAGCATTGATCGGCAGTGTGACCTATGGAAATATAGGACAATTGAAGTCAAATATCCAGTTAGTATGTGCACGAGGATTTCTAAATCATATGCAATCACCCGAAATCTCGATCACAATCGATGATTTGACAGAAGGGATTCGTAGCGGATTGATTCAATTAGCAAGCAACCGCAGTGCAATGGCAGAGCTTTCTAAAATATTGGAGCCAAAGATAACTGTAGCACCAAATGATACGATCATGAAAATCCAATCGGACTCCTATGAGTTACCTTATAATCTATATGATATCATCGGAGATAAAGCAGCTTTACTGAAGTCGGATGGTTTGGATCAAGAAGCAATCAATCATTTCATTTCTACAGATATCAACATCCATCTGAAGTCTTTCTATAAAGACCATGGTTTTTCTTTTAATGCAGACAGCAAATTAGCAGAATTTGTAGATCCGAAAATCATAGAAGTGACCAATCAGATTTATGTAATGGTCAAAAGATCTTTACCATATGAGTTTCAGCAAAACTTTATTTATGCTATGAGCTTGCATATCAGTTCTTTTTTGAAAAAAATCAACTTAGGAGAAGAACGGCATACGAATGATAACATCCGTGAGATGGCTTTTGATTTTCCAGATGAATATGCTGTTGCGAAAGAAGTGCGTAGTTATATCGAAACGTATTTTCAAGTGGAGATTCCAGAAAGTGAAGACTATTACTTGACCGTTCTACTCGTCTCGTTACGGGCAAATCAAGCAAGCGGCAGAATCGGTGTAGTCGTTGCAGCTCACGGAAACAGCACAGCAAGCAGTATGGTCCAAGTTGTCCAACAGTTGTTAGATGCAGAGAACGTACGAGCAGTAGACATGCCTTTAGATATGGATCCGAAAACAGCATTGGATCGAATTGAACGCAATGTACAAGAAGTAGATGAAGGAAGCGGGGTCATACTCTTAGTAGATATGGGGTCCCTTGCGTCGTTTAATTCGCAAATTCAAAGAGACACTGGAATTCCAGTACGTACTGTTGATATGGTAACAACTTCTCTAGTTTTGGAAACTGTACGAAAGGTCTCAGTATTAGGGACAGATCTAGATATGTTGCATGAATCATTGAAAAATTTTCGAGGTTACGCAGAAATATCTTCTGTAGAATCTGTTCAGGAAGCAAAACCTATTCATAAGAAAAAAGCTGTTTTGGCTATCTGCGCATCTGGCGAAGGTACAGCACAAAGAATCAAAGAATTGATCGAACGAGCGGTAAACAAGCGTCAAGAAACAGAATTAGAAGTTCTAGCTTTGTCGATTGTGGAAGTGAAAGAAGAACTGCCAGTTATCCAAAAAGAATATCAGATCATAGCTACTACTGGGATTACTGATTTGAATATCCAAGCCCCATTTATTCCTTTAGAACGTTTCATTGATCAAAATATCGAAGTCATTTTGGATCAGTTGCTGATGGAATCAGAATTGGAGGAAACTGAATTCATCTCCCTAGATGAAGAGTCAGCTAAAAATACGTGTGTTGAGTTTATCTCTGATAATTTCATCTTTATTAATGGTAGTAAGTTAATCGATCCAATGTGGCAATTTTCTACACAAATCTCTCAGACGACGGAAATCGGCGATGAAGAATATGGATTCAAAATCAACCTAGTGATGCACACAGCAGGAATGATCGAACGTATTATTCGGAATGAACCATTGACTGTGGAAGAAAACGAATTGACAAATACAACGAATGATCCTCTTTATAGCCAATTGGCAGCCTCAGTTGTTCTGTTGGAAGATCAGATAAAAGTAAAAGTGCCGATAGAAGAAATGTATTATCTGCTACGTCTAGTCCATAATCAGTTAGATAAAAAAGAATACACTGTGCCATGAATACACAAAAACGATACACTTTTATAGTGTATCGTTTTTGTGTATTGGTTAAGAATCCTTTAAATTCAATTAGTGTATCGTAAAAAAGTTGGCACGCTTTTTGCTTATAGTAGTGTGTGCTAGGAGGTGGTTGTTCACACAGAAATGATAGGGGTTTCTGTGAAGTAGTGAGGAAGAAGGAGTTTTGCAGATGGATATTCGATTGGCACGTATAGATGATCGTTTAATCCACGGGCAAGTCGCAACAGTTTGGTCGAAGCAAACAGGTGTTGAACGTATCATTGTGATCAGCGATGTAGTCGCTCAAGATAAATTGAGAAAGTTTCTACTAAAAGAAGCTGCACCGCCGGGGATCACAGCAAATGTAATAACCGTGCAGAAAATGATTCAAATCTATCATAGTGGATTATTATCACGAGCAAAAGTGATGCTTTTATTCACCAATCCCCAAGATGTTGAAGCGGTTGTCCGCTGCGGTGTACAGTTGAAGTCGTTGAATATCGGCGGTATGAGTTTTACTGAAGGCAAATCAATGATTACCAATTTTGTTTCAGTAAATCAACAAGATATTGATTCCTTTCGTTACTTGAACAGTCAAGAAGTGGAGTTAGAGATTCGAAAAGTACCTGCTGACAGGAAAATCCTTTTGATGGAACTACTAGCGAAAATCAAAAAGGTGTAGCAAGAATGGTTGTTGGAAAAGGTCAAATAATTCTGTTGTAATGGTTAGCAATTATTAATATTTTTGAATTTGTTACAACAAAAGTAAATAGGAGGTATAAATATGGTAGGGATTATCCTAGCAAGTCATGGACAATTTGCTGAAGGAATCTTACAATCCGGTTCAATGATCTTTGGCGAACAAGAAAACGTCAAAGCCGTGATTTTGAAACCAAGTGAAGGTCCAGATGACTTGAGAGCCAAATTGGAAGAAGCGGTTGCTTCTTTTGATAATCAAGACGAAGTGTTATTCTTAGTTGATTTATGGGGCGGAACACCGTTCAATCAATCAAACACATTATTCGAAGAGCACAAAGATAAATGGGCAATCGTCAGCGGTTTGAATTTACCAATGTTGATTGAAGCCTACGCATCACGCTTTTCAATGGAATCTGCTCATGAAATTGCAGCACACATCATTGAAACAGCAAAAGACGGTGTAAAAGTAAAACCGGAAGAATTAGAACCGGCAGAAGCACCGAAAGCAGCAGTTGAAGACGCACAACCTAAAGGAGCACTTCCAGAAGGAACTGTGGTCGGAGACGGAAAAATCAAATATGTATTAGCACGTGTTGACTCACGTCTGTTACATGGACAAGTTGCGACAGCTTGGACAAAAGCAGTGCAACCAAACCGTATTATCGTTGTTTCAGATGCAGTATCAAAGGATGATCTGCGTAAGAGACTAATCGAACAAGCTGCTCCTCCAGGTGTAAAAGCAAATGTTATTCCTATTAGCAAAATGATCGAAGTAGCAAAAGACCCTCGTTTTGGAAATACCAAAGCATTGCTTTTATTTGAAAATCCTGAAGACGTATTGACAGCTGTTGAAGGTGGCGTAGACATCAAAGAATTAAATGTTGGGTCAATGGCGCATTCGGTTGGTAAAGTCGTTGTAAGTAAAGTATTGTCTATGGGACAAGAAGACGTTGAAGCGTTTGAGAAGCTTGAACAAAAAGGTGTGAAATTCGATGTACGTAAAGTACCTAATGATTCACGCGATAACATGGATGATATTTTGAAAAAAGCAAAAGCTGAATTAGCAAAAGCGTAATAAATAATATTAAAATTTATAGGAGGCTTATCATGTCTATTATTTCAATAATTTTAGTCGTATTAGTTGCCTTTCTAGCTGGTATGGAAGGTATTCTTGATGAATTTCAATTTCATCAACCACTAGTGGCATGTACATTGATCGGTTTAGTTACCGGTAACCTCGAAGCTGGTATCGTACTTGGCGGTACGCTTCAGATGATCGCTTTAGGTTGGGCAAATATCGGTGCCGCTGTAGCACCAGATGCTGCATTAGCATCAGTAGCATCAGCAATTATTTTAGTTTTAGGTGGACAAGGTGTTAAAGGTGTTCCTTCTGCGATCGCGATTGCCGTTCCTTTGGCTGTTGCAGGGTTGTTCTTAACAATGATCGTACGTACAATCGCTGTTCCAATCGTTCATTTGATGGATGCGGCTGCTGAAGAAGGAAACATCCGTAAGGTTGAAATGTGGCACATCATTGCTGTATGTTTACAAGGGGTTCGTATCGCGGTCCCAGCAGCAGCGTTGCTATTTATCCCAGCACAAACTGTGCAATCATTCCTTGAATCAATGCCAGCATGGTTAACAGATGGTATGGCTATCGGTGGGGGAATGGTCGTAGCTGTAGGTTACGCTTTGGTAATCAACATGATGGCTACAAAAGAAGTATGGCCATTCTTCGTTATTGGTTTCGTTGTAGCTGCAATTTCTCAATTAACATTGATTGCTCTAGGTGCTTTAGGTGTTGCATTAGCTCTTATTTACTTGAACCTTTCTAAAATGGGTGGTTCATCAAATAATGGAGGCGGAAGCAACTCTGGTGACCCTTTAGGCGACATTTTGAATGACTATTAATCTTGAAGGAGGAAAATAAAATGGCAGAAGAAAAAATCAAATTATCAAAAAAAGATCGTTTAGCTGTTGCGTGGCGCTCTACCTTCATTCAAGGTTCATGGAACTACGAACGTATGCAAAACGGTGGCTGGGCATTTTCTATGATTCCAGCAATCAAAAAATTATACAAAACAAAAGAAGAACGTTCTGCAGCATTAAAACGTCACTTGGAATTCTTTAATACACACCCATACATTGCTTCTCCAATTTTAGGGGTTACATTGGCTCTGGAAGAAGAACGTGCGAATGGCGCGCCTGTTGATGATGTAGCGATTCAAGGGGTTAAAGTAGGTATGATGGGTCCTTTAGCTGGTGTTGGTGACCCAGTGTTCTGGTTTACAGTACGTCCAATGCTAGGTGCACTAGGTGCTTCATTAGCTATGGGAGGAAATATCCTTGGACCAATCATCTTCTTCTTAGGTTGGAACATTATTCGTTGGGCATTCATGTGGTATACACAAGAATTTGGCTACAAAGCTGGTTCTAAAATTACTGATGACCTTTCTGGCGGATTGTTACAAGACGTAACAAAAGGTGCTTCAATTTTAGGGATGTTCGTATTAGCTGCCCTTGTACAAAGATGGGTATCAATCAAATTCTTACCAGTTGTATCAACTGTAAAATTAGATAAAGGTGCTTACATCGAATGGGATAAATTGCCTTCAGGTGGTGAAGGAATCAAGAGTGCATTTGAACAAGTTAATAATGGCTTAGCCCTTTCTCCTGAAAAGGTAACAACATTACAAGACAACTTAGACCAATTGATTCCTGGTTTAGCTGCATTAGGATTAACATTGTTATGTATGTGGTTGCTTAAGAAAAAGGTTTCTCCAATCGTTATCATCCTTGGTTTATTCGTAGTCGGTGTTGTTGGACACGTCATCGGACTTTTATAATCCATAAAAATATAGCTCGGGCGTTGTCCCGAGCTTTTTTTATATAGTATACTGTTCATAAACAAATATCTGGAGGGAGAAAATGGTTCAATCAATCAATACAAAAGTAGACTTGGTAATTGATGCTACTTCGTTTACGGGTCTGACAGATTACGGGCAAATCATGATAGGTGATAATGGTTTTGAGTTTTACCATGCGCGAGATAGACGCAAATATATCCAAATTCCATGGGAAGAAGTGGATTATGTACTAGCATCAGTCATGCTAAAGGGAAAATGGATTCCTCGATATGCCATTCAAACGAAAAAAAATGGTACATACACATTTTCTTCCAAAGAACCTAAAAAAGTGCTTCGTGCGATCAGAGAATATGTAGATGAAGATAGAATGGTACAATCATTGAGTTTCTTTGATGTAGTGAAACGTGGTATTCGTAGTATGTTTAAACGCAAGTAAAAAATAAAGAAAACTTCTAAGAGGAGGTTTTCTTTATTTTTTTACTTTGCAGAAGAAAATATGAAATAGCAAAACCAATTATTTGTCCCCTTTAAATCCCATATGCTAAAATTGATTAGCAAAGAAGGAGGTTATATTATGAGTTGGTTATGGACATTGATTGTTGGAGCCGTGATCGGAGCAATTGCAGGTGCGATCACCAGTAAAGGAAATTCGATGGGCTGTGTAACGAATATCATTGCTGGACTAGTCGGTTCAAGTATTGGACAAGCGATTTTCGGCGAATGGGGACCAAAAGCTGCAGGTATGGCACTTATTCCATCTATTTTAGGCGCAGTGATTTTGGTAGCAGTTGTCTCATTTTTCTTTGGAAAACGATCATAAGTTTTTACAAAATAGTAAACTAAAAGGAGTTGCAGCGAGACTGTGACTCCTTTTTGGCTTTATTTATTTAAAATAAAAAGAAGTTTTCCGGAAATTTTTATTTAACTGTCGTGTACGAAGAAAAGTTTGCTATAATGGAAAAAAGCGTGCAAAGAAAGAGGGAGTTTCATTATGATGCTACGTGTAGAAAAATTGCGCAAAAAAATGCAAGAAGAAAATTTGGATTCATTTTTGGTTACCAGTCCGTACAATCTTCGTTACTTAACGAACTTTACAGGTACGACAGGATTAGCTGTTATTACTTTGGAAAAAGCATTTTTTATTACTGATTTTCGTTATACCGAGCAGGCGGCAGCGCAGGCTCAAGGGTTTGAAATTATTAAAAATGTCGGACCTATTTTTGATGAGGTAGCAAACTTAGTACGCAAAGAAGAACTGCACTCATTAGCTTTTGAGGAAACAACAGTCTCATTTTTAGAATATTCGGTTTTAGAAGAAATCATCGATGCGGAATTAGTACCTGTTTCACAGATGATCGAAGAACTCAGAGAAGTGAAAGATGAAGAAGAAATCGCCATTATCGAAAAAGCATGTCATATTGCGGATATGGCATATGATCACATCCTGAAAATGATCCAACCGGGCATGACTGAGATTGAAGTCGCAAATCAACTAGACTTTTATATGCGTTCTCTTGGCGCTTCAGGTGTTTCTTTTGATACGATCGTTGCTAGCGGATTGCGTTCGGCTATGCCGCATGGTGTAGCAAGCAAAAAAATCATCGAACAAGGCGACTTGATCACATTGGACTTTGGCTGCTATTACGAAGGGTACGTTTCCGATATGACACGTACATTCGCTATTGGTGATCCTGGGGAAAAATTAAAAGAAATTTATCAAATAGTCTTAGATGCTCAATTAGCAGTTATTGATGCTGCAAAACCAGGAATGACTGGTGTCCAATTAGATGCAGTTGCTAGAGATTATATTTCAAAACATGGTTACGGGGAAGCATTTGGACATTCTACAGGACATGGGATCGGTTTAGAGATCCACGAAGGACCAAACGTTTCTTCTCGTGCAGAAAAGCAATTTGTACCAGGAAATGTGATCACTGATGAACCAGGGATCTACTTACCAGAAATCGGTGGAGTACGTATTGAGGATGACTTGTTGATCACAGAAGATGGAAATCGTGTGTTGACTCGTTCACCAAAAGAATTGATCATCTTATAGTTTCATCAATAGAAGAAGTAAGCGTAAAAATCAGTGTTCACAGACTTTGTTATAGAAAATCACTCGATTTAATGATACACTATAGAAGAACTTTTAAGCTGTAAGAGATAATAAAGTTGGGTGTTTTCTCCAATTCATAGCAGTTTGCAGCTGATCGGCGGCAGTTTTCTTACCACGTGATCACTATAGCCGCATCATAGGGAATTCGAATGTATCTCGTGCTTAGGCAAAGGGAGGAATAAATAAATGGCAGATGAAAAAAATTTGATTTTAAACGCAAACCAAGATTTAGGAGAGATCGTGATCGCTCCTGAAGTCATCGAAGTAATTATCGGGATTGCAGCTTCTAAAGTAGAAGGCGTATACGGAATGCGCGGAACTTTTGCCAGCAATGTCACTGAATTATTAGGACGTGCAGCTCACGGAAAAGGTGTTTACTTAGCAAACGAGGAAGATGGCTTGAAAGTAGATCTTTACTGTTATCTAGAATATGGTGTTTCAGTTCCTAAAGTAGCAATGGAAATGCAGGAACGGGTCAGCCAGCAAGTCCTTTTCATGACGGATATCGATTTATCTGAAGTCAATATCCATGTAGTAGCTGTTGTTCCTGAAAAATTAGAACAACCAACAATCGAAGAACTTTTTGAAGACGAAGAGGAAGAGAATGAATAAAGAATTATCAAGACACGAGATTCGGGAAATGGCATTGCAGGCTTTATTTCCATTAGACTTCAATGCAGACCTAACAAAAGAAGATGCGATTTTCAACGCAATCGAATTAGACCACCGCGACATGATCAACGAAGATGAATCAGAGTTTGTTCCTGTTTATCTTGATACGCTAGTTGGCGGTGTCTGTGCAAAAAAAGATGAATTGGATAAAGTGATTGAAAAACATTTGAAAAACAATTGGCACATCAATCGGATCTCAAAAATGGATTTGGTGATCTTGCGTATCGCGATTTTTGAAATGACTTATGTGACAGATGTACCAGCGGCTGTTGCTTTAAATGAAGCAATCGAGTTGGCAAAAACATTTAGTGATGACCGTTCACGTAAATTCGTCAACGGTGTTTTATCCAATGTATTGAAAGAATTAGAAGCTGGGGCGTAAGTCCTAGCTTTTTTCTATGAATCATCATAAACCTGTTATAAATCGGGAAAATTCTATGGTAGAATGAAAACACAAAAAATATCTGGGAGTGGTTAGATGGCAGAATTGATTAACGGAAAAGAATTAGCTGAAAAAATGCAGGCAGAGATTGCTGAAAAAATCCAAAAATTGAAAGATAATGGTATCCATCCCGGATTAGTCGTTTTATTGGTAGGGGAAAATCCAGCCAGCCAAATCTATGTAAGAAATAAAGAACGTGTAGCAAAAGAAATCGGAATCCATTCATTGGTAGAGCGTTATCCTGAGACGATTTCTGAAGACGAACTACTTGCAGAAATTGAAAAATACAATCAAGATCCTAGTTTTCATGGTATATTGGTCCAATTACCATTGCCAAAGCATATAGATGAAGAAAAGATCCTGTTAGCTATCCGCCCTGAAAAAGACGTAGACGGCTTTCATCCGATGAATTTAGGCAGACTCCTTGCGGGTAAACCGGACAAGATTCCTTGTACTCCATACGGCATCATGAAAATGTTTGAAGCTTATTCTATCGATCCTGCGGGTAAACGAGCAGTAGTTATCGGACGAAGCAATATCGTCGGTAAACCGATGGCTCAGCTACTCTTGATGGCAGATGCAACTGTTACTGTGGCTCACTCTAAAACCGAAAATCTGGCTGAACTGGCACAAGAAGCAGATATTTTAGTCGTAGCAATAGGACGTGGACATTTTGTCACAAAAGAATTCGTGAAACCAGGTGCTGTAGTGATCGATGTAGGGATGAACCGTGATGCTAACGGTAAGCTGATCGGTGATGTGAAATTTGATGAAGTGGAGCCTATTGCAGGCTGGATCACTCCTGTGCCAAAGGGTGTAGGGCCAATGACTATCACGATGCTGATGTATCAAACCGTAAAATCTGCCGAAGCTTTTGGAGCAGGTGAATAGATGGCACAAGAATATTTAACTGTCACTACATTAACGAGGTATTTGAAACGTAAATTTGATGCCGATCCTTATTTAGAACGCGTATATTTAACAGGCGAAATATCGAATTTCCGTTTACGTGCCAATGCCCATCAATATTTCAGCTTAAAAGATGACCATGCAAAAATATCTGCTATTATGTTCAAAGGAGCATTCCAAAAATTGCGCTTCCAGCCAAAAGAGGGAATGAAAGTCCTTGTTGTTGGGCGTATTTCATTATATGAAGCGGGAGGTTCTTATCAAATCTATGTAGAGCACATGGAGCCTGATGGAATAGGTGCTTTATATCAAGAATTGGAAGAACGAAAAGAAAAGCTGATGAAGGAAGGCCTTTTTCAAGGGCCTAAAAAAATGCTGCCACGTTTCCCAAAGCGAATCGCGGTCCTTACCAGTCCAAGCGGAGCGGTTATCCGCGATATCATCACGACGGTGAAAAGAAGATATCCAATTGTCCAATTGGTTTTGTTCCCAACAGTTGTACAAGGAAACCAAGCAGCGGACAATGTTGTCAGGAATATCCAGAGAGTAGAAGAGATGGGCAATTTCGATACAATGATCATCGGTCGTGGGGGTGGTTCGATTGAGGATTTATGGCCGTTTAATGAAGAGCGGGTTGCTCGGGCGATTTATCAAGCTAATACGCCGGTGATTTCATCTGTAGGACATGAAACAGATACCACGATCGCTGATTTAGTAGCAGATGTTCGGGCTGCTACTCCAACAGCAGCTGCAGAATTAGCTGTTCCTGTTTTGTCAGAAGAGTTGATGCGCATTCAAGAACGGCAAGCTAGATTGCAGCAGGCGTTTGTACGCCAGATCCAGCGCAAACAAGAACGGTTCGAGCGTGCTCGACGTTCCTATGTATTTCGGCAGCCTGAAAGATTGTATGAAGGTCAGACCATCAAATTAGACCAGTTGAAACAGCGATTATATCAAGCTACACAGCAAATTTATCATGCGAAAGAAAAACAAACGATCGCATTAAGCCACCAATTGGAACAAGTGGCTCCGCTTTATCGAGTTAAAGCAGCTCGCCAAGAAACTGCTTATCTAGAAAAACGCTTAGAAGAGAAAATCCAACAATATATGAAACAACAGCAGCAGCGTTTTGCTCAAGCTGTTCAATCTCTTGATTTGTTGAGTCCATTGAAAATCATGGGAAGAGGCTACAGCTATACGACGTTAAATGATCAAGTAGTAAAAAGTGTCTCCGAGATTCATCAAGGGGATTTGCTGACGATCCATTATCAAGATGGAATCGTTAAAGGACAAGTACAAGAGATAGACAAAGGAGAATAAAAATATGGAAAATCCAACTTTTGAAGAGTCACTGCAAGAATTAGAAAAAATTGTCATGCAGTTAGAACAAGGAGACGTTCCATTAGAATCAGCTCTAGATTCGTTTAAACGAGGAATGGAATTAAGCAAACATTGCCAAGATACATTAGCTAAAGCAGAAGAGACCTTGACGAAAATGATGACAGAATCAAATGAAGAAGTTGATTTTGACGGAAACGAGGAAAGCTGAGATGAGATTAACTGACTTTTCAGCTATTCATCTACCTGCTGTAGAAAAAGAAATCTTGTCTTTTTTAGATGAGCATACAACGGATAGAGGACTCTATGATGCGATGAGTTATTCAGTGAAAGCAGGCGGGAAAAGAATACGTCCCTTATTACTTTTAACGGCCGTTGCTTCCTTTGATGAGCCTATTGATGTTCCCGTCTATCAAGTAGCAGCTGCTTTAGAAATGGTGCATACGTATTCCTTGATCCACGATGATTTGCCTGCGATGGACAATGATGATCTTCGTAGAGGAAAACCTACCAATCATAAAGTATTCGGCGAAGCATTAGCTATATTGGCCGGAGATGGTTTGCTTACAGGAGCATTCCAGCTAATCAGTATGGCACACTTAGGTAATTCTCCTAAGCTTCTGCTGCTTCAGCAATTAGCTGTTTGTGCGGGATCACAAGGTATGGTTGCTGGGCAAGCTGCAGATATCGAGGGCGAATCGAAAAAGCTTTCTTTAGAAGAATTAGCATTTATTCATGAAAGAAAGACAGGGCATTTGATTCGTTATGCCTTGCTGGCTGGTGGCATATTAGCGAAGCAACCTGAAGAAATCTTATTGCTACTTCAACGATTAGCCGAACATTTAGGTTTAGCTTTTCAGATAAGAGATGATCTACTCGATGTGATTGGTACAACGAAAACATTAGGGAAAACAGCTGGTAAAGATGAACGTATGGAAAAAAATACTTACCCGCGTTTATTAGGCCTAGAAAAGACACGTGAGGCGTTGGAGATTGAGCTGTTATCCGCCAACAAGATCATAGACAAATTAGAAGAGGACGTTTTTTCTTTTGATGGCGGGCTGATGCGCCAGATGATCAAGCAATTTGATGTGGAGAAATGAGGGAAAGAATGGAAAAAGAACGCGTAGATGTATTAGCGGTCAAACAAGGATTATTTGAAACAAGAGAACAAGCCAAACGTTCAGTGATGGCTGGTTTGATTTACAACGAAAAAAACGAGCGGTTTGATAAACCGGGAGAAAAAATTCCAGTGAGTAGTGAATTAAGAGTCAAAGGTAAAAAACTTCCTTATGTTTCTCGGGGGGGATTAAAATTAGAAAAAGCACTCAAAGCATTTGATCTATCTGTTGAAGGAAAAACATTGTTAGATATTGGTGCTTCCACTGGCGGATTTACTGATGCAGCTTTGCAAAATGGCGCAAAAATGAGTTATGCTTTAGACGTTGGCTACAATCAGCTAGCTTGGAAAATAAGACAAGATCCTAGAGTCGTTGTAATGGAAAGAGTGAATTTTCGTTATGCAAAACCCGAAGACTTTACCTTAGGAATTCCAGAAGTTGCTGTTATCGATGTTTCTTTTATTTCACTAAAACTGATGCTGCCTCCATTACATGCTATTTTAAAAGAAGAGGGAGAAGTGATTGCTTTAATCAAACCCCAATTCGAAGCAGGCAGAGAAGCTGTAGGGAAAAACGGAATTGTTCGTGACCCTCAGACCCATCAAAAAGTTTTAGAAGACATTTTGTCATTTGCGGCACAAGGTGGATATGATGTGCTGGAATTAAGTTATTCTCCGATCACGGGGGGAGAAGGAAATATCGAGTTCTTGGCTCACTTGAGGAAAGTACCCGAAAGCGGAACAATCAATTCAGCTATTAATATGGCAGAAGTGGTTTCAAATGCACACGAACAGTTTGACCATAAATAAATTGTAACTGTGAAAATCAAGTGAGAAGTATGCGGATTCTTCTTTATTATACCAAGGAAATAAGCTATCATTGATTAAGAAGAATATGCTAAGGAGCGAAGACGTAATGAGAAAAAAAGATCGGCATCGTTTGATTACTCGATTGTTGAGTGAGCAAGATATCCGAAAGCAGGAAGAATTTGTTGAAATCCTGAAAAGCAAAGGAATATCTGTTACTCAAGCTACGATTTCCAGAGATATAAAGGAACTGAAACTGATCAAGGTACCGGCTTCAGATGGCGGCTACCGTTATAGCATACCAGCTGAAACAAACGAAGATGTAAATACTAAATTGGAAAAACTATTAAAAGACGCTTTCGTGGCAGTTGACCAAATGGAAAAATTTGTTATTTTAAAAACATTGCCGGGAAATGCTTCGGCAGCAGCAAATTTGATTGATAAACGTTACAAGAAAGAATTATTTTCGATTATCAATGATGACGATAATGTTTTGATGATTACACGAACTGAAGACCAGGCAGTTTTATTGAAGAAAGACTTCCTGCATTACCTTTAAGTTGAGGAGCGAATGTGATGCTACAAGAAATCAGTATTACTAACTTTGCGATTATTCCGGAATTGCGGCTTTCTTTTCACGAAGGAATGACCGCGCTGACCGGAGAGACTGGTGCGGGTAAATCCATTATTATCGATGCTTTAGGTCTGTTAGCAGGAGGAAGAGGTTCAAGCGATTATATACGTCAAGGAGCAGAAAAATGCGTGCTTGAAGGGTTGTTTGAACTACCAAAACAAGAAGGATTCTCTGAACTGATGGTTGAATTAGGGATCGAAACAGATGAGGACAATCTGATTGTTCGACGGGATATGTCCTTAACTGGAAAAAATGTTTGTCGAGTGAATGGTCATATTATCACATTAGCTAATTTAAGAAGAATCGGCAGTTATTTAGTAGATATCCAAGGACAAAACGAACATCAGGAACTGCTCCAGCCTGAATCACATCTTGCTTTATTGGATCGTTTTGGAGATGTAGCTTTCCAACAGAAGAAAAAGAGTTATCAGCAAGAATATATCTCTTATCGTGAGCTGGAAAAAAGGGTACGAAAAGTGCAGCAAAATGAAAAATCCTATGT
Source organism: Enterococcus sp. MSG3290 (assembly GCF_050555565.1). Lineage (NCBI taxonomy): Bacteria > Bacillati > Bacillota > Bacilli > Lactobacillales > Enterococcaceae > Enterococcus > Enterococcus sp. MSG3290. Next base: position 1,951,169 of record NZ_CP187862.1, on the reverse strand, counting down.
TCAGAGAATAGATATGCTCCATTTCCAGCAAGAAGAAATAGCTGCTGCTGATTTGCAAGTCGGAGAAGAAGAGAAATTAAAAGAAGAAAGAGAAAAACTTAGCAATTATCAAAAAATTGCTGATGGATTAGCTGCAGGTTACGGAGCACTGACGAATAATGAACAAAACAGTGTAGATGGTGTTGGCTTGGCCGTTTCAGAACTGCAAGGGATCGCCCATCTAGATGTGGAGTATGAAGCAATTTATGAAAATATCCAAAGTGCTTACTATTTGCTGCAAGATGCAATCGGCGATATGAGTCGTCAGATTGATTTATTGGAGTTAGATGAGAGTCGTTTAGAAGAAGTGACGCAACGTTTAGAATTAATCCGACAGTTGAAACGTAAATACGGCGAATCCATTGAGTCAATATTGGCTTACTATGACGAAATCACCGAAGAGCTAGCTTCTTCTGATTTTTCAGAAGGTCAATTGGACAAAATGAAAGAGGAACTAGAGCAAAAAGAGCTTCTACTTCAGCAACAAGCCGCAGATCTTCATGAAGCGCGTAAAAAAATCGCAAAAGAATTGGAAAAATCCATTCTGCATGAATTGAAAAGTCTGTATATGGAAAACACTGAGTTTGAGGTACGTTTCTTAAAAGAAGAAAATAGACAATTGAATCATGATGGATTTGACCAAATCGAATTTTACATTACGACCAATCCAGGAGAGCCACTGAAGCCTTTGGTGAAAGTCGCTTCTGGTGGCGAACTGTCTCGGATGTTGCTTGCTTTGAAAACTATTTTTTCTTCTGAGCAAGGTGTGACAAGTATTATTTTTGATGAAGTGGATACAGGTGTGAGCGGAAGAGTTGCACAAGCCATCGCAGATAAAATTTCTCAAATATCGAAATACTCTCAAGTTTTGTGCATCACTCATCTGCCTCAAGTTGCTGCAGTCGCCGACTATCAATATTATATTGTGAAAGCAGTGATTGATGGACGTACGCAAACTTCTGTTTCAGAGTTGAAAACAAAAGAAAGAGAAGAAGAAATTGCACGTATGCTGGCTGGAAGTGAGATTACAAAACTCACACTCGAACATGCAAAAGAACTATTGAAACTCGCAAAAAGGACCTGAGCCACCTCGCAGTGGTTCAGGTCCTTTTCAGCAGCTGATAGCTATATTTTATTTTTACATGACACTCATTACAGCAGTCAATACAACAGATCCAATCGTTAAAATCAGCATTGTCCAAATGACAAATTTTGTTACTTTAGCAAAAGTACTTGTTTGTTTTTTTTCACGCATTGTTTTCAACCTCGTCATTAATTAGTTGATTCAAGTGTACAATCTTTTTGCCATTTCCACAAGAGGGCTTTTTTATAAAAACTTCCCTTTTTTTAAATAATAGGTAGTTACGATACAAATAAATAATGTTAATAGAACTAGCCATATAAAGGCATCATCCCTTTCAGCAATAGGTAACTTAATGTTCATTCCATAGATACTGCCGACGATTGTCGGTATAGTTAAAATAATCGTTAAAGAAGTTAAAATTTTCATAATATTATTCAGATTATTCGATACGATTGCTGAAAAAGTCTGATTCATTTGTTCTACTAGTTTTAATTGAATGCGAGAAGTAGTCATTGCCTGCTCTGTTTCCACCAATACATCACGTAAATGATTTTTCAAAGCATGATTTTCTTGGAAAAGTTTATTTTGCGCTAGTTCTTTCAATGCATCTAAATTAGCAGAAGTCGCTTCTCTGAAATAAACGAGGCTTTTTTGGATATCCATAATTTGATAAAGTTGTTTGTTTTCAGTGGATACTTGAAGTTTGGCTTCCAAAGTATCGCATTGAGATTGAAGCGTAGCTAAATAACTGTTGTAAGAGAGTGTGACCTGCCAAATGAATTGAAAGAAGATATTGAGATTAGGCGAAATATCACTTTTTGGAAAGGTCTGGCTAAAGACTTTCTTTAAAAACAGTGGTTCATGATTCGTAATTGTGATAAGCTTCTTTTTGGGCGTCAAAATAATAGAGAGCGGGTATGTATCCACTTGAAAATAACCGCTAGGACTTGTTTTAGCAAAAGGATATTGTAACAATAATAACGCTGGCTTTGTCAACTTTGATTGATTGAATTCTTCTGTACGGGAATTTTCTGCATCGTCCAATATGGAAGTGATGTAATCTGACGGAATTTCAAATTGATGTGTCAGCTGATGAATCTCTTCTTGATTAGGACGTTCTACACAATACCAGATCGTTTGGTCAGTTTCCTTTCCGGTATTACGCAGTTTCTCATTATCTAATGTAAAATATTTGATCATGATTTTCCTCCTGTTGCCTGTTTCTTTTATTATAACGGATAGGGAATTGGAATACATGGAATGTGTTTGTAAGATATAGAATATAACTGCATAAATTTAAATAAAATGAAACAGTTGTGTAAAGTATATACAGTATACTTGAAGCAACGATAAAAAAGGAGTTTACGTTCATGGGCACATTCACACCACTTATCTTGTTTTGGTATATTTACCCGGTAATCGTTTTGTTTGGTTGCCAATTTCTTGTAAAATTATTTTCGTTAAATCGTCGTTTTAAAATAAAAGCCCCTGATTTGGCGATTCCTTTTTTGTGGGGCGGTATGCATGCATTGTCTAGAAATACAGGGACAATTTCTATCTTGCCGTTTTTCTTTATTTCTGTTTTGCTAATGGGAATTTGTATTGCTGTTTTCCAAGCATATTATTATGAAGAAATTATTTATCCGCGTTATTTCAAGATGACTTGGCGTTTGGTTTTTCTGTTGACAATCGTCTTGTACGCTGTCTTGATCATTGTGAACATACTTTCTTACCTATGAAAAAAATAGAAAAGCTGTAAAAAGTCTTTTAAAAGGCTTTTTGCAGCTTGATTTTTAAAAAAATGTTTATGAATAAAAAAAGTTGTTCCCGGATTTCCCAGAAAAGGTGGTAGAAAGTGGGGGATTGTGGTAGACTAATTTTAGTTAGTGGAGGAATGGGGGGCTTTCAATGTTGATGGGTGAATTCCAACATAATATTGATGCAAAAGGACGTTTAATCGTGCCCTCAAAACTTCGTGAAGAACTTGGCGAAAAGTTTGTTCTGACACGCGGATTGGATGGCTGTCTTTTCGGCTATCCGATGAGCGAATGGGAAAATCTGGAAGCTAAACTGAACGAAATGCCGTTGGCTAAAAAAGACGCACGTACTTTTGTGCGATTCTTCTATTCGGCTGCCACTGAATGCGAACTTGATAAACAAGGACGAATCAATATACCCAGCACGTTAAGAAATTATGCAGCTTTGACAAAAGGTTGCGTAGTCATCGGTGTATCTAACCGAATTGAAATTTGGGATGAGACACGATGGCAAGATTTTTCTGCAGGAGCAGAAGAGAACTTTGACGAAATTGCTGAAAGTATGATTGATTTCGGACTATAAGAATAGGAAGAGGCTGACTAATGACTGAAACATTTCAACACTATACAGTCATGTTGAAAGAAACGGTAGATGGATTGAACATCAAACCGGATGGCGTTTATGTAGACTGTACACTCGGCGGTGCCGGACATAGTGAATATTTATTAAGCCAACTAAGTTCTAAAGGGCATCTGTATGCGTTTGACCAAGATCAAAAAGCAATCGATCACGCCAAGCTGCGTTTAGCTTCTTATGTCGAACAAGGTATGGTCACATTTATCAAAGCGAATTTCAGAGAATTAGAAGAACGCTTGAGTGAGCATGTAGATAAGGTAGACGGCATTTTGTATGATCTAGGGGTTTCCTCTCCTCAGCTAGATGAAGCAGAACGTGGATTTAGTTATCATCAAGATGCACCGTTGGATATGCGCATGGATCAGTCAGCTCCTTTATCCGCTTATCACGTAATTAATGAATATTCCTACCATGAATTAGTAAAGATTTTCTTCCGCTATGGCGAGGAGAAATTTTCCAAACAAATTGCTCGTGAAATCGAACGAGTACGAAAAACAAAACCAATCCAAACAACTGGTGAGCTTGTCGAAATCATTAAACAAGTCATCCCAGCTCCCGCAAGAAGAAAAGGCGGGCATCCTGCAAAAAGAATTTTTCAAGCTGTGCGGATTGCAGTAAATGACGAACTCGGTGCCGAAGAGGCCTCTTTAGAACAGGCAATCCGGTTATTGAAAGTCAATGGAAGAATCAGCGTAATCACATTCCATTCATTGGAAGACAGAATTGTCAAAAGTATGTTTAAAGAATATAGTACGGTACAAGATCTACCACCGGGACTTCCTGTCATACCTGACGAATTCCAACCAGAACTGAAAGTCATTACTCGTAAACCAATCCTTCCTTCAGAGGAAGAGCTAGCAGAAAACAATCGATCACGCAGTGCAAAGTTACGTATTGCAGAAAAAATAAGAATGAAAGAGGAGTAGAATGATGGCAGAATTAAAGAAAATGCAAGATTACGAATATGATTTACCTGAATTGGTGGATCAGCCAGAACAACAAATGCCTGATTCTTCTTCGAATCAAGAAATTATTCTTCCACAATCACCGGCAAAACGATTGAAGCAGATTTCTGCTTTGGAAAAAATTGCTGTGGCAAGCGTGGCGATTGCTATTGTTGCTTTATGTGTTTTAACAGTTATGCTGCGCACAAATATCAGCGGAGCTGAAAAAGAAATCACGTCAATACAAACAGAAATCAATGATAAAAAGCAAGAAAAAACGAGTTTAGAACAAGAAAAAAACGAACTTTCTCGTACTGAACGGATTAAACAAATCGCAGAAGAAAAAGGATTGTCTATTAATGACGACAATTTAAGGAAAGTGAAGTAAATGAGTCTTAAAAATAAAATTCGGCGGTTTATGGAAAAGAAAAATCTAAATCCGATGAACAATCGCAAAAAAGTAGGTATCATTTTATTTGCTACGAGTATTGGATTGTTCTTTTTATTTGCCGTCCGTTTCTCGTATATCGTTATTGGAGGTCATGTTGCTGGTACCTCATTAGCTGAAAAAACAAAACAGTTGTACCAAGGAAGTGAAGTAGTAAAAGCAAAAAGAGGAACGATTTATGATCGTAACGGTGTGGCGCTCGCAGAAGATGCCTCCTCTTATTCAATTAAAGCGATACTCTCAAAAACATATACCTCTGGGGATAAAAAACTGTATGTTGAAGAAAAGAATTTTGATAAAATAGCAGAAATCCTGCATAAGAATCTTTCTATAGACAAAAAAGATGCACTGAATATTTTAGAAGACGGCGCAAAAAAAGAGCTGTATCAAGTTGAATTTGGTAGCTATGGGAAAAATATCTCCCAAGAAACCAAGCAAAACATCGAAGCGGATATGAAAAAAGAAGGTGTCGCTGGTCTTTACTTTGTCGACCATCAGGCTCGGATGTATCCAAATGGCGTCTTTTCTTCTCATTTTATTGGATACGCAGTTCCAGACAAAGATGAGAATGGCTTAGTTGGTAAACTAGGTTTGGAGTCTGCTTACAATGATATCTTGAGCGGTAAAGATGGTAAGATTATTTATCAAAAAGATAATTTTCAAAATCCTCTGCCAGGTACAGTGGCAGAAGAAGAAAAAGCTGTCGACGGACAAGATATCTACACGACTTTAGACAGCAGACTACAAAGTTATTTAGAAACACTGATGGATCAAGTAAATGAAGAATATCAGCCAGAAGAATTGACAGCAGTCCTGATGAAAGCAAAAACCGGAGAAATCTTGGCAATGGGACAACGACCTACTTTCAATCCTGAAACAATGGAAGGATTGACTGGAAAAGATGCTATCTGGCGTAATTTCTTGGTACAAGATAGTTATGAACCAGGATCAACCATGAAAGTTTTCACTACTGCAGCTGCTATCGAAGAAGGAGAATTCAACGAGAATGAAACCTTCCAATCTGGAAAAATCCAAGTAGAAGATGCTACGATCAATGACCATGACTTTGGTGAAAAAGGTGTGCTGACCATGCGTCAAGCTCTTTCATGGTCAAGTAACGTCGGGATGGTCATACTGGAACAGCGATTAGGCGGACGATGGTATAACTATTTACAAAAACTAGGATTTGGACAAAGTACTCATTCTGGATTAGATGATGAAGTAAACGGTGCTTTACCTACATCAAATATTGTCGACCGAGCAATGAGTGCTTATGGACAAGCGGTAGGTGTGACGAATTTCCAAATGATGAAAGCTTTCACTTCTATTGCGAATAACGGTACAATGATTCAACCTCGATATATCAGCAAAGTGGTGGATCCCCAAACTGGAGAAGAGCGAACAACTCAAACAGAAGTTCTAGGGCAACCTTTTTCAAAAGAAACAACAGAAAAAGTCCGTGAATATATGAGAGATGTTGTCGAAAGCGAAAACTACGGTAGTGCTTATGGTGTATATAGTGTACCTGGATACAATGTATCGGCAAAAACCGGAACAGCCCAAATCGCTTCTGATACAGGGGGATATCAAACAGGAGATACAGCCTACCTGTATTCGATTGTGGAGATGGTTCCTTCTGAAGATCCAGACTATGTCTTGTATCTAACAATGAAACACCCTAAGACATATGATCGAATGGCCTTGGCTAAAATCGCAAATCCATTGATGAAACGGGCAATGGATTTTAAAGAAACTGAAGAAGATTCAGATACAGAAACAAAAACAGAAAAAGTATCCGTAGCCGATTATCGTAATCTTGAAGCGGACGTTGCAGCAGCTGATGCTCAAAAAAGTGGACTGCAACCTGTAGTGATCGGTAATGGTAAAAAAGTACAAAAACAATCTACTGCCAACGGTGATCAGTTGATCTCTGGAGAAAAACTGATCCTATACACTGGTGGTGATAAGCTGATGCCTGACGTAACAGGATGGTCAAAAGCAGATATCATGAAGCTGGGGAAAATCCTCGGTATTGAAGTTAGTTTTGATGGAGATGGTTATTGTGTCAAACAAGAACTTGCTCCATATGAAAAAATCACTGAAGACAAACTTAGTTTTACTTTAGAAGAATAAGAAGAGAAATAGGAGAGAAAAGAGCATGGAATGGACACAAGCATTGATTCCCATTGTCAGCAGTTGTGCAATGACAATTGCCGCAATGCCGCTATTTATTGGTTACTTTCAAATGAAAAAGCAAGGTCAGGCGATTCGTGAGGAGGGACCAAAGTGGCACAATAGCAAAGCCGGAACTCCTACAATGGGCGGCTTAGTGTTTCTGATCGGCTCTATTTTGACAGGAATTTGGGTTGGAGCTTGGCAAAAACAGCTAACTCCTACTCTTTTCATCTTGCTTTTTGTATTAGCGTTATACGGAGTAATCGGCTTTCTTGATGATTTTATAAAAATATTCAAGAAAAGAAACATGGGACTGAACTCGAAGCAGAAATTGATTGGACAGATTCTAGGGGGAATCATCTTTTATCTTGTTTACCGTTCTGAAGGTTATCCAGGTGTATTGAATTTCTTCGGACTAGATCTACCTTTAGGAATCATTTATGGTATTTTCGCTCTCTTCTGGCTTGTTGGATTTTCAAATGCGGTAAACCTGACAGATGGCATCGATGGATTAGTTGCTGGCTTAGGAAGTATCTCTTTTGCAGCTTACGGTCTAATTGCTTGGCATCAGCATCAGTATGATGTATTAATCATTTGCTTAAGTGTTTTAGGAGGTTTACTGGGTTTCTTCGTCTACAACAGAAAACCTGCCAAGATTTTTATGGGAGATGTCGGTTCATTAGCGTTGGGCGGACTTTTAGCGGCAATTTCTATAATGCTAAACCAAGAATGGACATTGCTTTTGATTGGTTTGATCTATGTTATGGAAACAGCAAGTGTGATGCTTCAAGTTACTTCCTTTAAGCTTACAGGAAAACGAATTTTTAAAATGTCTCCAATTCATCATCACTTTGAAATGTGCGGATGGTCGGAGTGGAAGATTGATACAGTTTTTTGGTTGATCAGCATTGTGACTTCGTTGATCACATTATGGATCGTTTGGTAGGAGATGACGGGAAATGAAAAAAATATCAACATATGAAAATAAGAAAGTGCTTGTCTTAGGACTCGCAAAAAGCGGAGTAAGTGCGGCCAAATTATTACATGAATTGGGCGCACTTGTCACCGTTAATGATGGAAAACCTTTTGACGAAAATCCGGAAGCACAAGAGCTGCTTTCTTTAGGGATAAAAGTAATAACAGGCAGTCATCCAATCGAATTGTTGGATGAAGAATTTTCATTGATGGTCAAAAATCCAGGGATTCCCTACAGTCATCCTTTAGTAGCAAAAGCCCAAGAAATGGGTATTCCGGTAATTACGGAAGTTGAGCTAGCTTACGAAGTAGCGGAATGCCCAATTATTGGGATTACAGGAACGAACGGAAAAACAACGACAACAACGATGACAGGACTACTACTGAATGCAGGAGCAGATCAAGGAATTGCACGTTTAGCAGGAAATATTGGGTATCCAGCAAGTGGTGTCGCGCAAGAAGCGAAACCAGAAGATAAAATCGTGATGGAGTTATCTAGTTTTCAACTCATGGGAATCACAGATTTCCGCCCTCATATAGCGGTGATTACCAATATCTATGAAGCACATATTGATTATCATGGTACAAGAAAAGAATATGTCAAAGCTAAATGGAACCTTCAAAAAAACATGACAGAAAAAGATTATCTGATCCTTAACTGGAATCAGTCAGAACTACAAGAATTAGCGCAAAGAACAAAAGCACGTGTACTGCCTTTCTCGACAAAAGAAGTGTTGGAAGACGGTGTGTATGCTGACGATTACTCAATATACTATAAAAAAGAAAAAATAATGGAAATATCTGAACTTGGCGTACCAGGTAAGCATAATGTAGAAAATGCACTAGCTGCTATTTCTGTAGCAAAATTGTATGGTATATCAAATGAAGCTATACGAGAAACGTTGAATTTATTCCATGGCGTACCACATCGTACGCAATATGTAGGAGAAATCCAAGGCAGAAAATTTTATAATGATTCAAAAGCAACCAATATTTTAGCGACTAAAATGGCTCTAAGTGGATTTGAAACGTCTAAGGTCGTGTTATTGGCTGGCGGATTAGACAGAGGAAATACATTTGATGAATTAATTCCTTCATTAAAAGGAATCAAAGTAATGGTCGTATTTGGCCAAACAAAAGAAAAGTTGATGGATGCTGGAAAAAAAGCAGGCATCGAGACAATAGTAACAGCCGATTCTGTAGAACAAGCAGTTCCTTTAGCATTAGAAAACAGTACAGATGGTGATGTAGTTTTATTATCACCAGCGAATGCCAGCTGGGATCAATACCCAAATTTTGAAACTAGAGGAAACAGATTCATGGAAGCTGTGAACCGATTAAAATAGAAAAAGTAGAAGCGAGCGATAAAAAATGAAAATTTTGGTTACAGGCGGAGGAACAGGGGGACATATTTATCCAGCTCTTGCCTTTGTCAATTATGTAAAGACTCAAGAACCGAATGCTGAATTCATGTATGTGGGAGCAAAACGAGGTCTAGAAAACAAAATCGTCCCTGATACAGGAATGCCTTTCCATACCTTGGAGATTCAAGGATTTAAACGAAAAATTTCCATGCATAACATCAAGACGGTCCGATTGTTTCTTAAGAGTATCCGTCAAGCAAAAAAAATCCTCAGTGATTTTCAACCAGATATCGTTATCGGTACTGGAGGATATGTTTCCGGAGCGGTAGTGTACGCTGCAGCCAAAATGGGTATTCCAACAATTATCCATGAACAAAACAGTGTACCAGGTGTTACCAATAAATTTTTAAGCCGATATGTGGATCGGATCGCTCTTTCATTTAAAGATGCGGCTTCCTTTTTTCCTGAAAACAAAGCAGTTCTTGTAGGTAATCCTCGAGCACAAGAAGTAGCAGATACTAAAAAATCAGATATTTTGAAAACATTTGGTTTGGATCCAGAAAAGAAAACAGTCTTGATTTTTGGCGGTAGTCAAGGAGCACTTAAAATCAATCAAGCAGTATCAGTTTTTTTAAGTGAATATATTCCTTCTTCTTACCAAGTTTTGTATGCTTCAGGAGATAGATATTATGAAGAGATCCTAAATAAAATAAATCCTGAAATACAAAATATTAGTGTCCAGCCTTATATCAAAAATATGGCAGAGGTCATGGCTTCCAGTGATCTGCTGGTGGGGCGTGCTGGTGCAACTTCGATCGCAGAATTCACAGCTCTGGGGTTACCGGCAGTGTTGGTTCCCAGCCCATATGTTACGAATGATCATCAGACTAAAAATGCAATGAGTCTTGTTCACGCAGGAGCAGCAAAAATGATTGCAGATAATGAACTAACAGGTGAATCACTAAGTCAGACAATCAACGAAATCATGGGTGATGAAGAATTGCAAAAGCAAATGTGCCGAGCTTCTAAAGAACAAGGAATCCCTGATGCTTCAAAACGTCTTTATGACTTAGTAAAACAAATAATCAAAAAATAAAGGCGGTGGTCTTAGTGAGTAAGAAAAAAGAACCAAAAAAATTGTCTCATCCGTCTTCTGATGAAAACAATTTGACTCCTTGGCAAAAGGCTAACCGAAAATATCTGGCAGAACAAGAGATGAAAAACCAAGAGCCAAAAAAAGAAGACATAACATTAGATACACCCCTTTCAGATTCTGAAGAAGAAAAAACGGTTCAAGAGGAACAGCAAGAAGAAAGCCAGTCCGAGAAAAAAATCGAATTTTTTGAAGAGATCAAGCAAAAGAAAAACGGTGGACCATATAACGGTTCTTTTTTGAACCGGCTGCCCAATTTAAAAAGTCAACGGCACAAAGTACTATTTCGTCGGTTAGCTTTGATCATCACTGTATTGGGTATACCGCTGATTTTTTTGATCTATTATGTTTCTCCTTATAGCAAATTACAAGCAGTTGCAGTATCAGGCAATAAGACAGTCAACAGCCAAGAAATCATCTCTGATACAAAATTGTCATTAGGAGAAAATGTTTGGGGACAGTATTTTCATCGATCTACTTATATCGATCGCCTTAAAAAAGCACAGCCAAGAATCGAAACAGCAAATATACATTTCAAAGGAATGAATGAATTCGATTTGGATGTAACAGAATATAAAGAGATTGCTTTGATCGCAAAAAACAATCAATACTACCCAGTGATTGAAAATGGAACAGTATTAGATGAAAAAGTAGCAAATCCTACAAAAAATCTCCCTATCTTGGAAGAGTTCAAAGACTCTGCAAAAATCAAAGAATTAACAAAGCAATACAATCAGTTATCATCAGAATTACAAAAAGCAATTTCTGAAATCAAGTACACGCCAAGAGCAAGCAATAAAAATCTGATCCAATTGAATATGAATGACGGCAATCAAGTTATTGTAAATATCAATAATCTTGCGAACCAAATGAAATATTATTCGCAAGTAGCCAAAGATATGGATGAAAAAGGTGTGATCGACATGGAAGTTGGTATCTTCTCGCATCCTTACGGTAGCACTCAAGAAACGGAAGAATCGGGCCAATCGGAAGAAACAACTGAAAGTGAAGAAAATGCGGATCAAACAAACGAATCAAGTGAAGAGGCAGAAACGCAAGCAGCACAAACACCTGGATCGTCTAACACAAACGGATCATCTGATTCAAATGATTCAAGTGAAACAAGTCAAATAGAAGATAATCCAAGTACAACTCCGTCAAGTTTAAATGAAAATTGATAAAACAACTTTAAAAAGTAAGAATGTACTTTCTAAAAACCAGTAATTTATGGTAGAATTGGAAGCAGTGAATATATCTATTAATAAGTATATTTTAAAACGGACGCTAGTTGTTCGCTTGTATATGGAATAGTAAGTAGGAGGGAATCCCATTCATGGCAAAAACAGGAATGTATGTAGGCCTTGATATTGGAACGACATCTGTTAAAGTTGTCGTGGCTGAATATATCGACAGCCAAATGAATATTATTGGAGTAGGAAACGCAAAATCAGAAGGGATTAACCGAGGCATTATCGTTGATATCGATAAAACGGTCCAAGCGATACAACGAGCAGTACGACAAGCAGAAGAAAAAGCAGGTATCCAGATCAAAGGCGTAAGTGTCGGTTTGCCAGCAAACATGCTTGAAGTAGAAAATTGCCAGGGAATGATTGCAGTTAACGGAGATTCAAAGGAAATCACCGATGAAGATGTCAGAAATGTGGCTTCAGCTGCCCTTGTTCGTTCAATACCTCCTGAACGTCAAATCGTGTCAATATTGCCACAAGATTTTACTGTCGATGGGTTCGAGGGAATCAAAGATCCTCGTGGAATGATCGGCGTAAGATTAGAAATGTACGGTCTGTTGTTTACAGGACCTAAAACGATCATCCATAACATACGTAAATGCGTGGAAAATGCCGGATTAATCGTCAACGAAATGGTGATTACTCCTTTAGCGCTGACTGAATCAATTCTTTCTGACGGAGAAAAAGATTTTGGTACGATCGTCATTGATATGGGTGGCGGCCAAACAACAACGGCTGTTATGCATGATAAGCAATTGAAGTTTACCAATCTTGACCAAGAAGGTGGCGAATTTGTCACTAAAGATATCTCTATTGTATTAAATACGTCATTTAACAATGCAGAAGCGTTGAAAATAAACTACGGTGATGCATACCCAGAACGGACATCACCAGATGAAGAATTTCCAGTAGATGTGATTGGTCAGTCAGAACCAGTGAAAGTCGATGAACGCTACTTGTCAGAAATTATTTCAGCTCGAATGGAACAGATTTTCAACAAAGCAAAAGATGCATTGGACCAAATCGAAGCATTAGAGTTGCCAGGTGGCGTCGTATTGACAGGCGGAGCTGCTAGTCTTCCTGGTGTTGTGGACTTGGCACAAGAAATCTTCGGCGTAAATGTAAAATTGTATGTTCCAAATCACATGGGGCTGAGAAACCCGGTATTTACAAATGTAATAAGTATCGTGGATTATTCAGCAAACTTGAGTGAAGTGTATCAATTGGCAAAAATTGCTGTTACGGGTGAAACCTCAGCAGCTCGTCAAATGGTAGTTGAACAAGAAACAACAAACACATATGAGAGCTATGAAGCACCTGAAGAAACAATCTACGATGAGCCGGAACCAAAAGAGTCCGGAGAAAATGTAAAAAATAAAATCAAGGGTTTCTTTACAAATATTTTTGATTAATTCATCCTGGGAGGAATAAGATATGGAATTCTCAATTGATAATAATATCAATGACGGCGCAGTAATCAAAGTCATCGGAGTCGGTGGTGGCGGTGGAAATGCTGTAAACCGAATGATTGAAGAAAACGTTAAAGGTGTTGAATTCATTACAGCCAACACAGACGTGCAAGCATTAAAAAATTCAAAAGCTGAAACAGTTATCCAATTAGGCCCCAAATATACTCGTGGTTTAGGTGCTGGTTCTCAGCCAGAAGTTGGACAAAAAGCGGCAGAAGAAAGTGAACAATCCTTACGCGAAGCTTTAGACGGTGCAGATATGATTTTCATCACTGCAGGAATGGGTGGAGGAACCGGTACAGGTGCTGCACCAATCGTTGCAGGTATCGCGAAAGAATTGGGCGCATTGACTGTTGGTGTCGTGACACGTCCATTCACTTTTGAAGGACCGAAACGTGGCCGTTTTGCTGCAGAAGGTATCGCTCGTTTGAAAGAAAATGTGGATACATTATTAATTATCTCAAATAACCGTTTATTAGAAGTTGTAGATAAAAAGACACCGATGCTTGAAGCTTTCCGTGAAGCAGATAATGTTTTACGACAAGGTGTACAAGGTATCTCTGATTTGATCACAGCGCCAGGTTACGTTAACCTTGACTTTGCTGACGTGAAAACAGTGATGGAAAACCAAGGTACAGCATTGATGGGGATCGGTGTGGCTAGTGGAGAAGATCGCGTAGTAGAAGCAACGAAAAAAGCAATCTCCTCTCCATTGCTTGAAACATCTATTGATGGAGCTGAACAAGTACTTCTTAACATCACAGGCGGTTTGGATATGACATTGTTCGAAGCACAAGATGCTTCAGATATCGTAGCAAATGCAGCAACTGGCGATGTAAATATCATTCTAGGTACATCTATCAATGAAGAAATGGGCGATGAAATCCGTGTGACGGTCATCGCAACAGGTATCGATGAATCAAAAAAGGAACGCAAGTCTAGCCGACCAGCTAGACAAGCACAAATGCAATCACCTGCTCAAAAGACTGTATTAGATATGGATCAAGCTAAACCAACTTCTTCAGAAGAAGAAAACAGTTTTGGCGATTGGGATATCAGACGTGAACAAAATGTTCGTCCTAGAGTTGATGATTCCAATTTTGACAATATCGAAAAAAAAGAATTTGATACATTCAACCGCGAAGAAACAAAATCTCATGGCGATGATGAATTAAATACGCCACCGTTTTTCCGTCGTAAAAAATAAAGGAGAGGAAGAGCACATGATTGCTGACAACTTGCAGAAAATCAAGCAAGAAATTCAGGATTCGTGTGCTCTTGTTCATCGTGATCCGAAAGAAGTTACATTAGTAGCTGTAACAAAATCTGTTGAATCCGCTCAAGCTGAAGAATTGGTTAGAGCTGGCGTTATGAATTGTGCAGAAAACCGAGTAGATAAACTATTACAAAAGAAACAAGATTTATTTGATTTTCCTGAAATAAAGTGGCATTTAATTGGTAATTTACAGCGCAGAAAGGTAAAATTGATTGTAAATGAAATTGATTACTTTCATGCGTTGGACAGTTTAAGATTAGCAGAAGAAATCCAGAAGCGGTTAGAGAAAGAATTATCCTGTTTTATTGAAGTAAATGTTTCTGGTGAGGAATCAAAACATGGAATTTCACCAGATGAGCTTTTACCGTTTGTGGAATCTTTAGCTGCCTGCACAAAAATCAAGGTTGTTGGGTTAATGACTATGGCGCCTAAAGAAGCTTCTGATGAGCAAATCCATAAAGTGTTTGGTACGCTGAAAGAATTGCGTGATCTTGTTCAAGCAAAAGGTTATGCCCATGCACCATGTAGTGAATTAAGTATGGGGATGAGTCAAGACTTTCAAATTGCGATTGAAGAAGGTGCAACATTTATCCGTGTAGGAACAGCGCTATTCAAAGACGAATAAAGGAGGAACAAAAATGCCGCTTTTAAACAGAGGAGCAATTGCTAATTTTTTCGGATTAGCTGATGAGGAAGAGTACGAATACCAAGATTATCCTGAAACAACAAAAAAGGCTGTACAGCCAACTAAAAAAAATACAACACAGAATCAATCAACTCATTCTGTATCTGCTGCGAATACTCATGAAAAACAAAAAACGGCGACTTCACGTCCTGTAACGCATGAAAGTATTCAGCCGGCTGAAAAGAAAAAAGTAATTGAACTACATCAATCACCTACAAAAACTGTAGCGAAAGAAAGAACAGCTTCAAGAACCTCTACACAACCTAAAGCAAATCTTGCTGGAAAAATCACTGTAATGGAACCAAGAGCTTATTCTGAAGCTATGGCGATTGCTAAACGAATCATTGCTGGAGAAGCAACCTTAGTGAATTTTCATTTAGTAGAAGAAAAACAAGCGAGAAGAATCGTTGATTTTCTAACAGGAACAGTTTATGCACTAGATGGAGATATCAAACGTGTTGGAGATGAGATTTTTCTTTGTACACCGACTGGGATGGAGATTGACAGTTCAACCGCTCAATCTTTTGCAGATGCGAATTTGTTTGATCTGTAAGAGGAGGAACTACGATTTATACTATTGCACTATTACTTCATTTACTTCAACGGGCAGCCTATTTCTATAGCATTATCTTGATGGTATATGCATTGCTCTCTTGGTTTCCAGGCGGGTATCAATCAGGGCTAGGACGATTATTAGCTAAGATCTGCGAACCGTATATCAGTTTGTTCGATCGTCTGCCTTTGAGGATTGGACCCTTGGATTTCACAATTTTAGGGGCAATCCTGATCTTGAACTTAGCCGTACAAGGTTTAGCACAGATCGTTATATGGATAACTGTCCATTTAGTTTATTGATTGAAGCAACAAAATCTTTATTCTCAGAATAGATAGGAGGGGAAAATTTTGGATGCAAATGTATACCAGCACTTTCGGGCAGATGAACGTACATTTATCGATTCGGTAGGCGATTGGATTGAACAGGTTCAAGGACAATATGCACCCTATCTGACCGAATTTCTTGACCCAAGACAATCCTATATTTTAGAAACACTGATTCGACAAAGCAGTGATTTGCGTTTCATGTTTTATGGCGGATATGAACAGGCAGAAAGAAAAAGATGTTTGATTTTCCCCGATTATTACGAACCTGTAGAGGAAGATTTTGAAACAGCATTGTATGAAATCCATTATCCTAGCAAATTTGCCAGCCTAAGTCATGGGAAAATCCTTGGAACTTTAGTGGGAACGGGGATCAAACGCTCTTACTTTGGCGATATCATCTCGGACGGTGATCGCTGGCAAGTATTTATTGCAAATGAGGTGGATCATTTTGTTGCTGCACAAGTAACAAAGATTGGAAAGGTTGCTGTACGCTTGGAACCAATCAAATACACAGAAATGATTATGCCGAAAGATAGCTGGACACAAGAAAGAGGAACAGTTAGTTCCATGCGACTAGACAGTGTGATCTCTGAGATTTATAATATTTCCAGACAGCGGTCCAAGCAGCTGATCGAAGCTGGTAAAGTAAAAGTGAACTGGACAGAAAATACAAGACCTGATTTTGTACTTGAACTATTAGATATTATTTCAGTCAGAGGTTATGGCAGAGTCCAGATCCAAGAACTTGAGGGGAAGACGAAAAAAGAAAAGTACAGGGTACTGTTCGGTGTATTACGTAAATAAAATAAAAAGGTGGTTTACTCATGGCTTTAACTCCATTAGATATCCAAAATAAGACATTCCCGACAAAAATGCGGGGATATAATCAAGACGAAGTAGATGATTTCTTAGATTTAGTTGTTCGTGACTATGAGGAATTGACTCAAAGAAATCGAGAATTAGAAAAAGCAGTCAAACATTCTGAAGAAAAACTTGAGTACTTCAATGAATTAAAAGATGCTTTGAACCAATCAATCATCGTAGCTCAAGATACGGCTGATAAAGTAAAAACAAGTGCAAGCAAGGAATCCGAAGTGATCGTTACTTCTGCACAAAACAAAGCAGATGAGTTAGTTGCGAACGCTGAAAAACGTGCACATCAATTAACAACTGATGCAGAAGAAAAAGCAAGAAAAATCTTGACAGATGCAACAGAAAAAGCAAGACAGCTTGCGACAGAAACTGAAGATCTTAAGAAAAAAACACGAGTATTCCATCAACGTATCAG
Organism: Enterococcus sp. MSG3290; assembly: GCF_050555565.1. NCBI lineage: Bacteria > Bacillati > Bacillota > Bacilli > Lactobacillales > Enterococcaceae > Enterococcus > Enterococcus sp. MSG3290. Next base: position 1,933,746 of record NZ_CP187862.1, on the reverse strand, counting down.
CTTGATGCTTGAGTCTCAATTAGAACAAGTGAAAAGTCCGGAATGGGATGAAATTTTACAACCATTCTCCAGCTACGTGACTGACAGCCATGAAGTGATCAAAGAAGTTTTAGCAAAACAGCTTGACAATGAAAATGATACTGATGTAAACTCAGACACAGGAGTCATAGAAGCACCTATGACGGCATTTGATACACAGGCTATTGATATCTCGATCGTGCCTGGTGAAAATGAAAACGAGTAGAACAGAAAAGCACTTTGTTATTCTTAAAGCGAGCCGATGAGAGTGGAAGTTCGGTAAGACACTGCATGGTGAAAGATCCTCTACTTGAGACCTGCTTTTCCGAAATTAGAGTAAGAAGCAGCGGCTGACCTCGTTATTGGTCACAGAGAGTTTGCACTAGATAGATGCAACTAAATTTGGGTGGTACCACGGCATGTTCGTCCCTTGCGGCTGAACATGCTTTTTTGTGTCCGGAAAACAAATAAAGGAGTGTATGGTTGAATGAAAATGAAAGAAACCTTGCAATTAGGAAAAACAAAATTCCCTATGCGTGGTAATTTGCCAAACCGAGAAGGCGAGTGGCAAAAAGAATGGGAAGAAAATCGAATCTACCAAAAAAGACAAGAGTTGAACGAAGGAAAACCTAGCTTTGTTCTTCATGATGGACCTCCATATGCCAATGGTAATATCCATTTAGGACATTCATTGAATAAAATCAGTAAAGACATTATCATTCGTTCAAAATCAATGTCTGGCTATCGTGCACCATATGTTCCAGGATGGGATACACATGGATTGCCGATTGAACAAGTATTGGCTAATAAAGGCGTGAAACGTAAAGAAATGTCCATGGCAGAATACTTGGAAAAATGTCGTGAATATGCACTTTCCCAAGTAGATAAGCAACGAGCAGATTTCAAACGCCTAGGAGTTGCAGGAGATTGGGAACATCCTTATGTTACATTAGATCCTTCTTATGAAGCTGCACAAGTACGCGTATTTGGTAAAATGGCTGAAAAAGGCTATATTTACAAAGGATTGAAACCAATTTACTGGTCTCCGTCAAGTGAGTCTTCTTTAGCGGAAGCTGAAATTGAATATAAAGATGTAAAATCTCCATCTATTTTTGTAGCTTTCAATGTCAAAGACGGCAAAGATATTCTTGATGAAGATACAGCTTTTGTCATTTGGACGACAACACCATGGACATTGCCAGCAAACCAAGGTATTGCTGTAAATCCAAAATTTACGTATGTATTGGTGGAAGCCGATGGCCGTAAGTTTGTCGTAGCGAAAGATTTGCTAGAAACAGTCCAATCAGAAATCGGTTGGGAAAATGTAACAGTTCTAAAAGAATTTGCTGGACAAGAAATGGAATATATGACTGCAAGTCATCCATTCTATGAACGTGAATCACTTGTGATTTTAGGCGATCATGTTACTTTAGACGCTGGTACTGGATTAGTCCATACTGCTCCAGGACATGGGGAAGATGACTATATCGCTGGTAGCAAATATAAACTATCTGTAGTGTCACCTGTAGACTCAAAAGGATTGTTTACAGAAGAAGCACCTGGATTTGAAGGTATCTTTTATGACAAAGCAAATCCTATGATCACTGATCTATTAAAAGAAAAAGGAGCTTTGCTGAAGCTAGATTTCTTTACTCATAGTTATCCTCACGATTGGCGGACGAAAAAGCCTGTGATCTATCGGGCAACTCCACAATGGTTTGCATCTATCGATAAATTCCGTCAGAATATTTTGGATGAAGTAGAAAAAGTAGAGTGGGTTATCCCATGGGGTAAAACACGTTTGTATAATATGATCCGTGACCGCGGCGATTGGGTAATTTCCCGTCAGCGTGCATGGGGAGTACCACTTCCGATTTTCTATGCTGAAAATGGAGAAGCAATCATCACACCAGAAACAATCGAACATGTGGCAAAATTATTTGCTGAACATGGATCAATTATCTGGTTTGAAAAAGAAGCGAAAGAACTTCTTCCTGAAGGATTTACCCACCCAGGTTCTCCTAATGGCGAATTTACAAAAGAAAAAGATATCATGGATGTCTGGTTTGATTCTGGTTCTTCTCATGAAGCTGTTTTACGTCAGCGACCAGAATTATCATTCCCAGCAGATATGTATTTAGAAGGATCAGACCAATATCGTGGCTGGTTCAACTCAAGTATCACGACTAGTGTGGCTATCAATGGTGTAGCACCATACAAATCAGTTATTTCTCAAGGATTTGCTTTAGATGGTGAAGGCCGTAAGATGAGTAAATCTTTAGGAAACATCATTGCACCAGAAAAAGTGATCAAACAATTTGGTGCAGATATCCTTCGCTTATGGGTATCTAGTGTAGATTATGAAGCAGATGTTCGTGTTTCTATGGATATCTTAAGTCAAGTGGCAGAAGTATATCGTAAAATCAGAAATACGATGCGTTTCTTATTAGCGAATACAGAAGATTTCGATCCTAAAAAAGATACTGTTTCGTACAATGATTTACGTTCTGTAGACAAATATATGACCGTTCGATTGAACCAAGTAATCAAAGAAATCCGAGAAGAAGGGTACGACAAATATAACTTCATGCATATTTACCGTACAGTTATGAACTTCTTGACGGTTGACCTATCGTCATTCTACCTGGATTTTGCTAAAGATGTAGTTTATATTGAAGCAGAAGATGATTATCAACGTCGTTGCATGCAAACTGTTTTCTATCAAACAGCTGTAGCTTTGACAAAATTATTGACTCCTATCATTCCGCATACAGCAGAAGAAATCTGGTCATTCCTGAAAGAAGAAGAGGAGTACGTTCAGTTAAGCGAGTTTCCTGGTTATGAAGAGTTTGCAAACCAAGAAGAATTGATGGATACCTGGACTGCTTTCATGGACTTCCGTGATAATGTCTTAAAAGCATTGGAAGAAGCAAGAAACAGCAAATTGATTGGTAAATCTTTGGAAGCAAAACTAACTGTTTATCCAAAACAACAAGTTCGTGAAATGTTAAAAGCTTTGGATGCAGATATTGCACAATTATTGATCGTTTCACCAGACTACTTTGAAGTTATGGCAGCAGATGAACAAGTGCCAGATAACGCTATGGTATTTGATGATGTTGCTATTACAGTGGAAAAAGCAGACGGGGAAACTTGCGATCGCTGTCGCCAAGTTCGTAAAGATGTAGGAGTAGATGAAAAACTTCCTCATCTATGCGGTCGTTGTGCAAAAATCGTTGAAGACTTCTATCCTGAAGCTGTAGCTGAAGGATTCGAAGAAAAGTAAAAGGGAAAAGGGGGTGTGACATGTTCTTTGTCACACCCCCTTTTGTTATCAATCGTTTAATTTTCCACGTTCACGATACCAGTTATCTGGTTGCCAGATCCATTCGAATCCGTCTTTTTCAAGTAGTTCGAAAGCTGCTCTAGGTCCCATTGATCCAGCTTTGTAGTTGGGAAAATCCGGTTGTGTTTGGTCCCAAGCTTTTCGAATGACATCCACGATATGCCAAGATTGAGCGACTTCTTCCCAATGAGAGAAGTTCGTTCCATCACCATTCAACGCATCTAATAGTAATTTTTCGTAAGCTTCTGGGCTATTTTCAACCATTTCTGCACTATTTCTAAATTCCAATTTGATTGGTTCCGTTTCAAATCCTTGCCCTACTTCTTTCCCATTCAAGGATAAAGAAAATCCTTCAGTTGGCTGAATATAGATCGTTAGAACATTAGGTGGAAGTGTCGTATCGTCACATGGTTCATCGACAGATGTTTTGAATACATTAACAGGAACTTGTTTGAATACGATGTTGATCCGAGTCCCTTTTTCAGTCAAACGTTTGCCTGTACGTACATAGAAAGGAACACCTGACCAACGGAAGTTATCGATAGTGAATTTGCCTGCGACGAATGTTTCAGTCTCTGATTGAGCATCCACTTTGTCTTCTTCGCGATAGCCCTTGAATTGTACACCATCCAATTCACCTTGAGCATATTGCCCGCGAACGAAGTTTTCTAACACTTCTTCTTCGTTATAAATGCGGATAGCTTTCAATGCTTTGATCTTTTCTGTACGGATTTCTTTTTCGGAAAATGCTACTGGCGGTTCCATTGCAAGTAATGCTACAACCTGTAAAATATGATTTTGCACCATGTCTTTAAGTGCGCCACTATGATCGTAGTAGCCCCCGCGATCTTCTACACCGAGGTTTTCGCCAAAAGTAATTTGGATATTGTCGATATAGCGATTGTTCCATTGAGCCTCAAAAATATTATTGGCAAAACGGATAGCTGAGATGTTTTGGATCATTTCTTTTCCTAAATAATGATCAATCCTGAAAATATCTTGTTCTGGGAATACTTCTCTGATTTGCTGGTTCAATTCAAAAGCAGACTGGTAATCAGAACCGAACGGTTTTTCTATGATCAAACGATTGAAGCCATTTTTTGTCATAATATTTTGTGATTTCAAATGAGAAACGATCGTTCCAAAAAATTGAGGTGCCATAGCCAAATAATAGACACGGTTACCGTTTAATTGATAGTGTCCATCTAATCGGTCAGACAATTCTTTTAATGTCTGATAATGCGTTGAATCATTTACATCATGGGATTGATAGTAAAAATGGCTTGCAAAGGTAGTTGCTTCTTCATCTGAAGGATTCAATGCACGGATTGTTTCTTTGACAACTTCACGGTAGTGCTCATCGCTCCAGGGACGGCGAGCGGTTCCGATTACAGCAAAATGCTCGCCTAAATTTCCTTTTCTGTAAAGGCGGAACAAAGACGGGTACAATTTACGCTGGGCTAGGTCACCTGTACCGCCGAATATCGTAAACAATACATTTTTTTCATTAGACATGTGGATACACTCCTTTATATTTTATCGACAAAAATCGTGCTGGCCGCCTTAAAGCTGACGGGGATTTTCTTTCTATCATTTTGGATAGTGATCGGTCCTTCATAAGCTGCGATGTCAACGATCTCATATTCTTCGTTGATATTCAGGTCAATAGTGACTAAGTAATCCAACAATTCTTTTTCATCAAGCACTCGTGCGATACGCACTTTTGTACCGACAGGATAGGACTCCAATGTTTGTCGGCGTTCTTCATGGACAACTTCCTCTTTTTTAGGAATCGATCCTCCATGAGGACAATGTTCAGGATGATTCAAATAGTTTTCTAAATGATCTGCAAGATGTTCCGAAGTCACATGTTCCAATACTTCAGCATCATCATGGACTTCATTCCAGCTATAGTCTAAATGTTCAACTAAAAAAACTTCCCATAAGCGATGTTTGCGAATCAGACTGCTAGCTTTTTGCAGTCCGCTTGCAGTCAATTGTACACCTTGATAAGGGGAATGTTCTACAAGCTCTTCTTTCACAAGTTTAGAAATCATTTCACTGACAGATGCAGCTGAGACATCTAGACTAGATACGATTTGTTTATTGTTGACTTTCGTTGTATCTCCACCTAGTTCTAAAATGATTTTCAAATAATCTTCTCGATTTGGTGTCATATTCGATCATCCTTTCATGGTAAAAAACCATCATTAGTAAGTGTAACAAAAAAAACGTTAATTGACTATTTTTCTAAATAAAAAACAAAGGATTTTTAGACGTTTTTACAACAAAAAACGAAAGATGATAGAGAAGACTCATTCTTTCGTTTATAAAGGATATATATATACATTGGGAGGGATCTATTTTTCAGATAACAACTTATATGAAGTGTCTGCAGATTCGTCATAAAGAGTTTGTTCGGGATAAGAAAAGATAAGATAAAAACCATACTGATCACGTACGACTAAACGATATTCATCTATTTCTACCACAGATGTGCCAAGAGACTGACCGTTGATCAAAAACGTGTAATCAGATGTAATCTGTAATTGTTGTTTTTGCTGGCTATCACTAAAGAACCATGTACCTTGATACTTTGAGAGTCCTTCTGACTTTTCCGCTTGTTTTTTCTTTTTCAAGTAAATAAAACTTGAGAGAACGGTAATGAGTGAACCAAGAAAATAGATCATTTTTTTTATCACCAAATCACTCCTTTATGAGAAAATAATCGCATAGACATATTCTTTCTTCTTTATTTCATTGTACCGAATAAAAGCTAAAATTTCTCTAAGACTTTCGACTGGTTTTTTTACTGTTTTTCTACAAATTATGATAGGATACATAGTAGGAAGAAAGGTGACATAATTTGAAGTATCAGCAAGTGGAAATAGCTTTTTTTATTGACCGCCCGAATCGGTTTATAGCACATTGTATGAAAAAAGACGGAGAAATAATTATTGCGCATGTCAAAAATACAGGTAGAGGAAAAGAGGTCCTGATACCAGGCGCTGAAGTGGCTATTGTATTTGCTCCTGGACCTAAACGGAAAACCGCCTATGATCTGATTGCTGTAAAAAAGAAGGGTGACTGGTTTAATATCGATAGTCAATTGCCTAATCGGCTGGCAATTGATGGTATTTTAGACGGCACGATCCTTTTACCAGGATTAACTGGTCCATTTACGGTATACAAGCGTGAAGTAACTTATCTTCACTCCAAATTTGATATTTATTTAGAGACGGTGGTCGGACAAAAAGCATTTGTTGAAGTCAAAGGTATGACACTTGAAAATAAAGCGATTGGTGCTTTTCCTGATGCGCCCACACTCAGAGGATTGAAACATATAGGAGAATTAACGTATGCCGCACAAGATGGTTATGCCGCTTATGTCTTGTTTATTGCTCAATTCGAACATCTTCATCTGGCAACGATCCATGAAGAAATGCAACCAGCACTAGCTGATATGGTTCGACATGCGCAGCAAAGCGGAGTTCAAATCCTCGCCTATAATTGTCAAGTATCGGCAGATGAGGTAACTGTCAAGCAGGCCATTCCATTTGATGTAGATATCCCTTTTGAAGATCCTATACAATAGAAAGAAGGTAAAATAATGATCAACTTAGGTATTATCGGAACAAATTGGATTACTCATCAATTTGTCCAAGCAGCTTTAAGCACAAAAAAATATGAATTGACAGCGGTATATTCTAGACATTTGGAAAAAGCACAGGAATTTGGTTCTCATTATGAAGGGGATATCGAATTCGCAACAGATTTGAAGACTTTTTTCAATATTACTCATATGGACACCATTTATATTGCTTCTCCGAATAGTCTTCACTTTAGTCAAGCTAAGCAAGCAATTTTGGCAGGAAAAAATGTGATAGTTGAAAAGCCAGCTTTTTCGACGCCAAAAGAAATGGATGAAATCATCCATTTGGCAAATGAACACAATGTGTATTTTTTTGAAGCAGCAAGAAATATCCATGAATCAGGTTTTAAAAAGATTGCCGATTACTTACCATTAAAAGACGAGATAATCGGTGCAAATTTCAGCTATATGAAATATTCTTCGCGCTATGACCAAGTATTAGATGGAGAAGAACCGAATATCTTCTCGACTCATTTCTCAGGTGGTGCATTGATGGATTTAGGTGTTTACCTTGTATATGCAGCTGTTGCTTGGTTTGGAATGCCAAAAGAAGTCCATTATTTCCCAAGAAAGATTTCTACTGGTGTAGATGGTCTTGGATGGGGGATCTTACGTTATGAGAATTTTGATGTATCGATCCAGCCAGGTAAAATCGGTGATTCTTATTTACCGTCAGAGATTTATTTTGACTCAGGAACGCTAGTGATGAATGGAGTCAATGCAATTGAACAAGCACAATTTCATGATCGCGCGCATAAAGAAATCATTGATTTGGCGGTAACAGCTGCAGAAAATCCAATGGCAGATGAAGCAGAGGATTTTGCCAATGTCATGGCTCATCCGAAAGATCCAGCTTGGGGATTGTTGTATGAAGAGTGGATCGAGCTAGCTAGAAATGTGAACCAAGTGATTTATGATTTAAGAAAAAATGGCGGCATCAAATTCGATGCAGATAATGAGGAAGATTTTTAATGAACGAATTTGTACAAGTATTTCCCGAAAATTGGCAGAGAAAATATGAGGATAAAGGGTTTGTCTCACCTTCTCTTATTCAACGAGCAGTTTTTCAGACACTAAGTAATAAACAAAGTATAGTAGCGGTTTCTCCTACAGGTTCAGGTAAAACACTGGCTTATCTTTGGCCTCTACTACTAAACGTGGAACCAGGTGAAGCAAGTGCGTTGGTCATTTTTGCTTCTTCTCAAGAACTAGCTATTCAAGTAGCAGATGTTGCACGTGAATGGGGAAAAGACAAAGAGTTGAAAGTCCAATCTTTGGTGGGCGGAGCCAACGTCAAACGTCAGATTGAGGGGTTGAAGAAAAAACCAGAAATCTTGATTGGTACACCAGGAAGAATATTGGAATTGATGAAAGCAAAAAAAATAAAAGCACATCAAGTGAAAACAATGGTATTTGATGAAGCAGACCAGCTATTTGACGCTGGGAACAGCCAAATCATTGATCAAATTCTTCATCAAGCTCCAACAGAGTATCAGCTAGCTTTTTTTTCAGCGACAGCAGATCGTTCCCTTGAAAGCATTGAAAAAATCACTGGGAAAACGTTTGAGACAATTGACGTGACAGCAGAGGACGATTCTCGAAAAGGACTGAGACATTACTTTTTACGTGTACCGATACGAAAGAAAGATGACTACTTGAGACGTCTCACGCATATAGAAGATTTTCATGGTCTGATTTTCTTTAATCAACTGACTGAATTAGGCGTAATGGAAGAAAAATTGCTGTATAGAGGTGTACCGGTAGGAAGTCTGGCCTCTGATCAGAACAAGCTACTCCGAAAAGCAGCGCTAGAACAATTCAAAAAGAAAATGGTCAGAGCACTTTTGACCACAGATGTGGCGGCTAGAGGTTTAGATATTACAGGTCTTCCTTATGTAGTGAATGCAGAAGTTCCGTTAAGTGAAGAAGCTTATTTGCATCGTTCGGGAAGAACTGGTCGAATGGGTAATGAAGGAATAGTAATTACACTCGTACAAGATAATAATCTAAGAGATTTAAAACGGCTTTTACGTCCATCAAATATAACACTTGAAGAGATTTTTTTATACGGAGGTAAGCTGCAAACTGAGCAGCCAACCAAAGAAGATGCAGCTCCTGCAGTAAATAAAAAGTATGCGAAAACTTTTTCTGGAAAGGAGCAGAACCCAGAATATAACAAAGAAAAAATAAGAAAAAAAGTTAAAAATAAATCAAAAAAAGAGAGAAATAAAGGAGCAAGGCGCAAATAAGCGCCTTTTTATGCTATGATTATGAAAACGGGAACAAAATTGGTTGCCAGAGGAGGGGTTATGTGAAAGAACGTCAAGAAGAGATCTTGCAGCTATTGACAGAAAACCAACAAGGATTGACAGCAAGTGATGTAGCTGAGCGCTTAACTATCGATCGAAGCAATGCAAGCCGATATTTAAGTGAACTATACAAGGCCCATCATATTGTAAAAACCGCTGGCCGACCAGTCGTTTACTCTTTGCCAACGGAAAAGTCAAAATCTGATGAAGTGCATGTCGACTCTTCTACGCAAGTGACTTTTGAAACACTCGTTGGAGAAAATGATTCTTTAAAAGTCAGCATACAGCAGGCAAAAGCTGCGATTCTTTATCCACCGCGGGGGTTGCATACGATTATTTTTGGAGAAACTGGTACAGGGAAGTCGATGTTTGCTGAATGTATGTATCATTTTGCAATCGATTCAGAGATGCTTTCTGCAGATGCGCCATTTGTTTCTTTCAATTGTGCGGATTATGCTCAAAATCCGCAACTGCTCTTTGGACACATCTTTGGGATCAAAAAAGGGGCTTACACAGGAGCAGCTCAAGATAGTCCCGGTCTAATAGCCAAAGCAGACGGCGGTATATTGTTTTTAGATGAGATCCACCGTTTACCGCCGGAAGGGCAGGAAATGCTGTTTACTTTCATTGATAAAGGTATTTACCGTCCGCTTGGAGAAAGTGCACAAGTACATGAAGCATCTGTTCAGATCATTGGGGCGACGACTGAATCTTCAGAAAGTTTCTTATCTACGTTCAATCGACGGATTCCTATGGCAATCACCTTGCCGAATCTTGCTTCACGTTCACTGGATGAGCGTTATGAAATCATCTCTCTTTTTATCAAACAAGAAGCGAATCGTTTGAATCAACGTATCGATATCGAAAAAGAAGCGATTCTTGCCTTCATGCTTTATGATGCGGAAGGAAATATCGGTCAAGTGAAACGAGACTTGAAACTAGTCTGTGCAAAATCTTTTTTACATTACCGTACTCATCATGAGAAAAAGCTAATCATTCGAAAAGAAGAACTTTCCCTTCAAGTACAAAAAGGATTACTGAAAATCAAGGAAATACCGGAACGTCTCGACCGATTCATGGACAGCAAAAGTCAGTATTTGACATTTGAACCAGGATTTGCTGATGTTGTCTGGTCACAAGATCCAGAACGAAACATGCAGGTCTATAACGATATTGAGGAAAAAGTCACTTCTCTTTCCGAAACCGGTGTGGAGAACATTGATCTAGAGACCCTCATTTCAAAAGATGTGGATGCTTATTTCCAGACATATGTCAAAGAATTGACTAAAAGTTCGATTCCCAAAGATCTTTTGCCAGATGAAATCTGGCGGTTAACCAATCAATTGTATGATGTGGCTGAAAAACGGTTAGACCGTATTTATAATGAAAAAGCTCGTTTTGCTTTTGCTTTGCATCTGCAAAGTACATTGGATCGTGTGAGAGAAGGTCATATGATCGTCCACCCAGATTTGAATAACGTACGGAAAAATTTTAAGAAGGAATTTCAAGTAGCAATCGATCTTTCAACGATCATTGAAGAAGAAGAACAAGTTGAGATTCCTTTTGATGAAATCGGCTTTATTAGTATGTTTCTTTCTATCAATCTAGGAGAAAGTGAGCCTGTTAAAGAAAACAAAGTAGATGTTCTCGTATTGATGCACGGCAGACAGACTGCTTCAAGCATGTTGGAGATGGCACAAGAACTATTAGGAACAAAAGTAGGGAAAGCTTTTAATATGCCACTGGTTATGGAAGTTCAAACAATGTATGAAGAAGTGTTACAATATGTCAAAAACTATCAAGAGCATTTGACGAATGGCCTACTCTTGTTAACAGATATGGGATCATTAAACACCTTCAGTGATTTGATTTATGAAGAGACTGGCATTCGGACGAAAGCTATCACGATGACAAGTACCATGATTGTGATAGAAGCGATACGGATGGCAAGTGTTGGAAGAAGCTTAGAAGACATTTATCAAAATATCCAGCTTTCCTTTGAATCGATCGTACGTGATCAGTTCAAAGCGGAAAAATCTGAAACTTTACAGCGTAAAAAAGCCGTAATCGTGACATGCTTTACTGGTGAAGGAGTAGCTGCCAAATTATATCAGCGTATTATGCCAGTGATTAATCAAAATAAGGTAGAACTGATCCAGATGCAGTTTTTAGAACGTGAATCATTCAAAAAACACATCGATGCCTTATTGGAAGAATATGAGATCAAAGCAATTGCGGGAACAGTTGATGTTGATTATCAAAATATCCCATTTTTTTCCGCCTATGACGTTTTTGATGATGAAAAACTAAACATTTTAAAGCGTATAGCTGATGATGAGATCCCGACAGCTAAAATTGTCGATTCACTTTCTGGATCATTAAGCGATGTCTTTTCTATTGATGAACTGATCCGTTCATTGCAAAAGACAGTTCAGCAGATCCAGACCGATTTGTCGATTATCGTGGAACCTGGAGTAGATACTGGAATCGTTATCCATTTAGCCTTCATGTTAGACGGATTGATCAAACAAGAAAGCCATCGGCAATTTGAGAAACTGTCTATTTTCTCAAAAATTTATCGTTTGGAAATGGATATCGTTCGGGCAAACTTGATGGCACTAGAACGAAAATATCAGGTAAAAATTCCAGAAGATGATATCGCATTTCTTACACAAATGTTTCTTGAAAATAAAATAAAAAAATGAACACACTAATCATACTGTTTACACACTAAACATCTGTGTGCGCACTATAAAAAAGAGCTAAAAAGCATGAAAACGCTATTTCAGCTCTTTTTTTTATTGGCATGCTTCTTGCGTTATATAAAAGTGTAAAAAAATAAAAGGAGTGTTAAAAATGGCAAAAAAAACAATCATGTTAGTTTGTTCAGCAGGGATGAGTACGAGTTTATTGGTCACAAAAATGCAAAAAGCAGCAGAAGAAAAAGGGATGGAAGCCGATATTTTTGCGGTCTCTGCCTCAGATGCAGATAATAATTTAGAATCTAAGAATGTCGATGTATTATTATTAGGTCCTCAAGTACGTTTTATGAAAGCTCAATTTGAACAAAAACTTGCGCCTAAAGGTATTCCATTAGATGTCATCAATATGCAAGACTATGGCATGATGAACGGAGAAAAAGTTCTTGCACAAGCAGAAAATCTAATGAAATAAATCAAGTATGCAGTTGGGGGTATAACAACGTGGAAGATCAACAAAATCTAGAAGCCATCATGGGGTTAATCATGTTTGGCGGTAATGCAAAGAGCGATGCAATGGAAGCGATTGCGGCTGCTAAAATCGGTGATTTTGAGTTAGCGGATAGGAAAATCGCTGATGCAGAAGAATCACTTATACAAGCGCATCATGCACAAACAGACATGTTGACACAAGAAGCACAAGGAAATCATATGCAAGTGACATTATTGACTGTTCACAGTCAAGATCACTTAATGACATCTATTGCGTTTACTGATTTAGCAAAAGAAATCATCGAACTTTATCGTCGCGTATACAGCGAATAAATACAACTTCTTTTTTGAACGGAAGAAGAAAAATTTTTGAACGGATTTTTTATTTTGTTATAAGGAGAACTCTCTTTATATAAAAAACTTATAGGAGGAAGTAAAAAATGAACGGACTATCAAGTTGGATGGAGAAATACATCCTGCCGGTTGCCGCAAAAATCGGAGCGCAAAAACATTTAGTTGCTTTGCGTGATGCTTTTATCGGCACACTGCCCGCAACAATGGCGGGATCAGTCGCTGTAATGATCAATGCAATTATTCGTGATTTACCGCAACAGTTTAACAGTACCTATGCTGACAGTTTAGCAGCAGACAAAGGAATCTTTGCCGTATTGAATGTCATCATCGGAATCAATGGTTTTGTCTGGAACGGTACACTAGCAATCGCCGGATTGATCTTTGCCTTTTCTTGGGGGTATAATCTTGCCCGAGCTTATGGAGTAAATGATCTAGCTGGGGGGATCGTTGGTTTAGCTACCTTGATTCAAGGTATTTCCTTTGGTCCAGCATTATCAGCAGCATTAGATGTGAATGTTCCTTCAAATGTCGCAGATGCAATCAATAGTTCTGAGATTGGTGCAACGATTGCAGATGGCACACTGTCAGTTGGATTATGGGGTTGGCTAAAACTAGATCATTTGAATGGAAACGCTTATTTTACAGTTATGATCATGGGAGCTATTTCAGTCATTATTTTTTGTAAATTGATGCTTGCCAACATTACGATCAAAATGCCTGATTCAGTACCACCAGCAGTATCTAAAGCATTTGCAGCCATTTTACCAGCGACGATCGCTTTATACGTCATTGCTATTATCAATTATATCGTAGGTCGTGTAGCTGATGGGCAACTGATCATTGATTTGGTGCAAAAATATATTGCAGAACCATTCCTAGGATTATCTCAAGGGTTGGGAGCAGTATTGATCGTCACAGTATTTGTTCAAGTATTCTGGTTCTTTGGTATTCATGGACCAAATGTATTGGCACCAGTGCTAGAGGGAATCTGGGGACAAGCACAACTAATCAATATTGATATTTTCCAAAAAGGTTATAACGGAAAAACTGGTACACCAGCCGTGTTAGATGCAATCGAAGATGGAAAAGCTTATATGTGGGTCCGCGGATCGTTCGATGCTTTTGCATGGTTTGGCGGATCAGGCGGAACGATCGTCTTACTGATAGCTATCTTGATTTTCTCTAAACGTGCAGATTATCTAACAGTAGCTAAATTATCCATTGGGCCTGGTATCTTCAATATCAACGAACCAGTGATGTTTGGTCTGCCAATCGTATTGAATGCAATCATGTTTATCCCATTCTTGATTGCTCCAGTAGTAGCAACAGCAATTGGATGGACAGCTACTTATCTTGGCCTAGTCGCTCCGGTATCGCAGCAAGTCACATGGGTAGTACCGCCGTTCTTATTGTCATTCTTAGCAACAGGTGCGGATTGGCGGGCACCGATCGTAACATTAGTATGTATGGTCGTGACTTTCTTGATTTGGGCACCATTTGTCATCTCTGCAAACAAAATGGACCCTGCCGCAGGAGAACAACAATAAGATGAACGTGAGGAGCGGAACGCTTTAAGTTTCGTTCCTCATAATGAATTTTCGAGGAGGAACTGAAATGATTACAATTGCCAGTGCAATGCAACAAGATGAAATCAAAGAATTGTTAGAAGGATACAATGAAGAAGGAATGACTTTTACATTTAAAGAAAAACAAGGAATCAAGCTGTTCTTTGAAACAAGTGCAGAAGATCCGGAAGTTGCGGCTAAAAAAGCAAAGGAACTGATCAAAGCACAGCCTTGGGGAACAGTCCTTTATTTTCAATCAACAGCTGTTTAGAAAATGGTTTAAAAAGATAGGATGGTTGAGATGATAAAAAACGGTTTATTTTTATGTAGTATTGGTTCTTTGATCGTGTTGTATAGTTTGAATCCACATTCGCAAAGGTATGATTTGTATAGTATGGTCACAGGTCTTTTTCTAACAGGATTAGGAATCTATTTCTTCATGAAGGGAAAAAAAAGAGAAGAAGCAAAGGAGAAAAATAACTAATGGAAATCACGAAAAAATTAAATATTCCAGCATCGTTTTTTTACGATAAAGTTATGGACTCTGTCCTTTTCGATGTACGTAAAGCGACCGGCAAATCAGTAACTAGAAAACAGCTGAAAAATTTGGAGTACGTCAAACAATTCTCGCAAAATAACCGGGCTCGCATAAAAATCGAAGAAGTCATTGAAAACCAGTCTTATAAGTTTCGTACATCGACAACGAAGAATGAATTCGTCGTTCATTATCAAATCAAACCATTGGACGATTCGACCTGTGAGGTTCATTACACAGAAAAAATGGAGTCTTATGGCATGCTTCAAAAGTTGAATGATATGCTTTTAGGAACAATCTTGATGTATTTTAAACGGAGACGTTTCAAAAAAATGCTAGATATGATCGAAGCAACGTATTAAATCAATGAAACATGGTACTATTTAGTTATTGAAAAATGAAGTAAGCTAGAAGGAATTTTTCATAGGAAGATAGATCTTTCCTGTGAATCCTCACTAGCTTTTTTGTAGGAAGGGGCAGCAAAATGACAAACAAAGTAAGAGAGCTAGGTGTATCTTCGATTGAGGAAATGTTTGATTTAGCCACTTATGCATTTAATGGGGCAGATACACCTGAAAGGCGAGAACGTTTTCGTACACTTGCGGAGAATTCTTGGAATTACGGATTTTTTGATAAGGAGGATCGGCTAACAAGTCAAGTCATGGCGACCCCTTTTCCAGTGAATTTTTACGGACAAGAGTACCTAATGGCCGGCATTGGCTATGTTGCTTCTTATCCAGAAGCAAGGGGACAAGGCGGGATCAATCAGATCATGGAAAAGATCCTTGAAGATTGCCGTGATCGTAAAGTAAGCTTATCTTATCTGGCGCCATTCTCCTATCCCTTCTATCGGCGCTATGGCTATGAACAATCATTTGATAAAATCAGTTATCAACTAAACAGTCGTGATGTGCCGTTTATCAAAAAAAAATCTGGAAAAATAAAGCGTATGGATTTTGAAGATGCAAAAGCTGCAATCAGAAGAATTTATGAACAGATGCCGGAAAACCAACGAGCTGGTCTGAAGCGCGAAGACTGGTGGTATACGTATAAATTCAAGCAAAAAGGCAATTACCAGTTTGCTTTGCATTTTGATGATAATGAGGAAGCAACGGGATATATCGTTTATCAGCTTGCAACGTCTTCCTTTATTATTGCGGAGTGGGGATTTTTGGATCATGATGCTTTTTGCAGCCTTGTTCGCTTCGTAAGTTCTCACAATGGTGCTTTTGAAACATTTGAATATTCATGCGGCTACGGCGGTAATGATCAAAATTATCTATTAGAAAATCCATTTGCTTCTGTAATGATCACACCTTATATGATGGCGAGGATCGTAGATATTTCTTTGTTTTTGGAAAATTATCCATTTAAAAAGAGACAAGCTGCATTTGCCCTACAAATAGAAGAAGATCATTATGCGAAATGGAATGAAGGAATCGTGGAAGTAACAATCGAAAATGGAAAAAATCATCTCTCAAAAGTAGAACAAACAAAACTCCCAATCGTTCGAGGAAGTATCCAACATATCACGCAGCTATTATTAGGGTATCGTAAAGTGGAAGAGTTGGTATTCCAAGAAAGAATACAGGTGACAAAAGAATATGAAGAAACGTTAAGCTCAATCTTGCCACAGCAACAGCCAATTCTTAATGACTATTTTTGATAAAAAATAGAGCTTGTGGCAGAAATTGTATTCACTAAATTTTGTCTTATTTTTCGAAGAAGTTGCTTCTGAGACGCTTTTTATACGAAAAAAAGGGTTGTGACAAGACTTATGTCACCACCCTTTTGTTTTTCATTTGGCATTTGAAGGAAAATGTTAAAGTAAATCCTCTTTTTTCGTAAATTTGAATTTTTTGTTTTCTTTTGTTTTAGGGTTTTCTTTTTTGTGGTCTTGGATTGCTTCTTTCGTAATCTTTTCCCGATTTTTTTTAGATGAATCTAAGCGTTCTGCGTATACTTTTTCTTTTGGCTTATCATTCATTGGAAAGAACCTCCCTACATTATTTCATTCTACCTCTAGTTTATCATCTGTTAAGGACTAGTGGAAACGTTTTGCCTAACTTATAAGCTGATTTTTTTAGCAGATAAGCTTGCAAGTAAAAAACAAACAAGCTACAATTGATTTATTGAAATTGTTCCTGTAGCTCAGTAGGATAGAGCAATCGCCTCCTAAGCGATAGGTCGCTGGTTCAATTCCAGTCAGGAACGTACAAATAACCCCTGTATCCTTTGCGGTACAGGGGGTTATTTTGTATTTGTGCCAAAAATGTGCCGAACTAGTTATCATTTTTATATAAACTATCGAACACAGCATTGATTTTTTCTTTATCCTGATCTTCAAGTTCTCGAACAATATGAAGATAAGTAGACATTGTAGTTTCT
Source organism: Enterococcus sp. MSG3290 (assembly GCF_050555565.1). Classification (NCBI taxonomy): domain Bacteria; kingdom Bacillati; phylum Bacillota; class Bacilli; order Lactobacillales; family Enterococcaceae; genus Enterococcus; species Enterococcus sp. MSG3290. Next base: position 1,916,388 of record NZ_CP187862.1, on the reverse strand, counting down.
AAACTGCTATGGCCTAAACGTTTCGATACGCTAAGTATATTTACTCCTTGATAAAGTAAAATAGATGCATGCGTATGTCTTAGTCCATCAATAAACAGTCGAAGAGAAAATAGGCAAAAATTGATTACTAAAGAAAAACTTAATAGGTCGACGGTGTAGTTGTTTTTCATACTTCAACAGATTCGAATTAAACGATTTCGATTGGCTTATACCAGTCCTATCCAACGAAAGATATATCGTTCTTAACTCTAGCGGTATAACTTGAAGCTTTACGTAAAGCCAATGGGAATGAACTGGAGATGACTTTTTATTATTTTTAGTAATAGCTGATGGGTTAATACTTACAACTTTCCTTTTCAAAGTACCATATAAAAAAACGGTGGGGTTGTTTAGCGAAATAAAGGATCTAAGCCAATAGCTTAGATCCTTTATTCTATGCTTTATATTATTTTTTGCATGTGTGCGAAAGTATACTCAAGCCCAATCGCCATTTCGGAAAATCGGTACTGTAGAGCCATCTTCACGGATTCCGTCGATATCCATCTTGTCAGATCCTACCATGAAATCTACGTGGGTTTGACTTCTATTCAATCCAGCTTCTGCTAATTCTTCATCGGACATTTCTGTACCGCTTTTCACACTGAAGGCATAAGCAGAACCTAGTGCTAAGTGATTCGATGCGTTTTCATCAAATAATGTATTGAAAAAGATGATGCCAGATTGAGAAATAGGTGAAGGGTCAGGTACAAGTGCGACTTCTCCTAAACGACGCGCACCTTCATCTGTATCAAGCAGTTTTGCTAAGACATCTTCTCCTTGTTCGGCAGAAAAATCAACAACTTTTCCATCTTTAAAAGTAAATTTCATACCCGAGATGATGGTGCCAGCATAACTCAGTGGCTTTGTACTTGAAATGTAACCATCTACTCGATGACTGTCAGGTGCTGTGAACACTTCTTCCGTCGGCATATTTGCCATGAATTTTTCTCCACGAGGATTATAGCTTCCAGCGCCTTCCCAAAGATGGTTTTTAGGCAATCCGATAATAATATCTGTACCGGGAGCAGTATAGTGAAGGGCAGAAAATTGTTCTCGATTCAATTCTTCTGCTTTTTTTGCTAATTTTTCATCATGCTTCTTCCATGCTAAGACAGGGTCTTCTTCATAGACACGAGTCGTTTTGAAAATCTGATCCCATAATGCCTCAACTTGTTTTTCTTCTGGCAGTTCTGGGAAGACTTTTGCTGCCCATTGTTTACCAGCCGCAGCCACGACAGTCCAACTGACTTTATTTGCTTGAGTTGCCTTGCGTAAATTCATTAGTGCTTTGCCATTCGCTGATTGATAAGACGCTACTCGATGGCTATCTACACCAGCAAATGCATCGGGATCGGCAGAAACAACACTGATCCTGCTTGCTCCTTTTTCAAGCCATTCATCCGCTTGATCGATTTTAGATTGTGGTACATTCTCAATACGATCCGTTGCAGCATGTAAAAGAAATTCTCTTTGGATCTGGTCGTCAGTCCATTGAACGATAACCTCAGCGGCTCCTAGTTTATAAGCTTCTTGTGTGATCAATCGAGCAAGGGGTGCCTGTTCCACGCTGATCTGTAAAACAACTGTGTGTCCTTTTTCTGTGGCTACGCCAGTTTCTGCAATTAAGCGTGCATATTTTTTTAGAAGTTCATTAAAATCAGATACCATAATAAAAATTCCTCCTCACCATTTTTTCTGGTAACTATTAGCATGATACCATTTAATTATGATTCAAACAATGAGGCTTTAAATAAAAAAAGGAGGTTATTTTTTTAAGGTTAAGTTTCATGATATATGTTACTAGTTGCTATTTCAGCTTGTGAAGAAAATCAAAAACTAATTTTGCATATCAAAAAAAACATGTTACAATGAAATTAATCAATGGTGGAAGCGTTATAAAAAAATTAAGGAGATTAAAAAAATATGGCAAGAAAAAAGACGATTACTAGAGAACAGATTTTGGCAGCTGCTTATGAAGTAGCTGCCACCGATGGATTTACACGATTTACTGCGAGAAACATCGCGAACAAAATGAATTGTTCCACGCAACCGATTTATCTTGAGTTTAAAAATATGGATGACTTGAGACAAGCTCTTTTTGAGCAGATCTATGATCATTTACAATATGAAGTGTTCACTGTTGAGCATACAGGGAATACGATTATCGATCTTGCTTTTAATTATATCCATTTTGCAAGAAGAGAGAAGAAGTTGTATCGTTCACTGTACTTAGAAGAATATGGTGGAGGAAAAGAGATGCAGAATTTCTCTTATACTTACTTTGTGAATACAGTGAAACGCGATCCAGCTTATGTGAATCTTTCAGAAGAGCAGATCGAATCTTTGTATAATGGGACATGGATCATAGCTACTGGGATCGCAGCTTTGATGTCTTCAAGCATCATCCATCCAACTGATGAACAGATTGAAAAGATGATCCAAGACAGTATAGATGCTATCTTGAAATTCAAAGAACCAATCGAAATCGATTGAATATACTCAAAAGTTCCACAAATCAGTAGATAACAAGAGATGTGTCAAAATAAGGAAAAGTTCGTTTTTCTTACAGCGTATGCATTTTTAACTCCCGAAGAACTCTTCCATGAATGCAATGAATAAAAGAGCCGTACAGATTGAATAAATCTGGATGGCTCTTTTATTGCAAGTATATTAAATTTTTGCGACTAGTTCTTTAGCGAAAGCTTCTAAATTTTCGATATCTTCTTCTTCAGCATTCAGATCCACTTTAACATTTTCGGCTCCTTTTGATGCGCCTGTTTTTGCAAAAGCAGCATCGAAATCATCCACCGATTTGCAGAATTCATCGTAAAAAGTATCACCAGATCCGCAGACACCGTAAATTTTTCCCGATAGATCCAATTCTTGCAAGTCTTCATAAAAGTCTACGATCTCATCAGGCAGATCGCCATCATCGTATGTATAAGTAGCTACTACGCAAATATCTGCCTCCTCGAATTCATCTGCATCTACTTGGGTACATTCGTTGATTTCGACTTCGATATCCAGATTTTCAAATGCTTCTGCAACAATATCGGCGATTTCTTCAGTGTTTCCTGTCATGCTAGCATATACGATTTTTGCTAAAGCCATGATGTGCCTCCTCGTTTATAATTATTTAACAATTATGAATTATACCAAAACATCATTGAAAAGAAAATAAAACCTAGAGACACCTGGGGAATGTCATTTGGCTAAATGTATGCCGCTATGTTAAAATGAGAGGGATTTGTAAAAAGGAGACGAAAATATGATTACTTTAAAATCAGCACGTGAAATTGAAATGATGGCAGAATCTGGAGCTTTATTAGCAGATGTACATAAAAATCTGCGTGATTTTATAAAACCAGGAATCACAAGTTGGGATATTGAGGTATTTGTCAGAAACTATATCGAGAGTCATGGCGGAATTGCTGCGCAAATTGGCTTTGAAGGGTATGAATATGCGACTTGTATCAGTATAAATGATGAAATTTGTCATGGATTCCCTCGTAAAAAGCCTTTGAAAAACGGTGATTTGGTAAAAGTCGATATGTGTATCGATTTGAAAGGCGGCATTTCTGATTCTTGTTGGGCCTATGTAGTTGGAGAAACTACACCTGAGATCGACCGATTGATGGAAGTAACGAAGAAAGCTTTGTACATCGGTATTGAGCAAGCACAAGTAGGGAATCGGATTGGTGACATCGGTCATGCTATCCAAACTTATGTAGAAGGCGAAAATCTAGCGATCGTTCGTGATTTTATTGGTCATGGCGTTGGTCCTACGATTCATGAAGAACCAGCAGTTCCTCATTACGGAGAAGCTGGAAAAGGGTTGCGGTTGAAAGAAGGCATGGTTATCACGATCGAACCTATGGTTAATACCGGAACTTGGAAAATGAAAATGGATCCTAACGGCTGGACTGCGTATACAAGAGACGGCGGACTTTCTTGCCAATATGAACATACATTGGCTATTACTAAAGATGGTCCAAGAATTTTGACATCACAAGGAGAAGAAGGCACTTATTGATCTAGCCAGTCAATAGGTACGGGAGAGGTACATGAAAGTTTGGAACAAAATAAAACAAAATGAAAATCTGATGCGCTTTATTGAGACGACTCAAAAGCGCATCACTGATTCAGAAATGAGTACGACCTCTGTCGTCGTTGCTTATTATTTACTCTTGTCTTTATTTCCATTGATTATTGCTTTTGGTAATATTTTACCGTTTCTCCACATCGATCAAGAGACTGTACTGACCTATTTACGAGAAGTGATTCCTGAGACCGTTTACCAGTTTATCGGTCCTGCAATCAAAGACCTTTTGACACAAAGTTCAGGAGGCTTGTTATCCGTTTCTGCATTAGCGGCTTTATGGTCTGCAAGTCAAAGTATCAATGCTTTGCAAATTGCGATGAATAAAGCGTATGGCGTAGAAAATAGAAAAAATTTTTTGATCGTCCGTTTCTTCTCACTAATTGTCATTGTCTTGTTCATGATTGCTATTAGTGGGGTAACTATCGTTCTTGGGTTGGGACAGCTGATTTTGGATGCTATTCAGCCAATCGTACAAATACCCGTGAACTTTATCGATCAGTTCCAAACTTTGAAGTGGCCAATCACATTGGTAGCTTTATTTGTCATCATGTTCTTGATTTATTTAATTGTCCCTAATGCTCAGTTGAAGTTGAAGACGATCATTCCGGGCACGATCTTCGCTACTGTCGGCTGGATGCTGTTATCACAAGTGTTTAGTATCTATGCTAGGTATTTTGCAACGAGGATCAGCGGTTATCAGATCATAGGAAGTTTTATTGTACTCATGCTTTGGCTTAATTTTGCTGCTACGATCATCATTTTGGGCGGAATCATCAATGCAGTTGTTCAAGAATACGTGACGGGTCATCAAATCAAAAAACGTCGAGATCCAAGCCGAAAATGGTTCAATAAATTGAAAACTAAATTTTCTCATAAAAAAAAGTAGAAACAAGAGTTCTTATTGTAAATTTATATCAGTAATTTATAATAATTATGACTCTTAATTAAAGTAGGTGCCCATATGCTTGTTTCTTTTAGTATGGTTATAAGATTTTTTCTGACAATTTTATTATCACTGATATTAACACCTGTATTCAAAATCATTTCAGTACAAACAGGTATGGTCGACAAACCAAATGAAAGAAGAATAAATAAAGTTCCAATGCCTTCAGCGGGCGGACTGCCTATCTTTATTTCATTTGTTATATCGACTTTATTCTTATTCCGTAAAATTATCCCTCAATCGTATATTGTACCGATCTTGATTGCTTCTTTAGTAATCATAGTCACAGGAGTGCTCGATGATAAATATGAGCTGACACCTAAACAAAAAAGTATAGGGATCTTGATTGCTTCTCTTATTATTTATTTTGTAGCAGATATACGTATTGATTCCTTCACGCTTCCTTTTATTGGATATATCCAACTAGGCTGGCTTAGTTTTCCCGTAACGATTTTTTGGATCTTCGGTATCACGAATGCGGTCAATCTGATTGACGGTTTGGATGGGCTGGCGGCAGGGATTTCATTGATCGGTTTAATTACGATAGGAATCATTGGATATTTTTTCCTCCATGCTTCTACAGTGTATATTCCAGTTGTTATTTTCTGTCTTGTAGCAAGTATTATCGGTTTTTTTCCTTACAATTTTTATCCGGCAAAGATTTATTTAGGCGATACAGGAGCTCTATTCCTAGGGTTTATGATGGCCGTCCTTTCACTACAAGGGCTGAAGAACGTGACTTTTGTTTCATCGATTTCTTTGCTGATCGTCATGGGAGTGCCGGTAACAGACACGTTTTTTGCTATCATTAGGAGAAAAGCAAACCGTGTTTCTTTTTCTACAGCAGATAAAAAACATCTTCATCACCGACTAATCAGTTTAGGCTTTACTCATAAAGGTGCTGTCCTGACGATTTATGCGATGGCTTTGATGTTTTCTTTCACAGCTATGGTCATGAATTATACTGGAAGAATCGGAACGATCATATTGATTATTGCCATGTTGTTTGCTGCAATTTTATTATTTGAATTGATTGGTCTGATCAATGAGAAACATCAGTTTATTTTAAAAACATTGCGATTTTTAGGGAATAAAGAGTACCGTACGCAAGTAAAACAGAAATATTTGAAGAAATGGAACCGTCATATAGATGAATAACAAATTAAACCAGCCGATCCTTATTAGTATTGTGACGGCAAACAGTGATAAAATTTTTCGGACACTAGATAATTTTATTTCAACTGTAAAAGATGAAACAGCAGTAAAAATCCGAATTTTTGACAACAATTCACTTCCCGAGTACAAAAAAAGACTAACAAAGTATAGGAAATATCCCTACATCGATATCTATTTTCATGATGAAAATTCCGGATTTGGTTATGGACATAATCACAATCTGATAGCTAGCGATTCTCGCTATGGCATTATTTGTAACCCAGATATTTTAGTGGATGAAGAGACAGTTACAGCATTGGTCTTGTTATTGAAAGAACATCCGGAATGTGCGATGTTAGCACCTAAGATTCTTAATGAAGATGGAACAACTCAGCACCTCATACGTGAGCAGCTGGCTGTTTTTGATTACGTTTTGCGCTTTGTGCCTTTCAAATGGGTCAAAAAAAAGTTTGACAAACGACTGGCTGTGTTTGAATGCCGAGGATTGCCTACTGATGCTAATAGTTATGTACGGATGATCTCAGGTAGTTTTATGGTAGCTGATATTGATAAATTTAAAGAGATAAAGGGGTTTGATGAGCGTTTCTTCATGTACTTTGAAGACAACGACTTGTGTTTGAGTTTTGAAAAAGCAGGTTACAAGTTATTGTACACACCCTTTTATGCAGTTATCCATTTTTACGGGAAGGGTGCGCATCGAAATGCAAAACTGTTTCGCGTGTTTTTGACTTCTATGATGAAATTTTTCAATAAGTGGGGGTGGCGTTTTTTCTGATGAAACCAGAAATATTAGTAGTCGTTGTGCTTTATCAGCAACTATTCAGTCAATCTCCAGCTTATGGACCATTAAGCAAAGCACTTAGCGAAAAGCAAATTCAGCTTATTGTTTACGATAATAGTCCTCAAAGGCAGCAAAATGAGCTGTTTGAAAAAGAAAATATCGTTTATCATCATGATCCGCAAAATCCTGGTTTAGCGGTGGCTTATAATTTTGCGTTGTCTCAAGCAGATGAAGGAACACGTTGTCTCGTCACTCTGGATCAGGATACGAGGCTAGTCGACGATTATTTTGAACTATTGCGTAAAGTAACCTTTACAGATGAATGTGTTGCTGCAGTTCCGATGATTTTTTCTGGGAGTCGACAAGTTTCTCCCCTATATTCAGATCGTTATATCAATCGTACAGCTCAAGCAGTAGAAGTTGAAGGCCCAACAGCTGAACGAATCATGGCAATCAATTCAGGTGTTGCCTGGTCTGTCAAATTTCTAAAAAAGATTGGCGGGTTTAATCCTGCTTTTTCTTTAGATTTTTTGGATCATTGGCTGTTTTGGAAAGTGGATCAGTTGGAAAAAACTGTGGAGATCCTTCCTGTACGAATGGAACATGATCTTTCGGTTTTAGACCATGAAAAAGTTTCAAGTAATCGATACCGTTCTATTTTACAAGCAGAAAATCGATTTTATCATGAATATGATCAAAGGCATTTATCCAGTCACCGACGACAATTATTGTTAAGAACAGCTAAACAGTTCTTGACCGTCAAAAACCGGCATATCTGGCGGATGACTTTGCGCTCATATGTTAAGAATTGGAAGGTGTGAATTCGTGCGTTCGGTTTGTATAGCTACCTTTAATGGAGGCAGATATTTAAGAGAGCAGTTAGATAGTATTTTATCTCAGCTTTCAGCAGAAGATGAAGTAGTCATTTCTGATGATGGGTCAGTAGATGATACATGGGATATATTAACTGAATACGCAGAAAAAGATAAGCGAATCCAGCTTTTTTCGGGGCCTCGTCAAGGATTGATCGCTAATTTTGGTTATGCGATCCAGCAGACGAAAGGAGATCTAATCTTTTTGGCAGACCAAGATGATGTTTGGTTGGAGACAAAAGTGAAAAAGATCACTGACTATTTTGAGCAGAATCCGGATCAGCTAGTAGTAGTTTCTGATTTGATCATTGTGGACAGCGAGCTGCAAGAGATCCATGATTCGTATTTTTCGTTTCGAAATTCCAAAGAAGGATGGCTTAATAATGTGATAAGAAGTCACTATATTGGTGCTGGTATGGCTTTCCGGTCTTCTTTAAAACCCGATATCTTGCCGATCCCGTCAGAAGTGCCGATGCATGATATGTGGATTGGTTTGCTGGGAGGAAAGAAGACTGGGTTCCTAAGAGAACCGTTAACTCTGTACCGAAGACATGATTTAAACGCGAGTGAGATTGAAACACATTCTAAATTACGGCAAAAAATTTCTTGGCGTGTTCATCTGATTACGGCGTTGATCAAACGAAAATGGTTTAAACGTTGATAAAAGATGTTTAAATCCTTAATATTTCCATGACAAATATAACAATTGATGAGATAATAACAAAGTGAAATTTGAAATCAAAAAGGAGAGCATATATCCATGAAGGGAATCATTCTTGCTGGGGGCAGCGGAACACGTCTGTATCCTTTAACAAAGGCAACATCGAAACAATTGATGCCGATTTATGACAAACCAATGATTTATTATCCAATGTCTACTCTGATGTTGGCGGGAATCAAAGAAATTCTGATTATTTCAACGCCACAAGATACACCACGTTTCAAGGAATTATTTGGAAACGGTAATGATTTAGGACTGCAGATCGAATATGCAGTACAAGAAAGTCCAGATGGATTGGCACAAGCGTTTATCATTGGAGAAGAATTTATTGGAGATGATAGTGTCTGCTTGGTATTAGGGGACAATATTTACTATGGTGGCGGTCTGTCTAAAATGTTGCAACGAGCAGCTTCAAAAGATACAGGCGCGACAGTATTTGGCTATCATGTCAATGATCCAGAACGCTTTGGTGTAGTAGAATTTGATGAGAATATGCAAGCTTTGTCGATTGAAGAAAAGCCTGCTCAGCCAAAATCAAATTACGCTGTAACTGGCCTTTATTTTTATGACAATGAGGTAATTTCTATCGCTAAAGGTATCAAACCTTCAGAACGTGGAGAACTAGAGATTACGGATGTCAATAAAGCATATTTGGATAAAGGAAACCTATCCGTAGAACTTATGGGACGCGGATTTGCTTGGCTTGATACAGGAACACATGAATCATTGCTTGAAGCATCTACCTTTATCGAAACAATTGAAAAACGTCAGAACTTAAAAGTGGCTTGTTTGGAAGAAATTGCTTACCGTATGGGCTACATCGATAAGGAACAATTGCTGGCCCTTGCACAGCCATTGAAAAAAAATCAATACGGTCAATATTTATTGAATTTGGCCGCTGAATAAGGAGTCCTTACAGATGAAAGTAACAGATACAAAATTAACAGATGTCAAAATCGTAGAAATGGACGTCTTTGGCGATCATCGCGGTTTCTTCACAGAAAGTTATTCAAAAGCAAAATTTGCAGAACATGGATTGAAATATGACTTTGTTCAAGACAACCATTCACTATCAGCTGAAGCTGGTGTCCTTCGGGGGCTTCATTTCCAAAAAGGAGAAGCTGCACAGACAAAATTGATTCGGGTAGTCACTGGAGCAGTTTTAGATGTAGTAGTGGATATCCGCAAAGGTAGCCCGACTTATGGTCAATGGGACGGATTTATCTTATCTGAACATAATCATCGACAGTTGCTTGTACCTAAAGGATATGCCCATGGATTCGTTACTTTGACACCAAATGTGAACTTCCTTTATAAGTGTGATAATTACTATAATGCAGAAGCAGATGGGGGCATCGCATTTGATGATCCAGATTTAGCGATTGATTGGCCAATTGATCCATCAAGAGCGATTATGTCGGAAAAAGATCACCGTCATCCGACATTAAAAGAATTTGAAGCAGAAAATCCATTTGTTTACGGAGAAATCTAAGAATTAAGGAGAAATTTTCTTATGAAAAACATCATTGTTACCGGAGGTGCCGGATTCATCGGCTCTAATTTCGTTCATTACGTGGTAAACAATCATCCAGAAGTGCATGTCACTGTTTTGGATAAACTGACTTATGCAGGAAACAAAGAGAACTTGGCTGGACTTCCTAGCGATCGCGTAGAATTGGTCGTAGGAGATGTTGCAGATGCAGAATTAGTGGACCGTCTAGTAAAAGAAGCGGACGCAGTTGTTCATTACGCGGCAGAATCCCATAACGATAATTCATTAAAAGATCCTTTCCCATTTGTACAAACGAATATCATTGGTACGTATACACTTTTAGAAGCTTGCCGCAAGTATGATGTACGCTATCATCACGTATCTACTGACGAGGTTTACGGCGATCTTCCATTACGTGAAGACCTGCCAGGACATGGGGAAGGCGAAGGAGAAAAATTCACTGCGGAAACACCATATAATCCTTCAAGTCCATATTCTTCTACAAAAGCTGGTTCAGATCTGTTAGTAAAAGCATGGGTGCGTTCTTTTGGCTTACGTGCAACCATTTCAAACTGTTCAAACAACTATGGTCCTTATCAGCATATTGAAAAATTTATTCCTCGCCAAGTAACGAATATCTTAAGCGGTATTCGTCCAAAATTATATGGCGAAGGAAAGAATGTTCGTGACTGGATCCATACGAATGATCATTCTTCAGCAGTGTGGCTGATTTTGACGAAAGGCAGAATTGGCGAAACCTATCTGATCGGTGCAGACGGTGAAGAAGATAATAAGACCGTGATGGAATTGATCTTAGAAATGATGGGTCAACCAAAAGATGCGTACGACCATGTAAACGACCGTGCAGGACACGACTTGCGTTATGCAATCGATTCGACAAAATTACGGGAAGAGTTAGGATGGAAGCCTGAGTTTACGAACTTCCGTGATGGGTTGGCTGACACGATCAAATGGTACGAAGAACATGAAGACTGGTGGAAAAAAGAAAAAGAGGCCGTTGAAGCAGCATATGCCAAAAATGGACAATAATACAGAGAAAATGTCACTGTATTAATGGAAAAACACATGTGAGGCAGGCGCTCGCCTGTCTCTTTTTTAAAATAAAAATCAAGGAGCGGATAATCATATGTTTTTATTAACTGGAGGAAATGGGCAACTAGGTACAGAATTGCGCCATTTATTAGATGAAAAAAATCTGCCATATGTTTCAACAGATGCAAAAGACTTGGATATCACAGATGCCGAGAAAACAATGGCTTACATCACAGAATTAAAACCTGATGTTATTTTCCATTGTGCAGCTTACACAGCAGTAGATAAAGCAGAAGAAGAAGCAAAAGAATTAGATGAGAAGATCAATGTTGATGGTACAAGAAATGTAGCACTTGCAGCAAAAGCTGTGAATGCTCAATTCGTCTATATCAGTACAGACTATGTTTTCGATGGAAAAAACAAAAATGTAGAATACGAAGTAGACGACCAAACGAATCCACTAAATGAATATGGTCGTACGAAATTATTAGGCGAAAAAGCAGTAGAAGAGATTTTAGAAGACTATTATATCATACGAACTTCTTGGGTTTTCGGGATCTATGGACACAATTTCGTCTTCACGATGCAACGCCTAGCGGAAACCCGCGACAAACTGACTGTAGTAAATGACCAGTTTGGGCGACCAACTTGGACACGTACTTTGGCAGAATTTATGGTATATGTCATCGAAGAAAAAGCACCATTTGGTATTTATCATTTGTCGAACGAAAATAGCTGTTCTTGGTATGAATTCGCAAAAGAAATATTGAAAGATACAGATGTAGAAGTTGCACCTGTTACGTCAGAAGAATTTCCGCAAAAAGCAACACGTCCGCAGTATTCAGTCATGAGCCTGAAAAAGACAGAAGCGTTAGGATTTGTCATACCAACTTGGCAAGAAGCACTTGCGCAAATGCTGGAAGCTGCCAAAAAAATGAATAAGTAATTTCCTTTTTATCAAATAGAATTTGGAGCATGATATGGAAAAACAAACAAGAAGTGCACGACGAAAAGAAAAGCCAAAAGCGAACCAGGCAGATTCGAATTTGGTGCTTGACCTGTTTCTAAAACTCCGCTATCTTATTGGCGTTTTAGTCATCGTGGTCATCGTTACTTTTAATTTAAACGGAAGTTCACTTGGTGTTTGGGATAAATATGTGTCGCAAAGAGACGATGGGAAAAAAACTGATGTGATTTTTGGACAGAATCGGGAAGTGCGGTCAGACGAATGGCTGGTGCAGACACCTTTTTACCTCTCACAAGCTGAAGAGGACTTTCCGTTGGTGAACGAGGATTATTCATTAAACGGACAAAACATGATCATTGCGTATAATTCTCCTGTAAAGGATATTACGGTTATCGGAAAACCATTCAACTGGGGATTCTTTTTCCTCGGAAGAGATCGAGGACTTTCCTTTTATTGGGCGATGAAATTAGTCGTCATGGTCTTGCTTGGATTCGAAGTACTGATGATATTAACGAAGAGAAAAAAAGCTCTATCGCTAATCGGTGCATTTGCGCTGACATTTTCTCCAGCAGTCCAGTGGTGGTTCATGCAACATGTGGGCGATTTGATTTTCTTTACTTTGGGACTGATGACTGCTTTTTATCATTATTTCTACAATCATGATAAAAAATGGCTACGAACGTTGATGATGCTTTTGGTGGTTATTTTCGGTATTGGGTTTATTTTAGTGATTTACCCAGCCCATCAAGTGATGCTGGCGTACTTGCTGATTTTTTATTTTGTTGGCCTGCTTATTTACTATAGCAAGAAAGTTTCATGGGATCTGTTGGATGTAGTGTTGATTGGAGGGGCAGTTTTATTTATTGGCGGAGTCATGGTTCATTTCTGGCTAACGTCAAAAGACGCATTGTTAGCTTCTTTGAATACCTTATATCCAGGAAAACGGGTAAGTACTGGAGGAAAGTGGACGATTGGCGAATTTTTTTCTTTCCTTACAAATTGGAAAATTCCTTTTGAAGATATCAACTATTCGAATAACTCTGAAGTGGCCCTGTTCTATCACTTTTTTCCAACTGTATTCCTAGCAAGTCCATTTGTGTTATTTGGCAAAAAAGATAGCGAACAAAAGTTACTGGGACGTATTTTGATGATTTTTTGTCTGTTTTCTATCTTTTGGATTACCGTTGGGTTGCCAAAATGGCTAGCAGAAATCACTCTGCTGTCTTATGTTCCTCCATTAAGAGCCATCCTTACTTTTAGTTTTGCGGCTTGTTTATTATCGATCTGGTTTATCGCTTATATTTGGAGAGAAGATGTTATTCCTATTTGGTATAAATTCATTTTGTTGGCAGTAAATGCATGGTCTTATTTCTATGCGATTACGCATTCGAAAATGGATAATTATTTTTCGGATTTTGAAACCATCGCAGTTGCTGTGTTGGGAACAGTGATTTTAGCTTTTGCATTATTTGGCTGGAGACGCTTGTTTTACCTCGCTTTTGCCGCCTTAGTTATCGTATCTGGCTTTTTCGTCAATCCAGTCGTAGAAGGTACAGGAGCGATTTTTGAAAAAACACTGGCAAAAGAAATCCAAAAAATCGATCAACAAGATCCTGGTAAAGTTTGGTTGTCTGAAGATGAATTATATAACTTCACCCCAACATTGGGAGTGAAATCCTTCAATACAGTACGCTTTTATCCGGATATAGCTGCATGGAAGAAAATCGATCCGAAAGAAGAATATGAGAAATATTATAATCGGTATGCTCATACAAGAGCTTTTATCGCTAAGGAGGATACAAAGTTCATTTTAGATCGTCCAGATATGTTTTCGGTCACGTTGAATTTTGAAGACGCAGAAAAATTAGGGATCGACTATGTGATCAGTAAACGACCATTAACTGATTACAACCAATTATATGAAGCGCAGTTCACGCAGCTATATGGACCGGATAAAGACGGTTATATGATTTTTAAAGTAGAATATCCGGATTATCCAGATGTACCACAAACACAAACTCAGGAAAATCAGCTAGTCGTACAGTAATAGGCTAGCTGAGAATAATCCTGAAATATTAGTAGAAAGGAGAGTGGAGATAATTCAAGCAATCGTACAAAAATTTGTCAACAAAATGAGTGTCGGTTTCTTGCTTTTGTTGCTGACGCTAGTCTTTTTTGTTTGGACAGCAGGGTTAGGTTTTCCAGCAACTTTGTTTATATATAACAATAGTTCATTACTTATCGCTTTTAGTGTGGCTATTTTGCTCATTTTAAATGTTTATAAAGCAAAAGGCGTCGATTTTCTTTATCTAGGTGTTGCGCTTGCCCTTTTCATTTTCTTTTCTTACTTTCGGGAATTAAGAAATGAGTCTTTATTTGGAGACTTACTGTTTCCTTTGATTATTTTATTTTGTTTAGTAATTAAATGGATCGAGTGGACAAAATGGGATCGCGGTATTTATCTGATTGTCTTTTCGGTCTTCCTCGGAATCACGTTATATCGTGTATTTACAGAGATCCAAGTACCAGAAGGACAAAGCATCTGGGCTCCAGGCAATTCGCTTTCTGATATTTGGATCAATACGAATACAATCGGAAGTTCTTTGATGACTCTTGCTTTATTGATCAGTGGATTTGCCAGTTCTTTTGAACGATGGTATGTACGAATCATCGGTGCAGTAGCAGTTGTTGCAGCTTTTCTCGGGATTTGGGTCTGCCAATCTAGAGGTGCATTAGTCGCGTTGATTGTTTTTGCGATATTGGATCTTTTACCTAAATCGTTGATGCGTGTCATTCGTGCGCCATTTATTGCTTACACGGTTACGATTCTTTTAGCTTTGCCGATTTCTTATCTGGCGGCTGTCTCTGAAAAAGTCAATTTGTTTACCGGTCGAGAAGATATTTGGCATAAATTCTATCAGACGCTAGGAGAAAAATCTGAACAAATTTTACTAGGAATGAAAACATTTATCTTCCAACGAGGAAACCAATTTTTAGGAAACCACAATAGTTATAATTCTATTTTGAATATCTATGGATTGATAGGATTTGGGATTGCTGCTTTGCTGCTTATCCTTTTTATTGGTCGCTTAACGTTGAAAGCAGATTTATCCAACGGGCAGATGACTTTTATCTGGGCCTTTTTTGCGGTGATGATGCAGTCATTTATGGAGGATACATTGACTTCATACCCATGGGTTCCGATTATTTATATCCTGTTGGCTATGGCCGTTCATCGATATGATGAACCAGAAGTTGCGGAGGAATTCTATGTTATGGAAGAGGCATATGACGATATGACTTATGATGATACATCTTATGAGGAACAACCAGATAGCGCTCATTCTTCCAGGATCCAACGCTATCATTGATAGGCACAAAATACGAGAGAGGCTGTGACAACCGTCGCAGCCTTTTTTGGTTTATTGCAATTGTCTAGCATCTTCTGTAAAATAGAAACGTTAGAGAAAATCTTGTATCATAGAAAATTAAGAAAGAAATAAGAACGCAGCTCGGTACCAAAAATATGGTAAAATGGCACTTGACTGTAATTCACTGAAAATCGCTTGGAGGAACACAAATGTTTAAAGATTTGTATTTATTTATGAAGGACATTTATCAGAACAGAAAATTATTGCTACAGTTTTCGATCAATGACTTCAAATCAAGATATGCAGGATCGTTTTTAGGAATCTTATGGGCGTTTATCAATCCGCTATTTACTGTATTGATTTATTGGCTGGTATTTGGTGTTGGACTGAAAGCACAAATGATCGATGCAAAATACCCATTTATCGTATATTTAGTTACCGGGATGATTCCCTGGTTCTTCTTCTCAGATGCATTTGCATCAACTACGGTTGTTTTTCGGGAATATACTTATTTAGTAAAGAAAGTCGTATTCAATATTCGTATCTTGCCCACGACGAAAATCCTATCCAATCTGTACACCCATTTATTCTTCATTCTGATTGGCATAGCTGTCGCGCTTATAAATGGTATATATCCTTCAGCAATGTCTTTACAGCTGATTTATTATTTATTTTGCATGTGTGCTTTCTTGACAGGATTGACTTGGCTGACGGCATCGATCCAACCATTTTTACCTGATATCATGCAATTAATTACGATCGTGCTGCAGTTGATCATGTGGACATTACCGATATTATGGAGCCCTAATCAGTTTGATTCAGGTCTTGTAAGCATATTGAAATTAAATCCGCTGTACTATGTTGTTCAAGGTTATCGTGAGTCATTTTTAAGTGAAGCTTGGTTCTGGGAGCATGGAACATATACTTTGTATTTCTGGGTTTTCACGTTAGTAATGTTCGTAATCGGCTCTGCAGTGTTCCGTAGATTGAAACCACATTTTTCAGATGTGCTGTAAGGAGAATAGCTATGACAGAATATGCAATTAGACTAAAAGATATCACAAAATCTTATAATATGTACGCAAAACCTTCGGATCGATTTCGTGAAGCCCTCAATCCTTTTAAGAAATCCTATCATGATGTATTTTATGCGTTGAAAAACGTGAATGTAGAAATAAAAAAAGGTGAGATGATCGGTTTCGTGGGAGAAAACGGATCGGGAAAATCTACAATGTTGAAAATCATTACGGGAGTACTGACACCAACATCCGGCACGATGGAAATCGAAGGAAAAATCTCAGCTTTGCTAGAACTAGGTTCAGGATTCAATCCTGAGTATTCTGGTTATGAAAATATCTATTTAAATGGAATGGTTCTAGGATTTTCAAGAGAAGAAGTCGATGAAATGGTCGATGATATCATTGAATTTGCTGATATTGGCGACCATATTTATCAACCTGTAAAAACCTATTCAAGTGGGATGTTCGTTCGTCTAGCTTTTGCTGTAGCGATCAATGTGAATCCTGATATTTTGATTGTGGATGAAGCATTGGCAGTAGGAGATCTTGAATTCCAACTGAAATGTATGGAAAAATTTACAGAAATTAAGAACTCGGGAAAAACGATTTTATTCGTTTCTCATGATATTAGTTCGATTCGCCGTTTTTGTGATCGTTCCTATTGGTTGAAAAATGGAGAAGTTGTCGAATATGGTGATACGATGGAAGTAACGACGAATTACGAAAACTTTTTGAAGAAAAAATCAGTTAAAACAGTAGATCGAAATAAAAACCAAGTAGAACGCTTCGCAGCTCCAGATATCGTAGACGTGACGAAAGCCGAATTGTTGGATAAAGATAAAAATCCAGTGGATATGCTGGAACAAGGAGAAAAACTATACGTTAAAGTAACCTATGAAGTAAAAGACGATACAATCAAAAATCCAGTTTTAGGAATTGCTCTGCGTACAGTCGACAATTTTTATGTGTGCGGACTCAATACTCTACTAGATGGTATCAAGATCCCTTGGAAAAAAGGTGAGAATATCTTTTATCTGGAGTATGAAAAGTTAGGTTTGTTAGCTGGTGAATATTATTTTGACGTTGCGGTCTTTGAAGAAAATGCAACGGTTCCTTTGGTATACAAGACAAAATACATGAACTTGTTTGTCAGCGGTTCTTATATCGGAGAAGGCATCGTGGTCTTAGACCATAAATGGGAAGAAGGGACTCATAGCAATGAAATATGATTTTGAAATGGACCTAGATGAACAAAGCAGTGTGGGAAAAATTGCCGCACAGATCAAACCAGGAAGTAAAGTTTTAGAGTTTGGTCCTGGAAACGGCCGATTAACGAAACATTTGATCGGAGCAAAACAATGTGAAGTGAGCATTGTCGAGCTAGATAAGGAATTGTTCGATTTTGTCAGCGAGTTTGCCCAAGATGGATTTTATGGAGATATCGAAAGTTTTGAATGGGCAAACTATTATGCTGGACAAACATTTGATTACGTTTTGTTTGCCGATGTTTTAGAACATTTGGTAGATCCTGGAAAAACGTTGAAGAAAGTTAGAGAATTTTTGAATGAAGAAGGAGAAATTCTAATTACATTCCCTAACTTGGCGCATAATTCTGTCATGATTGATTTGTTCAATAATCAATTGCCATGGGCTTCTTATGGTTTGCTAGATGAAACCCATAATTCTTTTTATACTCATGATGGCTTCCAAAAAGTTTTTGAAAAAGCAGGATTATACATCAATATTGAAGATTATTTGTACTTAGCTGTAGGTGATACAGAATTAAAATCAACTTATGAAGAATTGCCGGAAGCTGTACGTTATGATTTCAAAATGCGACCATTTGGCGAAGTCTACCAATACTTCTTCTCATTGATGAAACATCCAGTAGCACAAAGTTCCATTGCGCAGCCACAAAATTCTAATTATGTGAAAGTATTAGAAGTAATCCAGCAAACGAAACAAGATGAAATAATTCAACAAATACCATTCAATAATTTCACAGGGGAAAATGAGACACTAAGTTTCCATGTATCAGAATTAGCAGAACGAATGGTGTTTCGCTTCGCGCAGCAACCTAGCTTTATCGAATTCAGCGCAGAAGCTGCTGGAGAAAAACTCACATTTATCGATTCAAATGCTGTAGTCAAAACAGTAAATGATTGTTATTTGTTTGATGGTAAAGATTTACCAGAGTTTTTTTTAACGGATATTGCAGGGAAAGAAGTGACGATCCATTGTCACTATCGTTTTATCGGAGAATTGACACCAACAATGAAAGAATTGCTGGAAACGATCCGTCCAATGGCTGAAGTTACAAAGCAGCTTTCTGAGAAAAATGATGAATTAGAAAGAGAAAATCATCATCTTATTGAGAATAATACAAGATTAGATCAGACGTTGAAAACAACCATAAATCGCTATTGCACGTTGTTGGAAAGTGATGAATGGACAATCAAACATAGATTAGGCCGACGTAAGAAAGAAACATCGAAAAAAATCCAAGAAAAAGAGCTTTCTCTATGTATTGACGAAAAAATCTGGGATGCAGAAACAAAGATATTGAAAATCATCGGGTGGGGAATCGCTAATTCGGATCGCCAACCATTGTCCTATAAGTTATCAGCCGACCAATCACCATTTTTTGAAGCAATTCCTGTTTTACGAGAAGAAGTCAATCAAGCAAAACAGCTAGCTGAAGGAGCAAAAGCAGGATTTGAACTGCGGATCCTTTGCGAGAAGGAACGTTCATTCTTAGTGGAAGCAGTGGCTCAAAATGGTCAATCATGGATCATTGAAATGTAAATAATGATTAACTTATAAAGATAAGGAGTAAACGAATCGTGCAAAAAAAAGAAATTGCCGTATTTATCGATCAAATCACTCGTGAACGGGCCACTGGCGATTTGCTTATTGTGGGCTGGGCAATTGATGAAGTGACCAAAGAAATCCCTACGATAAAGGTAGAAAAAGAAAATGTGATTGCTGAAGCAACACATGTCGTAAGATTGGATATCAATCATTTATATAAACTTGATGTTAAGACCCAAAGCGGTTTTAAGGTACGTTTATCAGGGAAAATGAGAGGAAAAGCAATCTTAGACTTCCAAACAGCAAGACATCAAAATGGCATAGCTGTGAAATTAAACGGTAAATATCCTTATGATGACGGCATTGAATCTTCATGGGAAAGAAAAAAAAGATTACTGAAAAAAGGGATAAATTATGCAAGGACTCATGGCGTAAAAAAAGCAATCCGCCGGGTCAAACTGGAATTGAAACCAGGATCGATCGACTATGCAGAGTGGATCAGTCGTCATGAGAAACCTGATCTGAAAGAGCAAAGGAAGGAAGTACAAGGATTTGCCTACCGCCCATTGATTTCCATACTTATGCCTGTCTATAACGTTGAAATCAAATGGCTCGAAAAATGCATTGATTCGGTACTTGGTCAAACGTATGATCACTGGGAACTATGTATCAGTGATGATGCTTCTACTGATCCAGCTATCCGAAAGTGTCTGGAATCCTATCAAGCAAAAGATGATAGAATCAAAGTCGTTTTCCGACAAGAAAATGGACACATCAGTCTGGCAACAAATTCTGCATTGGAAATGGCAGAAGGAGAGTTTATAGCGCTCTTAGATAATGATGACGAATTACCCCCATTTGCATTATATGAAGTGGCAAAAGTGCTAAACGTACATCCAGAACTGGATTTGATCTACAGTGACGAAGATAAAATCGATGCAGATGGGAATCGCTTTGACCCGCACTTCAAAGCAGACTGGTCTCCCGATACATTGATGGGAAATAATTATATCTCTCACTTAGGCGTATATCGGACAAGCATTGTTAAGGAACTTGGCGGTTTCCGTAAAGGATATGAAGGCTCTCAAGATTATGATTTGGTTCTTCGTGTGACAGAACAAATTCCTGCAGAACACATTTACCACATTGACCGTGTCTTGTATCACTGGCGGACGATCCCGGGATCAACTGCAAGCAATGGAGAAGCTAAAAGCTACATCTATGATTCTGGAGTGAAAGCATTGACAGATGCTCTATCTAGAAGAAATATCAAGGGAAGCGTACATCCTGGGAGAATTTCTGGTTTTTATGAAATCACTTATGATGTTTTGCAAGAAGACTTGGTCAGTGTGATCATTCCAACTAAGAATGGCTATGAAGATCTAAAAACTTGTGTGGATTCGATCATCGAAAAAACGTCTTATCCAAATTATGAAATCATTATTGCAGATAATGGAAGTACAGATCCTAAAATGCAAGAATTATTTGCAGAATACAAGCATCAGCTGAAAGACCGATTTATCGTCGAATTAATTGACATTCCATTCAATTATTCACGTATCAACAATCTGGCAGCAGAAAAAGCTAACGGCAAATACTTTTTATTCTTGAATAACGATACAGAAGTGATTGAACCTGACTGGATGACAGCGATGGTTTCTTATGCACAGTTTGATCGAATCGGCTGTGTAGGAGCAAAATTATTTTATCCGGATGATACAACGCAGCATGCAGGTGTATTATTAGGGATCGGTGGCGTTGCAGGGCATGCATTGAATAACTATGATCGAACACATTGTGGTTATTTCGGCCGATTGGTCATTGACGTCAATTACTTAGCAGTCACTGCAGCTTGTATGATGGTCAAGGCAGCTGACTTCAATGCTGTCAATGGATTTGATGAAACATTAGAAGTAGCATTCAACGATGTTGACTTGTGCTTGAAAGTTTATGAACTGGGTCGTTACAATGTCTATGCACATCAAGCAGAATTGTACCATTTCGAATCTAAATCAAGAGGTTATGAAGATACACCAGAAAAACAAAGACGTTTTGCTGGGGAAATCAAAAAAATGCAAGATAAGTGGCCTTCTTATATTGCTCATGACCCATTTTATAACGATAATCTAACTAAAGAAGGAATCGGCGATTTTTCGTTGAGACCTGATTGATTAAAAGAACTGTATTTTCATTTTTATTAATGAAAATACAGTTCTTTTAATTTAATTATATGAATATTGTAACTTGTGAATAAGGAATTAGCAGGAGAATACTAGTTCAGCATAAAGGAAGTGATGGGACTTTTGAGACAACTTTCTGTTATGCAGAAATACACATATAAACAGACAATAAACGCTTTTCCCCGTTTCTTTTAATTTCCTTTACAATTTGGTTATTCACTAGGTTTTTAAACTTTGCTATGGTAAGATGATAGAGGCATTATTTTATGGTTAGGAGTGTATATATGAATAAAAATGGGGAGTGGAATGCGGCACGCAGAATATTCATTATTCTTATGGATGTACTTGTATTAAATGTGTCGATCTATCTTAGTTTTTTGCTGAAATTCCAAGGAGAAGTACCAGTGAGAAACTTAGAGACCTTTCAGCATTCAGCAATTTTTATTTCCATCATCTTTATTGCGTTGAATATTTTGTTAGGAGCTTATGTATTCTATAACCGAATGATCAGTGATATTGTCTTCATTACTGTTATTGGACAAGTACTAATAGCATTGGGGATCATGGTAGTTACTTTTGCTGGCCGATGGTTTGCATTTCCGCGTGGCGTCATTTTGATCTCGTTTATCCTAGGTACGATATTACTTAGTGTTTACCGGATAGTCGTTTACAAACTGTACTTAAGAGTCAGTCGTGATAAGAAAGTCCTTATCGTAGGTTTGGAGAAAGATGTCGCACCAGCTATCCAAAATTTTCAATCTAAGAAAAACAATAAACATAAGGTTGAAGCAGTGGCAATCGATAATTATTACGAAAATACAAAAAAATTGATCGATGATATGGATATCGTCTATTTGGCTTCTAAAATCCCAGAAGATGAAAAAATCAACATTTATCAATTAGTGACTAAAAAAGAGAAGAAGTTATTTTTAAATACGACTTTTGAGAATCTGACAATGATAAATCCGAATATTATGAATTTTGAAGATGAAAGCATCATTGAAGCTTCTGGGTTCAGAATCCAACCAGAATACGAACTATTCAAGCGTCTCTTTGATATCATCGTTTCGCTTATTTTACTGATCCTCGCCTCACCTTTTATGCTAATCACAGCGATTTTGGTAAAAACAACTTCACCTGGACCAATCATCTATAAACAAGTACGTATTACGAAAAATCAAAAGGAATTTTCAATCTATAAATTCCGTTCCATGAGTGCGACAGCTGAAGCAAAATCAGGACCAGTCTTGGCAAAGAGCAATGATGCACGTGTGACACCAGTAGGTAAATTTATCCGTGCTGTACGTTTTGACGAATTACCTCAAATCTTTAATGTATTGAAAGGCGATATGTCGATTGTCGGTCCAAGGCCAGAAAGACCATTTTTCGTTGATCAGTTCAATGAAGAAAATCCTTATTATTATTTAAGACACAATGTACGTGCGGGAATTACCGGATATGCACAAGTATACGGAAAATATGTATCAGATTATAACAGTAAACTACGTTTTGATTTGTTGTATATCAAAAAATATTCATTACTATTAGATTTGAAGATTTTACTTCAAACAATCAAAATCTTATTTGATAAGATGTCATCTCAAGGACTAGATGAAGATGAAAATATTAGTTCATTAGCAGAAATCGACTTTTCACAAGAGAAAATTTATCGCTAGGCTGGAGGAAAGAAATGAAATGAGCCATCCGATATTTAGTATAATTATTCCAATTTATAATGCAGAAGACACGATTGCTCATACAATAGAAGTTTTAAAAAATCTGGCATTCGAAGAATATGAAGTGATTTTGGTCAATGATGGTTCAACGGACAAAACAGAACAGCTGATTCAATCAGCTATCCAAGGAGATAGTCATTTTCAACTTTTTACAACCGAAAACCAAGGCCCTGGACTTGCTCGAAATGAAGGCATCAAGCAATCTACAGGGAAATATGTATTATTTTTCGATGCAGACGATGAGCCAGTCAAAGAAATTTTGGCAGATTATCAGCAGTTGTTTGAACAGCATCCTGAAGCAGATTTGCTTATCAGTTCTTTTACATTCCGTACGTTAAGCGGGGAAGAAATTATTTCGGAAAAGGACTATCTTGTTCCAGAATACCAATATACAAATCATGAACAGTTCGTGGATGATATGTATCAACTGATGAATCAACAGCTGATGTATGTGGTTTGGAACAAATGTTACAAGAGGGAAATCTTGATGGAAAAACAGATTTTATTCAAAAATTACAGCAGTTGTGAAGACCGTATCTTCAATTTGAACTATTATGAACATTGTCAGCAAGTAATATTGAATCCAAGAATCGAGTATATCTATCATTTTGAAGGTGGAAAAGGGATAACCAACCAATATAAACCGAATAAATTTGAAACCTTTAAAGAATTTTATGAATTAGCAAATGTCGTGACAAGTGATAAAGATAAACCAGGTATGGCTTCTCTTCTTTTAAAAGGAACAACCTCTGTGATTTTTTCTATTTATGAGAATTCTGAGCGAACTGCTAAAGAAAAAAGAGAAGAAGCCATGCATATTTTGAATGATCCAGCCATCCAAGAAGCTAAAAAGATTGCATTGACTGATTCTAGCGCGAAAAAAGTAACAAAATGGCTGTATAATTTGCCAGCTCCTCTCTTATTATCTGCGGTGAAAGCTGGCAGCTTTGTGGAAGTGAAAATGCCAAGCATCATGGCATTGTTGAAGAGAGTTTATTAAAAAAGTCGGAATAAGGGGTTGTGACTGTCTTTTGTCACAACCCTTTTAAAAACAAAAAATAGCTATTTATCTATCAGTTTTCGGTCAGTAAAGAAAGAACCATTTGCATAAGATTGAAAACCGCCTCTATTTATGAGAAAATAGGGAAGATTAATAAAAGAATGGTTGAGGCAACTATAATGTACAGTACAGATCCTGAATTAAAAAAAATTCAAAAAGTAAATCTCGAAATGGCACAATACTTTGTAGATTTTTGTAAAAGTCACGATTTGTTGTGTTATTTTTGTGGTGGCGGCGCAATCGGAGCAATCCGGCATAAAGGTTTTATCCCATGGGATGATGATTTAGATTTTTTTATGCCTAGAAGGGATTATGATCGATTAGCTGAATTATGGGAAACCGGTCCACAAAAAGATAAATTTGTTTTATTAAGACCAGCTCTGACGAATCATGATCGAAACTCCTTTACAACTATCCGTAACGTCCATACGACCTTTATCAAAACGTATCAGGAAGATTTAGATATCCCTCATGGTATCCAATTAGATATTTTTCCGTTAGATACTGCACCTGAAAAGCAAACTGAACGGAAAAAGCAAAAGATATGGGCAATGATCTATGCGATTTATCGAAGTCAGCAAGTACCGCAAAACCATGGGAAAGCGATGGAATTAGCTGGAAAGCTATTGTTAAATAGTGTATCTGCAAAAACGAAGTATAAAATATGGAGATATGCTGAAAAGCAGATGACCAAATACAATGATAATCCAACGAATTTCGTTACAGAACTTTGTGTCGGACCTCGATATATGGGGAATGTTTATCCTGCAAAAGACTTTGAATCTGCTGTGTGGGTGCCATTCGAAGATACAGAGATGCCAGTACCAGTTGGTTATGATAATTATTTAAGTCAAGTTTTTGGTGACTATATGCAGCTTCCGCCTGAAAAAGATCAGGTTTCTCATCATGAAGCAGTTTATATTGATCCAGAACATCCATACACAATGTACAAAGGAAAATATTATTTAACTAAAGGAGCAGAAAAAAAATGATTACAGCTATTATTATTGCCGGTGGTGTGGGTAAACGAATGGGACAAGATATCCCAAAACAGTTCATTACAATTGAAGGAAAACCTATTATTATCTATACTTTAGAATCATTTCAACACCATCCTCAAGTTGACCGGATTTTAGTCGTTTGCAAATCTGGTTGGGAAGAAACGATGTGGGCGTATATCAAAGAATTCAATATTAGCAAAGTCAAATGGGTCATTACAGGTGGATCAAAAGGACAAGAGTCGATCAATAATGGTGTTCAGTTTTTGAAAGACTATTCTGAAGATGATGATACGATCATCATCCATGATGGAATCCGTCCACTAGTAGACGAACTGGTATTGTCAGATGTAATCGTTAAATGTAAAGAATTTGGTAACGGTGTAACCTCTCTACCTTACAACGAACAAATTTTTATCAAGAAAACAGAAGAAACGACGGAACAGTATGTCGATCGTAACACATTGAGGCGTGTCTCAACTCCACAAGCTTATCAATACGGAAAACTACGGGCAGCATATGACCGGGCAGTGAAAGAAGACATCGGTATGACTGATTCTTCTTATACGAATACCATGATGGTAGATTTGGGAGAAACTTTATATTTTGCTGCTGGTTCTGATAAAAATATCAAATTGACAACAACAGATGATCTAGAATTGTTCAAAGCATATTTAAAAATGAAAGACTAGGTGAAAGATGATGACGTTGATTAAACAACCAATGTACCAAGAAGATTTGGCAAAAGTAATCAATCATACACCAAAAATAAAACAGCTACATGGAAAATCCGTTCTGATGATTGGTGCTTCTGGAATGATCGGCTCTTTTTTGATTGATACTTTGATGGCTGCTAATGAACAACTAGGAATCAAAATCAAAGTTTATGCAATGGGCAGAAACCGTCAGAAGCTTGAAAAAAGGTTTGCCAGTTATCTTGAATTAGATACTTTCGAAATTGTTGAAGGTGACGTCACAGAACCCTTACCAAAAGAAATTCAAGCTGACTATTTGATACACGGTGCAAGTAACACACATCCTAAGGCTTACGCAACTGATCCAATCGGTACGATCATGACTAATCTTGCAGGTACAGAGCAAGTATTGAAACATGCAGTAGCAACCCAACCGGTTAGAGTATTATTTTTATCAACAGTAGAAATCTATGGCGAAAATCGAGGCGATATAGAAAAATTCACAGAAGATTACTGTGGATACATCGATTGTAATACACTGAGAGCAGGCTACCCTGAAGGAAAAAGAGTCAGTGAATCATTATGCCAAGCCTACATCGCAAAACACGACCTCGACATCGTGATTCCAAGGCTTTGCCGTACGTTTGGTCCGACGATGCTTTTATCTGATACGAAAGCATCCTCACAATTTATTTTAAATGCAGTCGAACAAAAAGATATTGTTTTAAAAAGTGAAGGAAACCAATATTTTTCGTATGTATATGTTGGAGATGCTGTTTCTGCTATTCTTCATTTACTGCTTGAAGGAGAAAAAGGAGAGGCGTACAACGTTTCTTCAGAAAACTTTGATTTACGACTAAAAGAATTAGCCCAACAGCTAGCTGATATCAGCGGCAAACAAGTAATTTTTGAATTGCCGGATGAGATTGAACAAAAAGGTTTCTCAAAAGCTAGCACAGCGATACTTGATAACAAGAAAATCAAAGAAAATGGTTGGTATCCAATATTTGAATTGAAAGAATCATTGATACACACAGTAGAATTAGTTAAAGGTGAGAAGCAAAATGTGTGAGATTAGTATTATTGTTCCTGTCTATAAAGTAGAACCTTATTTAAGAAAATGTGTAGATTCAATCTTAGCACAAACATTTACTGATTTCGAAGTGATATTAGTAGATGACGGTTCTCCTGACAATAGCGGTAAAATATGTGATGAATATGCATCGAAAGACAGTCGTGTCCGTGTTATCCATAAAAAAAATGGCGGATTAAGTAGTGCAAGAAATGCCGGGATTGATGTGGCACGAGGAAAGTATTTAGGTTTTGTTGACAGTGATGATTATATCGAAAAAGATATGTATGAACTTTTGTACGACAACATTGTCAAAGAACAAGCAGATCTTTCTATTTGTGGGATTTATGATGTATATGAGGGGAAAAAACCAGTAAATAAACCAACTATCAAAAAAACGGTAACTGCAACGGAAGGATTGTTATTAATATTACATGGAAATATTATTTCTGTTCATGCTGTGAATAAACTATACAAACGAGAGCTGTTTTCTACACTCCGCTATCCTGAGGGAAAATATCATGAAGATTCTTTTGTTATTGTTGATCTTTTAGACCGTTGCAAAAAAATAGCAATAGATTCAAAGCAAAAATATTATTACTATCATCGTTTAGATAGTATAAATACGGAAACATTCTCTGCCAAACAATTTGAGTTCATTGAAGCATGGGTGATAAACGAGAATAAGCTAAGAGGAAGAGGCAAAAAAATTGAAGAAGCTGCGCACCAAAGAGTCTGTTTTGCCAATTTTTTAGTTTTAGATAAAATCGTAACAGCCAAGGCAACCAACTTGCCAGAGACCAAAAAAATCGTTCATTATCTAAGAAATAATTTCCTATTTATTATGAGAAATCGAATTTTTACGAAAAGTCGCAAACTTTCCATGCTTTTATTGCTATTTAGTATTCATTTATATAAATTTCCTGTGGAGTTGAGAAGAAAAAAATTGGCCAATAATAAATAGCAATGTTGGATTTTAACTAAAAGATTTTTAAATTTCATGGATAAATATAGATTATCGGAGGTTCATATGTCTAGTAATGTTTTAGAACGAATAGAAAAAATAGGGAATAAACTATCATTACCATACATCATTTTTTTCGAGTTGGTTTTAATAGCAAGAATGGTTAGTGTCTATTCGACACTTCCAACAAAAATTGATTCAATTTTTACATTGATAATCATTGTATTTTCAGGAATAGTATTTTTTTGTCATTTTTTTCCTATGATACTAAAAAAAAAGAAGATACAAATTGAATACTGGTTAGTCTTATTTATAGTTATATTGGTTATAACTACTTTAATCAATCACTCTTATGCATTTACAGAAAATATCAAACTTATTATTTGGCAATGTATTTTTTTCTTTTGTGTATTTGAAGTTGGAAGAACAAATAACCAGCGTATTTTTAAAATTTTTGAATATGTTTTGCTTATCGTTTGGACAGTTCTTACGAGTATTGCCTTGTATTTGTTTTTCGCACACGTCAATTTTTCAATGCCTGTAAAAACATTGTATTACGGAATGAGAATAGGATTTTATGAAAACCGATTATATGGTATCTTTGTTGATCCAAATTATGCCTGCACTATTTCTTTAATCTGTATATTATTTGCTATAAGAAACATAATTAAAAATAAAAAAATTATTCAAAGAACACTATACTCGTTTATAGCTTTGATTCAATTCAGTTATGTAGCTCTTTCAGGATCTAGATCAGGTATTATACAATTAATGGCTGCAACCTTCTTTGGTGTTTTTTTTGTTTATTTATATAAGAATTCTACAAATCGTAAATTTGTTGCTACCAAACTCGTTCAAGCTTTATTATCAGCAATAGTCTGTTCAGCTATTGCTTATGGTGGAGTGTCGTTTGTTCAATCCGGTTACATTTTTTTGGGTAATGAAATCCATGTAAGCAGTCCTAAGATGTTAGATAGTTTTGAAAAAAGAACGCCAGCTAACACAGAAAATAATAAATTGTCTGCTAAAAGACCCGATGTAGAAGAGAATACGGATATTTCAAATAGTCGATTTAAATTATGGAAAAGTGCAACAGAACTTATGAGGTTAAACCCATTATTCGGAGTTACGCCAAAAGGATTTGTAGATGTTGCTAAAGAAAAAATTCCTGAGACTCATATAGCAAGAACTGGGCAAACACCGCACAGTGCCTTTTTCTATTTGCTAGCAGCCACTGGTATTACAGGAACGATTATTTTCGTAGTATTTTTAATCACTAAAATGGTGAATTCTCTTCGAATCCTTTTTTCTAATAACAATAAAGATTATATTGAATTCATTATTGATAATCAGGTTGTACTGGTTATTTTGGTATCAAGCCTACTGATTACAGAAATTGTTCTTACACGGCGTACAGCAACTTTTGTCTTTTGGTTGTATTTAGGAAAACTTCAGCACACTTTTGATTTGATGAAAGTGAAATTACGTAATAAGAAATAGTTGTTTGATATAGGCGGCTTTAGGAGAGTACAAAAATGAAAAAATTAACGATGATAGAGGTACAGCAAAGAGCAGTGAATATTTTGATGTATATTGATAAGATTTGTCGAAAAAATGAGTTGAAATATACAATTTTTTACGGCAGTTTGATTGGGGTAGAAAGACATAAAGGTTTTATTCCTTGGGATGATGATATTGATATAGTTATGCCAAGGCCAGACTACAACAAGCTGATTGATTTATTGAAAACAGATGAAAATTATACGTTATTAGCTTTTGAAACTAGAACACACTATCGCTACCCTTTTGCGAAACTTATAGATCCCAATACAATTGCAAAAACAAAACAATATTTTGGTGGGGAAGACCCTGACTTAGGTGTCTTTGTAGATATATTTCCTATTGATGGAATACCAGATACAGAAAAAGAAAGAGAAAAATTGAGAGAAATTACAGAGCAATATCGTTTGAATCTGATGGACACATTTAAATGGTGCTATGCTCGGAGTTTTTATTTTTCAAAAGCTTTAATAAAACTTATTATGCGGTATCCATATCACCGAAAATTATTAAAAGAAGGAAATGATAGATATTGGAGAGATAAGTATCAAGAGATGGCCAAAAGTATTCCTTTTGGGGAAACTAAAACATGTGGTTATATGGAATGGATTCATATTAACTGGGGTGTTTTTCCAACAGAATGGTTTCATGAATTTGAAGATGTAGAATTTGAAGGTCATAAAGTCATGGCTATCAAAGATAGAAAAAAATTCTTGAAGTTGCGTTATGGAAACTACATGGAAATGCCTCCTGAAAAAGAGCGAGTAACACACCATCCTTATGATTTTTATGAAAAGTGATCCAACTGATTTGATTATCTAAATACAAACCACAGATTTTTAAAAATTAGAGAGAGTGAAATTTTATGTATGAGCAACTAAGTACGTCTGTTGTAATGGCTACATACAATGGTGAAAAGAATATCTTGGAACAATTAGATTCACTACTAAGCCAGACAAAAAAAATCAATGAAGTACTGATTTGTGATGATTGTTCTACTGATAATACAGTTGATATTATCAGTAGTTTTATTGAGAAAAACAATTTGTCATCAACTTGGCATTTAAAAATTAACGAAAAAAATCTAGGATGGAGAAAAAATTTCTTTCATTTATTAAATTTAGCTAGCCAGGATATCATATTTACGTGTGATCAAGATGATATTTGGCACGAAACAAAAATTGAAGAGATGAGTAGCCTCTTCAGAAATAAGAAAATTCAAGTATTAGTTACGGATTATCATGAATTAGTAGAACTTGGCGGTTTATGTGAAGAACTGAAAAAAGTTGATACAGAAAAAAATGAGCAACAAATAGAAGAGCGAGTCATTTTTAATGAGAATAATTTGTTTCTCCGAAGACCAGGGTGCGTCTATGCAGTTAGGAAAGAATTTATCCCACAAGTTAATCTCTATGCGTCTAACATGGAAAACCCGGTTCATGATATGTCGATGTGGGGGAGCGCGGTTCTAACAAATGGTTTATATTTATTGAGAAAACCGTTGATAGAATGGAGAAAACATGGACAAAGTTCTTTTAAAAAAGAAATAGATCAGTCAAATAAAGAGCAATTATACTACAAAAGGCTCATGACTTTGCAAAGAAGATTGCAACGTGTTGAAGCTGCCAGAAATTACTTGATAAATAATGTGACTATAGTAGATTATGACAAAAAGAAAAAATTACTGGATAATTTGATTAAAGAGTTAGAAATGCGTATTTACATGTTAGAAAAAGAAAAAATACGAACAGTTATTTTCTCGTTCTGGAAATACAAACATAAATTTTATTTTGGAACTGATATCTATCATCTTCTAAAACATAAGTATAAAAAGTGAGGATATCAATATGAATACTAAAGCAAAATCAGTTATAAAAAATCTTTATTATACAGTAGCCGCAAATTTTGCTACATTAGGTGTCTCAATCTTGCTTAATTTATTTGTACCAAAACTATTGGGAGTAACAGAGTATAGTTATTGGCAGTTGTATGTGTTCTATTCTTCATACGTAGGCTTTTTGCATTTTGGATGGATTGATGGAATCTATTTAAAAATAGGAGGGGAAGAATATAATAAACTTGATAAACGCTCGCTCGGATCACAGTTTTGGTATCTAACGATTTTTGAGTTCTTTGTTTCAATAGCTATAGTTGTTTGGGCTTATTTCTTTATGCCAAACAGTTCCCAATCACTTATTTTAATATTGACAGCTGTTGTTTCAGTGATTACGATCGTTAAAACTTTTATTCTGTATATTTTCCAGTCGACGAATCGAATAAAAGAATATGCACAGCTTTCTAGGAATGATCGCTATCTTTATGTCTTGTTTATTGCTATTTACTTTGCTTTAGGCGGCAGAGATTTTTATTGGCTGATCATTATGGATATCGCTTCTAAATTGATCGTGACACTTTGGGGAATGTCTCGAATCAAAGATATGTTGCAAGTCAATATGATTAGTCTAAAAGAACTTGTCCCTGAAATTTTTGATAATATCAATATTGGTAGTAAGTTAATGTTGAGTAGTATTGCTAGCATGCTCATTCTTGGAACTATTCGATTCTTCGTACAACAACGATGGTCAATTGAAACTTTTGGTAAACTATCCTTTACATTGAGTATTTCAAATATGTTCCTAACATTTGTCAATGCAGTAGGAATTGTTATGTTTCCATTATTAAGAAGGACAAATCAGCAAAGACTCCCTGAACTCTTCCGTATCTTACGGGACTTATTTGTTCCTTTAACCTATGGTTTATTGATTTTTTACGTCCCAGCAAAAATTGTTTTGACCATGTGGCTACCCGAATATACGGAAAGTCTGAATTTTATGGGAATCTTGTTTCCAATCGTCATTTATGAAGGAAGAATGTCTTTACTTATCAATACGTATTTAAAGAGCTTGCGTAAAGAAAAAACGATATTGATGGTCAATGTGATGACGCTATCCTTTTCATTAGTGGCTTCATTAGTCATTATATTTGTGATAGGTAACTTGAATTTAGCAGTAGGCTTGATATTGTTGAGTCTAGCGTTTCGATGTAATTTAGCAGAATATTTTCTTTGTCGTGGAATGAAATTACCTGTTGGATACAGACAATTGGTAGAAACGATTCTAACGATTGCTTTTATCTTTAGTAACATCTGGTTTGGCGGTAACTTTATTAGTCTAGGTATCTATAGCTTGATTTATGTGATTTATTTGCTATATGTACATCGCAGCTTCCTTGCTAGCTTTGGTGAATTCCGCTCTCTACTAAAAGATCGTTAAGCTAAGCTATATTGAAATATAAAATAATGCAGAGTAAGTCCGATTAGGATTTACTCTGCTGTTTTTATTTTTTGAAGCGATTAATTTGTTAAATTCGGCAATCAGCACATACTGGCAGTATATTCTTTATATAGTTTTTCCTGGTTAAAAATGGTAAACTAACTGTATTAAGTATGAGAATGCATAATTGGAGTGAATTTGATGGATACTATATTGATTACTGGCGGAGCTGGTTTTATCGGTTCAACGCTAGCGAATTATTTGGGAAAAGAAAACAAAATCGTAGTAGTCGACGATTTATCAATGGGAAAAAAAGAAAACTTGGATATGGAGAAACAAGTGACTTTCATTGAGGGGGATGTATCAGATCCTCAATTGATGGAAAGAATCATGAAAGAGTATCAGTTTGCCTATATTTTTCATTTAGCTGCTGTAGCTAGTGTGGCAGATTCTGTAGAACGTCCTCTAGAAACTCATTGTGTAAATTTTGACAGTGCGCTTTTATTGCTTGAATTGGCACGAAAATATCAATCTGGTTTAAAACGATTGGTGTTTAGTTCATCAGCTGCAGTTTATGGCGATGAACCAACGTTGCCAAAAAAAGAAGAATCGGTCATCCGTCCTTTAACACCATATGCCATCGATAAGTTTGCAGCAGAACAATATGTTTTGGATTACTGTCATTTATATGATGTTCCGACTAGTGCTGTCCGATTTTTTAACGTTTATGGTCCAAATCAAAATCCTAACTCTCCATATAGCGGAGTTATTTCGATTCTAGTGGACCGATACAAAAAACAATTGGCAGGAGAAAAAGCAGAATTTACTTTATTTGGTGATGGTAGCCAATCTAGAGACTTCGTTTATATAGAAGATGTTATACAAGCACTTTTACTTGTTGCTAAGGAAGAAAAAGCTTTAGGACAGCAATTCAATGTCGGTACAGGAAAAAGCACTACGCTACTTGAATTGATCCATTCAATTGATCAAATCTTAGGAACAGAGCTAGCGCTTAAATATGAAGCAGAACGTTCAGGGGATATTCGTGATTCTTTAGCGGATATTTCAAAGATCCGTTCTTTAGGTTATCAACCCAAATTTGATATATTGAACGGAATGGAACGTTATTTAAAGACAGAAATCGATTAAAACAAAAAACCAGCATCCTGCTGGTTTTTTGTTTCGACTTAGCTTTTTAAATTAACACCTTCCATCAGTTCGTAAATCTGATTTCTTAAATCAGTGGCCGGCAATTTGATGTTTTTATCAGATTGGATATTACTTTCCATGACGATTGCATCTTTTGTGTCTTTTTTCATTGCCACTACTGCATGGAATCGATTGATATTTCCCTGAGCAAGGATATAATCATTTCCACTGTAAACACCGCCGCTGTAAGGATGTTTATCACCATTATTTTGCCACAATGAGAAAAGTAGTTCTTTTGGTATAATATCGCCAGACAGAACACTAGTAAAGAATTTGTTCAAGTCATAAACAGACATACTTATATTTCCTGTGCCTAATTCATTTCGGATGTCTGTTTCAGGCTCGACCAATGCTTTTGAATAATCGTCAGTTGCAGACATTTGGTAAGATACAGCATGCTGAGGGGAATTTTTTACATTTTCATAAAAATCTGTATGTTCTAGATGGAGTGGCCGAATGATTTCTTTTTTTAAAAGAGTTTCATAAGGCTGATTCGTTAGTTTGATCAATACCCCTGTAAGCAATGTATAATTTAATGGTTCATAATGATACGTATCATAATCAGTAAATTTCAAATGATGAAGGGCAAACTGAATGATCTCACTATCTGACATAGGTTTTTTTGGAGAAGCGGTTCGATGAAGACCAGAGCGCATGTAAAGCATATTTTTGATTGAGATTTGCTGACTTCCAGGAATCTGAGGATAAAATTCAGATAGCTTTGTGTCAAAAGTTATCTTGCCAGATTGAATTTGTTTTAGGATAAGTAAAGCAGTCATCGCTTTTTGGATCGAACCGATTTGATAGTAAAGAGAAGGAGAATTCGATTCTTTTATGCGTAGATTTGCGTACCCATATCCTTTTTCTAATATCACTCGATTATTTTTGCGTACATAAATCGAACCGATATAATCTGATTTTTGCAGTAATTGATCAATTTTGCTGGCAAGCATCTGCTCATTAGATGTTAAATTGGAAGCAAGTTGTGCGGGTTCCGTTTTATAAATTTGTGGTTGAGGTTGTTTTGTTAATTGCCATCCTGTAATGATGCCTGTTGAAAAGAAGCTGACAGCCAGCAACAAAACTGCGAGAAAAGAAAGAGAGATCTGCTGTTTTTTTTGATGTTTTCCTTTTGCCATGTTAATTCCTTTCTATCCATTTTTAACTATTTTTCATTGTAATCCTCAAAAAGAGCATTTGCCACTTACAATTTTGACATAATATTTGGTAAAATAATTCACGGCAGTAGAAATTTCATGTATAATAAACAGAGTTACGAAGATGATAGTAAGGAGGAGTTGTTTTGTCAGGAAACAAACAACACCCAAGCAAAGACAAAAAAGAAGCCAGTAAGGCAGCTACAGCAGATATAATCGACAAGCGGAGAAATCTGCGTAAAAAAGAAGATAAGATCGTGAGGAAGATCATTTTAGTGATCGCTCTTACATTATTGATTATTGGCGGATTTCTCGGGTTTACCGTATATCGTTATGTAGATAGCGGGTTGAAGCCTTTAGATAAATCGGACGACCAATTAGTCCAAGTGGAAATCCCAAGCGGCTCTTCTAATAAGCAGATTGGCGAAATTTTGGAGAAAGACAATATTATTAAAAGTGGGATTGTTTTCAATTATTATACAAAATTTAAAAACTTAACTGGCTTTCAAGCTGGTTATTATCAGTTAGCGCCTAATATGACTCTTGATGAGATTGGCAAGCAGTTGCAAGAAGGCGGCACATCTGAGCCAACAAAAGTTGCAGATGGGAAAATTGCCATTCCAGAAGGCTACGACATCGATCAGATTGCTGAGCGGGTAGCGAAGGTAACTGGTAAAGACAAGAAAGAATTTTTAGATTTAGTAAATGATGAGACTTTCTTTAACGAGTTGTATCAAAAATTCCCAGAATTGTTGGAAAGTGCCTCTAAAGCTGAGAACACAAAATACCGTTTGGAAGGCTACTTATTCCCAGCTACTTATGATTACTACACGAGTACTTCGCTTAAGGATCTTGTGATTGAGATGGTGAACAAGACAAATACGGTCATGCAAAACTATTATTCAGCTATCAAACAGAAAAATTTGACTGTAC
Organism: Enterococcus sp. MSG3290; assembly: GCF_050555565.1. Lineage (NCBI taxonomy): Bacteria > Bacillati > Bacillota > Bacilli > Lactobacillales > Enterococcaceae > Enterococcus > Enterococcus sp. MSG3290. Next base: position 1,880,205 of record NZ_CP187862.1, on the reverse strand, counting down.
AAGAAGTTTTAACTTTGGCCTCTCTAGTTGAAAAAGAAGGCGTAAAAGAAAATGATCGTAAAAATATTGCACAAGTCTTCTTTAACCGAATCAAGGCAAATATGCCACTTCAGTCAGATATCTCTGTTTTATATGCATTAGGAGAACATAAAGAATTGGTGACGTATGAAGATACAGCTGTAGATTCACCATACAATTTGTATACCAATACCGGCTATGGGCCTGGTCCTTTTGACAATCCAAGCGAAGAGGCAATCAAGGCAGTATTAGAACCAGCAGAAAATGACTATTATTATTTCGTAGCAGATACGAGCACTGGAAATGTTTATTTCGCTAAAACGTATGAAGAACATATGGAACTAGTGCAAAAATATGTAAATAATTCTTAGAAAAACAGGGGCTAGTCATTGATCATTTTTAGAAAAACATTTACATTTTAAGAAAAGCGTGGTAATCTTTTTTGGACTATATTCCTCAAAAGATTACCTTTTGCGGTATTTTATCGAAAAAAGGAGACGTTACACATGGTAGAGAAAGTTTATCCAATGACTCTAGAAGGTAAAGAAAAATTAGAAAAAGAATTAGAAGAACTAAAAACAGTTAAACGCGGAGAAATCATTGAACGAATCAAAATCGCTCGCGGTTTCGGAGATCTTTCCGAAAACTCCGAATACGAATCAGCTAAAGATGAACAAGCATTTGTTGAAGGAAGAATCACAACAATTGAAAATATGATCCGTTTTGCACAAATCATCGATAATGACGGCGTAGATGCAGATGAGGTATCGATCGGTAAAACAGTTACGTTCATCGAGTTGCCTGATGGAGATGAAGAAGAGTACACGATTGTCGGAAGTGCTGAAGCAGACCCGTTTTCTGGAAAGATTTCCAATGATTCTCCTATCGCGCAAGCATTGATTGGCAAACGTAAAAATGATGAAGTAACCATTGCTACACCAGGTGGCGATATGTTAGTTAAAATCGTCAAAGTAGAACAAGCGTAGTCTGACTGAAAGATCTAGAGAGTTCATCTTACTGATGACGCACTCTAGATCTTTTCTCTTTGAGTATTGCAGGTTTCACTGAACGATCTTACATCTAAAGTCCTATAGCCAACAGTCAAAAAAATAGGTATGATGAAATGAGAATGTGTCAGGAGGGAGAAAAAGCGATGAATAGTTCTTGGCGTTTTTTTGTGGTAGTCGAAGCACTGCTGCTGTTATTTGCTGTTTGGCAAATCGTAAACAATACTGGACTTTTGCTTTTAGTAATATTCGGTATTTTCAATATATATCTAGCTATGCGCAAATATCCTCGTACTAAATTTCAAAATTTTCAATTGATCTTAGGGAGCTTGGTCATTTTTTTTAGCTTAGTCAACAGTCCTGCTTTATGGATGATGGTTGTATTGGCCGTTTTATTTATCGGGCTGAAAGGTGTAGAGATTTCAGGAATAGATTTGACAAAAAATGCTTTTTGGCGAAAAAAACAGATCATGATGGTCCAAACAGAGCAATTAAAAACACATAATAATGAGCGTAAAAGACAGCAATTATTTGGTAACCAACGTATTGGAAACGACGTCTATGAATGGGATGACATCAACATTGCCATCATTTCTGGTGATACTATCATCGATTTGGGCAATACACTTTTGCCAAAAGATGATAATATTGTGATTGTAAGAAAAGGGATAGGCAGAACACGGATCTTAGTACCCCTGGGAGTGGCTATTCGATTAGAGCATGCGACATTAGTAGGAAATGTCTTGTTTGAAGAAGAGCAGTTTTCCTTAAAAAACGAACAGATCAAAATCTGCAGCAGTGATTATGATGAAAATCCTCGCAGATTGAAGATCATTACCAATACCTTGGTTGGAGATGTCGAGGTGATACGAATATGATGGGAAGAATATCCAAAGCAATGCTAGCTGTTTATTCGGGGATTGCGGCTTTCCTTATTATTCTATTTTCACTTTTCACTTATTTTTATGCCAGTAACCAAAGTCATTGGTGGGGAGAATTGCTGCGTGCGCGTTTATTATACGTTCCGCTTATCTTCCATTTGATGGCAATTTCATTAGGTGTAGGATTGATCGTATTTCTATTGTTATCACTTATTCAAAAGGCAAAATACGGGAAAATCGAAGAAAAGCTTCGTGCACTTTCTTCTGGCAATTATGAATCCAAACTTTTGCATCAGCCGATCCCAAGCGCGTCGGATGATCTGTACATCAAAGATATTGATATGGAAATTACTAAAATAAAAGAAAAAATGATCGAAGTATCCAGTGAATTACAGATTATGACTAGCCGTCCTCAATATGTAGATGGACAAACCAAAGAAGAGATTTTAGAATTAGAAAGGCATCGATTAGCTCGTGAGCTTCATGATTCAGTTTCACAGCAATTATTTGCAGCGATGATGATGATGTCGGCATTGACGGAGCAAGCAGAAAAAAGTGAGACACCAGAAATGTTCCGTAAGCAGTTGAAAATGGTGGCAGAGATCATCAACGCTTCCCAGTCTGAGATGCGTGCGCTGCTTCTTCATCTGCGTCCAGTCAATTTAGAAGAAAAAAGTTTAAAACAAGGCATTGAGCAGTTATTGAAGGAATTGCAGAATAAAATCCAGATTTCGCTAAAATGGGATGTAGAAGATGTAAAATTAACTAGTTCCATTGAGGATCACTTGTTCCGAATCGTTCAAGAATTGTTATCAAACACATTAAGACATGCTAAGGCTAATGAATTAGAAGTCTATTTGCATAAAATAGATAACAATCTTTTATTACGTATCATTGACGACGGGACAGGATTTAATATGAATGAAACCAAAACGGGAAGTTATGGATTGAACAATATCAAAGAACGAGTAGCTGGTATTGGTGGAACAGTAAAAATCATTAGTTTTAAAGGGCAAGGTACGAGCGTGGAGATCAAGGTCCCTTTGATGAAGGAGGCATAGATAAAGATGATAAAAGTTTTATTAGTAGATGACCATGAAATGGTACGCTTAGGCGTCTCTTCTTATTTATCTATCCAAGAAGACATTGAAGTGATTGGAGAAGCTGAAAATGGACGTCAAGGCTATGAAAAGGCGATGGCACTTCGACCAGATGTCATTTTAATGGATCTAGTCATGGAAGAAATGGATGGCATCGAATCAACAAAAGCAATCTTAAAAGATTGGCCAAAAGCCAAAATCATTATCGTCACAAGTTTTATTGATGATGAAAAAGTTTATCCTGCAATTGAAGCAGGAGCAGCAGGATATTTATTGAAGACGTCTACCGCACATGAAATAGCTGATGCTATAAGGGCTACGCAACGCGGCGAGCGAGTATTGGAACCTGAAGTGACAACAAAAATGATGGAAAAAATGAGTCGGCGAAATGATCCAGTATTGCATGAAGAATTAACGAATCGAGAAAATGAAATTTTGATGCTGATTTCTGAAGGGAAAAGTAATCAGGAAATCGCGGATGAATTGTTTATCACACTGAAAACAGTTAAAACGCATGTGTCGAATATATTAGCTAAGTTAGAGGTAGAAGACCGAACTCAAGCAGCTATCTATGCGTTTAAACATGGTTTGGTGAAATAAAAACGATGATAAAGAGGATAATCAAAAGCTGAGAAAATAACTATTATTTTTCTTGGCTTTTTTACAATAATGATGCTTGCTTTTGTTTTTGGAAAGGCTTTGTTATACTGAGAAAAGAAGATACTAAAGGAGGAAAATGGTGAAACAAAATTTTGCAATTGTAGGCCTTGGACGATTTGGCGGAAGCATCTGCCGTACACTGATCGAAGCTGGACAAGAAGTACTGGCTATTGACAGTAATGAAGATCGAGTCAATGAATATATGAATATAGCCACTCATGCTGTTGTGGCAAATGCACAGGATGAGATGACACTTCGTTCATTAGGTATAAGAAATTTCGATCATGTAATTGTCGCTATTGGAGAAGATATCCAAGCCAGCATCTTAGTTACTCTGATGGTAAAGGAAATGGGCGTACCGAATATTTTAGCAAAAGCCCAAAATGAGTACCATGCCCGTGTACTAGAGAAGATCGGAGCAGATCGTGTCGTACACCCTGAGCGAGACATGGGGATACGGATTGCACATAACTTAGTATCAAAGAATATTCTAGACTACTTAGAGCTGTCAGATAAATATTCTTTAGCAGAAATCCGAGTCTCCAATCCTAAATTTTTCAACAAAACATTAGCTGAATTAAATTTCAGGCAACGTTTTGACTTAACAGTAGTCGCCATACGAAGAGTAGATCAAACGGTTATCGCTTCTCCTGCAGCAGATGAATATGTTCGTGAAAATGATAATCTACTGGTTATTGGAGAGACAGGCGATGTGGATATTCTAGACGATAAGATGAATCAATAGAAAGAAAAGAGAAAGTAGGTTGTTGGGATGAAATTAACGGTAACGCCAAAAGCACAAAAGTGGTTTGACTCAGAAATTGATCTGCCAGAAACTTACGGAATACGTTTTTTTGGAAAAGTCTACGGCAAAACAGAGGTTCATGATGGTTTTTCGATTGGAATGTCAGTTGAACAGCCAGAACATCCTGTAAAGAAAGTGGAAATGGATGGGACACTTTTTTTTATCGAGGAAGCAGATGAATGGTTCTTTAAAGGATATGATTTACTTGTTGATTATGATCCCAACCTGGAGGAGCCAACCTATCACTTTAAAAAACAATAAAAAAAGAGAGGGTGACACAATTTTTGTCACCTTCTCTTTTTTCTTTTGAAAATATTGTTTTCAGCTATTAATATCCTGCAGACAATTTTACTTGATTGGTTTGAAGCTCATGGGTGGCAAAGTAGCTTTTCAGATTGGTTAAAAAAATAGCCATTAATTTCTTTTGAAAATCAGGTGTCAAACCTGCAATGTGGGAAGTAATCAGTACATTGTCCATTTTCCAAAGAGGATGATCTTGTGGAAGAGGCTCTTCCTCAAAAACGTCTAATGCTGCAAAGGAAAGTTGCTGGTTATTTAAAGCCTGCACCAGATCTTGTGTCTTAACAGAAGCACCACGGCCAACATTGATGAATACAGATTTTGGATCAAAGTGTTCAAACATATGCTGATCAAAGAGCCCAGTTGTTTCCTCCGTTAGAGGTAAGATATTGACTACGAAATCTACTTCAGGAAGAACTTCCTTTAGTTGATTTAAAGAAAAAGTCTTTTCCATTCCTTCTGCTGGATGACCGGATGTATTGATTCCATAGCAGTTCATGTCTAATGCTTTGCTTTTTTTTGCAATCATTTTTCCAATATGGCCAGTTCCAATGATTAGTATTTTTTTCCCTTGGATAGATTGGTAATGGACCGATGAACCTAACCATTTCATGTCACTCTGTGCCTTTTGTGCTTGAAAAAGACCACGAGAATACCCAAGGATGATTCCTAAGACATGCTCCGTAATCGATTCACTGTGGATGCCACTACCATTTGAAAGTAAAATATGTTTCTTTGAAAAAGTCTCAAGGGGTAGCTGATCAACACCAGCTGAGATAGATTGGACCCATTTCAAGGTAGAAGAGGCTAATAGTTTTTCTTGGTAGTCTGAGTTCCAGCCCAAACTGATCTCTACATTTTGTAGATCCTCTGGTTGTAATTCTGTTTTAAAGATATAACCAGGCGCTATAGTATGGATTTCTTCGATAAATTCATCACGAAATGGACGATCTGCATAAATGATTCTTTCTGACATAGTTAATTTCCCGCCTTTCTTTACTCTAAGTGTAGCGCATACAAGAAGAACTTTGAAGCGCCTTGCTTGTTTTTTGAGAAAGAAATATTTTTCAAATAAAAAAGGGGCTGTGACAAAAAAATGTCACAACCTCTAAAAGGGTCTATTGAAGTAGAAATAACGAGTTGTCTTTATTTCTTAATTGATCGATATTTTTGCCCATCCTTTGACAGCTTGAGCAAAAATAAAGATTCCTGCAAAAGCAATGAAGGCGCTAGTGTCAAAAGAAGGAAGAAAGACCATCAAGATTGTTGCAATTATAGTAGGCAATGAAATTGAATAGATCAATGTTTTTAAACAATCAAGAAAAGTAGCTTTTGTTAGTCGAAAGCGTGCATAGAGAAAAGCAGCAATGTTGGTAAATAGCAAAGTGATCAGCAGATTCAGAAAACTAGGATAAATAGAAAATATAAATGTCAGGACTTTTATCCAAAGTGGTATAGATGCTTCACTTAAAAAAGAACGGAGCTGCTTACCTGTTAAGTTTTTTAAAGATTCATTGGTGTAGGGAAGTTCTAATTGGTTATTGTTCAACAAAGCAGAAGTCGTGCCTGTATTAGGAAGAGCTATGATAAGTTTGTTTTTTAACATCCCGACACTAACAAAATTCCCCATCAAATCAGTAGAGATGTCCTGTTCTGTTCGTTTTCCCTCTGGATCAAATGTGAAGATAATGGAGTTTGTTTGGTAAATGAATCCTTCTTTTTCTTCGGTTTGAAGCTGCCCGTTTTGGATTGTAAAATCAGGAATGCGAGTAGCAATCTTTTGCCCATCCAATTGAATGTTGTTTAAGACTTGAAAAACTTGAAAAGAGATTGGCAAAGCCATAATTATACTCAAAACTAAAAGATAGACAATGGCTTTCCAAAATGGGACATTTCTCGCCTCCTTTAGGTCTTTGAATCGTATAAAGGAACTGATAATTAATTGTTTTGTTGTCATAAGTACTCCTCATCTAGTAGTGTCATCACTTGCAATTCTAGCGAAGTATCAAGTGAAATACAAGTGCTTTAGGGAAACAGCTGAATGATTGGTGAAATATCAAAAAAATGTTATTCTTGTCTAAAGACTATCCAATATAAATAAAATGGAGGAAGGAATAGTGCCTACACAGCCACAGAGATCATCAAAAAAACTATTTGGAGTAGTGGTTTTGAATACGGTGATCACTTTATCAGAATTTATTGGAGGGATTATGTCAGGGAGTTTGTCTCTTGTTTCAGATGCTTTTCATAACCTTAGTGATACATTGGCAATTATTTTTTCTTACGGGGCACAAAAAATGGCCCGAAAAGAAGCAAATAAAAAACGTACGTATGGCTACCAGCGTTTAGAAATATTGAGTGCTTTCATCAACTCATTCATATTGATCATATTATCCTTGTTTTTAACCGTTGAAGCATTCAAGCGGTTCACTTCACCAGAAAAGATAAATAGTCATTTGATGCTAACAGTAGCAGTTATTGGATTGCTCGCGAATTTGTTCTCAGTATTATTATTACGACAAGAAGCAGATGAAAGTTTGAATATAAAATCTAGTTATTTGCATTTGTTAAGTGATACACTGTCTTCGGTAAGTGTGATTATCGGAGCAATTTTGATCCGTTTTTTCGATATCTACTGGATCGATCCAGTTATTACACTGATCATTTCGATATATATATTGATAGAAGCGATAATGGTGATCAAAAAAGCTGCCGCTATTTTGATACAAAGTGCACCTGCTATCGACTATGAAAAAATGGAACAAGAAATTGAAGCAATCGATGGGGTAAAGGATGTTCATCATGTCCATATTTGGCAGTATAGCGAAAAGATAATTATTTTCGACGGACATATTGATTTTGAAGATCAGCTACTAAGCGAGATTGAAAAGATATATCCTCGTATAATTTCTTTATTAAAATTAAAATATGGTATTACACATGTGACGATCCAAGCAGAGACAAAGGCAAAGGATCAAAAAAAATTAATTTTTTTAAATAAAGATGAAAGTTATTGAAATATAGAGTATGATAAATAAGAATTTTTAATAAGGTAGGTTGGCTCATGAAGCAGTATCGACAGTTAAAAGGATATTTAGAAGCAAAAGGATATTGGGAGATACTAGTCTATCTCTTTTTTGGTGGTTTGGCTACGATTGTAAATTTTGTTAGTTTTGCTCTCGCACGCCAATATTTTGATTTAAGTATGGCCTTATCCAATTCTATTTCGTGGTTTTGTTCTGTATTGTTTGCTTTTGTAACGAACAAACTTTGGGTATTCCATTCAAAATCACCGAATTTTACACATGCACTTATTGAATGCGGTAAGTTCTTCTTCTACCGTATCCTTTCTTACGGATTGGACATGGGGGCAATGGTATTGTTGATCAATGTTATGAACAGCAATGAGTATGTGGCGAAAATCATCACTCAAATTATTGTTATCCTTGCGAACTATATTTTCAGCAAGTTGTTTATTTTTAAAGAAACTGAGGTTTTTGAAGAAGAAGTAGGTCAAAGTGAAAAAGACGACTAGGCATAACAATTGAAGAATTTCCTTCTCTTTGTTACTCTTTGTAATGTAGACATTATTAAGAAAACATTGAGGAGGAATTTTTTTATGACTTACACATTACCAGATCTACCTTATGCATATGACGCATTGGAACCTTATATTGACGAAGAAACGATGCATCTGCATCATGATAAGCATCACAATACTTATGTGACGAATTTAAATGCAGCAATTGAGAAATACCCAGAATTAGGCGAAAAAACAATAGAAGAATTATTATCTGATATGGACGCTATTCCAACAGATATCAAGACAGCTGTACGTAACAATGGTGGCGGACATGCTAACCATTCATTTTTCTGGGAAATCATGGCACCAAATGCTGGTGGCGAACCTACAGGAGAAATAAAAGAAGCGATTAATGAAGCTTTTGGTGATTTTTCTTCTTTTAAAGAAGAATTCAAAAAAGCAGCCGCTGGACGATTTGGTTCTGGATGGGCTTGGCTTGTAATGGAAAATGGAAAATTAGCTATTACCTCTACTGCAAATCAAGATTCTCCATTGATGGAAGGAAAGACACCAATTCTAGGTTTGGACGTTTGGGAACATGCTTATTATTTGAAATATAAAAATGTCCGACCAGATTATATTGCAGCATTCTGGAATGTTATTAATTGGGATGAAGTAAACAAACGTTTCGAAGCAGCAAAATAACCATTTCCTCCGTCATATCAGTCTTAAAAATAATTTGGAAAATAAAAGAGCGAAAGCTTGCTAGCGTTTTCTAAATTGGGTATAATGTTCTTGCAAGGTTACTTGCAAGAACTTTTTTGGAGGCTATACATTTATGGAACACGGAACGGTTAAATGGTTCAACAATGAAAAAGGATTTGGGTTTATTACAGTAGACGGCGGAGATGACGTATTTGTTCATTTCTCAGCAATTCAAGGAGACGGCTTCAAGAGCCTAGAAGAAGGTCAAGAAGTAGAATTCACGATTGTTGAAGGTGCACGCGGACCTCAAGCTGCTGAAGTGACTAAATTATAATAATTTGTTGAATAAAGACACGACTTCTTAGAGAGTCGTGTCTTTTTGTCTATTTATGAAGTTTTTAGATTTTTTGGCTAAGTAAATGCATTTGTTCACTTGACATGTCCTAACTAATTATCAAGCAAGGAACATTTTCTTCGTTAGTAATAGATTTTAAAGAAATTTCAGTTTTTTGGATGTTGAATAAAAGACCATTTGTGAAACCACTAGTATACATACTCATTACCATGTCAATTCTATTACTTTAAAAGAAAATCGTTTTACTTTGAAGAGGAGCATATCTATCCATTAAAAGATGATGGTAATGCAATCACTAGTTCGAGTCATTTTAATAGCCATGCAGTGAGCTGGAAATAAAACGAATAGAAGATGGGTTTAACAAAAGGACCAGTCATAGGAAGAAATTTTCGTGAAATCGAATGATAATCTGAACGGTAGGCAAAGACTGTTAAAAAGATGAGAAAGGTATGTGCGATCATTTTACTGCACGATTATTTGGAAAATACCTTGTTGTTCGCTTTTTCTGGAAAAAATACATAAAAAAAGATAAAACGATTGCGAACTGCGTGTATTCGGTCTTTCGATCTTTTTCACGGTATGGTATGATAGTTAAGAATTTTGAGAAATTTTAAAAAATAATAATCGTTACACAAAAATGTTTTTTAAAGTTTTCTTATGATTAAAAAGTGAATTTGCTGATTGAACAGTTATATGAGACAATATTTTAGAAAATGTGAAACAGAGGTGTATTATGAAGCGATGGCAAAAAGTTCTATTAACCTTGTTAGGGGTATTCGTTTTGCTGATTGCCGGATTATCAGCATACGGAATCAGATTTATGGGAGAAGCGAGCCAAACAGTAAACAAAATTTCTAAAAACTCTAATCGAATATCCTCCAAACGTTCTGAGAGAGTAAGCATTGATGACAAAGAACCTTTTTCGGTTTTGCTATTAGGTTTAGATACCGGTGGATTAGGAAGAACGGAACAAGGACGTTCTGATACGATGATGGTAGTAACAGTTAATCCGAAACAAAAAAAATCAACGATCATCAGTTTGGACCGAGATATTTATACGAATATCGTAGGTTATGGAACGGTAGATAAATTAAATCATGCCTATGCATTTGGTGGTGTCGAAATGGCCATGGATTCAATTGAGCAACTGCTCGATATTCCTATTGATCATTATGTAACGATCAATTTGGATGGCATGGAAGATTTGATCAATGCGGTCGGTGGCATCAAAGTGAATAATAAAATTGACTTTACTTTGGATGGTGTCCATGTACCAGTAGGTGAACAAACATTGAATGGAGAAAAAGGTTTAGCCTATTCTCGAATGCGACACGAAGATCCAGAAGGCGATATTGGTCGACAACGTCGTCAGCGGGAAGTAGTGACGAAAATCGTCAATAAAGTTTTAAGTTTAGATGGCGTAAGCAATTATAGAAAAATTTTAAAAGCAGTTGAGAACAATGTGACGACGGACTTAGATTGGGATGACATGCTTGATGTAGCGACGAACTACACCCCGGCGTTTGAAACAATCAAACAAGACCAGTTGCAAGGCGAAGGACAAATGATCAATGATATCTACTATCAAATTTTAGGAAAAAATGATCTTCTTTCGATCCAAAATGAACTGAAGAAACAATTAAATATAAAAACAAGCGATACATTACCTAATTTGAAAAATGAGAATGCTTCAATGATGTTCTTTGATGATTCGGAAGATGGCGATTCGACAAACGGTGATGGATCGAATAGTGAAGGGTACACCGATTATTCTTCCTATTCAGAAAACACATATGATCAGTACCAAGATCCGAATACCTATTATCAGCAAACAGAAGATACAAGTCAGTACTATACACCAAGTCAAGATACTCAAAGTTATGATCCTTACGCTGGACAGGAACAAAATGGTTATGGTTATGACCAGAATAATGAGTATGGAACAACAAGTGGGTACTAGAAAAAAATAGTTTGGTTAATAAAGAGTGCCACCTAAATTAGACAAAAAATCTAACTTAGGTGGCACTTTTTCTATGTGTTAAATTACAGGACGTCTCTTTTTAGCCCTTAGTTTAAAAAATAAATTGAATAATTCAATAGAGTTGCGAATAGTACCCATAAATAATAAGGAATCATGAGCCACATTGCCAGGCGATGATGCAGCCACAACTGATACATAAGCACTGACAAGAAAATAACTAAAAGTGTAATATCGATTGCTGCAATGAAAATATTTCTTAAATTAAAAAATAGAGCAGACCATATAAAATTAAAAATGAACTGAATCACAAAAAGACCGACAAGATTGTTTCGCTGTTTTTTGTTGTTGTGATTAAGTAACAAATAAAGAGAAATACCCATCAATATATACAGTAAGGTCCACATCGGCCCAAATATCCAGCTAGGTGGTGCAAATGGTGGAAGTTGCAAAGAATAGTAATATTCTCCGGGATTTCCGCTAAGCAACCCTGATAAAAAGCCTAATATGACAATTCCTATAACACAAACCCAAAAACGAATATCTTTTATCATCTTCATTTTACTAACTCCTTTCTATAATAGTAGTTTACCATGAAGGCTCACAGCAAGACCTGTATTTAGTTTGTGAAGTAAGAAAAAAATTGATAATTGTTGTTATTAAAAAGTTGAACATTTGTTTATATGAATGATGTTTTTGAAAAAGATCATATGATTTGATTCTCATGTTTTCTATTTGTACTTTTCTCGTCTACTTCTATTATAATCTGCATCTTACTTTTTTCACCTTTTTTACTTCAACATAAAATTATAAAAGCATAATGTTTGTGTTAATACAATAAAGCGTTTACAATGTGGTTATCAAATGAAGGAGGTTTCTACATGAAAAAGATTAGTACGTTATTGTTTATTGGGTTAGTTAGTTTAGGGTTGTTCGGTTTTAGCATTCCAGGTTTTGCGCATGGTTATATTACTTCTCCAGGAAGCCGTGCATACCTAGGAACATCAGCAGCAGGAAACTTAAATCAAAATGTCGGAAGAGCACAATGGGAACCGCAAAGTATCGAAGCTACCAAAAATACATTCATTGATGGAAAAATTGCTAGTGCAGGAGTCAGCGGCTTTGAGCCTTTAGATGAACAGACATCTAACAGATGGCATAAAAACATGGTTAATCCAGGAACATTAAATATTACTTGGAATTTAACAGCACAACATCGGACAAGTACTTGGGATTACTACATTACAAAACCAACTTGGAATCCTAATCAACCTTTGAAATTTAGTGATTTTGAATTGATCACAAAAATAGACGACAAAGCAACTGTTCCACCAAAAACAGTCAACCAAACGATCACACTTCCGCAGGATCGAAAAGGATATAATGTGATTTTAGCAGTATGGAATATCAGCGATACGACAAATGCATTTTATCAAGTGATAGACGTGAATATCCAATAATAATCAAAAAGGGCTGTGACAAAAACTATGTCACAACCCTTTTTTTAAATAAATAGTGTCCTCCTGTTAACTCTTCGGTCACAAGTACAGTATTCATAAAACATGAAGAGCTATTTTTGTTTGGCTGTTCTTATTACTTGATGCAGGGCAGACTTTTTCACAACCTCTTTCATTTAGTCAGCGAGTCTCGTCATCTTCACGACAACTTCACAACGTGCAGTCTGAGGAAACATGTCGACAGACTGTAAATATTCAATCTTGAACTTTTTACTTAAATTAACCAGATCTCTGGCAAGTGTAGAAACATTACAGGAGATATAAACAAGTTTTTTTGGAGGGTATTTCAATAATGATTGGATCAATGCGTTATCCAAACCCGTACGTGGTGGATCTACGATGATACCATCAGGCTGAAAACCTTCATTCAACCATTTAGGCAGAACTTGCTCTGCTGTCCCGACTTCATATCGAGTGTTGTGATATCCTAATCTTTCCGCATTTTTTTTTGCATCAGCGATTGCTTGAGGAACGGTATCCATTCCCCGTACTTCTTTGGCTTGTTTTGCTACACTTAAGCCGATCGTCCCAACTCCGCAATAAGCATCCACGATCGTTTCATTAGGCTGGACATCTAATGCTTTAATTCCTTCGCCATAAAGCAATTCGGTCTGCTGAGGATTGAGTTGAAAGAAGGCACGAGGAGAAAGATCGAAAGTCACTTCATTGATTTGTTCTTCAATGGCTTCTTTTCCCCATAAGTGGATCGTTTCATCCCCCATCACGAGAGACGTTTTTTGTGCCTGGACATTTTGCATGATTGAAACAACTTCGGGCAGTCGTTCATTGATCTCACGGATCATTGCGTTTTTTTGCGGGAATTTTTTACTGCGAGTAATAAAAACAACTTGTAACTCCCCAGTTTTGACACCGATTCTAACCATGATTGTGCGGAAGATTCCACTGTTTGTCCGTTCATCATAGATGGGTGCATCAAATTTATTCAATAGTTGAACAACAGTATTCATTACTTTTTGTGTTCGAGGTTCTTGAACCAAGCAGTCTGTTATAGGGACTAACTGATGAGAGTTTGCTTCGTATAAACCAGCTTCAATTTTTTGAGTCTGCTTATTTTTTCGTAACTGAAATTGTGCTTTGTTTCTATAATGCCAAGGCTCATCCATCCCGATCGTCGGCAAAAGTTGATAAGATCGAAAGCCTGCTGGTTTGAATTTTTCCAATGCTTGCAAAAGCAGATCCTTTTTAAAATCCAATTGAGCTTGATAAGCTAAGTGTTGTAATTGACAGCCACCGCATTCATAGTAAACAGGACATGGTGCCACTACGCGATCTTTGCTTGTTTTTTTGACTTTTATTAATTCTCCTTCTGCATAGCGAGGAGTTGCTTTCGTGATTTTCACTAGTACTTCTTCTTTTGGTAGTGCATATGGAACAAATATGATCAACCGTTTGAAATAACCGATTCCTTCACCATTTATGCCTAAACGCTTGATTTTCAAAGGAACCGTTTGTCCAGTTTTGACAATTGTTTCTGCCATAAGTATCTCCCTTTTTCTTTTTTCTGTGGTTTATTCTAACATATAATACCTGATTACGGGGATTTTCTGTGGTATGATAGAGAATATATGTTCGAGGAGGATGTTTATGTTAACCGTTACGAGAATCAGTAAAGGCAAAGGCCCTTTCTATCGCGTAGATTTATCTGAAGGAGAAGCTTTACAAGTATCTGAAGATGTATTAGTACGCTATCGATTATTAAAAGGACGGGAATTAGACGAAGAAACTATCCAAGAGATCAAGAAGAGTAGCGGAGCTGATTTCGGTTTTCACCTAGCAATGAATTACTTAAGTTATCAGTTGCGATCGGAAAAAGAAATCCGAACATACTTAAAAGAAAAGGAAATCCTTCAAGAAGATCGAAATAAAATCGTAGTCCGCTTAAAAGAATTGGACCTTGTCGATGATTTGGTCTATGGGGAAAGTTATGTGCGCACGAATATGCGCTTAAGTGACAAAGGACCAAAGAAATTAGCGCAGCAGATGCAGCAAAAAGGTTTGAAACCTGAAATCATTGAACAAGCGCTCAGCCAATATACATTTGAAGACCAAGTTCAAAATGCACATCAGACAGCCGAAAAAGCGTTTGGAAAAAATCACGGAAAAAGCCAAAAAGAATTATTGAGAAAAATCCAACAAACATTGATGACGAAAGGCTTTTCTCAAGAAGTGATCCAACAAGCGATGGCTGATCTTCCGCAAGAAGCAGATCAAGAAATAGAATATGATTATTTAGTCAAACAAGGGGATAAACTATGGCGAAGAAATTTAAGGTTTGAACCTAAAAAAAGAAATCTAAAAGTAAAGCAAAGCTTATATCAAAAAGGATTTGATTTGGATATGATCCAGCGATTCATTACGGAAAAGGAAGAGGAAAGTGAATAAAGAATGGGAAAAATGGACAGATAAAGAAACAAAAGAATTTCAAGATCAGTTCATTCAATGGTATGAACAAGAAAAAAGAAACCTGCCTTGGCGCTATAATCGTGATCCTTATCGTATCTGGATCTCTGAGATCATGCTTCAGCAAACCAGAGTAGACACAGTGATCGATTATTTTTATCGTTTCATGGAATGGTTTCCTACAATTGAAGAGCTAGCAAATGCTCCAGAAGAAAAGCTTTTAAAAGCATGGGAGGGCCTTGGTTATTACTCAAGAGCCCGGAACATCCAAGCTGCTGCTAAACAGATCATGTCAGAATTTGATGGGGAAATGCCGCAAACGCCTGAAGAAATTAGCTCATTGAAGGGAATAGGACCATATACGACAGGCGCGATTGCAAGTATCGCATTTGGACTTCCAGAACCCGCGGTTGACGGCAACGTGATGCGAGTAGTCAGCAGATTGTTTTGCATTGAAGCAGACATCGCAAAAGCTTCTAGCAGGAAAATCTTTGATGAAGCGATGCGGAAAATCATTGATGAAAAGCATCCAGGTGAATTCAACCAAGCAATGATGGATCTAGGTTCAGCTATCTGTACACCAACTTCTCCAAAGTGTGAGACTTGTCCGATCCAAGCCTTTTGTTTAGCTAACAAACGAGGAATCCAAACGAGTTTTCCTGTAAAAACAAAAAAAGCAAAGCCAAAAGACGTTTATTATATCAGTGCGGCTCTTCAAAATCATTCTGGAGCGTATTATTTTGAAGAAAGAGATAGCCAAAAATTGCTGGCGAATATGTGGACATTTCCAATGATGGAAGTGACACAAGAGGAGTATGAGCGATTGAAAAAAGAATGGGAAACAAAGCCAGAAATCGATCTGTTTGATGACCTAGTAGCAGAAGAAGAGCAAAATCTCCCATTTGAAAAGCAGGAACTCTTTGTTTGGCAGACACGACATTTAGGAGAAGTTACTCATATTTTTAGTCATCTGAAATGGCATGTTCTCCTTTTTTACGGACGGGCAACCGAGGGAGCAGAACAAGAATTTACCGAGAACAAAACTTCGAAGTGGTTGAAGCCTGATGCATTTGATTCGGTCGTTTTTCCTAAGGTCCAAATGAAACTGGTAGATCAGTTAGAGAAAAATCGAAACAATAGGAATCCTTTCTAGGCAAAGCTCATTTTTATTGATATAATAATTATGATGTCGGTGTAATGAACACCCAAACACAAAGCACAAAATGCTGCTTAAGGAAGGGTTGCTATGGGAGTTCCAAAAGAAGGAGAGTTTGTGACGATCCAAAGTTACAAGCACGACGGCAAATTGCATCGAACGTGGCGAGATACCATGGTATTAAAAACAAGCGAACACTCTATGATCGGCGTGAATGATCACACATTAGTCACTGAATCTGATGGACGCCGATGGGTAACGCGCGAACCAGCGATTGTTTATTTTCATAAAAAATACTGGTTCAATGTAATAGCAATGATCAGAGAAAAGGGGGTTTCCTATTATTGTAATCTAGCTTCACCTTTTTTGCTGGACGATGAGGCCTTGAAATATATCGACTATGACTTGGATATCAAGGTATTTCCTGACGGCGAGAAACGACTATTGGATGTCGATGAATATGAGATGCACAGCAAAATGATGAATTATCCGAACGATATTGACTTCATCCTAAAAGAAAATGTGAAGATTCTGGTTGACTGGATCAATAATGGAGATGGCCCGTTCTCGGAAGGCTATATTGATATTTGGTATAACCGTTACAAGCAATTGTCGCGTAAGTAAACACAAAAAAGAACAGTAAGCCAGTGAGAGATTTTTCTCAAAAGCTTGCTGTTTTTTGCTTTTTTCGAAATAAATTTTTATAAAGTCTTTTTCATATAAATATGAGGCATGCCAGCATCTTCAAAAGGATCGCCGTAAGCTGTATATCCTAGTTTTTCGTAAAAAGTTTCAGCTGTGGACTGTGCCCCTAATAAAATCGTATTATAGCCTTGATTCTTAGCAAAGTTTTCTGCTTCTTCAATCAATATTTTTCCTAACCCTTGGTGTCTGTATTCAGAAAGAATCGCCATCCGCTGTAATTTCATTTTTCCGTTTTCTAAAGGCAAAAGACGTACAGTTCCTTGCGGTTCTTTTTTATCTGAGTACAGGACGAAGTGGATACAATGGGCTTCATCTTTGTCTATTTCTCGAGACAAAGGCACACCCTGTTCGACTACAAAAACTTGATGCCTGATCCGTACAGCATCTAAGTAAATATTGCTCATTGTATCTTTTGTTTGTACAACTTTCATGGTCTAGCCACCTTCCTTTCGTATAGTATACTGGAAAATAAAACAAATAAAAAGTATGGCAAGTTTTCAAAAATAAAAAAAGAATAAAAGAATTTTTAACGAATATAATATATACTAGTAAGAAAGAAAGGAGGAAATCTATTGTTTGAAAAACTTAGACAGTCTAAACTAATGTTTTGGTCGCTTGAATTATTGATCATAGCTGCATTGATCATGATTTCATCAGAAATAAACTTTATTTTCGAACCGATCGGGACATTTTTTTCCACGTTATTTGCACCTGTACTGATTGCAGGCTTTCTTTACTATTTATTGAATCCTATTGTCAAGCTGTTGATGAAAGCAAAAATCAAAAGAATATGGGCTGTCGCAATTGTGCTGCTCCTTTTAGTTGCAGCAATTATTTGGATTTTACTTAGTGTCATCCCAAGTCTAGTACAGCAAATTTCCTCATTGGCATCTAATATGCCTGATTTCATCAAACAGGTAGAAAGCTGGTTAAAAGAGGTAGCCGAATTGCCTTTGTTCAAGGAAGTAGATATCAATAAATATTTTGAGCAATTAGACATTTCTTACGGGACAATCATTCAGCAATTCCTTAGTGGAGTATCCAATAGTTTAGGTTCGATCGTTGGAACGATCGCTTCGGCAACCGTAGTAATCATTACAGCACCATTCATCTTGTTCTATATGTTGAAAGACGGAGAAAAACTAGTCCCAAACATCCAACAGTTTTTCCCAGAAAAAAGAAGAAACCAAATTGTGGAGTTATTGGGGCAACTGAATAAAACATTGGCTAATTACATTAGCGGACAAGCAATCGAATGTTTATTCGTTGGTACCTTCACATTTTTAGGATATATGGTAATTGGTGTGGATTATGCTTTCTTATTTGGGGTCATTGCGGGATTGACAAACCTAATTCCATATTTAGGACCTTATCTAGGACTAGCACCTGCATTTCTAGTAACAGTCTTCAATGATCCGGTAAAAGCATTACTTTGTTGTGTGGTTGTGCTAATAGTCCAACAGTTGGATGGGAATATCATTTATCCTAATGTAATTGGGAAATCACTGAAAATCCATCCATTAACGATCATTATCGTTCTTCTAGTAGCTGGAAATATTGCCGGATTGCTTGGTATCTTCTTAGGTGTTCCTTTTTACGCAATCTGCAAGACGATCATTTCCTATATAATCAAAATCGTCAAAGAAGACAAGCAAAATGAAAACAAGAAGAAAATTGCTACGACCTCGTAGGTAGTTTTAGTACACTTGTTTTTATTGCAAAGAAAATTGCTTTGTGATACCATTTTAACGTGGCTATAGTGCCACGTTTTTTTCTATCGTAAACTAAAAATTAATTTTATAAGGAGAGAATGCGATTATGAATGCTGACCCTGAGAGTCAGTCGCTGTTAGCGCAGATTTTATTATTGATCGTTTTGACATTGATCAATGCTTTTTTAGCAGCTTCCGAAATTGCTGTTGTTTCGATCAATAAGAATCGAATCGAGCAAAAAGCTGATGAAGGAGATGTGAAATCTCAAAAGCTTTTAAAAATATTGCAGAATCCAAATAATTTCCTATCGACAATCCAAGTAGGAATCACTTTGGTCAACATTTTGTCTGGTGCTTCACTAGCTAATACTTTATCGGAACGGTTAGCTCCGGTATTAGGTGGCGGTACAGCGGCAAAAAATATTGCAAATATCATTGTGCTGGCTATTTTGACCTATGTATCGATTGTTTTTGGAGAATTGTACCCTAAACGTATTGCTTTAAATAAATCAGAAGAAGTCGCAAAGTTCACTTCAGGGCTGATACGCTTGATTGGTGTAGTAGCTAAGCCCTTCGTCTGGCTGCTTTCTGCTTCCACAAGTTTATTGGCGCGTATCACGCCGATGACTTTTGATGATGAAGATTCAAAAATGACCAGAGATGAAATGCGTTATATGCTTGAAAACGAAGGCGTATTGAATAATGAAGAATTAGAAATGCTCCAAGGGGTTTTTTCTCTTGATACGAAAGTTGCCCGAGAAGTCATGGTCCCACGAACGGATGCATTTATGATTGATATCAACGACACTGTGGAAGAAAATGTGAATGAAGTTTTATCCGAAAACTATTCAAGAATCCCTGTTTATAACGAAGACAAAGATAAAGTAGTCGGAATCCTTCATACAAAGAATTTACTAAAAGCTGCCCATAAATTCGGCTTTGATAATTTAGATATCAAGAAAATCATGCAGGAGCCTTTATTCGTTCCTGAAACGGTCTTTATTGATGATCTGTTATATGAAATGAAAAAGACGCAGAATCAGATGGCTATTTTATTAGATGAATATGGCGGCGTCGTTGGGTTAGCAACACTAGAAGACCTTTTAGAAGAAATCGTCGGAGAAATCGATGATGAATCAGATGAAGTTGAGAATCTTTATGAAAAAATCGATGAACACGAATATATCATCCAAGGACGTATGCTGATTGATGAGTTCAATGAAGCTTTTGACAGTGATCTGCATATGAGTGATGTAGATACGATGGCTGGTTATTTGATTACAGCATTAGGCATGATTCCGGATGAAGGCGAAAAGTTATCGTTTGATGTCGATAATATTACGCTGGTTTCTGAAGAAATGGAAGGTTCTCGAATCCTTAAAATCCGTGTCATTTTTCATGATCCGGAAGAAACAGAAGCGGAACCTGAAGAAGAACGAAGATACTTCAGAAAAGAATTCGAAGATGACGAGCCAAGAAGATAATTGGAAACTTGGTTATGAAAGACGTGTTGCTTGAATAAACAAGCAACACGTCTTTTCTTTTAGTCAGCTGACAAAAAAATATTTGACTCTTATGGTTTGGTGGCTTTTTCATTCGCTGAATCCATGCTATACTGATTCAGTTGTAGTAGTTGACAAAGGTTGTGAAAAAGCTATCCTGCATTAAGTAATAAGAGCAGCCAAGCAAAAACAGCTTTTCGTATTTTTGGCTTGGGTGGGCTTATTGCTGATAGGCTGTCTCTAGAACGCCGTTTACTCGGAAAAAGAGACTGCTACACGGCTTTTGTCACAGCCCTATATGAAATTGTCTTTCTTTAAGAGATCGGACAATCTGTGCCTAGAGAAAATATAAATAATTGAATGGAAGAAATGGAGTTAGGTTATGAATAATCCAGAATTAAAGCAACAAGTGGACAATCGCAGAACTTTTGCGATCATTTCCCATCCGGATGCTGGGAAAACAACGATTACAGAACAATTACTATTGTTTGGTGGGGCTATCCGTCAAGCCGGGACCGTAAAAGGCAAAAAAACAGGTAATTTTGCCAAATCAGACTGGATGGAAATCGAGAAACAACGTGGGATTTCTGTTACTAGTTCTGTTATGCAGTTTGATTATCAAGGGAAACGAGTAAATATCTTGGATACACCAGGACATGAAGATTTTTCTGAAGATACTTATCGTACTTTGATGGCCGTGGATAGTGCGGTCATGGTAATCGATAGTGCAAAAGGGATCGAAGCACAGACAAAGAAATTATTCCAAGTTGTAAAAAAACGTGGTATCCCGATATTTACTTTTATCAACAAACTAGATCGTGATGGTCGTGAACCATTGGAATTGTTAGAAGAATTAGAAGAGCTATTAGATATCGAATCTTATCCGATGAATTGGCCAATCGGTATGGGTAAAGGGCTAGAAGGTCTTTATGATATCTACCATAATCGTGTAGAGTTTTATCGTCCGGAAAATTATCAGGATGAACGATTAGTAGAATTGGATGAAGATGGACTGCTTCCCGAAAATCATCCTCTAACTGAAAATTCCTTATATGAACAAGTCTTAGAAGAAGTAGAACTAATCAAAGAGGCTGGAGATGCATTTAATCAAGAAAAAATTGCTCGTGGCGATCAGACACCAGTATTTTTTGGTTCTGCATTGACTAACTTCGGTGTACAGACTTTTTTAGAGACTTTCGTTGAATTGGCACCAGCTCCTTATGGACACAAAACACAAGATGATCAGATGGTAAGTCCTTATGAGGAAGAATTTTCAGGTTTCGTATTCAAGATCCAAGCAAATATGAATCCAGCCCATCGTGACCGAATCGCTTTTGTCCGAATCTGTTCTGGAACATTCGAACGAGGAATGGATGTCTGGTTGGAACGTACAAATAAAAAACTGAAATTAAGCAATGTCACACAATTTATGGCAGATTCGAGAGAAAACGTCGAAAAAGCAGTAGCAGGCGATATCATCGGTGTATATGATACAGGCAATTATCAGATTGGGGATACATTGTTCGAAGGAAAACTAAAAGTTGCTTATGAAGAACTCCCTTCATTTACTCCAGAGCTGTTTATGAAAGTGACTGCAAAAAATGTCATGAAACAAAAATCCTTCCACAAAGGAATCTATCAATTAGTTCAAGAAGGAGCGATTCAGCTTTATAAAACATATCTAACGGAAGAATATATCATTGGAGCTGTTGGTCAGCTGCAATTCGAAGTATTCCAATATCGTATGTTAAATGAGTATAACGCCGAAGTAATCATGTCTCCAATGGGACACAAAATCGCTCGCTGGATCGATCCAGAAGATTTGGATGAGAAGATGAGTTCAAGTCGCAATATCTTGGCTCGTGACCGTTTCGACCAACCATTGTTCTTATTCGAGAACCAATTTGCAGAACGCTGGTTTGCGGATAAATATCCTAATGTAAAATTAAAAAGTTTGATGTAAAGAAGTCTTGACACAAGCTGCCCTGCATCAAGTAATAAGAATAGCCAAACAAAAACAGCCTCTCATATTTTGTTTAGAGCCGTGACGGATTTTCCGTGACGGCTCTTTTTACTATATTAAAATCATAGAAATGTCTAATCAAAAAAATATAAAAATTATTTTGCGTACATATGATTAAAGAAAGGAGAGTGTGACACATGGAAACAGAATGGCAAAGACGTGAAAGAAAAAAACAGAAAAAAGAAGAGATGTTACGATTATGTCGATTATTAGATGTAAAAGACTGGGACAAAAACGAGCAAATTGCACAAAAAGTACGATCAATCATCCATAAAGAGGAAAAAGTTAAAAATAAAGACACGCGTAGAACTGAAAATGAAAAGAGAAAAGTACAAAAGAAAAGAGAAAAATCAAAAAGCTAGAAAGAAAAAGAGGCTGAGACAGAAGCGTTTAACTCCAAGAAATAAGCTGGAATTCACAAAAATTTAAAAAGCAATTTTCGTGAATTTCAGCTTATTTCCGAAGGAGTTGCTTCTGCTTTCGCCGTTTATACGTGTTTAGAGCGTGAGACAAAAGTGTTCTTTACTTTTGTCCCACGCTCTTTAATTATTATGTTCAAAATTTGTTTACACGGCTAATGTAGCGCCTAATTCATGTTTTGGAATCGAGATTTCAACAAGGCCTGCCAATTCGATTACTTTGATTTCATCCTCGTGGTAAACGGCGTCTTTGATTTTATCTAAGAAATAATTTTTAGCATCTTCGATTTCTTTCGGCTGGATTTTACGTTTGTCATTGATCAGCAGAATTTCATTATGTTCAGGGGCTTCAGTGTAGACAATAGTGGTATTTCCGGCTGTGTAGACCTTGACTAGATGGGCATCAGTGTTTTCAAGCTGGTTTAATACAAGACGGGAATGGCTGTTTGTTACATTTACCAATTTCATGGCGCTCACCTCTTTTATGTATTTTTAATTGCTTGTTTCTCTTATTATAATTTCTTTTTTATAAAATGAACAGTATTTTGACTTTTCTGAAAAAAGAATGAGACGGCATTTCTCAAAGAAATACCGTCTCACGCTATAAAACTGGATTTATTCAGCCGTTTCTTCGGCTGATTCTTTAGCCAAACGTTCTGGTTTAGAAGTAACGATGATTTTTCCATCTTTATCCAGTTTTGCTTTCAACTCATGGATAGAAGGGTGATCAAGATAAAATTCAGCGATACCATCTTCGATTTGTTCTTGGATCGTGCGTCGAAGAGGACGAGCACCCATAGATGGATCATAGCCTAAGTCAACTAATTTTTCTTTGACATTCGTAGGAACTTCGATGTGAAGTTGCTGTGCTGCCAGCATTTGGTTGACATCGTCTAGCATTAGTGTGACGATTGTCATCAAGTTTTCTTTTGATAATGCACTGAATTCGATGATCCCGTCAAAACGGTTCAGAAATTCTGGTGTAAAGTAGTTGTTTAATTGGTTCAATACAGAACGAGTAACACCTTCGCGTGCCGCACCAAAACCAACGTTTGCTTCTACTTTACCAGTTCCGGCATTACTTGTCATAATGATGATCGTATCTTTAAAGCTGACCGTTCTTCCTTGTGCATCTGTCAATCGACCATCATCTAAGATTTGCAAGAACATATGCAAAACATCTGGATGAGCTTTTTCTACTTCATCTAACAAGACAAGACTGTAAGGATTTCTCCGTACTTTTTCTGTTAATTGACCAGCTTCTTCGTATCCGACATAACCTGGAGGAGAACCAATCAATTTAGAGACACTATGTTTTTCCATATATTCAGACATATCGAAACGAATCATTGAATCTTGTGAACCGAATAGTTCGTAGGCAAGTTGTTTCGCAAGCTCTGTTTTACCTACACCAGTTGGTCCAACAAATAAGAAGGAGCCGATTGGACGATTCTGTTTGTTTAATCCAACACGGTTTCGGCGAATCGCTTTCGCTACTCGATCTACAGCGTTATCTTGTCCGATGACATGAGCTTTCAAGTCATCTGCTAAGTTTTTCAGTTGTGTCTGTTCTTTTTCTTTTAATTCACCCACTGGAATACCTGTCCGTTGTTCAACGATTTTTTCCATATCTTTTTCGGTAATCACAGGTGTTTCCTCTTCAGTGAGCTGACGTTCTTTCATTTTTTGAAGTTTATTGATCTGATCGCGATAATAAGCTGCTTTTTCGAAATCTTCTTCTCGAGAAGCTAAAACTTTTTGTTCTTCTGCTTCTTGCAGTTTTTTCTCGATTGTTTTAGGATCAACGATTTGGATCGTCAAGTTTTTCTTAGAACCTGTTTCATCTAGCAAATCGATGGCTTTATCCGGCAAGAAGCGATCTTGGACGTAACGATTGGATAAAGTTGCGGCTGCTTCGATGGCCTCATCAGTATATTTTACATGATGATAGTCTTCATAACGTTTTTGCAAACCTTTCAAAATACTGATCGTTTCTTCGACAGTTGGTTCATCTACCCGTACAGGTTGCATACGACGTTCTAAAGCAGCGTCTTTTTCGATGATGCGGTACTCATTTAAGGTAGTAGCACCAACCATTTGTAATTCTCCTCGAGCTAAAGCTGGTTTTAAAATATTACCAGCATCCATATTTCCATCACCAGCAGAACCAGCACCGACGATTTCGTGAACTTCATCTATGAATAGGATCACATTTTCTGCTTGACGGATCTCTTCAATCAATTTTTGCATACGTTCTTCAAATTGTCCTCGTATACCAGTACCTTGGACTAAAGATACGACATCTAAACGAATGACTTCTTTGTCCATTAATTTTTGCGGTACATCACCATCTACGATTTTTTGTGCTAAACCTTCAACAACTGCTGTTTTACCAACACCTGGTTCTCCAATCAAGACAGGATTGTTCTTGGTTCGGCGATTTAAAATTTCAATGACTCGTTTGATTTCGTCATCGCGTCCGATCACAGGATCGATATCACCTTGTCGTGCTTGTTCTGTGATATTGATTCCGTATTCTCCCAATAAACCTTCTGTATTGCCTTGAGGTGGCTGACCACCATTGAAGTTGTTGTTTCCGCCAAATTGTGTTGGTGGTGTTTGCTCATAATTTCCTTGCTGTTGCATTTGGCGAGACATGGAACGGAAAAGATCGTCCAAACTGCCAAATCCAAATGGATCATTTTGGGCCATATTAGTCAGACCTCCATTTTGTTGATTTTTGATTTTTTGATAACAGCTCTGACAGTAATCGAGTTGTGTCCGCTGACCATTGACAGTGGCATACAAGTGAATCGTTGCCTCATTCTTGCCGCAGTTTTGACAAAGCATGAATCATTCACGTCCTTTCACAAAAATGGGTACATCCATATTTTACATCTCGTTTTTCATGAGGTAAAAGAATAACCCCTAGTTTTTTAAGAGATTTATGAGGTAGAAAAGGTGAAATCTCTATTGACCATTCCTGACCTTTGACTCTTATTATACTAAAAATAAAAAGGGAAGCAAGTAATTCGTTTCATATGAAAACAAAGAGGGTCAAAGGAAAGAATGATAAACGTCAGGAGAAGAGAAAGCGACAAGAAAAAGAAAATAAACACGTTTGTTATAAAATGTGAAGAAAAGGATGAAAAAGAATCCGGAATAATTTGAATACTTTTATCTGAAATTGAATGAAAACTGTTGTATCTAACGAAAAAAAATGTTAATCTTTACAGATGAAAGGGTGGCATTTGTTAGGATTCTCTGAATTACTAAAAAAGAAAACCCTCACATAAAAACAACACTCACTTAAAGGAGACCGATTAATATGGAAAAGAAAGAATTTCACGTAGTAGCAGAAACTGGGATCCACGCTCGTCCAGCTACACTATTAGTACAAACAGCAAGCAAATTTAACTCTGATGTAAACTTAGAGTATAAAGGTAAATCAGTAAACTTGAAATCAATCATGGGCGTTATGTCTTTAGGTGTAGGTCAAGGTTCTGATGTTACTATTACTGCAGAAGGTGCTGACGAAGCTGATGCAATGGCAGCAATCGTTGAAACAATGAAGAAAGAAGGCTTATCTGAATAATGGTTGAAATGCTAAAAGGGATTGCCGCTAGTGACGGTGTAGCCGTTGCAAAAGCTTACCTGCTAGTTCAACCGGATTTAACATTCAGTAAGGCAACAGTAGAAGATACTGCGGCTGAAGAAGCTCGTTTGGATGCTGCATTAGCTAAATCTACTGAAGAATTGCAGCAAATTCGTGAAAAAGCAGCGCAAAGCTTAGGTGAAGCAGAAGCGCAAGTATTTGATGCCCATTTGATGGTTCTTTCAGATCCAGAAATGGTAGGTCAAATCAAGCAAAATATTAAAGACAACAGCGTAAATGCTGAATCAGCGCTAAAAGAAGTAACGGATATGTATATCGGTATGTTCGAAGCAATGGAAGATAATGCTTATATGCAAGAGCGTGCTGCAGATATTCGTGACGTTGCTAAACGTATTTTAGCGCACTTATTAGGCGTTACTTTACCAAATCCATCAATGATCAACGAAGAAGTGGTCGTTGTTGCACATGACTTGACTCCAAGTGATACAGCACAATTAGATCGCAATTTTGTAAAAGCGTTTGTAACAGACATTGGTGGACGTACTTCACATTCTGCTATCATGGCACGTTCTTTAGAAATTCCAGCAATCGTTGGTACAAAAGAAATTACTGCTAAAGTCAAAGAAGGCGATATTTTGGCTGTCAACGGGATCGAAGGCGATGTAATCATCGATCCTACAGATGAACAAAAAGCTGAATTTGAAAAAGCAGGTGCAGATTACGCAGCACAAAAAGCAGAATGGGAAAAATTAAAAAATGCAGAAACTGTCACAGCTGACGGCAAGCATTTTGAATTAGCTGCAAACATCGGAACACCAAAAGATCTAGTTGGTGTCCATAATAATGGTGGAGAAGCAGTTGGTCTGTACCGTACTGAATTCTTGTATATGGATTCTCCAGACTTCCCAACAGAAGATGACCAATATGAAGCTTACAAAGCTGTATTAGAAGGTATGGAAGGAAAACCTGTAGTTGTTCGTACAATGGACATCGGTGGAGATAAAGAACTACCATATCTGCAATTACCTCATGAAATGAATCCATTCTTAGGATATCGTGCATTGCGTATCAGTTTATCTGAACAAGGCGACGAAATGTTCCGTACACAAATGCGTGCATTGCTTCGTGCATCTGTTCATGGTAATTTACGTATCATGTTCCCTATGGTAGCTACACTCAAAGAATTCCGCGCAGCAAAAGCGATCTTTGAAGAAGAAAAACAAAAATTGATCAGTGAAGGCAAGGAAGTATCTGATACGATCCAAGTCGGCATCATGATTGAGATTCCAGCAGCAGCAGTCTTAGCAGACAAGTTTGCAAAAGAAGTAGATTTCTTCTCTGTAGGTACGAACGATTTGATTCAATACACAATGGCAGCAGACCGTATGAACGAACGCGTTTCTTACTTGTACCAACCATATAACCCATCAATTTTACGTTTGATCAAAAATGTAATTGATGCAGCACACGCTGAAGGAAAATGGGCAGGTATGTGTGGAGAAATGGCTGGAGATCAAACAGCTGTTCCATTGCTAGTAGGTATGGGTCTAGATGAGTTCTCAATGAGTGCGACATCTATTCTTAAAACGCGTAGTTTAATGAAACGCTTGGACACAGCGAAAATGGCTGAACTTGCTGATCGTGCATTGAAAGAATGCGATACGATGGAAGAAGTCGTTGAACTTGTTCATGAATATGTAAAATAAACAACGTATCAAAAGCTGGTGTGGCTTGTAAAAGAGCTACGCCAGTTTTTTTGTTCTTTTTTAAGAAAACGTTTTTGTCAGTAAGAATAGATAAAAATAGGGCTTAAGTTTGAGTGACAGTTTGTAGGCTATGTTATACTATATAAGTGAAGGGGGACGTAAGGTGAAGGTATTATTATATTTTGAAAGTGAAAAGATGCTTGCAAAATCTGGAATCGGGCGTGCGCTTGATCATCAAAAACGTGCTCTGACGGAAGTCGGTATCTCTTATACACTAGATGAAAAAGAAGATTATGACATCCTGCACATCAATACATACGGAATCAATAGTCATAATATGGTCAATAAAGCCAGAAGAGAAGGAAAAAAAGTTGTCTATCATGCGCATTCTACAGAGGAAGATTTCCGAAATTCCTTTATCGGATCGAACCAGCTTTCTCCTATCGTAAAAAAATATCTGGTAGGATTGTACCAAAAAGCGGACTATCTGATCACGCCAACACCTTATTCAAAACAGTTGTTGGAAAGCTATGGTATCCGTGTGCCGATTCAAGCTATTTCCAATGGGATCGACTTAGAGAAATATCGCCCTGATCCAATGAAAGAACAAAAGTTCAGAGAATATTTCAAACTGTCTCCGGATCAAAAAGTAATCATTTGTGTCGGTTTGTTTTTCGAACGTAAAGGAATCATTGATTTCGTAGAAATTGCTAAGAAGATGCCCGAATACACATTTATTTGGTTTGGTCATGTTCCCATGTACTCGATTCCTCGGAACATCCGGAAAATTGTAAAAGAAGATCATCCTGAAAATGTCCTGTTTCCTGGTTACATTCGTGGAGAGATCATAGAAGGTGCGTATTCAGGTGCAGATCTATTCTTTTTCCCTTCTTATGAAGAGACAGAAGGGATCGTTGTTTTAGAAGCTTTAGCAAGCAAACAAAACGTACTTGTTCGAGATATTCCAGTGTATAATGGCTGGTTAGAAGATAGCAAGAACTGCTATATGGGGAAGACAAACGAAGAATTTATCCGACTGATCCAACAGATTACCAATCAAGAACTACCGAGTACGACACAAGCCGGTTATCAAACAGCAAAAGAGCGAAGTATCAATAAAATCGGTGAAGAACTTAAAAATGTATACGAAAGTGTACTGAATGAAAAAGTCTCTAGCAAATTAAAAAAAGTAAATCAGATCAAGGACTAGTTTGGAGGCGAAAAACATGAAAATCGGCTTTTTTACCGATACCTACTTTCCGCAAGTCAGCGGAGTTGCTACATCGATCAAAACATTAAAACAAGAATTAGAAAGACATGGGCATGAAGTCTATATTTTTACAACGACCGATCCTAATGCGGATAAGTTGGAAAAAGATGTGATTCGAATGCCAAGTGTACCATTTATTTCTTTCAAGGATCGAAGAGTTGTTGTTAGAGGCATGTGGTATGCTTATTTGGTTGCCAAAGAACTAGAACTAGATCTTATTCATACCCATACAGAATTCGGAGCAGGGATACTTGGGAAGATGGTAGCTAAGAAGTTGAAAATACCTCTGATCCATACTTACCATACGATGTATGAAGACTACCTTCATTATATCGGTAAAGGAAAAGTGATCAGGCAATCCCATGTAAAATACTTGTCTAGATTATTTGCAAATCATACGACAGGTGTAGTTTGTCCAAGTGAACGTGTTATTGATACATTACGCAGTTATGGTGTAATAGCACCGCTTCGCGTGATTCCTACTGGTATCGACATTGAAAAATTCAAACGTTCTGATATCACTCAGCAGGATATCAGCAAATTAAGGGAGTCACTAGGTCTTCAGGAAAACCATTTGATGATTCTTTCTTTAAGCAGGATTTCTTATGAGAAAAATATCCAAGCCTTGATTAATGGGTTTCCTCAGGTCATCTCCGCTTATCCTAACGCCAGATTAGTTATCGTAGGAAAAGGACCTTATGTAGAAGAGTTAGAGGAATTGATCTCAGAACTGCAGTTAGAAGAATTTGTGCAGTTCACAGGAGAAGTGGACAACAATGATGTAGCACTTTATTATAAAGCGGCAGATTATTTTGTCAGTGCTTCTACTTCAGAAACACAAGGGCTTACTTATACAGAAGCGATGGCAGCCGGAACACCTTGTGTCGTGGAAGGAAATGCTTATTTGAACCGATTGTTCGATCATCCTTCATTAGGGAAAACTTTTGAAACCGACGAAGACTTTGCACCAGCACTTATTGATTATATTTCCAGTGAAGTTCCTAAAGATCCAAAAGTTTTAGAAGCTAAACTTTATGATATTTCATCTACACATTTCGGCGAAGCTATGATCGAATTTTATCAAGACATGGTTGTTTATCATGAAGAAGAGATGCGAAGAAAAGAAGAAGAAGACTCGATTGAACGAATCAAAATAAAATTAAATTCATTTAAAAGATAAAATTCAAACATTTTTTATGAAAAAATCCTTGTTTCTAGCGTATACTAGCATAGAAGCAAGGATTTTTGATTTTTAGGAGGTCGAAAAAATGAAACTTGGTTTTATAGGAACAGGCGTCATGGGAAGTGCTGTCGCACGCCATCTACTAGAAGCAGGACACGAAGTAGCTGTCTATAATCGGACAAAAGCAAAAGCTGATCCTTTAGTAACAGAAGGAGCTATCTGGGCAGATACACCAAAAGCGGTAGCAGAACAAAGTAATATTCTCTTTACAATGGTAGGTTACCCCAAAGATGTAGAAGAAATCTACTATGGACAGTCGGGGATTTTTTCTGCAGATATCTCAGGACATATTTTAGTTGACTTGACTACAAGTACACCAAGCCTGGCAGAAAAAATTGCAAAAACAGCAAAAGAAAAAGGCGCAGATGCGTTAGATGCACCGGTATCCGGTGGTGACTTAGGAGCAAAGAATGGTACACTGACGATCATGGTCGGTGGAGAAGAAGCCGTTTATGATCAAGTACTGCCTTTATTCAAAGAATTTGGTACGACATTTACATTGCATGGTTCTGCTGGGAAAGGTCAGCATACAAAAATGGCTAATCAGATCATGATTGCAGGTACGATGACAGGAATGACGGAAATGCTTGTCTATGCACAAAAAAACGGACTTGATTTAAAGAAAGTGATTGAGACGCTTTCAGGTGGAAGTGCAGCTAACTGGTCTTTAAGCAATTATTCTCCTCGTATTTTAAAAGAAGATTACACACCTGGTTTTTTTGTCAAACATTTTATCAAAGATTTAAAGATTGCATTAGAAGAAGCAGAAAAAATGGACCTTGTATTGCCAGCAACTACCCAAGCATTGAAACTATATGAAGAGTTGGCAGATAAAGGTTTTGAGAATGACGGAACCCAAGCTTTGATCAAACTTTGGTGGCCTGAAGGAAAAATACCAGAAAAAAAATCATAAAAAACGAGTTTTTTTAGAGAAAATCAATGCAAGTAGGCTATGCTTTTGATACAATATAACAGAAATAAGAAAAGGAGGACCTCCGATGACACATTCACAATTAGTCGCAATCATAAAACGACTGGAGGCTATGGTCGAGTCAGCAGATAATGAACTGCAAGTTCGCCGTTTTGAAAAAGAAGGCGTAGAGAAGTGTACAGTAACTTATGATAAAGCGACCGATACATTTGAATTAACTGAAACAGATACTCATCAGCAATACGAATTTGATAATATCGATATCGTAGCGATGGAAATCTATGACTTAATCCAATAAATTTTAGGATAATTGACATTTGAAGTTGAAGATGCCTAAAAGAAGCCGAGAAGCAACTAATTTAGTTGCTTTTCAGCTTCTTTTTTGTTTAACAGTTCAATTTCAGACTGTTCTTTTTCTAATTTTTTGCGGTAACTGATCAAGATTTGTACAGGATCGATTTCTTCTTTTGACAATTGACGTTTCAAAGATAAATGAGCTTCTTTCTTTTCATAATAGAAGTCAGGAGAAACGTCAGCAGAGGCAATCATTGTTTCTGCAAGTTGACCATAACAAACGAGGTAGTGCTTTTTCTGACTCTCATCCGCTGCCAGTGGCATACTGAATGTGAGGGATGGTGTTCTTAAAAACTGCTTTTGTTCCTGGATCCGTCTAATAAAATAAGTAACTAATTCGATATCTTTTTGAAGCATACCGGCTTTTTCGAAATTCAGCTGATAGATGAAATGTTGTTGTCTTTTTTTCAAGTAAGTCAGTAGCTTTTTATTGCGACCCTGAAACAATCCTTGGATCTCCTTTTTTTTCTGTTCAAAAGTCATTTCCTGTAGGTCAGGAAGCTGGGCTCGCAAAGCTAACAAACTAATTTCAGACAACCAAGGCATTTGATAAGTTTCTTCCATTATACGCAAAATAGACGGCATTTTTTTATAGAGACGAAAAGGCCCGTATGTTCGAGCCGTAGGAGTATCTGTTAATACAAATCCCTTATTGGTAATATGTACATAATTATAATTACTGAAATAATTCATTTGTCGGTTATAAAAAGGACGGTAATGTTGGATCAATTGACACTCGAGCAATAAAGCATCTAATTCCGTGTCTACTACGACGAAATCAAAATCTGTTATATGATGAATCATACGTAATACTTTTTTTGAATGCTGTTTATTCTGATGAAAATAGCTGCTTACTCTATTTTTGAGCCGTTTTGCTTTACCAACATAGATGACCTTACCATCTCGGTCTTTCATAAGATAGACACCCGGCAGCATGGGGAGAGTTTTCATTTTTTCTTTTAACATAGGATCTCCTTTTACGCTTTGAATAAAAAGACTATAACAAATTTTGAAATAATGGACAAGTTTTAAGGAATTCTATAGTTCTGTTCACAGAAAATACTTTGATAATCAAAATATGTGAGATAGATGATTTTTCTAATAAAAGAAATTATAAATGCTGATTTATCAGTTGTTTTAAATGAGTAAAATCTTAAAAAAAGCTCATATAGTAAAAAAATGATCTTTTAAGGTTGCATTTTGAAAAAAGTTAAGATATAGTTTGAACATCAAAAGATTTGATAATCAAACTAATTAGTGGACGGTGGAACATGGAACCAGATTTAAAAACAGTAAATGATTATCTTGTTAGTGTCTTCAATGATATTTTGACAATCGAAGAGTCTGAGCTGAAAAAATCTCAATTCAAAGATCTGTCAATCACAGAGATGCACACGATCGAGGCAATCGGGATGTACAAGAAAAAAACAACTTCAGAAGTAGCCAAAGAACTATCAATTACTGTTGGGACCTTGACCACTGCTATTAACAAGTTAGTAAAAAAAGGCTATGTCGAACGTATCCGCAGTGAAGATGACCGCCGCGTTGTAAAGTTGGGACTAACGAAAAAAGGAAAGTTACTATTTCGGGTCCATCAGCATTTTCATCGTGAAATGGTCAAGAACATCTTAGACGGAATGGCTACGGAGGAACAGCATGCCTTGCTGGATGCACTGAAAAACTTGCACGACTTCTTGCAAGACTATAAGTGAGGATATTTAATGGAACAATTTGGAATGATTACTGCAACAGCCAGCGTCCTTCCTGAAAAGATTATTACTAATAATGATCTTTCCAAGATGATGGATACCTCTGATGAATGGATTTCGTCAAGGACGGGTATTCGTGAACGAAGATGTGTAACAAATCAGGAGACTTCTGATTTATGCATTTTAGTGGCGGAAAAATTGATAAAACAGAAAAATCTAAACCCTAAAGATTTGGATTTTATTTTAGTAGCAACAATGTCGCCCGATTACACGACACCATCTGTAGCAGCACAAGTACAAGGGAAATTGGGAGCAACTCATGCTATCGCTTTTGATATCAGTGCTGCGTGCTCAGGATTTGTTTATGCGTTAAGCATGGCTGAAAAAATGATCCGCTGCGGCTCAACTAAGGGACTGGTGATTGGTGGTGAAACACTATCTAAGCTAATCGATTGGTCTGATCGTACGACTGCTGTGTTGTTTGGCGATGGAGCAGGTGGGATTCTCTTAGAAGCGAATCCACAGAAAAAATTGCTGAAAGAAAAATTAGCAGCTGACGGTACCAGAAGTAGCTCATTGACCGCTGGCTACCAGCAAAATAAAAATCCGTTCTATTCAGAAGATTCAGAAGGTTCGTATTATTTGCAAATGACTGGCAGAGATATTTTTGATTTTGCCGTACGAGACGTTGCAAACAATATCCAAGAAGTCATGAAAGACAAACCAGTTGATTATCTGCTTTTGCATCAGGCAAACCTCAGAATTATTGAGAAAATTGCCCGAAAAGTAAAGATGCCGCAAGAAAAGTTCCTGACCAATATGGATAAATATGGGAATACATCTGCTGCAAGCATCCCTATCTTATTGGATGAAGCAGTTTCTAGTGGAAAGATCACCTTGGGAAAACAGCAGAAAGTAATATTTACAGGCTATGGCGGAGGTTTAACATGGGGAAGTATTCTCATGGAGTTGTAGACTGTTAAATTATAAAAATAAAAAGCAAACAATATCGGAGGAATATATTATTATGGTATTCGAAAAAATTCAAGAAATCATCGCAGAAGAATTAGGAAAAGAAACTGAAGAAATCAAATTGACTACTGACATCCAAGAAGACTTAGAAGCTGACAGCTTGGATTTATTCCAAATCATCAATGAAATTGAAGATGAATTTGACGTGAAAATCGAAACAGAAGACGGAATCAAAACGGTTCAAGATTTAGTGACTTACGTAGAAAAACAAACTGCATAATCATTAAAATTAGGTTGGGGGCTGGGACATTTCCTGAAATAGGAATGTCTCGGCCTTTTTGAATAGGAAGAATCAAACATATATTCTGGATATATTGGAGAAAAACATGAAAACAGCATTCTTATTTAGTGGCCAAGGTGCACAATATCAAGGTATGGGAAAAGATTTATATGAAGAAGCCGTTGTAAAGCAGACATTTGATGAAGCAAGTGAGATTCTCGGCTACGATATGGCCGACCTCTGCTTTTCAGAAAATGAACGTTTGGATCAGACACAATATACACAGCCAGCTATTCTAACAGTCAGCATTGCGTATTATCGCTTATTGAAGGAGCATGGAATCGTCCCAGATGCAGCTTTAGGACTGAGTTTAGGAGAATATTCGGCATTAGTAGCTAGTAATGCGCTATCCTTCACTGAAGCAGTTGCGTTAGTAGCAAAAAGAGGCGCTTATATGACAGAAGCTGCCCCAGCTGGAAGCGGGAAAATGGTTGCAGTGATGAATGCGCCGATTGAAACGATCGAGGAAAGCTGTCATGAAGCTAGCAAGTACGGCATCGTATCTCCTGCAAATTATAATACACCTCAGCAGATCGTGATTGGTGGCGAAGAAAAAGCAGTAGACGAAGCTGTTTTACTATTAAAAGAAAAAGGGTTCAAAAGAATGATCCCTCTAAATGTCAGCGGGCCTTTTCATACAGCTATTTTAGAACCGGCAGCAAAAAAACTGGCGAAGGACCTAAGTCAGATTCAATTCTCTGAACCTTCTTTTCCTATCATAAGCAACACAACAACGGAAATAATGAAGAAAGAAACAATCGCGGGACTACTTGAACAGCAAGTCATGCAACCTGTTCGTTTCTATGAGAGTATCCATAAGTTAAAAACAATCGGCATCGAACAAGTCATCGAAGTCGGCCCCGGAAAAGTATTAAGCGGATTTATGAAAAAAATCGATAAAACAATACCAGTTCTGCGTGTTGAGAATAAGCAGACATTTGATGAAACAATAGCAATACTATAAGGAGGAACGTTATGGATGTAAAAGGAAAAAATGTATTTATCACAGGTAGTACAAGAGGAATCGGCAAAGCGATGGCCTTAGCTTTTGCAAAAGCTGGAGCAAATATCATTTTGAATGGTCGCGGAGAGATTCCAAAAGAAAAGATAGAAGAAATCGAAGCATTCGGTGTAAAATGCGTAGGAGTTTCCGGTGACATCTCTGATTATGAGAAAGCGGGACAAATGATCAAAGAAGCAGAAGAAAAGCTTGGATCGATCCATGTGTTAGTAAACAATGCCGGAATCACAAATGACAAACTTGTGATGCGAATGGATGCAGAAGATTTCAAAAAATGTCTTGATATCAATTTGATTGGAACCTTCAATATGACGCAGCACGTATTGAAAAAAATGATGAAGCAGCGAGAAGGGGCCATCATTAATCTCTCTAGTGTATCTGGGTTGATTGGAAATATTGGTCAGGCAAATTATGCAGCTAGTAAAGCTGGCGTAGTAGGATTAACAAAATCTGTGGCACGAGAAGCTGCAACTAGAGGCATTACATGTAATGCCATTGCGCCAGGATTCATCACAACTGATATGACGGAAGTTTTAGCAGACAAAGTCAAGGAACAAGCGGAAAAGCAAATTCCGATGCAGCGTTTCGGACAAGTAGAAGATATTGCACAAACAGCAGTTTTCTTAGCACAAAATCCATATATCACCGGACAAGTCATCAATGTCGATGGCGGATTGGTCATGCACGGATAAGAAAAGGAGAGCAAACAAATGAATCGAGTGGTAATTACTGGCTATGGAGTCACTTCACCTATTGGAAATGACGCAGACAGCTTTTTGAATAGCTTAAAAGAGGGGACGAATGGCATCGCACCGATCACTAAATTTGATGCTTCAGAAACAGGGATTACCTTAGCGGGTGAAGTCAAAGATTTCCCTTACGATAAATATTTTATTAAAAAAGATAGCAAACGAATGGATATGTTTTCGATCTATGGAATCTACGCTGCTTTAGAAGCAATGGAGATGAGCGGTTTAGATAAAGAAAAAATGAATCAAGACCGGTTTGGCGTCATCATCGGATCTGGGATCGGTGGTCTTCCAACAATCGAAAACCAAGTTATTCGTCTACATGAAAAAGGTGCAAAACGAGTTTCTCCAATGTTCGTACCAATGGCGATTGCCAACATGGCAGCTGGAAATATTGCTTTGCGCGTAGGTGCAAAAGGTATTTGTACAGCTATCGTAACAGCTTGTGCTAGCGGAACGAATTCAATTGGGGAAGCATTCCGTAACATCAAACATGGCTATTCTGATGTCATTCTTGCTGGAGGAACAGAAGCAACGATTTGTGAGATGGGGATTGCTGGATTTGCAGCTTTAACAGCACTCTCAGAATCAACTGATCCTAATCGTGGTTCGATTCCGTTTGACGAAAATCGGAATGGTTTTGTGATGGGTGAAGGAGCAGGTGTTCTAGTTCTTGAATCTTTAGAACATGCACAAGCTCGCGGTGCCAAAATCTATGGAGAAATCGTTGGATACGGTGCAAACTGTGACGCTTACCATATGACAGCTCCTACTCCAGATGGTTCTGGTGCGTCTAAAGCAATGAAGCTTGCGATGGAAGAAGCTGGTGTACAGCCGGAACAAGTCGGATATATCAATGCTCACGGAACAAGTACACCAGCCAATGACCAGGCAGAAGCAAAAGCAATCCAAATCGCATTAGGTGAAAATTTCAGAGATACTTACGTCAGCAGCACGAAATCGATGACTGGACATTTATTGGGAGCAGCCGGCGGGATCGAAGCCTTGGCAACTTTGCTGGCATTAGAACATCAATTTATCCCACCTACGATCAATGTAGAAAAACAAGATCCTGAGATTGACTTGACAGTTGTCAAAAACGAAAGCAAACCTGCAAGTTTTACTTATGCAATGAGTAATTCATTAGGGTTTGGCGGACATAATGCGGTTCTGTGCATGAAACGCTGGGAGGAATAATTTTGGATATCAATGAAATCAGAGAATTAGTCAGTCAGTTTGATCAATCCTCGCTAACGGAATTCGATTTGCGTGAAGGTCAATTTGAATTGTATATGAATAAAAATAAAACAAGTCGAGGCATGAATATGGTTCAAACAAACGAAACGTTGCCAGTTTCGGAGCCAGTCAATGTCATACCTGAACAAGCAACAACTGCTCCAGAAATAATGAAAGAAAAAGAATCGGCAGTATTTGATGGAATCGAGGTTGTTTCGCCAATCGTGGGAATCGTTTATCTGCAACCAGCGCCCGACAAACCAGCTTTCAAAAAAGTAGGTGATCAAGTTGTCAAAGGAGAAGTTATCTGCATTATTGAAGCGATGAAACTGATGAATGAGATAACTAGTGAGGCCGACGGAGTGATCACAGAAATCCTTGTAGAAAACGAGTCAGTTGTCGAATATGGACAGCCACTCTTTAGGATTAAGCAAAAATAAGCAAAGCAGGAAAGAGGGAAATCAATGAACATACAAGAAATAAAAGAAATCATTCCGCATCGTTATCCAATGCTTTTGATTGATCGAGTGGAAGAAATGGTTGAAGGAGAACGGATCGTTGCTAAGAAAAATGTAACGATCAATGAGCCCTTTTTTCAAGGACATTTTCCAGAAGAACCTGTTATGCCAGGGGTATTAATTGTTGAAGCGATGGCTCAAGCAGGAGCAGTTGCATTACTTTCTCTTGAACAATTCAAGGGAAAGACGGCTTATTTCGGCGGATTGGACAAAGCAAAATTCCGTAAGAAAGTTACACCGGGAGATACCTTATACCTTGAAGTTGAGATATTGAAAGTGAAAGCTTCAGCCGGAATAGGCAAAGGAATCGCTAAAGTAGACGGTAAAAAAGTAGCCGAAGCGGAATTAACCTTTATGATTGGATAGGTGAAATATGTTTTCTAAAGTATTGATAGCTAACCGCGGTGAAATCGCTGTACGTATCATTCGTGCATGCCGCGAACTAGGGATCCAAACCGTAGCGATATATTCAGAAGCAGATGCCGAAGCACTTCATACACAGTTAGCAGATGAAGCAATCTGCATTGGCCCGGCAAAAGCCGTTGATTCATATCTGAATGTTCAGGAAGTACTGAGCGCTGCAATCGTGACAAAAGCCGAAGCAATTCATCCAGGATTTGGTTTTTTATCTGAAAATAGTCGATTTGCCTCCATGTGTGAAGAGTGCAATATCACATTTATTGGTCCTAAAAGTGCAACGATCGATGCAATGGGAAATAAGATCAATGCGCGTCAATTGATGCAAGAAGCAAATGTCCCAGTCATTCCAGGAAGTACTGGTGTATTATCTACAGTAGAAGAAGCATTGGAAATAGCAGACAGAATTGGTTATCCAGTGATGCTGAAAGCAGCTGCAGGCGGTGGCGGGAAAGGCATTCGGAAAGTTCAATCAAAAGAAGAGCTCCCACAGCATTTTTCTTCAGCTCAGCAAGAAGCAGCAGCGGCATTTGGAAATGATGATATGTATTTGGAAAAAATCATTTATCCTGCTCGCCATATAGAAGTTCAGATCTTAGGTGATCGATTTGGTCATGTCATTCATTTAGGTGAGCGAGATTGTTCTTTGCAACGCAACAATCAAAAAGTACTGGAAGAATCTCCTTCTGTAGTGATCTCACAAACAAAAAGAGAAGCACTAGGAGACGCTGCTGTTCGAGCAGCTAAAGCAGTCAATTATGAAAATGCCGGAACGATCGAGTTTCTGATGGATGAAGAAGGCGATTTTTATTTCATGGAAATGAATACTCGAATCCAAGTGGAACATCCAGTAACAGAAATGGTCACAGGAATCGATTTAGTAAAAAAACAGGTGGAGATAGCAGCCGGTGAGCCTTTGAATGTGTGTCAAGAAGAAGTAGTATTCCAAGGACACGCAATCGAATGCCGGATTAATGCAGAAAATCCTGCTTTCCATTTTGCTCCTTCTCCAGGGAAGATCCAAAACTTACTGCTTCCAGCAGGTGGGATGGGACTGCGAGTAGACAGTGCAGTTTACCCGGGATATACGATCCCGCCATATTATGATTCAATGATTGCAAAAATAATCGTCCATGGAAATACGCGTTTTGAAGCATTAATGAAGATGCAGCGAGCCTTAAGTGAATTTATCACAGAAGGAATCATCACGAACGCAGAATTTCAGATGGATTTGATTAGTCATCCTGCAGTCATAGCAGGTGATTACAGCACAGCATTTTTACAAGAAGAATTTTTACCGAATTGGACACCAGAAACGGAGATAGGAGGCGCATAGATGGCTCTGTTTAAGAAAAAGAAATATATTCGGATCAATCCTAATAGAGAGAGCAAACCTGCTAACTCGCCATCTGTTCCTGATAACATGTGGGCAAAGTGTCCAAATTGCAAACATATCCTTTATACGAAAGACATCGGTGAAGAAAAAGTATGCCCTCATTGCGGATACGCTTTTCGAATCGGTGCATGGCAGCGTCTAGCTTTGATTATTGATGAAAAAAGTTTTGAAGAATGGGATACGGATCTTGTAACCAAAGATCCGCTAGCATTTCCCGAATATACGGAAAAAATTAAAAAAATGCAAGATAAAACAGGACTTCATGAAGCAGTCCTCACTGGTAAAGCAACCATTCAGGGGATTCCCTTCATTATTGGAGTGATGGATCCTAATTTTATCATGGGAAGTATGGGAACGATTGTCGGAGAAAAGATCACCAGATTATTCGAACGAGCAACAAAGGAAAGTCTTCCAGTCGTCTTGTTCACAGCTTCAGGTGGCGCACGGATGCAAGAAGGAATCTTTTCTCTAATGCAGATGGCAAAAATCTCTGCTGCTGTCAAACGGCATAGCAATGAAGGTCTTTTTTATCTAACTGTTTTAACGGACCCGACGACCGGAGGAGTAACTGCCAGTTTTGCAA
This sequence comes from Enterococcus sp. MSG3290, assembly GCF_050555565.1. NCBI lineage: Bacteria > Bacillati > Bacillota > Bacilli > Lactobacillales > Enterococcaceae > Enterococcus > Enterococcus sp. MSG3290. The sequence continues at coordinate 1,839,358 of NZ_CP187862.1, read as the reverse complement.
TGGAAGGCGATATCATTCTAGCAGAACCCCAAAGCTTGATCGGTTTTGCTGGAAGACGCGTCATCGAACAGACGATCAAGCAGGAACTTCCAGAAGATTTCCAAAAGGCTGAATTCTTATTATCTCATGGTTTTGTCGATCAGATTGTTCCCCGCATGGAATTGAAGCAGAAAATCCATACGCTTCTTGAATTGCATACACAGAAAGGATGGATAGATCGTGGATAAGACAGCACATGATGTCGTTCAGTTAGCAAGAGCTAAAGAACGATGGACAAGCTTGGATTTTTTTGAAGAGATCTTCGATTCTTTCGAGGAATGCCATGGTGATCGTTTATTTGCAGATGACGAAGCGATTGTTGGTGGAATCGCTCGATTAGATGGCAAACCGGTAACAGTGATCGGTATTCAAAAAGGACGGGATCTGCAGGAAAATATCCGCAGAAATTTTGGTTCTCCCCATCCTGAAGGCTATCGAAAAGCTTTACGACTGATGAAACAAGCGGAAAAGTTCAATAGACCGGTGATTACCTTGATCAATACAGCAGGTGCATATTGCGGTGTAGGAGCAGAAGAGCGCGGCGAAGGAGAGGCTATTGCCAGAAATCTGCTCGAAATGTCTGATTTAAAGGTACCGATCATCGCCATCATCATTGGTGAAGGTGGAAGTGGCGGTGCCCTTGCTCTAGGTTTAGCGGATGAAGTCTGGATGCTGGAAGAAACGATTTATGCTGTGCTTTCTCCAGAAGGATTTGCGTCGATTTTGTGGAAAGACGGTAGTCGCGCCGCAGAAGCAGCTGAGTTGATGAAAATTACTGCGCCAGAACTACGCGAGTTAGGAATCGTTGATCGAGTTATTCCTGAAACGTTCAACGGCGAGCAGCTGCCACGATATAAAGTCGCACACATTATGAAAAAAGCGTTGATTGAAAGATTGACGGAACTTGTTCGATTCGACCAGCATGAATTACTGGAAAAACGATACAAGAGGTTCCGCCAATATTAGGTGTTTAACAACTAAGCAAAGAGTAAAGAATGGTTCTTGCTCGCTTAGTTGTTTTTTGTTTCTAAATTTTTCTGTGATCAATCTTTATTTTTGATCATTTTGTAAAGAAATGCTTTTTCTGAAAGACGAACGAGTATAGAGGTAGTTTTTTTTGCTGATATGCAGTATAATACGGGGTTGAGGAGTACTTTATGTGCTCCTTCATTTTTTGCAGATGAGGAGACAGCATGTTTTCAAATTACAAACCAACATGGATGGTAGAAGCCATCTATCAGATTACACCTGCCCAATTAAAGAATCTAGGCATCAAAGCAGTATTGACCGATTTAGACAATACGTTGATTGCATGGAATAATCCAGATGGAACAGAAGAGTTGCTTACTTGGATTTTAGAAATGAAAAATGCAGGAATCCCTGTTGTTGTTGTTTCAAACAATAATTCAAAACGTGTCGCGCGAGCGATTGAAAAATTTGATCTTTTGTATGTTGCACGAGCAATGAAACCTTTAGCAAGAGGGATCAACATAGCAAAGAAACAATTGGATTTAGCAGATGATGAGATAGTAATGGTAGGCGATCAGATTATGACTGATATACGTGGAGCCAATCGTGCAGGGATACGTAGCATCCTTGTAAAACCCATTATCGCAACAGATAGTTGGAAGACACAATTTAATCGTTTTTGGGAAAAAAGAATTATGGCCTATCTATTAGCAAAACACCCTGATATGGGCTGGCGAGGTGGAATCGAATGACAGAAGAATTACAATGTATCGGCTGTGGTGCCGTTATACAAACAAACAAACCCGGTGAATTAGGATACACGCCGCAAACGGCTTTGGAAAAAGGTTTAGCTTCCGGGGAAGTCTATTGTCAGCGTTGTTTCAGATTACGCCATTATAATGAGATCCAAGATGTCTCATTGACGGATGACGACTTTTTGCGCTTACTGAATGAATTAGGGCAAAAAGATGCATTGATCGTCAATGTGGTGGATATTTTTGACTTCAATGGTTCACTAATCCCAGGACTACACCGTTTTGTCGGTGACAATCCAGTACTTTTAGTTGGGAACAAAGTGGATATATTACCTAAATCATTGAAAAAAACTAAATTAACACAATGGATGAAGGAACGTGCTTACGAAGCAGGAATTCGTCCAGTAGATGTATTATTAACTAGTGCTAAGAAATCTCATGAGATGACGGAACTATTAGAAAAAATCGAAGAATACCGCGATGGACGGGATGTCTATATCGTCGGAGTAACAAATGTCGGAAAATCGACGCTTATCAATCAAATCATCAAAAATACAGCGGGAGTACAAGATGTAATCACAACTTCGCAGTTTCCAGGAACGACCTTGGATAAAATCGAGATTCCTTTAGATGACGGGCATTTTTTGATTGATACACCGGGAATTATCCATCGCCATCAAATGGCGCACTACTTAGGTAAAAAAGATTTGCGGATCATTGCACCGTTAAAAGAAATCAAACCTAAAGTTTATCAGCTGAATGAAGGGCAAACACTTTTCTTGGGCGGACTTGCAAGATTTGATTTTATCAGCGGCAATCGTGCTTCATTTATTGCTTATGTGTCAAATGATGTAAATATTCATCGAACGAAACTGGAAAAAGCAGACGAATTTTATCAAAAACATGTAGGTGGATTATTACAGCCTCCTCGTCCTGATGAAGTCGAGGCATTTCCGGAGCTTGTTCGTTTTGAGTTTTCTGTGAAAGAAAAAACAGACATCGTTTTTGCCGGTCTAGGCTGGATCACTGTAACAGCGCCAGTAGTAATTGCGGGCTGGGCGCCAAAGGGTGTAGATGTATTGAAACGCAAAGCATTGATTTAAGGAAGAAGGAAAATTATGAGTTTAAGAGGAAAACAAAAGCGTTTTTTACGTAGCAAAGCGCATCATCTTCAGCCGATTTTTCAAATCGGAAAAGGTGGGATCAATTCAGCAATGATCGTTCAAATTGAAGAAGCTTTAGAAAAAAGAGAACTGATCAAAGTATCGTTACTTCAAAATACAGATGAGATTGCAGAAGAAGCAGCTCAAGTATTAGAAAAAGAAATAGATTGCGAAATCGTCCAAATCATTGGACGTGTTATTGTATTATACAAACCTTCCACAAAAGAAAAGTATCAAAGGCTATCAAAAGAAGTAAAAGCAATATAAGGAGTGACCATGATGAATACGCAAGCTAAGACATTTGTTCGTTCACAATTATTTCCTGAAGAAATGCCTCAATTCTTAGAGAAGAAAAAGCAAGTAGGGATCTTGGGCGGAACATTCAATCCCGTTCACCTTGCACATTTAGTGATGGCTGAACAAGCTGGCCGGAATTTAGGTCTTGACCGCGTATTTTTGATGCCTTCTTATCAGCCACCTCATGTTGATGAGAAACAGACGATTGATGCAAAACATCGACTCAACATGTTGGAATTAGCTGTGGAAGACAATCCTTTTTTGCAGATTGAAACGATTGAATTAGCTCGTGGTGGGAAAAGTTACACCTATGATACTATGAAGGAATTGACGCAAAACAATCCGGATACAGATTATTACTTTATTATCGGTGGGGATATGGTAGAATATTTGCCAAAATGGTATAAAATCGATGAGCTGACTTCTATGGTCAACTTTGTGGGTATACGTCGACCAGGATACACAACGGATACTCCATATCCTGTAATTTGGGTAGATGTACCTGAGATCGACATCAGTTCCACGAAAATACGTCAAAAGATCAAAGAAGGCTGTTCTATCCGCTACCTTGTTCCAGATAAAGTAATTGATTATATTCAAAATGAAGGGTTGTATGAATATGGACTATAGTAATGAATATACTGCTTATTCTAGAGAAAACCTGATGCAAAAAATACAGATGAGAATGAGCGAACAACGCTTCAAGCATGTGCTTGGAGTAGAAGAAACAGCCGTGGCTCTTGCCAAAAAATACGGTGCTTCTCCTGAAAAAGCTAGTATTGCTGCATTGACACATGATTATGCAAAAGAACGACCAGATGAGGAGTTCAAAATGGTAATCGTAAGAGACGGTTTTGATCCAGAGTTATTGAATTATAATAATGCAATCTGGCATGGTCTTGTTGGCGCTTCGTTTGTAGAGCGGGAATTAGGAATCACCGATGCAGAGATTCTTCATGCAATCCGGGTGCATACGACTGGGGCTGCTAAGATGAGTCTCCTTGACAAAATCATTTATGTAGCAGACTATATTGAACCAGGTCGAGATTTTCCTGGGGTACAAGATGCACGAGCCATTGCATGGGCTGATCTAGACGAAGCTGTAGCATTTGAAACAAAACATACATTGGCCCATTTGCTTGCGCAAGAACAACAGATTTATCCAAAAACAATCGAAACATATAATTACTGGGTAGCAAAAAAATAAGCTGCTCATATTAGGAGGAAATCATCATAGATAGTAAAGAACAATTAAAAATTGCGGTTGAAGCAGCAGATTCAAAACGGGCAGAAGACATTATCGCTTTAGACGTTCGAAATGTTTCCTTGTTGGCAGATTATTTCATGATCTGTTCAGCAAATAGCGAACGTCAAATCAACGCAATTACAGAAGAAATCATTGATAAAGAAGAAGAAAACAAATATGAAGTAAAACGTATTGAAGGAAAAGAAGGCGGAAAATGGGTATTGATCGATCTTGGAGATGTGATCGTACATGTTTTCCATGCACCAGAACGAAGTTTCTATAATCTGGAAAAACTATGGTCAGATGCTCCGCTAGTCGATCTTAGTGAATGGTTGGATTAACATATGGCTTATGAAACATTTGCTTTCATTTACGATGAAGTGATGGACGAAACACTTTATCAGCAATGGCTAGCTTTTTCGAAACGTCATTTACAAGAAGACACAAAAAATATTTTGGAACTGGCATGCGGTACTGGAGCATTAGCGGTTGCCTTTGCAAAAGATGGATATAAAGTGACAGGGTTAGACCTTTCAGAAGAGATGTTGATGATTGCCAGCCAGCGAGCATATGAAGAAGACGCATCGATCCAATTTGTGGAAGGCAATATGCTCGATTTATCAGAAATCGGACAATATCAGGCAATTACCTGTTTTTCTGATTCGCTGTGCTATATGAAAAATAGACAAGAGGTACAGCAAGTGTTTGATGAAGTCTATCAAGCGTTAGAAGAAAATGGCCGATTTTTATTTGACGTACACTCCACCTATCAAGTAGATGAAGTTTTTCCAGAATATAGCTATCATTATCAAGGGGATAATTTTGCTTTTTTGTGGGATAGTTATCCAGGAAGCGAGAAACACAGCATCGAACATTTTCTTACCTTTTTCGTTGAAGAACAAGAAGGGTCTGGTCGATTTATTCGTGAAGATGAACTACATCAAGAGCGTACCTATCCATTGGAAAGTTATTTAAGAATGCTGGAAAACAGCGGCTTTTCGAAAGTCGAAGCATTTTCTGATTTTACAGACGAAGCAGCATCAGAGAAATCAAAGCGCTGGTTCTTTGTAGCATACAAAGACTAGCGGTTTTGCCTGCTCGAGTTAACAAGAAAAGAATAAATCTTCAACATAAATTATATATCCGAACGATATAGGCATTGCTCTTGCAGTGCAGCTTTTCGTCGCAGAAGTATTGTGTTTGCGAGAATAGTTTATATAGTTCGGGTATTTTTTCCGATTTTTGCCTTTTTTTACTTGTCTCTATTTCTTTTTTATCGATAACTATGAAGGAGGATGCGCATGAAAAGCTGCGGGATTATCGTAGAGTACAATCCTTTTCACAATGGACATCGCTATCATGTGGAAATGGCACGAAAAACAACAGGAGCAGAGGTCGTCATTGCTGTAATGAGCGGGAATTTTTTGCAACGAGGCGAACCGGCTATCATCGATAAATGGCATCGCGCGAATGAAGCTTTACAAAATGGTGTGGATTTAGTAGTGGAGCTTCCCGTCGAATGGGCGGTTCAGTCAGCTGACTATTTTGCTAAAGGTGCAGTAAAAATCTTGCAAACACTGGACTGTGACAGTTTGTGTTTTGGAACAGAAGAAGAGACTTCGTTTGATTACAGCAGTTTCGGACGCTTTGTCCAAGAGAATCAAGATAGGATAGAAGAGGCATTTCAAGAACTGTCTGATCAAACGTATAGTTATCCGCAAAAAATGACTGAGGTTTTTCGCAGTCTGTATCCCGATATTACGCTTGATTTTTCTTCGCCAAATCATATCTTGGGATTAAGTTATGCAAAGGAAAATGCCAAGTATGTCCACACTATGGAATTACATCCGATCCGACGTAAAAGTGCAGGCTATCATGAAAAAATCATCACAGATCAGAGGATAGCCAGTGCAACAGCCATTCGCCATGCGTTAGAAGAAGGAAAAAGAATAGCTGGACTTGTGCCGCCTCAGACAGAAGAAGATCTTTCAACTTGTTCGCTGCAGACTTGGGAATCTTATTGGCCGTATTTGCGTTATCGGTTGTTATCTTCTACTTTGCTGGAACTGACAGATATCTATCAGATGACCGAAGGAATAGAATCGCGCATGAAAACAGCAGCTGCAACTGCTGATAGTTTTGAGGATTTTGTGTCAAAGGTAAAAACAAAAAGATATACATGGACACGGATCCAACGATTATCTTGTTATGTCTTGCTGAATATCAAAAAGCAAGACATTCCTGTCCAACAAAATAAAAATTATCTTCGACTACTTGGATTTACCGATGCTGGAAGAAGATTCTTAAAAGAAAAAAAAGAGATTTCTATTTATTCCCGAATCGGAAAAAAAGAGGCACAAGAAGCGGAACTATTAGTTAGAAGTGATCAAATCTATCAATTGGGAGGCAATATTCCGGAACAGAATTTCGGGCAAATCCCAATCCGAGTATAGATAATTGACTAAAAATGAGAAGAATGAAGGAAGAAAGAAAAAAAGCTTCACAGAATCGTGATTCACAAGTATAATGGAACAGGACGTTTTTGCGTTATGAAACTATCAAATCAGAAAGCGAAGTGAAAATATGGGACGTAAATGGGCAAATATCGTAGCAAAGAAAACTGCTAAAGATGCTAATAATAGCCGGATTTATGCAAAATTTGGGATTGAAATCTACGCGGCAGCAAAATCAGGTGATCCTGATCCGCATGCAAACCAAAAACTACGTTTCGTCATTGATCGCGCTAAAACTTATAATGTACCAAAACATATTATTGACCGAGCAATCGAAAAAGCAAAAGGTGCAGGAGATGAAACATACTCTGAATTGCGCTATGAAGGATTTGGACCAAGCGGCTCAATGGTGATTGTTGATACATTGACGAACAATGTGAATCGAACAGCAGCAGACGTACGGGCAGCATTTGGGAAAAATGGCGGGAACATGGGTGTTTCCGGAGCGGTTTCTTACATGTTTGACAATACAGCAATCTTTGCTTTTGCAGGAGAAGACGCTGACGAGATCCTTGAATACCTAATGGAAAAAGACATCGATGTTCGCGATGTAATGGAAGAAGAAGGACAAATCATCGTTTACGGTGAAGTAGCGGATTTCCATAGTATACAAGAAGCATTAAAAGAAAAAGGAATCACTGATTTTTCAATCGCTGAGATCCAAATGATCCCTCAAAACGAGGTAACACTATCTCCAGAAGATCAAGAAACATTTGAAAAAATGATTGATGCACTGGAAGATCTAGAAGATGTACAGCATGTGTTCCATAATGTGGCATTAGAAGACTAAGCAACCAGTTTTAACGAAAAGTATTCAGTCTTTTTCGAAAAGCAAGACAATCTCACTAACAGATTGTCTTGCTTTTTTGTGTGATTTATTTTCTTTTCTAATTCAACCTGTGGTATGATGAGAGCATAAGTATCATGTGAAATGATATGAAGTATGTGGAAGATGGACGGGGAAGAATATGGAAGCAAAAATCACTTTAGAACCTTTTGAACGTATCTTAAGCGGTTACCGCAAAGTAGAAGAGTTAGCTGTGAACGTAACTGATTGTTCAAAATTAGCGCAAAAATACGCAAGATTCGGCGTTGAAGGCTATCGATTAGGAAACTATGTCGGTACAGGGTATCTGAACCGTTATTTAGAGTGTATGGTGGACCGCGCACCAATGCTGATTTATAGACAAAAATATTTGATTCCGCTGCTTTTTCGTCGTTCTGATTCAGCCTTTCGGTTATTTGAAGAAGAGTATCGGATGGAGGCTTTCTTTCTACTATTAGAGTGGAGCTTGAAGCATCGTCCTGAAAAAATTCTTATCGAAAGAAATGAGAAGATAGACACGAAAAAAAATAAAGTGATCGATAGTGCATACCTAGCATTTCGTGTATCAGAGATTTTGGATTGTGGCGGCTATCCAATCAGCAATTTCCAATCAATTGACCAGTTCATTGAATGGAATCGAATTTACCGATTGATCGACAATGGCGGGATTGGCCGTCATAGCAAGGTATTTGACCCAGAATATCCAGAAAACATGGAAGAACTGAAAATGATTATTTCGCTTGTCAAATTAAAATATCCTGAAACAGATTTGGATTTATATATAGAATAAATGACCTTAAATGATTGAATTACTTTTTCTGCAATTATTATTGTAAATAAAAAGACAACTGCTAACATTAATGATAGCAGTTGTCTTTTTACTTACAGTACTTTTTTCTCATAAGATGAAATATCCATATTGTTTAACAAAGGACTTTCATTATTGGAGGTAAAAAGGGTCAATTCATGCATCGCACGTGTACACATGGTGTAAAGGATCAATTTGTCTTGCTGAGAAGAAAAATGTTCTGCATCTACATCCCACAAGAAAACTCGGTCAAACTCCAGACCTTTTGCTAAAAAGGCTGGAAGTAAAATAATGGAACGCTTCATAAAGTCACTCTCATTTAAAATCAGCTGGACTTGTTGTTTCAACTCGTCTGGCAGTTGAGCATAAAGAGCTTCGCATTCTTCTTGGGTTTTAGCTATGATTGCTGTACGCCAATACCGGGCTTTTCCCTGAGTCATTCGAATGGTATCTGCTAACCAATTCAATTTGATATCATCTGTTGTTCCTTGGATGAGCAAAGGAAGGTCTCCTTTTCTTGCTGTTGTTTCTACTTGATGTTCTTTCACAATAAAATGATTAGCAAAATCAGTGATTTCTTTTGTGGAGCGATAGCTTGTCGTTAATTGGAAACGAGTGACTTCACGGTCCACGAAAAGGTCTTCCAATGATCCAACGATCGTTTCATTTCCAAAGACATTTTGATTTAGATCTCCACAGAAAGTCAAATTTGCTTTTGGGAACAAGGCTTGCAGCAATGCCACTTGTGATGGTGCGAAATCCTGCATTTCATCAATAAAGATATAGCGAGCTTTGTGTGTAACCGTCACTGGATATGTTCGGCGCATCAGTAAAAAGAATAGTACAGCATCCTCTTGACTCACTTCTCTTTGACGCAAGTGTGTACGAACAGTTGTCAAATGTTCCTGCCATCTGGTCTCGCTGATTTTATGTCGTGTTAGAAGAGAAAGTGGCACAGTTTGTAGAAAGTGGAGATATTGTTTCGTTATATTGACAAATTGATAATTCATGATCCCTCGATGGATTCGACGGAATCTTTTACGTACGATTTGGTTGGCCAGTTTTTTACGTAATGAACGCTCCTTTTGTTCTGTATATTCAAGATTAGGATCTGTTGCGTATAGTTCTTGGAGCTGTTCTTCCGCCAGATCTTTGACCCATTGCTGACGTGTTTCGTCTTTTTGCAGACCGCCTAATTTTTTCAGGAGCTTCGTTTGTAATAGAGAGAGTCTATGATGTAAAGGTAATTGTTCATTTGTTTCTTTATACCATTGGCGAATCGATTCCTTTGATAGGATCGTACGGCCATTTATTTTCATATCACGGAACAAGGGACCGTAGTTTGTGATGCCTTGGATATAGCGATCAATCTGATCGACTAAGGTCAATCCGCTTTTCATCACTTGTATCGGATCTTTTTCCCCTAGCAAAAACCCACTTTCTTGTTGCTGTTCATCTAGTAAAGAAAACTCTGGCAGCAGCTGCACCAAATAATTTTTGAATGTCTGTGTAGGCACGCCACTTTCACCTAATGAAGGCAATACAGTCGAGATGTAATCAGAAAACAAATGGTTGGGTGAAAATAGAAGAACGTTTTCAGCCTCGAGCCACTTGCGATTATGATACAACAGAAAAGCAATACGTTGAAGCAAAGCGGATGTCTTTCCACTTCCGGCGATTCCTTCAATCAGCATTACTTTACTTGTTGTGTCCCGAATGATTGCATTTTGTGCTTTTTGTATCGTAGAGACGATGTTTTTCATATGGTTGCTTGATGATTCATCCAATATCTCTAGCAAAAAGTCATCATTGATTACTTCCGACGTATCTACCATAGATAAAATACGTCCTTCTTGGATTTTAAATTGTCGTTTCAACTGCAGATCGACATCTATTCTATCTGTTTCAGTTTCATAAAATGCGGGACCAATCTCACCTTCATAATAAAGATTGGCAATTGGTGCGCGCCAGTCAATAACGATTGTTTCTTCTGCCATATCTCTTAAAGAAGCGATACCTAGATATAATGTTTCTGTTTCACGGTCTTCTTTAAAGTCGATACGGGCAAAATAAGGACTATCTTTCATGACAGACAACGTTTGCAGGCGTTTTTGCTGTGCTTCAAGAGTATGGTATTTCAAAAGCAATTCCTGCTCATGTTGGCGATATTCAACAGCAGATTCATAAAAAGCTTCATTGGAACCAGCTCGAATCTTGTGATTAGCTGTGTCTTTTGTCGAATGATTCATTTCCTGAGTCAATTCTTGTTGTTTTGTATCCAGCATATTTTGTTCGATCTGGATTAGTTCGATCGTTTCATCCACGTGCGTTTGTTCTAGTTGTTTCTCATTCATCGCATGTTTGCTCCTTCCGCCGTAAATAACGAATTAAAAGTATAGCATAGTTTTTCGAAAAAAGGTACTTTTTAACTGATGAATCGAAAAAGTAATCCTTGCTGAATATTTTTGTTTGTAGAACTGATGAATTTTGGAAACGCTGATAGTGATAGTTGTTTTCAATTAAGGCCTATTGTTTTAAAAAGTGCTAGTCAAGGACTATGCTTAAGATGAAAGAGGCAGCTGGAAATTTATTACTAACCTCTCTAAGTCACATAAAAGAGGAGAAAAAACAATGACACATTTCAAAAAATTTTTACTTACTTTGCTTATTGGTGGGATAGCTTTATTAAGTGAATTTGTTTTTCACCAGCCGGCCCTTGCATTTGCGATTGTCGCATTTACTGGAGGGATTCTCGCCTTCTTGATGTTTTTGGAAATGATCAAGACGTTACGTTCAGGAAGATATGGCGTAGATGTATTAGCGATTACCGCAATCCTTGCAACATTAGCCGTCAAAGAATACTGGGCTAGTTTGATGATATTGATCATGCTTACGGGCGGAGATAGTCTAGAGGATTACGCGAATAAACGAGCGGGTAAAGAACTGCAGTCTTTGTTAGATAACACCCCAAGAATTGCCCATCGATTCAAAGAAGGAAAATTGCAGGATATAGTAATCGATGAAATAAATATTGATGACCAGTTACTAGTCAAGCCTGGCGAACTTGTACCCGCAGATGGTCGAGTGACCAAAGGAGAATCTTCGGTCGATGAATCTTCTTTGACAGGTGAGTCCCGCTCGGAAACCAAGAAACCTGGAGATCAGATTATGTCAGGGTCTTTAAATGGAGACGGATCGATCCAAATGATCGCTGAAAAACGTGCCGCAGACAGCCAGTATCAAATGATTATTAAACTAGTCGAAGAATCAAAAGAAAAGCCTGCCCGATTTGTCCGTTTAGCTGATCGTTATGCAGTCCCTTTCACGTTGATTGCTTATTTGATCGGTGGTATTTCTTGGTGGTTCTCAAAAGACCCTTTACGATTTGCTGAGGTACTGGTAGTGGCATCACCTTGTCCACTGATTCTAGCTGCGCCCATTGCTTTAGTTGCAGGAATGAGCCGTTCAAGTAAAAACGGGATCGTTGTAAAAACTGGAACAACGATTGAAAAGCTCGCACGTACAAAAACGATTGCTTTTGATAAAACAGGAACGCTTACCAAAGGGATATTGGAAGTAGAGGCGATTCAGCCAGTCAATGGAATAAAAAAAGAAGAGCTACTTCTGTATGCAGCTAGTGCAGAACAGGAATCTAGCCATATCTTAGCTCGTTCGTTAGTGAACAACGTGAAAAACAGCCAACTGTATCCTGTTAGTCAACTGAAAGAAATGACCGGTCAAGGAATCCAAGCAGTAGTCAATAATCATGAAGTAAAGATTGGACGTGCCTCTTTTGTTTCAGCTGAAGAAATAGAAACGTCCAATACAGCAATTTATGTAACAATTGATCGATCTTTTGCAGGAACGATCCTATTTTCGGATCAGATTCGCCCAGAAGCAGCAAAGACAATCAAGGAGCTAAGAAAACTTGATGTGAAAAATTTGATGATGATCACCGGGGATGGATCTGCCATTGCTCAAACGATTGCAGAAAAAGTCCAATTAGATTCTGTACATGCCCGTAGCTTGCCTCAAGATAAACTGACCATTTTAGAAAGTATCCCTAAAGATCAAAGACCTGTTGCGATGGTAGGAGACGGCGTGAATGACGCACCAGCACTTGCTGCTGCAGATATCGGCATTGCAATGGGAGCTCATGGTTCTACAGCTGCTAGTGAAAGTGCAGATGCGGTCATCTTGAAAGATGATCTCTTGCGTGTAGCAAAAGCAGTAGTGATTTCAAGAGATACGATGAGAATAGCGAAACAGTCTGTACTGATTGGCATCTTTATTTGTATTTTTTTGATGTTAATTGCAAGTACGGGACTAATTCCCGCATTATTCGGAGCTGTTTTGCAAGAAGTCGTGGATACGGTCTCTATTTTGAGTGCCTTGAGAGCAAAAAAAGATCCAGCCATTTTTCCTGATTCAGTACCCAAGACAAACATAGTATGATAGAATCGAGTTGAAAAAAGAACGATCAGAAAGAGGAGAGAGCATTATGCCATTCGTACATGTCGAATTAGTAGAAGGTCGCAGTCCGGAACAATTAGAAAATATGATGAAAGATATCACGGAAGCTGTTCATAAAAACACGCAGGCACCAAAAGAACACATCCATGTCATCATCAATGAGATGAAAAAAGGAACATACGGTGTAAATGGGGAATGGAAAAAATAAGTTTAGTTTCCCACTTGATTTTTCTATTTATTAGTGGTTAAATAAACACATAATTGATTGATGAGAAAGCCAACTGAATTTGAGAGTCTTCGATAAGAGAGGAAAAGCTAGGCTGAAACTTTTCCAGGAGAAAACCAAAGGATGACCACTTTCGAAACCCTTGTTGAAGCAAGGGCGGTCGGACCGTTACAACGCTTGAGGAACGCATTTGCGTTTGAACATTAGGTGGAACCACGAACTTTTCGTCCTAGTATCTCTTTTCAAGAGATGCTAGGATTTTTTTGTTTTTCAGCTTGATGATCTGATCAATCAAAACATTTCAAGGAGGAAACTATTATGATAAAAATTACTTTTCCAGATGGTGCAGTCAAAGAATTTGAGTCTGGAACAACAACATTGGCAATTGCTGAAAGCATTTCAAAAAGCTTAGCAAAAAAAGCTTTAGCTGGTAAAGTGAACGGAAAACTCGTTGATTTGACTCGTCCAATCGAGGAAGATGCAAGTATTGAGATCATCACACCAGACCATGAAGATGCACTTGGCTTAGTCCGTCATTCAGCAGCTCATTTGATGGCCCAAGCCATGCGTCGCCTCTATCCAAATATCCACTTTGGCGTTGGACCAGCTATCGATTCAGGGTTTTACTACGATACAGATAATGGACAAAACCAAGTAACTGCAGAAGATTTGCCGGCAATCGAAGCAGAAATGATGAAAATCGTCAAAGAAAATCTGCCAATCGAACGCCGTGTTCTTTCAAAACAGGAAGCATTAGAAATTTTTGCAAGTGATCCGTACAAAGTAGAACTGATTAGTGAATTGCCAGAAGAAGAAGTGATTACTGCTTATCAACAAGGCGAATTCATCGATTTGTGTCGTGGACCACATGTTCCATCCACTGGCCGTATACAAGTATTTAAATTATTATCAGTGGCAGGTGCTTATTGGCGTGGAAACTCAAACAATCAAATGATGCAACGTGTATACGGGACAGCCTTTTTTGACAAGAAAGCTTTGAAAGAATATATCCGTCTCCGTGAAGAAGCAAAAGAAAGAGACCATCGTAAACTAGGAAAAGAACTTGACTTGTTCATGGTTTCCCCAGAAGTAGGTTCTGGTTTGCCATTCTGGCTTCCAAAAGGGGCAACAATCCGACGCACGATCGAACGTTATATCGTAGACAAAGAAGTTAGTCTAGGTTACCAACATGTATATACACCAATAATGGGAGATGTTGAGTTGTACAAAACATCTGGACACTGGGATCATTATCAAGAAGACATGTTCCCGCCAATGGATATGGGAGATGGCGAAATGCTTGTTCTTCGTCCAATGAACTGCCCTCATCACATGATGGTCTACAAAAACACGATCCATTCTTATCGTGAATTACCAATTCGTATCGCTGAATTAGGAATGATGCATCGCTATGAAAAATCAGGTGCTTTGTCAGGTTTACAACGTGTACGAGAAATGACGTTGAATGATGGTCATACATTTGTTCGTCCTGATCAAATCAAAGATGAATTTAAACGTACGCTTGAATTGATGGTGGCAGTATATGCTGACTTCAATATTACAGATTATCGTTTCCGCTTGAGCTATCGCGATCCAAACAATACAGATAAATATTTTGATGATGACGCAATGTGGGAAAAAGCCCAAGCAATGCTGAAAGCCGCTATGGATGAATTAGAACTAGATTACTTTGAAGCAGAAGGCGAGGCAGCCTTTTACGGACCAAAACTAGATGTTCAAGTCAAAACAGCTCTTGGTACAGAAGAAACATTATCAACTATACAATTAGACTTCTTATTGCCAGAGCGCTTTGATTTGACATATGTTGGAGAAGACGGGGAAAATACGCATCGTCCAGTAGTTATCCACCGCGGAATCGTTTCTACAATGGAACGTTTTGTTGCTTATTTAACAGAAGTATACAAAGGCGCTTTTCCAACATGGTTGGCACCTATACAAGCAACAATCATCCCTGTTTCTGTTGATGCACATGGCGATTATGCTTATGAAATCAAAGAACGTTTGCAAATGAAGGGGTTGCGTGTAGAAGTTGATGATCGTAATGAAAAAATGGGCTATAAGATACGTGCCTCTCAAACACAAAAGATCCCTTACCAATTGGTTGTTGGAGACAAGGAATTGGAAGATGCAACAGTGAACGTACGTCGTTATGGAAGTAAAGAAACAGCTGTAGAAGATTTGAATATCTTTATTGATGCTATGGAAGCAGAAGTCAAAAATTACAGCAGAGAAAACTAATAGGTAAATTTCCTGTAAAAAAGTAGTAGATAGAAAACAATCCGAACAATAGATAACAGGTATTCCTCAAAGACACAGATGCTCAATAGAATCTGTGGGATTGATAGGATAAGATATTCTGTTGGGCGGATTGTTTTTTTTGTTTTTTTATCCAGTATACGACCGTGAATAAGGGTCTGATATGGTATACTTACATAGACTATCATTAAAAGGGTGGAGGAACTTATGAGCGTAATTAGTCGTATTGAAAGTATGATGGAAGATTATTCTTCAGCAGAAAAAAAGTTGGCCAACTACATTATCGGTAATATTGAGAAGGTCCCTACAATGACAGCTAATGAATTAGCAGAAGCTTCCGGGTTGAGTGCGCCGACAGTTGTACGTTTTTCCAAAAAAATCGGTTTTCAAAGTCTGACGGACTTCAAAATCACGATTTCAACAGAACTACAGACTGGAATCGATGAAGGTTTTAGTGATATAGAAGCAAATGAGTCCTTTTACTCTATCAAAAACAAACTTGGTAACAATGCACAAGTAGCGATAAAAGAAACAGTAGATATTCTAGAAGAAGAAACGATCCAAAAAGTCGTAGAGTGTTTGGAATCGGCAGAGACTGTTTTTTTATATGGGGTTGGCGCCTCTTCTTTAGTAGTAGAAGATATTCTGCAAAAATGGTCTCGTGTCGGTAAGCCAATCATTTTTGAAAAAGATATCCACGTCTTGCTCCCGCAACTTGTCAGCAATGAGAAAAAGAAAGTGCTTTGGCTTGTTTCAAACTCAGGTAGAAGTGCAGATGTAGTCGCATTAGCCGAGCTGGCGAAAAGCATGAATATCGAAATCATTGCGTTGACGCAATTTGGAAATAACCCGCTTAGCAAGATAGCCGATGTACTCGTACAAACATCTAGACCAAAAGAAATCACGAATCGAAGTGCGGCAACTAATTCACTTTTGGCCCAATTTGCTACGATCGATATCATTTTTTATTTCTATATGGCTAAAAACGAAAAGCTTAGCGAAAAAGTGAAAAAAACACGAGAAGCAATCCAAGAATATTTTATGGATTCGAAATAAAAACCTTACTATTTTTTATATAAGTTTTTTAGAATAACAAAACGTAGTTTTCCACAAATAAATGATCCATCAAAGTGTTTCACGACTTAAGAAAACATAATTTTCAAAAATAAGTTTATTTTTTAATGAAAAAAATAGTTGGATATGTAACTTTAAGTGATTGCTGTGAAACAAAAAGTTGATTTTATCTTGAAATTAGGTAAAGAATTTCTTGCTCCGCCCATTTTTTCTTTTTTATTAAGAAGTTTTTGGGTACAATGAAGCATGAATGTAAATAGGCGGAAGGATAGGAAATGATGAAAGATTTTATGAAAAAAATATTAAATACTTCTTGGTTAGAAAAAATAAGAAAAGGTGCACAAGAACCTAAGAACAAAACGTTTCGCCGGTCCCATGTTCCTTTTCGCTTAAATTTTCTTTTTTTCATTATATTTACGTTATTTGTTGCGTTGATTGCTAGATTGGGTTATTTGCAGATCGTGAACGGCGAAGAGATGGAGGCGCGAGTGAAGTCTACTTCTACGATTACGGTCCAAGAAAGTACTCCTCGCGGAATGATCTACGACTCCACAGGAAAAGCTTTAGTTACGAATAAAGCGAATCAGGCCATCACATATACGAGAGGAACACAAGTTACGGCTAAAGATTTGCTTGAAATCGCAACGAAGCTGAACTCGCTGATCGATGTTCCGGTAGATGAAAATCTGACAGATAGAGATAAAAAAGATTTTTGGCTGGCTGATCCCAAACATTTGAAAGAAGCCACAAAAAGACTTTCGGCAAAAGAAAAGCAATTAGGGAACAGCGAACAATATAGTGCGATGGTCAATAAAGTCACAGCTGATGAGATTAATTTAAACGAGGAGCAATTAAAAATTGCTACCATCTTTAAACGGATGAATAGTGCATATGAATTAAACACTGTCTATATCAAAAACTCTGGTGTTACTGATCAAGAGTTAGCTGTTGTGGCAGAACGCGCTTCTGAACTTCCAGGAGTTTCGACTGGCACAGACTGGACACGAGAATATAATGCAGCAAGTTCACTGAAAAGTATTCTTGGCAGTGTGACGACTGAAAAGCAAGGACTTCCAGCAGATGAAGCAGAGAAATACCTAGCAAAAGGTTATTCTCGGAATGACCGTGTAGGACAAAGTTATTTGGAAAAACAATATGAAGATGTCCTGCAAGGAACCAAAACCCAATATGAAGTTTCCCTTGATAATGAAGGAAATGTTTCGAATCAAAAAGAAATCTTCTCTGGGGAAAAAGGTTCTAATTTAATGTTATCTATGAATGCAGAATTCCAATCAAAAGTAGAAGAAATTTTGAAAAGGAATTATCAAACATTGATCAACAACGGCAAAGCACAGTATTCGCCTGGTGCTTATGCAGTGGCTATGAATCCTCAGACAGGAGAAGTGCTAGCAATGACTGGTTTCAGTCATGAACAAGGTTCCAAAGAAATCACCGAGAATGCTTTAGGCACGATTACTAGCGCCTTTGCTCCAGGGTCTGTAGTCAAGGCTGGTACTTTGACAGCAGGCTGGGCAAGTAACGCGATCAGCGGAAATCAAGTTTTGATTGATGAGCCGATTCGTCTGCAAGGTGCTTCAGAAAAAAGCTCTGTCTTTAATCGAAGCGGACAAGTTGCTCTTGATGCAGTCAAAGCATTGGAATTGTCTTCTAATACGTATATGATCAAAGTGGCGTTAAAGATGTTAGGACTAGACTATACACCTGGAATGGGACTACCTAGTTTAGATGAAGAAGCTAAAGCTTACCAGCAATTGAGAGACTCTTTCAAAGAGTTTGGTCTTGGTACAACGACTGGGATCGATTTGCCGAATGAATCTCCTGGGATCTCACGTTCTGTTGATTATATGAAGAAGTTCAATGCGGATAATGGCAAAGAATGGTATACTCCAGGTAACTTTACCGATTTGGCATTTGGACAGTTTGACACATATACACCAATCCAATTAGCTCAATATGCTTCAACAGTCGCTAATGGCGGGAAACGAGTACAGCCGCACCTAGTCAAAGCGATCTATGGCAATGACGAAAATGGAAACTTGGGTGAAGTGAAGAAAGAAATTGGCACAACAGTAGAAAATACGGTCAATATTTCTGCAGAAAATATGGCGATCCTCCGTGAAGGATTCCACCAAGTTGTCCATGGTACCGATCCTTACACAACAGCCAAACCATTAGCCAGTGCGAAAATGGACCTTTCCGCAAAAACAGGGACTGCAGAAACGGTTGCGGAAGGTCATCCAGATATTACGACAGTCAATAGTAATATCGTGGCATACGGACCAACAGACAATCCGGAAATTGCCATCAGTGTTGTCTTGCCGAACTTATTAGACGAACAAGACCACATGAACTTGACGATTGCTAAAGAAATAATGGACGCGTATTATGATATGTTCATGGCAAAATAAAAAAGAGGTCGTGAAAAAGCCGCTTAGTTTCGAGTATGAAGAAAAATTTTGTGAAAATAGCTTCTCACATTTTTGCTTAAATTTGACTTCATACCGAGAAACTGGCTTTTGAACACCGTTTACTCGGCAAAAAAGGTTGTGACAAAAATTGTCACAACCTCTTTTTTGTGGAATCTAATTCTCTATTATAGTTTAAGTAGTTTTTCCAGATAAACAGCTAAACCGTCTTCTTGATTGCTCAAAGGAGTGACATCATTTGCAATGCCTTTGAGTTGATCAGTACCGTTAGCCATAGCTACTCCCCAACCTGCATAATCCAACAATTCCAAATCATTATGCTCGTCACCAAAGGCAATGACGTCTTTTTGATCGATAGACAGGTAGTTAGCAATCTCTTGCACGCCTTTTGCTTTTTGGATTCCTTTTGAAACAATCTCTAAGATGGCAGTAGGTCCACCCCATGTCCGAACATCGACATAACTGCCAAATTGACGTGTTAATTCAGCAGATACAGCTCCTGCAAAACGTTTGTCTGTTCGGACAAGCAAAGATGTAGGATTTGTCGTCAAATTTTTAGGAGAAAGCAAATTCTTCTCTCCTGGACGAGAAGAAGCAAAAATTTTTTCATCAAAGAAATCAAAACTGTCAATAAAAAAAGTATCACGATTTTCAGCAGCGATAAAATCTAAATTTAGCTGCTTTTTTTGCGATAAGATTTCAAAAGCGATTTCACGATTGATCAACGTTTCTCTTTCACCATCCCAGTGCTGATTAGGGATGTGTACTAATGCGCCGTTAAAATTAACCATCGGTGTTGTTAATTCTAATTGTTGGTAAAACTGATGGCTCATTCGGAATGGGCGTCCTGTAGCAATACTGACATGATGACCGGCATTGATTGCTTTTTTCAGAGTCTCTTTTGTTTTAGATGTAATCATCGAATCTTGATTGAGGGTAGTTCCGTCCAGATCGATGGCAATTAATTTTTTATTCAATAAGGGTCCTTCCTTCCTCAACTAGCATTTGTTTTAGTCTAGCATATTTTAGGTAATTAACAAGAGCAATCAGCTATTCCTAACAAAAACTACAGTTATGGCTATATAAATAGCTAAACATAAGCTAAACACGAACGTTAAGTATTATTTTCGCTTTTTTTGTTAAAAAAACGTTGAAAAGCGAATGAAACGTCTATATAATTTGAAATTGTTCGATGGATTTGCCCTATTTTACTTATTTTTTATTATTATAGTTTTCCATCAGAAAAAAATTCAGGGAGTGGAACTTTTTATGGAAAAGTTTTTCGGTTTAAAGAAAAACAATACAAATGTATCAACTGAAATAATGGCGGGAGTAACGACATTCTTTGCCATGAGTTATATCTTATTCGTAAATCCGACGATTTTGTCAGCATCAGGTATGCCCTTCCAAGCAGTATTTCTAGCGACAATCATTGCATCGATTATTGGTACGCTGGTAATGGGATTGTTCGCAAATGTACCATATGCTCAGGCACCTGGTATGGGATTGAACGCATTTTTCACTTTTACGGTCGTTTTTGGGCTTGGTTATTCTTGGCAACAAGCCTTGGCAATGGTGTTTATTTGCGGATTAATCAATATTTTTATTACTGTCACAAATATTCGAAAAATGATTATTCGGGCGATTCCCGAAAGTCTTCAACATGCGATTGGTGGCGGGATCGGTATTTTCGTTGCGTATGTCGGAATCAAAAATGCAGGATTCTTATCTTTTTCAGCAGACCAGTCAGCTATTTCGAGCTCTGTCGTTGAAGGCGGAAAAGCGACAAATGTTACGATAAATGGTGGAATCGTCCCTGCGTTAGCCAACTTTGACAACGCTCCTATCTTATTGGCTGTGATTGGTTTGGTACTGACAGCCATTTTAGTTGTAAAAAATGTCCGTGGGGCTATTCTTATCGGTATCGTAGCGACCACAGTCCTTGGTATTTTTATGGGTGTTGTTGATTTAAGTTCCATTGATTGGCAAACGAATTCGTTAGGTAATTCATTTAAAGAATTAGGAACAACTTTCGGTGCAGCATTTGGTTCTGAAGGCATGCAATCTTTATTCAGTGATTCTTCCAAGATTCCTCAAGTATTGATGACGATCATCGCATTCAGTTTATCTGATACTTTCGATACGATCGGAACATTTATCGGTACAGGACGCCGCACAGGTATTTTCTCAAAAGAAGACGAGATCGCGTTGGAAGATGGTCGTGGGTTCAAAACAAAAATGGATAAAGCACTATTTGCCGATGCGATCGCTACTTCTGTGGGGGCTATCTTTGGTACATCGAATACAACAACTTATGTCGAATCTGCAGCTGGGATCGGGGCCGGTGGACGTACTGGTTTGACTTCAGTAGTAGTGGCAGTGCTATTCGCATTAAGTAGTTTATTCTCTCCACTGATCGCCATTGTACCAAATCAAGCAACTGCGCCAGCATTGATTTTAGTTGGAGTAATGATGATGGCTTCTTTTGCAGACATCAAATGGCTAGATATGGAAGAAGCTTTACCGGCCTTCTTTGCATCGATCTTTATGGGATTGTGCTATAGCATTTCCTATGGGATTGCAGCAGGATTTATTTTCTATACAATTGTGAAAGTAATCAAAGGAAAATACAATCAAGTTTCTGTTGCTTTGTGGATCGTTGATATTTTATTCATTATCAACTTCATCATTCTAGCAACAATTTAACTAAAGAGAAGGGATTGGAACAGTATTTGTTCTGATCTCTTTTTGTTTTACATAAAAAGAACGTTACATATAAAATGACCTTTGCGGGATTTTTCTCTTTTTACTGGCGAGATCGTTGCTTGTTTATTCGAAAATAGGTATGATAAAAGAGACGAAAGAGGGATGATAGATGGAGATTAATTGGAGAAAAAATTTAGTGATTGCGTGGATTGGCTGTTTTTTCACTGGTGCAAGTATTAGTTTAGTTATGCCATTCATACCAGTTTATGTTGAGCAACTAGGAACACCAAAAGATCAAATCGAATTGTTTTCGGGACTAGCAATCTCTGTGACTGCTTTTGCATCTGCCGTGGTTGCACCAATCTGGGGAAATCTAGCTGATCGAAAAGGCCGAAAACTCATGATGATCCGTGCAGCAGCAGGGATGACATTAACAATGGGATCTTTGGCTTTTGTACCGAACGCGTATTGGCTTTTGATCATGCGGTTTTGGAATGGGATTTTGTCTGGATATATTCCAAATGCCACAGCGATGATTGCTTCACAGGCACCTAGAGAAAAGAGCGGATGGGCGTTAGGAACATTGTCTACCGGAGCGATTGCTGGAAATCTGATCGGACCTTCAATGGGCGGTGCACTGGCTCAGTGGTTTGGTATGGAAAATGTATTCTTGATCACAGGGGCTTTGTTGATGATCACAACGGTATTGACCATTTTCTTAGTCAAAGAAGATTTCCATCCGATCGAGAAAAAAGATCTGATAAGCACCAAAGAAATTTTTTCAAAAATGGATCATCTCTCTATTTTGATCGGTCTCTTCATTACGACCTTGATTTTACAGATAGGAATCACTACGATCAGCCCTATTTTGACCTTATATATTCGTGAATTGAGCGGAAGTACAGAAAATATCCTTTTTGTCAGCGGCTTGATTGTTTCGATAGCTGGTGTTTCCGCTGTCTTTTCTTCACCGAAACTAGGAAAACTAGGGGATAAGATTGGGAATCAAAAAGTTCTAATTGGAGGACTCATTTTATCATTTTGCTGTTATTTACCTATGGCATTCGTCACTACACCGCTCCAATTAGGTATACTTCGCTTTATTTTAGGCTTTTCAACTGGCGCTTTGATGCCTTCTGTCAATACACTGATCAGTAAGATTACGCCTCAAGAAGGAGTCAGCCGAATCTATAGCTACAATCAGATGTTTAGCAACTTTGGACAAGTTTTAGGTCCCATGCTAGGATCGACAGTCGCGCATGCTTATAATTACAGTGCTGTTTTTATTGTGACAAGTTTGTTTGTTCTGTCAAATATTCTTCTTTCTTTATTCAACTTTCGTAAAGTTCTTCGCAGCAGATTATAATGGTGGTGAGGAGTAGAAAATAAAAAAGAGCTTGAGAAATCTCAAGCTCTTGGCTGTTTTTTTACGAATGGGCAGAGGTTTCTTTTCTTGGCGCAACTGCACCAATCAAAAGGATAATAACACCCGCAATGAATGAAATGATTGTTGTCAAAGTAAAATCATATGTTCCGCTTGTTAATGCAGCACCAATATAACCGACTACTTGACCTAGAACGACAGCCCAGAATAATGTAACGATATATCGCATAAAGAACACCTCTTTTCTATCTTAATTTTACCAGATTTTCTTTGAATGTAAAGAAACGAGACCAAATCTCAATAAAATTTGAGTTCTTGCGAAAGAACTCATTCCTACAGATTACAAGCAAGCAAATGAAGTGGAATAATCAACTTCAGCGCCTGCTATCTTAATGAAAGTAAAAGGATCAAACCTTTTAACGCTAGTGAATTTTAACGAAAAAAAAGGCGGAATGCAAGATGTTTTTCCCACAACTTTATACAATTACTTCTTATTCTCTTTTACAAAGTACGATACGTATTCGAGAATATGTACAAGAAGCAAAAAAACAAGGCTACACTTCATTAGCCATAACGGATAAAGATGTCTTATACGGTGCACCTGAATTCTATCGTATTTGTGTAGAAGAAGGAGTACAGCCAATCATTGGATTACATCTTAGTTATACTTATGAAGAAAAAAATTATGGCTTGCTTGCGTACGCAAAAGATGAAATAGGTTATCAGCAGCTGATGAAACTTTCCAGCCGAAAAATGATCCAAGAAAAATTGGAACTTGCAGAAATGACAGAAACCGACCATCTAGCGTTTGTTGTTCCGGCAAATCATTCTGTTTCTGAGGCTTTCAATAAAGAGGATAACTTTTTCGGTCATTGGCAGTTTTTACTTGAAAATGTTTTTACTAGAAATTTTTATATCGGCTTGACAGAAAACACGCCTGATCAATTGCCTGAATGGTATCAGTATGTGATAAAAGAAAATTATTCGCTTTGTGCATTACATCCCATCGCTAGTTTACAACAAGAAGAACTTTTTGCACTTGAAGTGATGAAACATATCAAAGAGGGAAGCCAAATACCTTTAGAAAATTTATCTGCATCTTTACCACTAACAGCAAATGGCTATCTTCTTTCAGAACAAGAAATGATCAAACGATTCGAAAAAGCGGGTCTTTCCCAAGCTGTAATAGGCGCCCAGCGTTTAGCTGAATCGATTTCATTTGAATTCCAGTTCCATCAGAAATTACTTCCGCATTATCCAGTTCCTAATGGAAAACAAGCTGGAGAATATTTAAGAGAGTTATGCTATTCGCAAGTGGAACGCCGAATCACTGATTATACAAAGGAATACCAAGAACGTTTGGACTACGAGTTATCTGTCATCCATCAAATGGGATTCGATGATTATTTCTTGATCGTATGGGATGTAATGGCTTTTGCTCATAGAAACAAAATCGTTACCGGTGCAGGTCGTGGTTCTGCTGCGGGTTCATTAGTAGCCTATGTGTTAGAAATCACAGATGTGGATCCATTAGAATATGATTTGCTGTTCGAACGCTTTTTAAACCCCGAACGCTTTACGATGCCAGATATCGATTTGGATATTCCTGACAATCGACGTGAAGAAGTATTGAATTATGTTCGAGAAAAGTATGGACAATATCATATGGCACAAATCGCAACATTTGGCACAATGGCAGCAAAAATGGTTCTTAGAGATGCAGCTAGAGTGTTTGGTTTATCGCAAAGTGAAGCAAACCGCTGGTCAAAAGCAATACCCAATCAATTGAAAATCACATTGACCCAAGCTTATAAAACTTCGCATCAATTAGTAGAATTAGTTCAGGCAAGCGAAAAAAACCAACTTTTATTCAAAACTGCAGTGATTTTAGAAGGATTGCCAAGACATGTTTCGACTCACGCAGCAGGTGTAGTTATCAGCGATAAGAATCTACTTGAACTAGTTCCGCTCCAACGCGGTTCTGATGAAGCTTTTCTGACCCAGTATACGATGAATGAGGTAGAAGCAATCGGTCTTTTGAAAATGGACTTTTTAGGACTACGCAACTTATCGATTATTGATTTTACTTTGAAAGCTGTTAAGCGAGTAGAAGGGTATGAGATCCGATTAAAAGAGATCCCGCTAAATGATGCAAAAACGCTGCTCTTGTTTCAACGAGGCGAAACCTCAGGAGTATTTCAATTTGAATCTGCTGGTATCCGGAACGTTTTACGAAGATTAGATCCAGAAAACATCGAAGATATTGCCGCAGTCAATGCATTGTATCGACCAGGCCCTATGCAAAATATAGATACCTTCATTGCCAGGAAGAAAGGAAAAGAAGCCATTCGCTACCCAGATGATTCACTGATCCCGATTTTGAAAAACACATATGGAGTGATCGTCTATCAGGAACAAATCATGCAGATCGCCTCGACTATGGCTGGATTTACATTAGGGCAGTCAGATATTCTGCGACGGGCAGTGAGTAAAAAGAAAAAAGACGTATTAGATGAAGAAAAGTCGCATTTTGTATCAGGAGCATTACAACAGGGATATTCGGAAAAAACAGCAGCGACCGTATATGAATATATCGAAAAATTTGCAAACTATGGATTCAATCGGTCACATGCATTTGCTTATTCATTCGTGGGATTCCAAATGGCGTATCTAAAAGCCCATCATCCAGGTGCTTTCTTTACCAGCCTGATGAATTCTGTTCGGCATAACACATCAAAATTGAAAGAATATATTGCAGAAGCACGTAAAAATAAACTCAAACTTTCCTCGCCGTCCATTAATCAAAGTAATTCCAGTTTTGAGTTGGTCAATAAGGAAGAAATCAGATTCGGACTGACAGCGATAAAAGGTATTCGGCGTGATTTTGTAGAAGATATATTAAACGAAAGAAAACAAAATGGCCCGTTCCAGTCAGTGGATCAATTCCTCATACGGATCGATAAGCGTTGGCTGAAATTAGAGTTACTGCAATCACTGACAGCAGTAGGAGTTTTTGATGAATTATCTCCTAACAGGAAACAATTGATGCTTGATCTCGAAGGAAAAATCCAAAATATCGTTTACAGTGGTGGAAGTCTTGACTTGCTGGGAATCATGGCATTAAAAGAAGAAGAAGTCGCTGACTATACACTAGAAGAACGCTTGAAGCTGGAAGAGGAGTACTTAGGTATTTATTTGTCAGGTCATCCTGCAGAAGGGTTTGATCGTCTTCGTTTAGCTAAACAAGTTCAGCTGATTACAGATATCGTCCCTAATCAACCAGTCAATTTATTAGTGATGATCAAGGAAGTTAGAGAAATTCGGACAAAAAAAGGAGAACTGATGGCCTTTGTTGAAGGAACCGACAGTAGTGGAGAAATTTCTGTCACAGTTTTTCCAACTCTTTATCGTAAATATCGTAATTTGTTTGCCGTTGATCGAGTGATCTTTGTTCAAGGGCGGAGCGAAATCAGCAAATATAATCAGGAACTGCAACTAATTGGAGAAAGCTTTGCTGATCCTAACCAGTTAGAAGCCCAGTATCCTTCACAAACTTGCTATTTGCGTATTACAGAAGAACGGGAAGATCCCGAGATAATGAAACAATTACAAGTGATTTTTCAGAAACACCCAGGATATATACCAGTAGTTATGTATCACGAAAAAACGCAACGAAAAGTAGTTCTGTCAGATGCTTATTGGGTGGATGACAGCAAGAGTATAAAGGGGCAACTTATTTATCTGCTTGGCGAAGATAATGTGGTTTTCAAATAACTTACGGTAAAAAATACTACTTGCTTTCATTTTTTTTCATTTTTTTATCCGTAAATCAAGACAAGTGAGAAAAATAATGTTAGAATGTTAGTCGTGGTTAACGCAAAAATGGTTGTAAACCTAAGTCATACTTAGGATAAAGTATTTTAATGAGGTGAATGTTTATTATGAAACGCATCGGAATTTTGACCAGTGGCGGAGACGCACCTGGAATGAATGCAGCTGTTCGTGCCGTTGTTCGTAAAGGTATTTACGAAGGACTGGAAGTATACGGGATCAATTATGGTTTTGCCGGTTTAGTTGCTGGAGATATTCGTCGTCTTGATGTGGCAGATGTAGGTGACAAGATCCAACGTGGTGGTACATTCTTGTATTCTGCACGTTATCCAGAATTTGCAACTGAAGAAGGTCAATTAAAAGGAATCGAACAATTGAAAAAATTCGGAATCGAAGGTCTAGTGGTTATCGGAGGAGACGGCTCTTATCATGGCGCAATGGCTTTGACAAAACGCGGTTTCCCAGCAGTAGGTATTCCTGGAACAATCGATAATGATATTCCTGGGACTGATTTCACAATCGGTTTTGATACAGCAATCAATACAGTACTAGAATCAATTGACCGTATTCGTGACACAGCGACTTCTCATGTTCGTACATTCGTTATCGAAGTAATGGGACGCAATGCAGGAGACATCGCTTTATGGTCAGGTGTGGCTGGCGGAGCGGATGAAATCATCATCCCAGAACATGATTTTGATATGGCTTCAGTTGCTAAAAAAATCCAAGAAGGCCGCGATCGCGGGAAGAAACATTGCTTGATCATCTTGGCTGAAGGTGTAATGGGCGGAAATGAATTCGCTGAGAAACTTTCAGAATTTGGTGACTATCATACACGTGTATCTATCTTGGGACACGTTGTCCGTGGTGGAGCACCAAGCGCACGCGACCGCGTGTTGGCAAGTAAATTCGGTGCTTACGCTGTCGAATTGCTTCAAGAAGGAAAAGGTGGATTATGTGTCGGTATCCATGACAACGAAATCGTTGCGTCTGACATCATTGATACACTTGAAAACAACAAACATAAACCAGACTTATCACTATATGATCTAAATAATTCACTTTCATTTTAAGAGTGAAAGAAACCAAGCTATTTAAGCTGTATACAGCTTTAAATAAACAAAATTGAATGGGAGAGTTTTTTAAATGAAAAAAACCAAAATCGTTAGTACATTAGGACCAGCAAGTAACTCAGTAGAAATTATTTCTCAATTGATTGAATCTGGGGCAAATGTCTTCCGCTTTAACTTTTCTCATGGTGACCATGAAGAACAATTATCACGTATGACTATGGTCCGTGAAGCAGTTAAAAAGACAGGAAAAGATGTCGGTATTCTTTTAGATACAAAAGGAGCTGAAATCCGTACAACTGTTCAAGGCACAACAGAAGCTGATTTTGGTCGTGCAGGATACATCAAATTTGAAGTAGGAGATCAAACACGCATCTCTATGGATCCTGAACATGTAGGTTCAAAAGAAAAAATCGCGGTTACTTACCCAGGATTATTTGACGATGTTCACGTTGGTGGACACATTTTATTTGATGATGGTTTGATCGATATGCAAATCATTGAAAAAGACGAAGCAAACCGTGAATTAGTCGTAGAAGTTAAAAATGCAGGTATGCTAGGATCACGTAAAGGGGTAAATGCACCAGGCGTTTCTATTAGTTTGCCAGGTATTACTCCAAAAGATGCTGACGATATTCGTTTTGGTTTAGACAACGATATCGACTTTATCGCTGCAAGTTTTGTACGTAAAGCACAAGACGTTCTAGATATCCGCGAAATCTTAGAAGAAAAAGACATGACTCATGTTCAAATCTTCCCTAAAATCGAATCTCAAGAAGGTATCGACAACATTGACGAAATCATCAAAGTTTCTGACGGTGTTATGATTGCCCGCGGAGATATGGGTGTTGAAATCCCAGCTGAACTAGTACCAATGGTTCAAAAACGCATCATCAAAAAATGTAATGCTGCTGGTATCCCAGTTATCACTGCTACACAAATGTTAGAATCAATGCAAGAAAACCCACGTCCAACACGTGCGGAAGCTTCTGACGTTGCTAACGCTGTATTTGATGGCACAGATGCAACAATGCTATCTGGTGAATCTGCAAACGGGGACTACCCAGTTGAAGCTGTTTCAACAATGGCACGTATCGACCAAGAAGCTGAAAATGCATTATCAGAATTAGGTACATTCCAATTGAACGAATTCGATAAAACAGATGTAACTGAAACAATCGGTTTATCTGTAGCTCGTGCTGCAAAAAATCTAGGCGTGAAAACAATCGTTGCTGCAACTGAATCAGGATACACTGCAAAAATGATTTCAAAATATCGTCCAGATGCAGATATCTTGGCTGTTACTTTTGACGAACGCACAAAACGTGGTTTGATGTTAAACTGGGGCGTTTACCCAACAGTTGCTGAAAAACCATCAACAACTGATGAAATGTTTGAACTAGCAGCTAAAAAAGCTGTTGAATTAGGTTTCGCATCAGAAGGCGATTTAATCTTGATCACTGCTGGTGTACCAGTTGGTGAACGCGGAACGACTAACGTGATGAAAATTCAAATGATTGGTTCTAAATTATTAGAAGCTCAAGGCGTTGGACAAAAATCTGTCGTTGCAAATGCAGTTATTGCTTCATCTGCTGAAGAAGCTGTAAAAAAAGCAAAAGACGGAATGGTTCTAGTTGTACCATCAACTGACAAAGAATATATGCCTGCAATCGAAAAAGCAGCTGCTGTTATCGTTGAAGAAGGCGGATTGACTTCTCACGCTGCAGTTGTAGGAATTGCACAAGATATTCCTGTAATCGTTGGTGCTAAAGGCGCAACAACAACAATTACAGAAGGTGAATTGATTACCGTTGATTCACGTCGCGGCATCGTTTACCGTGGCGAAACAACAGCTATCTAATTTAGCTTAATAAAAAATAAAAACAGCTCTTCTTTTACGAAGAGCTGTTTTTTTGTGCTGTAACGAATTCATGGATAACTTGGACTACTTGTTCTTGAAGAGGCGTGACGATCTGCTGTGTTCGTTTTGCCAATGAAATCAAGAAGCGAGGCTGAACTTCATCTGAAAGAGGGAGGCAAACTAAATGATCTTCAGGATGGACAGCAATCTCTGCCAAAAAACCGATACCCACATTTTCTCGGACCATACTCTTTAAAATCGTCAAGTCATTGCTTTGATAAACAACTTTTGGATGAGTATGTGTTTGTTTAGAAAGCTTAGTGAATGCTGCGGGGTGGACATAATGTTCGTTCAATAGTACAAACTGTTCATCTGCTATATCTTTGAAAGAGACAGTATCCTGCTTGGAAAGAGGATGTGTAGGTGGCACGACGATCATGAAACGTTTGTCCAAAAGTAACTCTGTTTCTAAATATTGATCCACGATTGGCTGTGTTGAGCCTAATACAGCTAAATCGATCCTCCCTTGTCGGATCATCCCGTATAAGTCCCGAGAGCCTCCATCGGTAATCTCAATTTGATTCATCAATTCATGCTTGATAAAGTAACTTGACAGTTTAGGAAAGTATTCATTGCCGATAATAGGAGGCATGCCAAAACGAAGCTTTTTCTTTTGCAACTGAGTGATTTCAGCTCTTGCAGTAGAAATCTCTTGGAGAATGGTTTGTGCATGGAGAAACAGCTGCTTTCCAGAAGGCGTGACGATTAATTCGTGATGCGATCGATCTCTTGTAATAAGTACGGTGTCAAACTCTTTTTCAAGACGTTGTAATGCATATGTAATAGTAGGTTGGCTCACACGGAAATAATTAGCCACTTTCGTAAAATTTTTTTGTTTGACGATTTGGACATAGTATTCGATATCTTTCGTGTTCATGAAGATCATCCGCTCCTTTAATGGAATAATGATTATTGTAAATGATTCTGAGGATGATAGCAAACAGAGGCTTTCTAATAAAGATTTTTCTGTTTTTTTATGAACTGCAAGGTGTCAAGAAAATTTCATTGACAACATGCTTTTTGCCCTGTATAATTGCTTTTGTTGCTTAGGAGTGATGAAAAATGAAATGGTCTTTATTGGAATTGAGAAAATACCAGGAGACACCGTTAACTTTTCATGAGACGCTCGACTTGAAAGCCGCTCTCATGAAGCGAGACAATTTAATACTTGATGTTGCGCCAGTGGAAGTCGAAGGTTTGGTCTCAGTTGATAAGAAAGGCTATATCGTTCATTACACTGTGCAGACGACTTTGACAGTTCCTTCAACACGTTCACTAGAACCTGTTGAACTGCCCATGGATTTTTCTGTAGACGAAGTATTCATGACAGAAGAACAATTCCAAAGTAGAGATGAACAAATGTCTGCAGATGAGATTTTGCTAATTGAAGGTCCATTATTGAATTTAGCAGAGTCGATTGAAGACAACATCTTATTGGCGATTCCAATGCGGGTATTGACAAAAGAAGAGGAAGCAGCAACAGAACTTCCAAAAGGCAATGATTGGGAAGTTGTTTCCGAAGAAGAATACCAGCGCAGAAAAATGGAAGAAGCCGAGAATAAAATTGATCCTCGTCTTGCAAAACTATCTGAACTTTTTGATTCTAAATCAAAAGACGACGATAACAAGTAAGATTGGAATATATTGTGTCTAATTTAGATACAAGACTTTACAAGGAGGTGTAGCAAAATGGCAGTACCAGCTAGAAGAACATCAAAAGCTAAAAAAGCAAAACGTCGTACACACTACAAATTGACAATCAAAGGGTTAAACGAATGTCCAAACTGTGGTGAAATGAAAAAAAGCCATCACGTATGTGCAAATTGTGGTTACTATGATGGTAAGGACGTAATGTCAAAAGAAGCTTAATACATTTTAATTAGAAAATGTAAAACCTCAAGGCTAACCATGGAGCCTTGAGGTTTATTTTTTTGTAGTCGGTAAATAAAAAATATGTTGTTCTTTAGTTTGCAATGTAGCCGTGTTAAGCTATAATGTAAGAGATTAGGGAGAAATCCCGTATGTAGGAGGAGTTCATATGTCAAAACAACAAATCGGCGTTGTCGGTATGGCCGTTATGGGTAAAAATCTAGCCTTGAACATAGAAAGCCGCGGCTATTCAGTGGCTTTATTCAATCGTACAGGGGCTAAAACAACCGCTGTAGTAGAAGAACACCCAGATAAAAATTTCAAAGCAACATATACAATCGAAGAATTTGTAGAATCTATCGAGAAACCACGTCGGATCTTGCTAATGGTCAAAGCAGGACCGGCAACAGATGCAACAATCCAAGAGTTACTTCCTCACCTTGATAAAGGCGATATTTTGATTGACGGAGGAAATACATTCTTTAAAGATACGATGCGTCGTAATGAAGAGTTAGCCAACTCTGGCATCAACTTTATCGGTACAGGCGTTTCCGGTGGTGAAGAAGGAGCTTTAAAAGGACCTTCAATCATGCCTGGTGGACAAAAAGAAGCCTATGCGCTAGTTGCACCAATCTTAGAGCAAATTTCTGCAAAAGCAGAAGACGGAGCACCATGTGTCACATATATTGGCCCAAATGGAGCCGGACATTATGTGAAAATGGTACACAACGGTATTGAGTATGGAGATATGCAACTGATTGCTGAATCTTATGACTTAATGAAGAATATTTTAAACCTTTCAGTAGAAGAAATGGCTGATATCTTTAAAGAATGGAATCAAGGCGAATTAGACAGCTATTTGATAGAAATCACTGCTGACATTCTGACACGTAAAGACGATGAAGGAACAGGTAAACCAGTAGTAGATGTGATCCTTGATGCAGCTGGGAATAAAGGAACAGGTAAATGGACAAGCCAAAGCGCGCTTGACTTAGGTGTGCCACTTCCATTGATCACTGAATCTGTATTTGCCCGCTATATTTCTGCTTATAAAGAAGAACGCGTACAAGCAAGTAAAATTTTGTCTCGTACGAACGATTTTGAGTTCACGGGAGACAAAAAAGAATTGGTCGAAAAAATCCGAGAAGCGTTGTATTTCAGTAAAATCATGAGTTATGCCCAAGGATTTGCTCAATTACGTGTCGCTTCAAAAGAATTTGATTGGGACTTGCCATTTGGTGAAATCGCAAAAATCTGGCGCGCTGGATGTATCATCCGAGCTCGATTCTTGCAAAAAATTACGGATGCCTATGACAAAAATCCTGAGATCGAAAATTTATTGCTAGATGATTACTTCGTTGAAATCACGAAAAAATATCAGCAATCAGTCAGAGACGTCGTTGCCTTGGCTGTCCAAGCTGGCGTACCTGTACCGACTTTCTCATCAGCCATCGCTTACTTCGATTCATACAGAGCAGAACGTCTGCCTGCAAATATAATCCAAGCCCAACGCGATTACTTTGGCGCACATACCTATGAACGTGTCGACAAAGAAGGAATCTTCCATTACTCATGGTACCATGAAGAATAATAGTCTTTCGGCTGTTAGGAAATGAGAAAATAAAAAGAGGACGAAAGAGCTGAAGTCGATTGTTATGAGTAGACTTCAGCTCTTTTTTAAAATTGCTATCCATGATAAAATGACTATAGATTTTTAAGCATATTATCGGTATAATGATAGAGTTTTTAAAAAGCCAGTAGAATAGAAAGGATAAAATAATAAATGAGCAATATTCTAATCATTGAAGATGAAAAGAACTTGGCACGATTTGTCGAGCTAGAGTTGAAGCATGAAGGGTATAACGCAGAAGTCCACTACAACGGCCGAACTGGTTTAGATGCGGCATTAAATAATGAGTGGGATGCCATATTGTTGGATCTGATGCTCCCAGAATTGAACGGTTTAGAAGTCTGCAGACGTGTACGCCAAGTCAAAAATACACCAATCATTATGATGACTGCAAGAGATTCTGTGATCGATCGTGTATCTGGACTTGACCACGGAGCAGATGACTACATCGTCAAACCATTTGCTATCGAAGAATTATTAGCACGTCTTCGTGCATTGTTGCGTCGAATCGATATTGAAGGCGATAAAAATGTGGCTAAACAAACTACTATTACTTATCGCGATTTGACTATCGAAAAAGAAAACCGTGTCGTACGTCGCGGAAATGAAGTAATTGAACTAACAAAAAGAGAATACGAGTTGCTGCTTACTTTAATGGAAAACGTGAACGTGGTATTAGCACGTGACGTTTTACTAAATAAAGTGTGGGGATACGAAACAGAAGTTGAAACAAACGTAGTGGACGTATATATTCGTTATCTTCGCAACAAAATTGACGTTCCCGGGGAGGAAAGCTATATCCAAACTGTACGCGGAACAGGTTATGTGATGCGCTCGTGATAAAGCCGAAAAAATCGGAAAAAAGAGAACTGAAAGGGCCCTCCTTGACAATCAAGTGGGCCTTTGCGAGTTCTTTCTTCATATTCGTTGTGTTTACAATTTTCGCTGTCATTACCTATAAATCATCTATCAATCTGATTGTGGCAAAAGAAAGAAACAATGTAGAGCGTACGATTTCAGAAGTAGCTTCTCGTTTGGCTAACTCGGATGAAGAACTGACATTAGTAAATACGTATCGTAATCTGACGAAAGCGACAAATGACGGAGATGAGGTCGTAGATCATACTTCACTGGTCGAAGGAAACTTAATGAAGATCGATTCCTTTATAGCTGAGCTAGGGCAGCCATCAATGGATCTTTATGTTTATGATTTGGACGAGAACTTGATTTTTAAAACCCATGAAAACAGTCGAAACCTGATTCAGACTACACGTAAAGTTCCAACGATCGTTACACTAGAAGGAAAAACTGGCTTTTTATCTATCCAGCCTATATATTCTAAAGGTACAAGAGAAAAGATCGGCTATGCGCAAAGCTTCTATGAATTATCTTCTTTCTATGATATTCGAAATAAGCTATTATTGACTCTTATTGTTTTAGAAGTTGTTTCTTTGATCTTAAGTAGTATTTTAGGTTTCTTTTTATCTTCTTATTTCTTAAAACCACTCAAGGTACTCAGAGATACAATGGATACTATACGTAAAGATCCGCAATCAGATATCCACATGCCTGAAATCGACACAAATGATGAATTGGCAGATTTAGCTGAAATATTCAATGAGATGCTTGACCGTATGCGTTTGTATATTGAACAACAAGAGCAATTCGTGGAAGACGTATCTCATGAGTTAAGGACACCTGTTGCAATTATTGAAGGGCATCTTAGTCTGCTAAATCGTTGGGGGAAAGATGATCCTGAGATATTAGAAGAATCATTAAGCGCCAGCATGCAAGAAATCAGCCGTATGAAAAGCTTAGTTCAAGAGATGCTAGACTTATCAAGAGCAGAACAAGTAGATGTTCATTATGCGAATGAAACAACTAAAGGAAAAGAAGTCACCTATCAAGTTTATAATAATTTCAAGATATTATATCCAGACTATGTGATCACTTTAGATGATGATTTGACAAAAGAAGTGACCCTGCAAATTTATCGTAATCACTTTGAACAATTAATCATTATCATATTGGATAACGCAGTAAAGTATTCAACTACACGAAAAGAAGTCCATATCTCTATTTCTTCCACTCTGAATGAATTTGAGATCGCGATTCAGGACTTTGGCGAAGGAATACCCAAAGAAGACCTTAATAAGATCTTCAATCGTTTTTATCGAGTGGATAAAGCAAGAGCTAGAACGAAGGGTGGAAATGGTCTGGGGTTGTCTATCGCTAAACAACTGGTTGAAAACTATAAAGGACGTATCTTAGCAGAAAGTGTAGTAGGGCAAGGGACAATTTTTAGAATCTTTATTCCTATCGCAAAGGCAGAAGACAAGTAAAGCATGTGCTTTACTTGTTTTTTTATATATCCAACAAAGAATAAGGTACAAAATACAAGCAAGTGAGAAATTCAGGGATGTCATTATAAAAAAAACTAGCGAACAATTAAATAGAATAACATCCGTTAATTAAATGTAAGTAGCTTTTAGATGAACGAAAAAACAATAAAATGCTGTAATATTCGTGTTTAAAAATAATAAATAAAAATAGGGAATTTTCTATTGCAATTTTATAAAGAGATTGCTATATTATTATTTGTTCTAAATGATTCCTTTAAGGTGTCACTAAAAATTATAAAAAATAGTGTTGACGCACTTTTGATGTCATGTTATAATAACGAAGTCGTTTGGATGAGATAGCTAATAAAGCTTGATTTTATCGAAAAAAACTTCGAAAAAGTTATTGACAAATAACAATAAAGATGATATGATAATCAAGTCGCTGCTAATGAGTGACAAAGACGTTTAGAAAAAATAAACAAAGAAGTTGTTGACACTCTCTTCTGAATCTGATAAGATTAAAGAGTTGTTGAAACAAAAAGATTAGACCTTTGAAAACTGAACAAAGTAAGACAAACCAAATGTGTAGGGCGTCTTGATTCAATTCAAGACAACAAACATTTTTAACAAGCAAGCAATATGCTAGCAAACAAATTGAGCTTAACAATCGCAAGATTGTTCGAACTTTTTATGAGAGTTTGATCCTGGCTCAGGACGAACGCTGGCGGCGTGCCTAATACATGCAAGTCGAACGCTTCTTTTTCCACCGGAGCTTGCTCCACCGGAAAAAGAAGAGTGGCGAACGGGTGAGTAACACGTGGGTAACCTGCCCATCAGAAGGGGATAACACTTGGAAACAGGTGCTAATACCGTATAACAATCAAAACCGCATGGTTTTGATTTGAAAGGCGCTTTCGGGTGTCGCTGATGGATGGACCCGCGGTGCATTAGCTAGTTGGTGAGGTAACGGCTCACCAAGGCCACGATGCATAGCCGACCTGAGAGGGTGATCGGCCACATTGGGACTGAGACACGGCCCAAACTCCTACGGGAGGCAGCAGTAGGGAATCTTCGGCAATGGACGAAAGTCTGACCGAGCAACGCCGCGTGAGTGAAGAAGGTTTTCGGATCGTAAAACTCTGTTGTTAGAGAAGAACAAGGATGAGAGTAACTGTTCATCCCTTGACGGTATCTAACCAGAAAGCCACGGCTAACTACGTGCCAGCAGCCGCGGTAATACGTAGGTGGCAAGCGTTGTCCGGATTTATTGGGCGTAAAGCGAGCGCAGGCGGTTTCTTAAGTCTGATGTGAAAGCCCCCGGCTCAACCGGGGAGGGTCATTGGAAACTGGGAGACTTGAGTGCAGAAGAGGAGAGTGGAATTCCATGTGTAGCGGTGAAATGCGTAGATATATGGAGGAACACCAGTGGCGAAGGCGGCTCTCTGGTCTGTAACTGACGCTGAGGCTCGAAAGCGTGGGGAGCAAACAGGATTAGATACCCTGGTAGTCCACGCCGTAAACGATGAGTGCTAAGTGTTGGAGGGTTTCCGCCCTTCAGTGCTGCAGCTAACGCATTAAGCACTCCGCCTGGGGAGTACGACCGCAAGGTTGAAACTCAAAGGAATTGACGGGGGCCCGCACAAGCGGTGGAGCATGTGGTTTAATTCGAAGCAACGCGAAGAACCTTACCAGGTCTTGACATCCTTTGACCACTCTAGAGATAGAGCTTCCCCTTCGGGGGCAAAGTGACAGGTGGTGCATGGTTGTCGTCAGCTCGTGTCGTGAGATGTTGGGTTAAGTCCCGCAACGAGCGCAACCCTTATTGTTAGTTGCCATCATTCAGTTGGGCACTCTAGCAAGACTGCCGGTGACAAACCGGAGGAAGGTGGGGATGACGTCAAATCATCATGCCCCTTATGACCTGGGCTACACACGTGCTACAATGGGAAGTACAACGAGTTGCGAAGTCGCGAGGCTAAGCTAATCTCTTAAAGCTTCTCTCAGTTCGGATTGCAGGCTGCAACTCGCCTGCATGAAGCCGGAATCGCTAGTAATCGCGGATCAGCACGCCGCGGTG
Organism: Enterococcus sp. MSG3290; assembly: GCF_050555565.1. Lineage (NCBI taxonomy): Bacteria > Bacillati > Bacillota > Bacilli > Lactobacillales > Enterococcaceae > Enterococcus > Enterococcus sp. MSG3290. The sequence goes on along the minus strand of NZ_CP187862.1, from coordinate 1,801,415 downwards.
AATACGTTCCCGGGCCTTGTACACACCGCCCGTCACACCACGAGAGTTTGTAACACCCGAAGTCGGTGAGGTAACCTTTTGGAGCCAGCCGCCTAAGGTGGGATAGATGATTGGGGTGAAGTCGTAACAAGGTAGCCGTATCGGAAGGTGCGGCTGGATCACCTCCTTTCTAAGGAATATTACGGAGACTACACAATTTGTTTTTACTTTGTTCAGTTTTGAGAGGTTTACTCTCAATTTAAAACGGGGCCTTAGCTCAGCTGGGAGAGCGCCTGCTTTGCACGCAGGAGGTCAGCGGTTCGATCCCGCTAGGCTCCATTAACAACATTAGTTGTTAAATTTGTTCATTGAAAACTGGATATTTGAAGTAAATGTAAGTAATACAAACCGAGAACACCGCGTTGAATTTGAAAGCTGAACAAATTGTTTAGCCTGAAGCAAAATAGGCGGACGGCCATAAAATCTTTGATTTTATGAGACGATCGATCTTTTTGCCGCACAGGCTGATTTGTGAGCTGGATAGAGTTTTTTAATAAGTTCAATTGCTTATTTTCTTGATCTAACTTCTATCGCTAGAAGAAGGGTCAAAACCCAACCGCAAGGTTGATAAGGTTAAGTGAATAAGGGCGCACGGTGGATGCCTTGGCACTAGGAGCCGATGAAGGACGGGACTAACACCGATATGCTTTGGGGAGCTGTACGTAAGCTATGATCCAGAGATTTCCGAATGGGGGAACCCAGCATCTTTAATAGGATGTTACGATTGTGTGAATACATAGCACATTCGAGGTAGACGCAGAGAACTGAAACATCTAAGTACCTGCAGGAAGAGAAAGAAAATTCGATTCCCTGAGTAGCGGCGAGCGAAACGGGAAAAGCCCAAACCAGCAAGCTTGCTTGTTGGGGTTGTAGGACTCCAATATGGTAGTTCTTTCAGATAGTCGAATGACTTGGAAAAGTCAGTCAAAGAGGGTAAAAACCCCGTAGACGAAATGTGGAAGACACCTAGGAGGATCCTGAGTACGGCGGAACACGAGAAATTCCGTCGGAATCCGGGAGGACCATCTCCCAAGGCTAAATACTCCCTAGTGACCGATAGTGAACCAGTACCGTGAGGGAAAGGTGAAAAGCACCCCGGAAGGGGAGTGAAATAGAACCTGAAACCGTGTGCCTACAACAAGTCAAAGCCCGTTAATGGGTGATGGCGTGCCTTTTGTAGAATGAACCGGCGAGTTACGATTGCATGCGAGGTTAAGTTGAAGAGACGGAGCCGCAGCGAAAGCGAGTCTGAATAGGGCGTTTGAGTATGTAGTCGTAGACCCGAAACCATGTGATCTACCCATGTCCAGGTTGAAGGTGCGGTAAAACGCACTGGAGGACCGAACCCACGTACGTTGAAAAGTGCGGGGATGAGG